>JBBIHG010000056.1:0-7380 GCA_037447125.1 Chloroflexota bacterium | reverse complement strand
CCGCGCAGTGCTCGGTCACGCCGACCGTCGTGCTCGACGCGACGAACTGGAACACGGCCACCGATAATGTCACCGTCACCATCCTGGATGACGGCATCGCCGAGGTGCCTCATCCCGACTGCGTCGTCACGCACGCGGTGACGACGGCTGACCCGGTCTACGCGGCGCTGGTGCCCCCGCCCTACATCGTGACGGTCACCGACAATGACGTGCCAGCGGTTGTGGTCACCCCCACCAGCCTGGAGCTGCCCGATGTGGCCGCGACAGCGACCTACGACGTCAGCCTGGCGACGACGCCCAGCGCTGGCGCAGTGACGGTTGTGGCCACGTTCGACCCCGCTCTGCTGACCGTCAACGGTGGGAGCTTGCCGGTGACCCTGATCTTCACGGACACGACGCCACAGACGCTGACGGTTGCGGCGCTGCCGGGTGCCTTCGCGGGCGGTTACCTCACGACGCTCATCACCCACGCTGTCACCGCCAGCGACGCGCCTGAATATGCCGGCCTGCCAGTGGCCAGCGTCACTGTGGGCATCGGCACGCCTCCTGAGCCTCCAGACGAGGTGGCGGCAGAGTACCCGCCTCCGCCGCCCGCGCCGCGCTGCATTGACGAGAACTTCGTGCCAGACAGCATCATCCGCGCGAGCATCCCCGATAGCTATAGCTACGGCGTCTTCTGCCGCTCGCTGGTGGAGAACGGGCAGTACTTGAACTGGTTCGGCGGGCCGCTGACTCATTCGGGCCAGATCGGGTCTGGAAATGTCCTGGATCTGAACGTCTTCCAGGCCGTGGACGTCTTCAGCCCAACCGGACTCACGCACTTTGAAGGTGGGGCCGTCGTCTGTCTGCGCGGCACTGGTCGTATGCTGTGGCTGAGCGCCAGCCAGGCTCCGCGCGTCCCGCAGGACATCGAGGCGTTCCAGGTCGCGGAGTTCGGCGGCTTTAGCTGTGTCATCCTGCACGAGCCGGGCACTCTTGTCCTCGCGCGCCCGAACGGGGTCGCTGGGGCACCAGCGCCCGCAGTCGCAGTGCCCCTCAGCGGCTGCACGGTCACGACGCGCTACATGATGAATCTGCGCGAAGGGCCGGGCACTGACACCCGTTCCATCCGGCTGGTCGCCTACCAAGCGACCCTGACCGCGTTCCAGCGCGTGGGCAACTGGTTCGAGGTGGACTACTATGGCACGCGCGGCTGGCTGAGCGGCGACTACCTGACGCCGCACGGAGCCTGCGGCCAGTAGGCTTTCCACGCCTGGATAACGTCTGAGTCGCCCGCCAGGTTGTCTGACCCTGGCAGGCGACTCTTTGCCTGGTCCTTGGGGCTGACGGCCCAGCCCAAGCCTGCTGCCCAAGGCCGGGCGTGCTGGTCAGGCCACTTGCTGCTAGAGTCTAGATTGACCGGAGCATCGCCCCGCGAGAACTTGGCTGCGCCCAACGCCGCCCTGCCCGCCACAGATACACTCAGTTCCATGATGAGGGTCGAGTATTTCATGCTGACCTGGCAAAGATTGAGAAAGTGCGCGCAGACGCTGTTCTGCGCTTCGCTTGCTGCGGCCCCGGTGCCCGGCATTCTGAGCCTGACACTGCCCTCGCCAGGTCTCGCTGCTGCCCAGTTCGAGATGGAAGAGACCGTCGCCATGGCCGACATCACGCTCTTTGGGGCTATAGGCGACGGCCTCAGCGACAGCACTGCGGCCATCATGGCTGCCCAGGACAGGCTACCCCCAACCGGCGGTGTCCTCTTCTTCCCAGCCGGAACCTACATGGTGCGTGCCAACGCCATCATCTTCACACGCCCAAACACGACCTTCCGCGGCGAGGCAGCCGACACCACCATCATCAGGCGCATGTCCGGTGAAGGGGCGCTGCTGCGCACGGACGCTCGCTATCCGGTAGGAAACATCGCCCTGGAGGATCTCACCTTCGATGGAGGGGAAGCGCAACAGGTGGGCAGCGCGATTGTGGTGGACGGTCGCCATCTGACGGGACCGCTCCGCATCAGCCGGTGCCAGTTTTTCCGGCCCTCATTGGCGGCGGTAGCCCTGCACCACGCGCGCGACGTGACCATCGAGGACTCTCTCTTCTACGCACCCGGCAACGCGACAGGCACCGGCATCCAGAGCAATCTCGATGCCGAGAACATCATCATCCGGAATAATCGCTTTCGGTGGCTGCGGGATAGCATCATCATCAACTCGCACGACTCCGACGTGATCTACCCTGCCCAGAATTTCGACATCTCCGGCAACTACTTCGATGGGGGCTGGTGGCTTGTCAAGGAGCTGTACGCTGGCGAAGGGCCTACCGTATTCTACGAAGCGAACCGGCTGGTTGACACTGTCGCCAGTTTCTCCGACCTCTACACCTCTCCCACCGACGTCGGCCACAACGTGCGCGTGCTGCCGGTCAAACAGGCGGGCACGGCCACCTTCACCGCCACTTCGCTGACCGATCCGGCGGCGCGCTTCATCACGGCCAACCTGTTGCGCGGCGAGATCATCCGCGCCGACGGCGCCTTCGGCGTGGTGGCCAGCGTCAAGTCCGAGCAGACGGTTATCGTCGAGGACTGGCTGGCTGACACCGACCGTCTGCCGCGCGAACCTCCACGGCAAGGCTCCGCCTATACGGCCTATGGTGTGATCCTGGGATCGGTATGGGACCGGGGTCAGTCCGAAGTCCCCTACACCGCCACCAGCATCAATACGCCTTTGTGGTGGGACCTGCAGGGCAAACCGGTGATCCCGCCCCCTGGCACGCGCTATGAGGTACTGGTCCGGCGTCCTAACTACACTGGCATCCATGCGGAGGCGGGCCTCCGCGACAGCGTAATCCGCGACAATGTGGTGCGCCGAAGCTGGTCCGACCAGATCTCGATCTATGGCGGGCCGAATGTCCAGATCCTCAACAACCGGATCGAAGACGGGGAGGACATGGGCATCACCCTGAATGGGTCGCTCAACCGGGCCGAAGGTAACACGATCATCCACCAGGGTGCAGGCGGCATCTGGGTGAGCGGATACGATGCGGCCACCGATTCCGACTTCGAGCGGAGCTACCATGTGGTGAGCAACAACACCGTCTACGACTCGCAGTGGGTGAACTCGGTCGCCACGCGCCTGGGCGACATCGTGATCATGGGCAACTACGTGCGCGTGATCGGGAACGTCACCGAAGCCCGGGGCAACTCGCCGGGCCATCGCGGCATCGTGGTCAGCAACACGGGCAACTACCTCGCCCTCAACGTGACGCGCAACCACCGCGTGGCGGGCATCAAACTGATAGATGCCACAGACACGATTCTGTGTGACAACGAAGCGACGGTCGTGGAGGAGAACAGCAGCGGGACGATCCCTTATTGCGTCCCGTTGGACACATCTCCCTTGCCCTGAGAGCGTGTACGGGAACCCCTCACCCCTGCATCCCTCTCCCTCACCGGGGCGAGGGGAAATCCCGCGCTTTGCTCCCCTTCTCCCCCTGGAGGGAGAAGGGGTCGGGGGATGAGGGGGAGCTTACCATACACCCTTTGAGGCATGATTAGGGCCGGCATATAGAGCATCCGCCGGCTGGCTCTCAGTCCGCGATCAGGGCGTAAGCGCGCACGCCAGAAACAATGATGCAGGGGCGCGGCTCTGTGCCAGGCCCCCGCGACCGTCTCTCAGGGCCCGCAGGGCTCGATGAAGTAGTTGCCCACCACTCCCTCAGCCATCCAGCCAATGATCCCTGTGCTGGTCTGCACCGGCCACCACCAGTACGGCTCGCCGCAGACAGTGCCGCCTGTCACATAGAAGATCGTGCCTTCCGGCAGCAAGGTCAGGATCGAGTTGCCGGTTCCTGGCCCCGTGCGCACGCGCACCGGCTCGCCCGTGGAGAAGGTGACCCGCCCGATGTGACTGACGATCATACGTGGCGGCGGCGCGCTGGCGCTAATCGGTCACCGCTTCGGGCATTTCCTGGAAGATCGTCTCGGTGCTGTCATCATAGGCCAGCAGTTCAGCGTAGCGACCCCAGTGGATCGCCAGGTCCACCTGCTGGGCGGCATCTTCCGGCGGGAATTCCAGTTCCAGCGCCAGCCGGACCACATCGCGGTGAAGCTGCGTTTTGCTGGCGGCGGCCAGCATGGCCAGCAGCCATCTGAACATAGGCAGACGCCGGATGCGCGTGGCAAAGATCTCTTTGCGGGCCAGAATGCTGGCTTCGGCGAACGTCTCGCCGAGCGGGGTGAGGGTGATGTCGCCTTTGGCGATCGTGGCGAAGCCCAACAGCTCCGCCGCTTCCGTCAGGTGCAACACGGCGCTGGTTCCCAGGCCGAGTTCCTGCTCCAGGCGGTAGACGTCAATGCGGTCGTTGGGCATGTCGTCCAGAAACTCCAGCAGCCCGGCCAGCTCGCCCACCGAGACGCTCGGCAGCGCGCGCGTGCGGCCCGCTTCGCCCGGTGCCGATCCCAGCTCGATGTACTCCGGCTGCGTTTGCCCGGCCAGTGTGGCGTATACGCGGTCCAGCAGCTCGAGGAACTCTGGCGACTTGCGCTGGCGCGGATGCGGCAGCGCGATCTTCCGATCGGCGATCACTCGTCCCGGCTGCTTGTCCATCACGACCACGCGGTCAGCCATGGATACCGCTTCCTCGATGTTGTGAGTAACCATCAGAATCGCCTTGGTCGGCATCGAGCCGCTCATCCACAGTTCCAGCAGTTCGCCGCGCAGCGCCTCGGCGCTGAGCACATCCAGGGAAGAGAAAGCCTCGTCCAGGCAGAGCAGCTCCGGCTCGACAGCCATCGCCCGCGCAAAGCCCACTTTCTGGCGCATCCCGCCCGACAGCTCGCGCGGGAAGGCGCTCTCAAACCCGTCCAGGCCCACCATGTCCAGGAGTTCCACCGCGCGCCGGACGCGCACGTCCTCCCCGACTCCGCGCGCCTTGAGAGCGACCTCCACATTGTTCTGCACCGTCAGCCAGGGAAACAGCGCGAACGTCTGGAAGACGATCGTGGCGTGCGGATTCACCCCCTCCAAAACCCGTCCCCGGTACAGCACCTGGCCCTCTACGGCGCGGTTCAGCCCGGTGATGATGCGCAGCAACGTGCTCTTGCCGCACCCGGACGGGCCGAGCAGGGCCACGAACTCGCCCTCATCAATCGCCAGGTTCACGTTCTCCACGGCCGTGAAGCGCCGCTCGCCACGCCCGTACTTCTGGGTGATACCCTTGAGTTCCAGGAGATGTCCGGTCATCATCTACTCCATCCGATACTGCTCTTCGGCCCGGCGGTACAGCCGCCGCCAGAACAGGCGGTTGATCGACACCACGGTCAGGATCATACTGAGGGTTGCCGCCAGCAGCAGGTGAAACTCGCCTTCGGCGGTAGCATCAGCGATCAGGGCACCTACTCCCCTCACCTGGTAGGTCTTGTCGCCCAGTTGGAAGTACTCGGCCACGATGCTGGCATTCCACGCGCCGCCGCTGGCGGTGATCGCGCCCGTGATGATGTACGGGAACAACGCGGGCAGAATAAGCGTGCGCCAGCGCGCCGCGCGCTTCAGCCCCAGCAGGGTGCTGGTGAACTTCAGGTCTTGCGGGATGGCCGAAGCGCCAGCGATGATATTGAACAGCAGATACCACTGCGTGCCCATCATCATCAGCAGCACGGCGGCAATATTCAGCCCGCCGGGAAACTGAAGCACGACTAACAGCATCACCGGGAACAAGGCCGTCGCCGGGATTGACGCCGTGATCTGCACGACCGGCTGCAGCAGCGTGGCAATACGCGGGTTGGTGCCAATGGCCACGCCAACCGGGATCGTCCAGGCCAGAGCGATCAGCAAGGCGATCAAGACACGCAGGAGCGTGGCGGCCACGCCCAGGCCGACATCGGCCCACCGCGCGGGCGGGAGAGCGGCCAGCATGTGCCCAGCCTGCAGCAGTCCATAGACCAACCCCAGCCCTGCGGCGCTCACCAACAGATACGTCCCCCAGGGGCGGCGGCGCTGCTGGCTGGCGCCGTTGCTCCAGACGACGAACAGCTTGGAGCGGGCGAACACACCCTCCAGCCCACGAGCCAGCCCCTGGCGCACGCGCCGGTCTAACCACGCGGGGATGTGTGCCGCTCGCAGCACATTGTAGAACCAGGAGGTGGGTGGGCGATCACTCTCGGTCATCTCCAGCTTGAAGCGATCCGCCCAGGCCAGCAGAGGACGCCAGACCAACTGGTCCAGCAGCACGATCACCAGCACAAGCGTGGCGATACCCCGGGCGATGGCGCTGTAGTCCTCCTGATTCACCGCCTCGTATAGATAGGCGCCCAGCCCCACCAAGCGGAAATCCCGGTCGCCCACGGTGAAGATCTCAGCCGCCATCAAGAAGAACCAGCCCCCAGCCCAACTCATCATGCTGTTCCACAGCAGGCCGATGGCAGCGAACGGCAGCTCCAGCGTCTTGAAGCGCTGCCACGTGTTGAAGCGAAAGACAGTCGAGGCTTCGTTGAGCTCAGCGGGAATTGTGGTCAGCGACTGGTACCAGACAAAGACCATGTTCCAAACCTGGCTGGTGAAGATCAGGACGATCGAGGCCAGCTCGGCGGCATAGGCTTGAGGGAGAATTGCGCTCAAACTCAACAGAACGACCGGCAGAAAGGCCAGGATGGGCACGCTTTGCAGCACATCAAGCAGCGGCAGCAGCACCTGCTCGGCGCGCCGGTTGTACGCCGCGATACGCCCGTAGACCAGGGTGAAGGCCAAGGACAGGACATACGCAGCCGCCACGCGCCCCAGCGATCGGGCCGCGTAGTAAGGCAGCACGCTCGGCTCCAGCGAGATGGTTGGCCCCTTGATCTCCGCCGGAGTGCCGATAGCCAGCCGCACGCCCGCATAGATGAGCACGGCGACCAGGGCGAGCACGATCGCGTCCGCCCAGCCAAAGGTGCGCTGCGTGGGCTGCCGGACCTGGAAGACTCCAGAGAACCGGCTCAGCATGGGGCACCAGGGGCCAGCGCATCATGCTGGCAAGCCAGGCGACTGAGCCGGATAGAGGTGTTCATCGGCGAGCCTCCGAATGAGTCTATCTCTCGGAGGTCACGGAGGCGCGCTAGAGCGAAGGGGCGAGGCCGGACACCCGAAGAGTGCGGGCGATTCGATTATGATGGGTTAGCTCCTGGGACGCCCGCCCAGGGCTAGATAAAGGGTATTCGTCGTTCATCCCGTTTGTCACAAGCAGACCACCAGATTCCGTGCCAGAGCTGAGCGGCGTTATTTTCTCCCTAAGTACGGAATTTGTCAAACGCAATCTGGCCCGCAGGCTTATCAATCAAGGCAGAAGAGCGGTACAATTGGGCGTATCGTCTGCGGCCTGTACGGTGAGTGCTCGCCTGCCCAGGCGACCAGATGGCAAGGC
>JBBIHG010000055.1:0-23896 GCA_037447125.1 Chloroflexota bacterium | reverse complement strand
TGGCGATCGCTCCGTTCGCCGGCGCGCAGGAGGGGCCGAAGCCGGAAGCGGTCGGTCTGCGCCCCGATGCGCCGCCTTGTGCCCTGCACGGGCCGTATTGGGTGGGAATGATCGAGTCCGTCATAGATCCGGACGGCGAGCGACCGTTGCCCGTGCGCATCTGGTACCCTGCCCTCAATCCCACGGGTGCCGAGGAGTACATTGAGTATCCGACTGATGTTCAGTTCTTCCCGGTTCCGGAGGGCGTGCCGTCCATCACGCTGGGCCATGCGCTGGCCGACGCCGAGCCGGACCTGTCTGGCGCGCCATACCCGGTGTTCGTCTACTCGCCCGGGTTCTCGGCCACGCGGGAGCAGGGAGCTTACCTTACCGAACACCTCGCATCTCATGGATTTGTTGCGATGTCTGTCACACACCCTGATCCCCCGTATGGCGAGTTCTGGCCAGCCCTTGTTCTTCGCCCTTTGGATATCCCCCGGGTGCTCGACTATGCAGAAGGTCTTGTCAGTGCGGGCGGGCCGCTCGCGGCAATGATTGATATGGAGCGGGTGGGGTTGAGTGGATGGTCCTCGGGCGGCAATGCGGCGCTTGCAGCAGCCGGTGCACGCCTGAATCTTACAGGGCTTGAGTCGTTGTGCGCCGAGCATCCAGAGTTCTACGATGACATGGATTGCGCGGGAATTCTCGGCAACACACAAGGACTGCTTGAGCTGGCTCGCCTGGACTCGTTTCCTGACGGGGTGTGGCCTTCCTGGAGTGATCCGCGCGTAGACGTGATCGTGCCCCACTCCGGAGGCGGCTCAGAATTTGGGCCAGAGGGCCTGGCCTCCATTACTGTCCCGGCGATGATCCTGTCTGGATCGGGAGACGGTCCCCGCGTGGGAAACTGGTTTTCCCGTATGGTATATGACAACGTATCGAGCGCCCAGAAATCACTGGTCGTGTTCGAAGATGCTGGTCACATGATCTTCGGCGGTGGATGCGACAGTAGTCCCTGGATGCTGGGAACGGACCCGGGCCTATTCTGGGCATGCTCCGATGCCGTGTGGGACATAGATCGGTCGCTCGACCTGATCAACCACTTCACGACCGCGTTCCTGCTGGCGACGCTGAAGGATGACGCCGAAGCAGCCGCCGCGCTGTCGCCGGACGCGGTCGCGTTCCCCGGCATCACCTACGAGGCGACCGGCTTCTAGTTCGCACACACGCGGGGCGGGCGCCCCCTGCAGCGAATCGCCCGCCCCCGTGCACATCCCGTCCGACTGAACGAGCTATGCATTCAGGAGGATACACCATGAACGCCCGACTTTCCAGGTACGTTGTGTCCGTCGTGCTGATCGTCGCGCTGGGGCTGGCGATCGCTCCGTTCGCCGGTGCACAGGAGGGTAACGCCGCCCCCGCCTTCGTGGAACTCGTCCCCTACGATGGCAACCCCATCATCCCGCGCGGGCCAGAAGGCGCGTGGGACTCGGGGCACACCTGCGGCGGAGCAGCTATCGTCCACGGCGGCCTGTTCCATATGTTCTACGCGGCCAGTGCAGGCCCCAAGCTTGGAGAACCGGGCGCGATTGGGTACGCCACCTCACAGGATGGTCTGAGCTGGATCAAGTACGAAGGCAACCCGGTGCTGACTCTGGACGCCGCCTTTGCGCCTTCGGGAACCACCTTTGCTGTGCCGGTGGTGGACGGTGACACCTGGATGCTGTTCCTCAATCCGATCCCAGATCCCCCGCAGCACTCGCCGATTGTGCGCGCGACAGCGCCCGCCCCCACCGGTCCCTGGACCGTCGATCCTACGCCGCTGGTGGAGTCCGGCGCTGGCCTGGTGTGGGACGCACAGGGGCCGCATCTGGTGTCGGCGCTGCGTGCGGCAGATGAATACGTGATCTACTATCAGGCTGAACCGTACATGATCGGGCGCGCTGTATCCTCGGACGGACTGACCTGGACCAAGTATGATGACCCGGCGACAACTCTGAAACGCCTCGCCACGAGCGATCCTGTGTTCGTCAAGGGCGACATGGGTACCTGGGACCAGGGCGGCGTGTTCTCGCCAACGGTCTACGCCAGCGAGCGTGGCTGGATCATGGTCTACGGCGCGTTTGGCGGTATGAGAACGGAGCATGGGATTGGCCTGGCCTGGTCGCCAGATGGCATCGCCTGGACCCGCTACGGCGAGACGTCGCTGCTGTCCTACTCAGTCTTGGAGTATGAGGAGGTCTATCCCGACTCGATTGTCATGCTGGATGAAAACACGTTCTACGTCTACCACAACGCGACGCCGAAAGACACCGGTCGCGCGGAGATCGGCGTGTGGATTGCCACGATCACGTGGTGACCTGTCCGAGCTGCCGCAAGACGTGACGACCGGGGTGTAGATGAGTTCAGTCGCATTCTGCTGGGCGCGCACGGCATGACCTACCACATATCGCCCCGCTATTCGCTCACCGCTGATGGCTGACCGCTGACGGCTGACCGCTGCCCGCTGACCGCCGCCCGCTGACCGCCGCTCACCCCAACGCCGCGCGCAGGGCATCCTCGCTGAGCGGGCCGGGGCGCACGATACGCAGTTCGCCATCTTCGAAGGTGACGACTGTTGAGGGCACCCCGCCCAGGCACATCCCGCCGTCCACGTACAGCGCGACGGCGTCGCCCAGGTAGCGCATCGCCGCCTGGATGGTGCAGGCCGGGGGCTGATCGGAGCGGTTGGCGCTGGTCACGGCCAGTGCGCCGCCCGCCGCCGCCAGGATGACCCGCGTCTGGGGCAGGTCTGGCACGCGCACGCCGACCGTCGGCAGCGTTGAGAGATTAGGGGGCAGGTCGTCGCGCTTGGGCAGGGCCAGCGTCAGCGGGCCGGGCCAGAAGGCTTCGGCCAGCCGCCGCGCCGGGGCGGGAAATTCGCGGGCGACGCGCAGCGCGTCCTCGACATCGGCCAGCAGCACAGGGATCGCTCGCTCCGCCGGGCGGCGCTTGGCGACGAACAGCCGGTCAATGGCCGTCTCGTCAATGCGTGCCCCGAGGCCGTAGACGGTGTCAGTCGGCAGCACGATCAGCTCGCCGCGCGCGACGGTCGCCGCCGCGATCAGGGCCGTGTCCGCGTGATCAAGTGGGATGATGCGCCCCATCTAGCCCTCCAGTCGGGTGCGTGCAAAAAACCTGTCAGGTAGGGGCAGTTGCTCTGCTGCGCCCTGGTTTACCTCACCCCCGCTCGGCGCTAACGCGCCTCGCCGCCCCCCTCCGCCGGCGGAGAGGGGGCAAGCCGAGCGTAGCGGGGCTGGGGGTGAGGTCAATGCCCTGCGTCCAGCGAGTCGCTGTCAACCTTTGCACGCACCCCCCAGTCTGCGCTGACCACACGGTCGTGGCCCGCGTAATCGGCGTGCACCGTCACCCGCGCGCCGGGCAATGCTCCCGCCGCCAGCGCCGCCGCCCGCTCCCCCTGCGTCGCCTCGATCTCCAGCAGCAGCAGCCCGTCAGCCGCCAGGACGCGCGGCACCTGGGCCAGCAGCCGCCGGATCACGGCCAGGCCGTCCGGCCCGCCGTCGAGGGCCAGGCGCGGCTCGTGGCGGCTCACAGGCAGTGTCCCCAGCGCGCTCGAGGGCACATACGGCAGGTTGGCCACGATCAGGTCAAAGGCGCCGCGCGCCCCCAGCAGCGGCCCCAGCAAGTCCGCCTGCACAAAACGCACGCGCTGCGCCAGATCATAGCGCGTAACGTTAAGACGGGCTAGGTCGAGCGCCGCCCGCGAAGCGTCCAGCGCCCAGACCTGCGCCCCCGGCAGGTGGCGGGCCAGGGTCACGGCGATGGCTCCGCTCCCGGTGCCCACGTCGGCGATGCGCGGCGTTCCCTCCCGCGTCCGCGCCCAGGCCAGCGCCCGCTCAACCAGGTGCTCCGTCTCCGGGCGGGGGATGAGCACGTCCGGCGTGACGATCAGCGTCAGGTCGAAGAAGGCGCGCTCGCCGGTCAGGTAGGCGAGGGGGACGCCATCGGCGCGGCGCTCCACCAGGGCGCGCAGGGCGACGGACTGGGCGGGAGTCAGCGGGTGCTCCGGGTGGGCAAGCAGGGCGGCCCGCTCGCAGCCCAGGACGTGAGCCAGCAGCAGCGGCGCGTCGAGCGGCTCGGAGCCGGCGGCCCCGCTGAGGGCAGCGCGCGCCCAGGCCAGCGCCCCGGCGATGGTGGTGAGTGGAGTGGTTGGTTGTTGGTTATTGGTCATTGGTGGTCAGTGATCGGTTATCAGTGGTCAGAGCGTGTCTGTAAAAGCCCCCATCCCCCGGCCCCTTCCCCCAAAATGAGGGAAGGGGAGCAGAGCAGCCGGTATGTTCCCCTCCCTCCGCGCAGCGTGGGGGAGGGGTTAGGGGTGGGGGAACGACTTAACAGACACGCTCAGTGGTTGGGGAGTCTTGAGTCAGAAGACTATGCTCCGGCCTCCTGACTTACAACTCCGAGCTTTCGACCTCACACACCTTCTGATCACAGACAACTGAAAAACGATGACCAACAACCAATCACCAACCACCCCTCACACGCCGATGGCCTGCAACCGCTCGGCTTCTTCGCGCGTGGCCAGCTCGTCAATGAACTCATCGAGCCGCCCGTCGAGCACGGCCGGCAGGTTGTAGCTCGACACGTTGATACGGTGATCGGTCACGCGGTTCTGCGGGAAGTTGTAGGTGCGAATCTTCTCGCTGCGGTCGCCGGAGCCGACCTGGCTGCGTCGCGCGGCGTCCTGCTCGTCGCGCAGCCGCTCCTGCTCCATGTCGTAGAGCTTGGCGCGCAGCACGGCCATCGCCCGCAGCTTGTTCTGAAGCTGGCTGCGCTCGTCCTGGCAGGCGACGACGATGCCCGTCGGCAGGTGGGTGATGCGGATGGCCGTCTCGTTCTTCTGCACGTTCTGGCCGCCCGCGCCTGCCGAGCGGTAGGTGTCAATCTGCAGGTCGCGCGGATCGATCTCAACGTCCACTTCGTCCATTTCGGCCAGCACGGCGACAGTGGCCGTTGAGGTGTGGATGCGCCCCTGGCTCTCGGTGACCGGCACGCGCTGCACGCGGTGCACGCCGCTCTCGTATTTCAGCCGCGAGAAGGCCCCCGCCCCGCGCACCTCGAAGATGATCTCCTTATAGCCGCCGACGCCCGTCTCGTGCGCGCTGACCACCTCGACCTTCCAGCCGTGATCTTCAGCGTAGCGCGAGTACATGCGGAACAGGTTGGCGGCGAAGATGCCCGCCTCGTCGCCGCCCGCCCCGGCGCGAATCTCGACGATGACGTTCTTGGCGTCGCGCGGGTCTTTGGGCAGCAGCATCCGCCGCAGCCGCTCTTCCAGCGCGGGCACTTCCCCGTACAGCCGGTCGGCTTCCTCGCGGGCCAGGCCGGCCATGTCCGGGTCACCCAGCAGCGCCTCGGCCTGTTCCAGGTTATCGAGCGCCGCGCGGTACTGGCGCGCCGTACTCACGATGTCAGCGATCTCGGCGCGCTCCTGCGCGTACTCGGCTACCTTCTCGTAGTCGCTGACGTTAGCCGGGTCCGCGATCAGGCGCTCCAGTTCGTCGTAGCGCGCCTCGATGCCGGCCAGCTTGTCGAGCAGCGTCCTGTCCGCCATGCAGTCAATCCCTCACACAAAGGCCCCACTGGGGGCCTGGAATCGTCGTTGTTGCTGTGCGGCGATTATACCACACGCGCCCCCGGCTGTTGAGGGCGGAGTTGCGGGGCGTGGGCGGATTGTGGAGCAAAGCATCACCGCAGAGGCGCAGAGAGCGCAGAGAAAAGCTAAAGAGTCTCTTTGCCATTCTCCGCGTCCTCTGCGTCTCTGCGGTTCAGGCACTTCACCCCTATCGTGAAATGCGCCCTGCCGCGCGACCAGTTCCCTTCTATACGGAAATGGTTTAGAATGGGTATGACTCATGACGTGTCTTTATTATGAGTCGCTCATTGAGTCTGGTTGTACTGCGCGCCCAGGACGGCGCGGCGAGCGATGCGATGGCCGACAACCCCTTCCTGGACACAATTCTTCTCGGCGATGCGCTGGACATCCTGCCCACGCTGCCCCCTCGCAGCGTAGACCTGGTCTTCGCCGACCCGCCGTACAACCTGCAATTGCAGCAGGAACTCTGGCGGCCTAACCTGACCCGCGTGGACGCCGTAGACGACGCCTGGGATCAGTTCGACGGCTTCGACGCCTACGATGCGTTCACCCGCGCCTGGCTGCTGGCCGTCCGCGAGGTCATGAAAGAGACGGCGACGATCTGGATTTCGGGCACCTACCACAACATCTTCCGCGTGGGGGCCATCCTGCAAGACCTCGGCTTCTGGATTCTGAACACCGTGACCTGGTACAAGCCGAATGCCATGCCCAACTTTCGCGGCACGCGCCTGAAGAACGACGTTGAGTTCGTGATCTGGGCGCAGCACAGCCAGGGCGCGCGCTACACCTTCAACCACCACGCGATGAAGCAGTTCAACGAGGGTAAGCAACTGGGGAGCGTCTGGCCGATCAACGTCTGTGGCGGTGAGGAGCGCCTGAGAGACGAGGCTGGCAGAAAGCTACACTCGACCCAGAAGCCGGAGGAGTTGCTCAAGCGCATCATCCTGGCCAGCAGCCTTCCAGGCGACTTGGTTCTTGATCCTTTCGTCGGTACCGGTACAACGGCGGCAGTCGCCAGGCTGCTGCATCGTCACTGGCTGGGGATCGAACGTGATGAGGTCTATTTCCAGGCGGCGAGAAAACGTGTAGAGGCGGTCAAGCCTCTCAGTCCGACCGACCCTCTCCTAGACACATCATCCCGGAAAAACGCGGCGCGCGTGCCCTTCAAGATGCTCCTCGAACGAGGTTACCTCCGAGCAGGGCAGGAGCTATACCTGGAGCGGACCAATCACCGGGCCATCATCCTGGAAGACGGGCGGCTACAGGCCAACGGGCACTCAGGCTCGATTCACCAGATCAGCGCGCGCCTGAAAAACGCCCCATCCTGTAACGGGTGGACACACTGGTATTATCGTGATAGTGCGACAGGCCAATTCAGGCTCATAGACTCGCTGCGTCAGGAGATCGCCCGCCAGGCGCGCGAGGGTGCGATGTAGACTCTTTGCGGGCGCAATCCACTGCAACAAGCGCCGCTAGAGCTTCCCCTCGCGCTGGAGGGCGGCGGTGCAGGCAGGGCAGTAGCCGGTGAAGCAGGCGCAGGCGCTGGTCACGCTGACCCCCTTGCGGCGCACCAGCTCGCGGGCCATGTTGTTGAGCAGATCGGTGGCGATCAGCACGCGCGTCCCGCAACGCAGGCAGGTCAGGTAGTGCTGCTCCGGGCCGTCGGCCAGGCGATACACCTCGCGGCGATGCTCCGGCTCCACGTAGCGGCGATCTACCAATCCTAGCTCGGTGTACAGATTGAGCGCCCGGTAGACGGTCGCCAGGCTGATGCTGGCGTCCTGAGCGTGCGCCAGGGCGTAGATTTCCTCGGCGTCCAGGTGCGACGACTGCGCGGCCAGCACCTGCAGCAGCAGCGTGCGCTGCGGCGTGACCTTGAATCCGCGCTGGTGCAGTGTCGCTTCGGCTTCGTCAATGATGTGCGGCATGGCGATTCGCTGCCCTGGCTATTGGTCGCCCCGGCGCGCGGCGGACTCGCGCTCGGCGCGGGCCTCGTGCAGCAGCAGCGCCTCCAACTCGTAGACTTCCTCATCACTGAGCTCGTCCAGCAAGCGGGCGACGCGATCCCCTTGCAGGCGCTTTCGTTTGCCACGCAGGACGCGATCGTCGGCATCGGCGCGGCGCGGCACGATCCCGCCCAGCCAGATCACACTCGTGATCAACATCGCCATCACGCCCAGCACCAGGGCCACGCCCACAATGGCAGCGCTGTTGGCGTTGGACATGGCGCCGACCGGCGTGGTGAACAGCCCGCCCAGCAGGATCAGCAGGGCGACCCAGATGATCGTCGTGGCCAGAATGCGCACCGTGTCGCCCATGGCTCTCTCCTCAACGGTATCCGCGTGGAAGGATGGTTCTTGGTTCTTGGTTAGTGGTTATTGGTGAAGGCGGCTCCGGTCAGGGTATGTTCGACCAACAACCAACCACCAAATACCAAAAACCAAAAACCTACCACCATCACTTTCAGTGCTCCAGCAGGATCATGCGCCCGGCCTGGCCGATCAGGTGGCCCGACGCCACATGAAAGTAGAAGTTGACCAGCGGCACGCCCACGATGAGCACGGCCACAAAGGGCGCGACCAGCGCGGCCAGCAGCCCAAACAAGAAAACGTACATCACCAGCACGACCAGCACGCCCGCGTTCTGCCGCGTGTCGCGGATCAGCGCCCCGACGCGAAAATACTCGGCGAAGTCCCCGGTCTCGGCATAGCGGATCATGCCCATGTAGGTGAGCATCAGCGCCGGGATGGCGTAGAGCAAGGCCAGCAGGACGACGCAGCAAGTCACGCAGATGGCCAGCAGCCCGCCCAGCGCGCTGCCATCGGTCAAAATGGCCGGCAGCGCGATCACGCAGCCGATCAGCACCAGCGGCAGGAAGTAGATGAAGGCGGCGGCGGCCATCACCACCCCGTCCATGAAGACCTGGCTCAGCCGGTGACTGGCCGGCAGCGGGCGCCTCTCGCCGCGGACGACGCCCCGCGCCACGCGGACCTGGTACCCCTGGGCGAAGAACGGCACGAGCGACAGCAGCGTGCCGAGGATGACCTTCACCGGCCATTCCTCGTCGTCGAAGGGGAAGCTGAGGGCGCGTCCAAAGTCCATCGTTCCGGCTCCTTTTCCGGCCCAGGAGAGCCGGGGCGCGCAGGCTGCCCGGCAGTGTTCTGCTAGGGTATACGCAGCGGGCAGGGCCGCGTTGCGCCCCCCACGCAGCACCCTGCCTATTATGCCACGTTTTCGCGGGCGGTGTCAGCGGGCGGAGCGGTCTGGGGTGTGTTTCATCAGGGGACGAGATTCTTGAACCGCAGAGGACGCAGAGGAGACTCTTAAGGAGGACTATGCAGATTCTTCGCTTTTCTCCGCACTCTCTGCGTCTCTGCGGTGATGTGTTGCCCCAGAACTGAGATGCGTCCGGCTGCGCAGGCGGGGGAATGCCTGCCCGATGGCCCCGCCGATCTGCTGCTCGGCGAAGACGAAGACAAAGAGCGCCGTCGCCGTGAGCACAATCGCCGGGCCGGTGGCCACGTCCTGGTGGTAGGACACGTAGAAGCCGATGATGCTCGACGCCGCGCCGATCAACGCCGCGATGAGCATCATCGGCAGCAAGCGCTTGCTCATCAGGTGGGCCGTTGCGGCGGGCGTGACCAGCAAGGCCACCATCAGCGCGATCCCGACCGTTTGCAGCGAGACGACGATGGTCAGCGCGATCAGCACCAGCAGCAGCAGGCGCAGCCGCTCGGCTGGCAGGCGCAGCGTCTGGGCCAGGGTGGGGTCGAAGGAGATGATCATGAACTCCTTGAAGAGCAGGGCCACTACGCCCAACACCACCGCGCCGAAGATGAGGATCAGGCGCAGATCGCCCGGCGACACGCCGAGAATCTGCCCGAAGAGGATGTGCGACAGGTCGCCGGCGTAGTTGTCAATGCGCGAGATCATGGCGATGCCCAGCGCGAACATGGCCGCGAAGACGACACCGATGGCTGTGTCTTCCTTGATCTTCTCGTGACGGGTCAGATAGCCGATGCCCAGCGCGCTGAGCAGGCCCGCCACCAGCCCGCCCCAGAACAGATCGTCCGTCTTGCCGTTGGCGCGCTGGTAGACGAAGGCCACGCCGGGCAGGATAGCGTGGGCCAGCGCGTCGCCGAAGAAGGCCATGCCGCGCACGACGACGAAGGTACCCAGCACGCCGCTGACGATCCCGACGACGATGGCTGCCCCCATGCTGCGCGCCAGCAGCGGGTATTCCAGCGGGGCGAGCAGCAGCCTGTCCAGGTTGAGCAGCAGGGTCGCCCAGCCGTGACGCAGCGCGTCCCACAGGCTGGTGGAGGCCAGCCAGGGCGTCAGCGCACCCGCTCCGATCATGGCCGCTGCCCGTCTCCTGTGCCCAGCAGCCGCTGCATGACCTCCGGCGCGACGCGCGCGGTCATGTCCAGCGTCAGCGGCGTCACGGCGACAATGCCCGCCCGCACCAGCGCCGCGTCGGACTGCTTGTCCATGATCGCCCGCTCGTTGAAGGCATAGCCGATGCGCCCTTCGTCTTCCAGGCGACGCCGCAGCGGCGGCAGCGGCACGAAATACTGGGCGCGCTCCAGCCGGGCCAGCCGCCAGGGAGTGGCCGGCGTGGCGCTGGCGGGAATGTCAATCTTCAGCACGTCCACGTCCGGCGGACGCTCGGCGTGCAGCCAGCGCTCGGCGAACAGCCGGGTGAAGTAGATCGCCGCGCTGAAGTCCACCGAGTCGTCGTAGGCGTGATGCAGGGCGGAGTCTGTTTCGAGCGAGACGGCCAGCGCCGGGATGCCGAACGAAGCCGCTTCCATCGCCGCGCCCACCGTGCCGGAGCCGGTGACGCTGGTGCTGACGTTCTCGCCGTAGTTGATGCCAGACACGGCCAGCGCGGGCATCCGGCCGGCCAGCTCCAGCACGGCGTGGTCAACGGCCTGCGCGGGCGAGGCATTGGCCCCATAGCCGGGCCAGACCTGGCCATTGTGACGCACCGTCGCCGGGAAGAGCCGCCCGTCGTTGAACTTGGGGAAGCTGCGGCCCATGCCGGACTGCTGCTGGCTGGGGGCGACGATCAGCAGGTCGCCCAGCGGGGCGAGCGCGGCGGCGGCGGCGGCCAGGCCAGGCGAGGCGATGCCGTCATCGTTGCAGAGCAAGATCAGGGGTCGGGTCATGATGCTATCCTGTGCGAGTGATGGTGTGAGTGTGTCTCGTCGTGATGCTCGTGGCACGGCTGGTCGGGGATGATCAGGTAACGGTCGCCGTCGCGGACCAGCGCGATGCGATCCCCGAAGGTCGCCGCCAGATTGTCCGGCGTGTAGACCTGCACCGGCGGCCCGTAGGCGATCACCCGCCCGCCGTTGAGCAGCATCAGTTTATCGTAATGCGTTGCCGCCTGCACCAAGTTGTGGGTAGCCAGCAGCACGGCCACGCCCTCGTCGCGCAGCACGTCGAGCACCTGGAAGATGTCCGTCTCTGCCGCCGCGTCCACGCCGCTGAACGGCTCATCCAGCAGCAGCACGCGCGCGCGCTGGGCCAGGGCCCGCGCCACAAAGACGCGCCGCCGCTGCCCGCCGCTCAGCTCGCCGATCTGTCGCTTGCGCAGTGCCCACATGCCCACCCGCTCCAGCGCCTCGCGTACGGCCATGCGGTCGCGCTTGCGCGGCGGCAGGATGTAGCCGATCTGCCGGGCGCGGCCCATCATGACCACATCCCACACCGTCGCCGGGAAGCGCCAGTCAATCGCCTCGTACTGCGGCACATAGCCGATCATGCCATGACTGTCGCGGCACGACGCGCCCAGGATGGAGATGGCCCCCTGGTGCGGCAGCAGCCCCACCAGCGCCTTGAACAGGGTGGACTTGCCCGCCCCGTTCGGCCCGACGATGCCGATCCGCTCGCCCGCGTAGACCTCGAAGGTGAGGGCGCTGATGGCCGGCTGGCCGTTGTAGCCGGACGCCAGATCGCGCACGGTCATCACCTGCTCCGGATCGTCGCAGCCGGTGGGGGTGTTCGCGGTGGAGCGCGGGGAGCGCAGCGGGATGCCCATGAGAGTGCTCGCAGGTCTCAGTTCGACGATGGGCCGCTATCGCAGCGCCGCGACGATCTGCGCGGCGTTGAAGCGCATGTAGGCCAGGTAGGTATCCGCCGGGCCGCCCGGCTCACTGAGCGAGCCGGTGTAGAGCCGCACCAGCGCCGCCCCGGACTCGTCGGCGATCTGCTGGGCCAGGGTCTCGCTGACGGTCGTCTCGGTGAAGATGGCCGGCACGCCGTAGCCCCGGATGGTCTCGATCAGGGCCAGCACCTCGCGCACCGACGGCTCGGACGACGTGCCGCCGCCGGGGATGACCACGCCGACCAGCGTCAGGCCATAGCGGGCGGCCAGGTAGTTGAAGGCCAGGTGATTGGTGACGATGTAACGGCGCTCGGCGGGCAGTGTGGCCATCTGCGCGGCGATCTCAGCGTGCAGCGCGGCCAATTCCTCAAGATACGTTTCGGCGTTGGCGGCATAGATGGGGGCGTTGGCCGGGTCTTCGGCGCTGAGCATGTCGCGGATCATCAGCGTCCACAGGCCGACGTTGACCGGGTCGGTCCACACGTGGGGGTCTACCTCGGCCAGCGTATCGAAGTAGGCCGTGTCAGCGCGCGTCACCGCGCCGGGCAGGGCCAGCGCCTCCAGCCCGAAGGCCGCGCGTACCGCCGCCTCGTGCTCCGCGCACAGAACTTCGAGCGTGTTGCCGAGGTCGCTCTCGGACGGTGCCTCGTCCGCATGCTCGTCCGCGTCACCATGTTCGTCGCCGTGCTCGTCCAGCCCGGCCATCACCGGGCGGATCGGCAGGCAGCCCCACAGCTCGTAGACAGTGCCGCCGCTTGCCTCGCGCACGACATCGAGCAGCCTCTCTTCGTAGTTCAGCCCGATCACGAAGACGGCATCGGCCTCGCTCAGGCGCACCACGTCCCGCGCCGACGGCTCGTAGGCGTGCGGGTTGGCGCCCACCGGGATCAGCGTCTCGACTTCGGCAGCGTCCCCGGCCACCTGGCCCACCACATCGGCCAGGATGCTGAAGCTGGCGACCACGCGCAGGCGGTCGGCCTGTGCCGAAGCGGATGCACTGGCCAGCCCGCCCAACACCATGACGGCAAGAAAGGCACCGAACAAAGCAGAAGCGAGAATGCGATGGGTCTTCATGGTCTTGTTGTCTCCTTGTCGGTCATAGCTCATGTTGCTGCTGGCAGTCAGCACAGAGACCCGCGATCTCCAGCCAGTGCCCGGTGATCGTATAGCCGGTGCGCTGCGCCACGCGCTCAAGGAAGCCGCCCAGCTCGCAGCCGGCGATCTCGACGACCGCGCTGCAGCGTTCGCAGATCACATGATGGGTGTGGCCGGGCGTGGCCAGCACATAGCCATGACAGCCGTCCACCACGTGCACCGGGCGCACGATGCCCACATCGGCCATAATCTCCAGCGTGCGGTAGACGGTGACCAGGCCCAGATCGGCGCAGAACGCCTGGCCGCGCGCCTGAATCTCGGCGGGCGAGAGCGGCCTGGAGGCTGCCAGCAGCGCCTTGAGAATGGCGCGACGCGGCTGGGTCAGCTTGTGCCCGCCCTCGCGCAGATGATCGGCCAGCGTGTCAAAATTGGCTGCCATCCGGTGTGCCTCGTCAACCAGAATTCGCTATGGTGGATAGGTTAAGGCGTCTTAAATGAAAGACTTTTTCAATTGCAGATTCTAAGCGCGGGCGCGGAGTGTGTCAAGGGCGAGGTATAATCGTGGGGGAGAGTGGGGAGTCATGACCGAAGCTATGGTGTTCAGGAGCAAACCGACATGCGGCGAGCGTTGGCATTTGTGGGCGGTGTGCTGAGCGGGGGCGCGATTGGCACGGCGGTGGCGCTGTTCTTCTCGCCCAGGTCCGGCGACGCCATGCGCGAGGGATTGCGCGGGCGCTACCAGCGCGCCTTGCAGGCCGGGCGCGAGGCCGCCGCGCAGCGCCAGACGGAGCTTGAGGCGCAGCTCGCAGCCATGACCGGCGCGCAGGGGCCGGCAGGGCGGCGCTAGGACGCGCGCACGATGCTGAGCTTGTAACTGGCCGGGTTGGCCGTGAAGGGAGCCATCGCCCCAACGGCGATGGTCGCCGTCGCGCCGTCGGGCACTGTGATCGTCGCGCGCCCGGTGTTCAGCGCGTCCAGCGGCACGGTCGCAACTGCCGCCGGTTGATCCGGAGCCTGCACCACCACGGCGAGCGACCAGCCCTGGGCCACACGGTCGCGGATGCGCAGAAAGCCATCGGCCACCCAGACCGACGACGGGGCTTCCACGTCGTCCAGCTCCCCCAGCTCGACAATGCCCAGATCGTCCAGAGCCACGCCGCTCAGCGCACGCCCGGCGTCGGTCACGTAGGCGAAGCGAACGAGCACGCGCTTCCCGGCGAAGTCGCTCAGGTTCACGCGCTCCTCAACCCACGACCCGGATCGCCCGCTGTAGCCCGGTCCTGCCGCCTGGGGATAGTTGCCCGCCGCCGGACCGCTCACGGGTTGCCAGGTGCGCCCGCCGTTCTCCGATACCAGCACCTGGAACCAATCGCCCTTCGGCTCGATATCCCACCAGGCGCTGAAGGCGAGCGTCGCCGTGTGCAGTCCGCTCAGGTTGAAGGCGGCGGTGAGGCTGACGGCACTGTTGTTGAGATCGTTGGACCACCACATCCATTCGCCCGACGGCGGCTGCACGCCCAGCACGGTCGTCTTGTCGGCCCCGTCGAAGCTGATCTGGTACGTCGCCGGGCCGTCCAGCAGCAGGTAGTCGGCGCCGTACTGGTTGAGCTGATCGCGGTGAGCCACTCCCTCCGGCGGCACGCTCAGGCGCTGGGGCGCGATGGCGTCCGGCAGGTCGAGCGTGCGGTAGTAGTAGCGCCCGGCGCCCACGTAGGGATCGTCGAGCAGGTTGGCCAGCATCCAGTCGGCGAAGACCGCGTCCACATCCGGCGTGCCCTCCAGCCCGGCCAGCGCCGCCTGGACCGAGGCTAGGCCGTCGAGCTGGCTGGTCGCCACTGCATTGACGAACTCCAGCCCGAACTGCTCGTAGAGGTAGACGAGGAACAGGTAGGCCGCCCCATAGTTGCGCGCCACGTCGCGGTCGTCAAAGAGCCAGCCGCTCAGATAGTGGTCGGGCGCGGCCAGGAAGCGGCTGACATTGGCAATGCCAATGGCCCCTGGGTCGAAGCCGTTGAGGTGCTCGGCAAGCTGCGAAAGACCCTCGTTGAGCCAGCGCCGCTCGTTGCCGTCCACGTAGAACTGGATGAGATGCTGGTGCTCGTGAGCCAGGGTGGTCAGGAACTCGGTTGAGCCGAGCGGAGCCGTGTCCTGGCTGGTGTAGATGATCTCGCGCTCGTTGCTGGCCGGGCAGGTCGCGCGCGGGCACAGGTCGTTGGGGTTGAACGCGCCCAGAATGCCCGGCCCAATGCTGCGCTGGCTGACGATGTGGATGCGCGCTTCGTCGGCACGGCTTGCCTCCCACCCGCTGCCGTAGAGGCGGGTGTTGAGCGGCCAGATGCGCTCGTCAAAGAAGCGCGCCACCTGTTCCAACTCGGCCCCGTCGGGGACCAGGCCGCGCTCGAACCAGAAGTAGGCGTGCTTGCTGCGATAAGCCAGGGCGAACGCGCGCGGCTGGCGGTCGCGGCTGCCCAGCGGGATGAACGCTTCGAGGTCGCCCACCTGGTAGTCGCGCGCCACGAGGACGCCCGCTGCATCCAGGGCGGCTCTGTTGGCCTGCCAGTCCGCCGGCCCCCAGGCGCGCGGCACTACCTGCGCGGCGCTCCAGGTCAGCGCCTCCACGCGCTCGCCATTCTGGGCGTGGGCCGCAGCCAGGGGCCAGACCGCCAGCGTCAAGGCGACGGCCAGCGCCAGCCGCGCCCACCGGCTGAGCCTGCTGACCAGCGTCGTCTGTTCCCACCCATCGAGCACGGTATCGGACTCGTTCTGCGCCACACGGCGCTACAATGAAGCAACTCCGACTGCCTTTATTCTACGTTAACTGTTCCTTGCCAGAAAGGATCATTAAGAAACCTATATGGAAACGTAACAAATCACAAAGATAGCCAGCGGATGGCAGGCAGACAGAAACACGGCGCGCTCGCGCGCCGTTGGCGCGTGTGAGCCTAGGCCCGTTGGAGACTCATTCGGTGAGCGGGCTGAGAGCCACCGTGTACAGCGCTGGCTCGCTGGTGACCGGGGCCAACCCGCTCACCACCAGCACCGCGTCGCCTGCCGCCCCACCGACGGTGAACTCCCATTCGCCGTGCGGCGAATCGCCGCTGCCGAGCAGGCGGCGGACTGGATTGGCTCCCGGCTCCCCCGCCCTCTGGACCAGCAGCACCAGAAACTCCTGAGGGAGCCGGTTGTCGGTGCGCAGCCAGCCCTCGCTGACCCAGCCGCCATGGCCGCTCTCGACATCCTCCGCATAGCCGATCTCCGGGATGCGGATGTCATCAAGGACCATGCCCGGCTGGATGACGGCGTCGTCGGTGATGTACTCGAAGCGCAGCAGGATTTCGCGCCCCGCATAGGGCGACAGGTCCACTACTTCCTCGACCCAATCGCCGCTCGCGCCGGTATAGGCCGGGCCATAGGCGTTGTGGTGCGGGTTGTCGGTGGTCGTGCGGCTGGTGGCGAGCGGCGTCCAGGTGGCGCCGTCGTCGGTGGAGACCATCACGTAGGCGTAGTCCCACAAGTTCTCGATCTGGTACCACGTCCAGAAGAACAGCGTCGCCGCGCTGACGCCGCTGAGGTCGAAGGCGCGGGTCAGGCGGGAGTCGCTGTCGTCGGCGCGGTTTGACCACCACATGAACTGGCCGCTGTAAGCGTCGGTAGGCACGATGGACACGGACTCGCTGCCAGAGAAGGTCAGGCGCAGGCGCTGTTCCGTCCCACCCCCCGGCACGTACAGGTAGTGGGCGCCCCACTGCGGCGCGGCGGCCTGGCGCGGCAGATCATCAGCAGGCAGCGTCTCGCTGACGGTCGCTGGCGGGACCATATCCATATCGGCCAGCGTGTAGGCGTAGCGCCCGTCGTAGGCTCCGGGGTCGGCGATCAGGTTGGCGGCCAGCCAGTCCGCGAAGAGGGCTACGACGGTCACCGGCGCGCCGGTCGCCGGGTCGGTCGCGGCGATGGCCTCCAGGGTGTGGTCTACGCTGGTCAGGCCGTTGGCGGGGTTGCTGACCAGGGCGGTGGTGGCTTCTTCGCCATAGCGCTGGTAGAAGTAGGCGGTGAAGAGGAAGGCTGCCCCGTAGTGCTGCCCGCGCTGCCGGCTGTCTTCGGGCCAGGTGTTGAGCTGGATCGCCGGCGACTGCAGGAACGACCAGGCGAAATCGCTCGGCCCGTAGCCGGTGATCAGCGTCGCCAGCTCAGAGAGGCCCTCGTTCAGCCAGGTGTCCTCGTTGGCGTCCATGTGCCAGTGGACCATGTGCTGGAACTCGTGAGCGAGCACGCCCTCGTAATAAGAGGTGCCGATGGCCCCGCCCATCGTATCCAGGTTGACGTAAAACATCTCGCGCTGGTTGGAATTGGCGACCGCCTCCGCCGGGTAGGCGCTATTGCTGCCGTAGTAGGCCGCCACCCAACTGCCCAGCCGCGAGGCGTGCAGGATGTACAGGCGCGGATCGCCGTCAATGCCGGGCGTCCACTCCGTGCCGAAGACCTGATGGATGCGGGGCCGGATGATCTGCTCGAAGGCGTCGGCGGAGCGCTGGAGCGCCGCCAGGTCAACCGCCTGGCCCACTTCGACGAACATGTACAGATGGGTCGTCTTGTAGAGCAGCTCGGCGTCAATCTGCAAGGCGTAGTCTTCGTCGAGATTGGTGGCCCAGAAGGTCAAGACAGCGCCCAGGTCAAGCTCCGGCGGCGGGACGGTGGGCGGCTGGGGCACTTCGGTCAGGCCGAGCAGGCGCCGGGCCAGGTCAATGCGGTCGCGCGGGGGGATGTCCGTCTCGATCAGCTCGCTGAGCGTCTCGCTGCCAGGATTCTGGGCGACGGGCGTGGCCAGCGGCGCGAGCGGCGCCTGACGCCAGGGCATGGCCGCCAGGGGAGGTATCCCCGGCGCGCCGGCGGCGATCAGCGCCCCGGCGAGGAGCGCCAGCAGCGTGTGGCGAACAAAACCGAAGGGATGTTTGTGGGTCAAAAGTGCGTCGCTACCCTCGCGGCTATCTGGTGGTGGGCCATAGTCTGGCCGGACGCGCCCTCTGGCCGGATCGCGCCGTGACCCCATGACACTGTTTTAGCCGCTCTGCGCGCAGTTGACCACGTACTTTGTTCCCAGAGCGCCCTCAGAAGCGCCCTCAAGGAGCCTTTGTTGGCGTGGCAGAGGCACGGGGTGACGACCGGGGAAACAGTCACTGAGCGGTGAGCTGGCGGAGGCAGCGCTGGCAACGGTCGGCTGAGACTGGGGTCCACGAATGAATGGTCAGCCTGCTTGTCCCCCCAGCCCCCTTTCTCCCCTCCTCTGGTGGGTTCAGGGGTGGGGATGGGGGGAACAGCACCTCAGATGGTCGCTCAGTCTGGCATGACGGCAACGGCGTCAATCTCGACCAGCACGCCCAGCGGCAGATCGCGCACGGCGTAGGTCATGCGCGCCGGCGGGTCTACTGGGAAGAACGTGCGGTAGATCTCGTTCATCTCAGCGAAGGTGCTGATGTCGGTCAGCAGGACGTTGACTTTGACCACGTGGGCCAGGTCGCTGCCCGCCGCCTCCAGAATGGTGGCGATGTTGCGCAATGTCTGGGCGGTCTGGGCGGCGACAGTCGGCCCGGCGATCTGCATCGTCTCCGGCACCAGCCCGCCCTGACCGGCCACGTACACGGTGTCGCCCGTCCTGATCGCTTGCGAGTAGGGGCCGATGGCGGCGGGCGCTTTGTCGGTGTGGATCACTTCACGTGGCATGAGGCTCAGTCCTCTCTCGGCGTCAGGCGGGCAGGACGGCGATGGCTTCGATCTCGACCAGCGCGCCCAGTGGCAGCTCGCGCACGGCGAAGGCGGCGCGGGCGGGCGGCTGCGCGGGGAAGAACGCACTGTACACGTCGTTCATCTCCTTGAAGGCGGCGATGTCGGCCAGGTAGACGGTCGCCTTGACCACGTGGGCCAGGTCAGCGCCTGCCGCCTCCAGAATGGCGGCCATGTTCAGCAGCGCCTGTTCCGTCTGCGCGGCGACCGTGTCGCCGGCGAGTTGCCTGGTCTCTGGCCGCAGGCCAAGCTGCCCGGAGACGAAGACGAACCCGTTGGCGACGATGGCCTGCGAGTAGGCCCCTACTGCGGCAGGCGCGCGGGGCGTGGCGATCACTTGACGGGACATAGCACTAGCTCCTCTCTACGGTTCCTCACTGAATAAGCGGGCCAGGCCGGGGTAGGGTCGCAAGGC
Organism: Chloroflexota bacterium; assembly: GCA_037447125.1. Lineage (GTDB taxonomy): Bacteria > Chloroflexota > Anaerolineae > Aggregatilineales > Aggregatilineaceae > UBA2029. Next base: position 4,861 of record JBBIHG010000055.1, on the reverse strand, counting down.
GATGATCTCGAAAGCGATCAGCCCGGCCCGCACCAGCGGCAGCGTGGCCAGAACGTCGCGCGCTTCGTCGGCGTCCGCGCATTCAAGGATCAGCACCGCGCCGGGCCAGTCCTGGCGGAAGTAAATCTCGCGCAGGGTGCCCGCCTGGTAAAGCTCCCACACGCGCCGCGCTTCGGCCTTCAGGTGCGGCCCGAACTGCTCCGCCGTGCTGCCCGGCGTCTCGACTTCCAGGGCCAGGACTTTCATCACTTCCTGCGGCTCTTCTTGCGGCTGAGCTTGGCGAGCTTGCGCTTGCGCCGCTCTTTGCTGGCATGGCGGCGCGGATGGGGATGGCTGCCCCCGGTGCTGGCTGGAAGCTCATACTCGCCCGGCGAGGGGAAGGGCCTCTCAATCCCAGGTGGTGCCCCCATACCTCTGGCAAACTCCTCGTTGAAGGTCGCCATCCACTGGTCAACATCCTCTTGCTTCGTCATGTCAAACCCGCGCTCCGCGCCCATCATGACCACCGTCTTGGCCATGCCAAAGTTGGACGGGTCGTTCATTTCCTTGTTCATGCGCCTGGCAGTTCTGTCGTCGAGGAATTGCAGGCAGGCATCCGCGTTGGGCAGGCCAAACTCGCGCTTGAGGAAGCTCCAGAAGGCGCGCAGCGTGCGCACGACCTCCTCCCCGTCAAAACCTTCCGGTGTGGACACCTTGCGCGGGAACGCCTCGAAGAGGACTTCGTGCAGATCGTCCGCGCTCATCTCTGGCGGAGAGACTCCCACATAAGTCATGGCGTATTCGAGCATGGTGCTGGCCCACCAGAGGTCAGCGTCCTCATCTTGCGCCAGCAGCGCCTGGCCTTCGGGTGATTCTTCAAAGAGCGCCACCAATCGCTCGATATAGCGATAGGCCACTCTTTCGTCGTACTCTATGTCTTTGCCCACGAATTGGTTGATATTGAAGTCCTTCTTGATCATATCTCACCTTCTGCCTCTCTCAGCTTGCCAAAACTCGCCCCCGCCGCCAGCCAGATGAACTGGTAGGCGTCCAGCGTCAGCGGCTTGTGGCGTGGGCAGGTCGTGCCGGTGATCAGGTCGGTCGGCTCTGGCGGCGTCCAGCCCAGCCGGACGGACTGCTCCTCCTCGGAGAAGTTGGCCAGGGCGAGCACCTGCCCGCCGCGCACATAGCCGAGCACGTGCCTGTTGTGCGTGTCGAAGAAGCGCGTGTCGCCGTTGGCCAGGGCGGGCGTCCGCTGGCGGATGGCGATCAGCGCGCGCAGCGTCCCGAAGATGCGCCCGGCGTCGGTGCTGGAGTCGCCTCGCTGGGCGGCTCGCTCCCAGTCGAAGGCGCGGCGGTGCACCCAGCGGCTATCCTCCGACTTGTTGGGATCGTCGGCGTAGCCGTAGTCGTTGAGCATGGCGATCTCGTCGCCCAGATAGATCAGCGGGATGCCGCCCGCGCTCAGGATCACCGCGTGGATCAATTCAATGCGGCGCAGGGCCAGCTCGCGGTAGCGGTCGTTGCCCGTCTCGTGAGCGTGCTCCAGCCCGGCCAGCGAGGCGCACATGCCAGAGATGCGCATATCGCGCGTGCGCGGGTTGTAGTTGAAGGGCACCCCGCGCGCGAAACTGCCGGGGAACTTGCCCGTGTAGAAGACGTTGAGGAACTGGCGGTGATCGAAGCCGCTGATGCCCAGTTCCCAGGCGTCCTCGTCGGCGAACGTCCAGCCGATATCGTCGTGACAGCGCACGTAGTTGACCCACGTGCAGCCTGCTGGCAGGGCGAAGCGCTTCTGCATCGAGTGGTGCAGGAGGGCCACGCCCCGCGTCGCCAGCGACTCCCACAGCAGGGCCATCAGCGTCGGGTTGTAGGAGATCGGCGCTTCGTCGGGGCTGATGTAGCGGGCGACTTCGTCGGGATGGACGATGGCCTCGGACTTGAAGAGCAGCGCCGGGGCGACGATGCGCGCCAGGGCGTTGAACGCCTGGATGACCGTGTGCACCTGGGGCAGCCCCTCGCAGGACGAGCCCATCTCTTTCCAGATGAAGGCCACCGCGTCCAGGCGCAGCACTTCCACGCCCAGGTTGGCGATGAAGAGCAGCTCGCCGAGCATGGCGCGGAACACGTCAGGGTTGGCGTAGTTGAGGTCCCACTGGAAGTTGTGGAAGGTCGTCCACACCCAGCGATCCATCTCCGGGCGGTAGGTAAAGCTGCCCGGCGCCTGCTCCGGGAAGATCTCGCGCAGGTGCCGCTCGTACTGGTCGGGCAGCATCCGGTCGGGGAACATCAGGTAGTACGCCTGGAAGGTCGGGTCGCCGGCCAGGGCCTTGAGCGCCCAGTCGTGCTCGTCGGACGTGTGGTTGAAGACGAAATCGAGCACCAGGCTGATCCCTTCGGCGCGCAGGGCGGCGGCCAGGTCGCGCAGCTCGGCGGTCGTGCCCAGGCGCGGGTCCACGTCACGGTAGCTGCTGATGGCATAGCCGCCGTCGCTGTTGTCTACCGGGCAGCGGAAGAGTGGCATCAGGTGCAGGTAGGTCAGGCCCAGTTCTTTGAAGTAGGGGATTCTGGCGCGGACGCCGGCCAGGTTCCCGGCGAAGAGGTCCACGTAGCACACCCCGCCGACCATCTGCTCGCTGTGGAACCAGCGCGGATCGGCTTCGCGCGCCCGGTCGAGCGCCTTAAGGTCGGCGGGGCGCTCCGCATACAGACGGGCCGCTGCCAGCAGAATCTGCTCCAGGTGATAGAAGAAGTCGTAGCGCGCCCCGTAGAGGGCGTGCAGCAGGCGGAAGATCGCCGGAAAGTGCCGCGCCAGGCGCGCGCTGAACTCGTCCCGCGCCTCGCCCTCCGGCAGCAAGGGTGTCACGCGCGGCAGCAGCCGCTCCAGGGTGATGGTCGCTTCTTTGCTCCAGTCCATACCTGACCCGTTCCCTTGTTGTGCCAATTCGGTGGCGCTCACGCATATCAGGCGGCGAGCGAGTCACCTGCCTGCCGCCGGTTTACCTCACCCCCTGGCCTCGCTACGCTCGGCTTTTCCCCCTCTCCGTTCACGGAGAGGGGGAGGCGAGGCGCGTTAGCGCTGAGTGGGGGTGAGGTAAACGTCTGGCGCAATAACCCACCTGTCCAAAAAGCAAAGAGCATCAGCGCAAGTGCGGCCACTCGTCGCGGCGCAGATAGTCGCGCAGAAGCTGCGGCGTGTCGGTGAGGCCCACGAACGGCTGGGCCAGCAGCTCCTCGACCGGCTTGAAGGCCACGGCGCTGGCTTCGTCGCCATCGGCGTGGAGCGCCCCGCCGGTGACGCGGCACTCGAAGGCGATGCCCACGTTGTGCACCATGTCGCCGTTGGGATAGCGGGCCAGCATCAGCGGCGTCTCGCTGTAGACGCCCATCACCCGGGCCGGCTCCACAATCAACCCCGTCTCCTCGCGCACCTCGCGGACGACCGTCGCCGTAGTCGTCTCGCCCAGGTCGGCGTAGCCGCTCGGCGGGTGCCACAGCCCGTCGTCGGTGCGCCGCGTGCACAGCAATTCCCCGCGCTCGTTGGGCACCAGGCCCATCGCCCCCGGCAGGATCACCGGCGCGTGCCCGACGACTGCACGCAGCAGCGGGTAATAGGGCGTGAGGGCTGGCTCAGCGTAGACCGGCTCCAGCACAGCTTCGCCCGGCGACTCCAGGGCTGCGCGGACCATCGCCCGGTAGGCGGGCGGGAAGCGCGGCAGGGCTTCGTCCACCGCCAGCCAGGTGACAGCCAGCGTCTCGCCGCCGTCGGCGCGAATCTGTCCTCCGACCGGGCGCGAGACGACGCAGGCCGTCCACTGCTGGACGCAGTCGCCGTTGGGATAGCGCAGGTTGTAGTCGGGGTGGCTGAAGACGCCGACCAGCCGCTCGACCTCGACGCGCAGGCCGGTTTCTTCCAGCGTCTCGCGCTCGGCGCAGGCGCGGATGCTCTCGTCCAGTTCCAGCGCGCCGCCGGGCACGCCCAGCCAGTCGAAGTCGTAGCGGCGCTGGACGAGGATGCGCCCGGCCTCGTCGAAGACCAGGTTGGTGGCGTAGACCAGATAGATCAGCCGGGGGCCGACGCGCTCGCGCAGCCACCTGACGTAGCCATCGGCCCGGCTGACGAACAGCTCCGACACGGACACTCTCCCGGCGGCAACTGCACAATGCTGCGCGGGATTTTAGCGAGTTGTAGCCCATCTGTCATCACAGGTTCACGAACATGACGCACGTGTGCAGGCGGTTGAGGCGAAGGTGCTGGAAGCGGACGAGCGACATGGGTATGCGGTTGATAAAGGACAGCCGGCTTGGGAGGCCGAGTTGATCGACCCGCAGAGCAAGTTCATCCTCTCACACGTCCAGGGCCAGCGCGATGAGGCGTTGATCCGGCGCTTGCTTAGCGCCGGGGCCAGCCGCCTGGCGAATCGCCACGACCTGGTCTTGATGACCGATGGCGATGCCAACTATGCCCGCCTGTTTCCCGAAATCTTCGGTCAGCCTTATCAGCCGCGTCGCCAGGGCAGCCGAGGGCGATTGCCTCAGGTGCGTTTCCGTATCCCGCGCACCTTGGCCCATGTCCAGATCATCAAGCGCCGGGAAGGCGGTCGGGTGACGCAGGTGGATGTCCGCTACACACACGGCTCTCGTAAGCGTGTCCAGCAGGCCCTGGAACGCCTGGGCTACCGCACGCCCAATACCTCGGCTATCGAGCGGCGCAAGGGCACGGCGCGGCGCATGAGCGCCCACCAGGTGCGCCAGTCCCTGGCCTTCTCCCGCCACCCGGATACCAAACTCGCTCTCGGTTGGTGGGCGGTCACCGTCTACAACTGGTCGCGTCCGCACCGCACCTTACGGCAGCCCTTGCGGGCACCGCTGGGTAAAAAAA
>JBBIHG010000054.1:16391-24024 GCA_037447125.1 Chloroflexota bacterium | reverse complement strand
CTGCCGGATGTCGCCATGACGGAACGGGCGCGGGAAGATTTGAGCATCAATACGGAAACCGTCACCTACTTGTACAGCTCGCAAGCACTCCTTGAAGATGAGCGCGAGCGCGAAAGATTCTTCCAGATACTCCGGCTATGACATACGTCTAACCCAAAGGATCGCCCATGCGCCTGCTCGTCCTCGTCACCGGCGACTATGGCTGGCGACACGTCGCAAACCTGCGCCAGCACGCCCCGCCGGACTGGACGATCCTCACCTGGGAGACGCCCAAAGCCCTGCCGCCGGTCGTGGACTACCCCGAGGATTACCTGCCCGAGGCGCTGCCGCCCTGCGACCTGATCCTCTCTCTGGCCGAAGTCAAGGGCGTCGCCGAGCTGATCCCCGACATCGCCCGCATGACCGGCGCGCGGGCCGTGATCGCCCCCATAGATAACGTCGCCTGGCTGCCAGTGGGCCTGGCCCGCCAGCTGCGCGAGTGGCTGGGGCGGATGGGCGTCGCCTGCGTGACGCCCATGCCCTTCTGCTCGCTGACCGAGACGCACTATAACGCTCTGCGCCTCAAGCAGCCCTACGGCGACCCGCTCATCCGCGCCTTCGCCCGGCACTTTGGCGCGCCCGCTTTCCGCGCCGAAGTGGACCCGGGGACGCGCCAGATCGTCGCCCTGGAAGTGACGCGCGATGCCTGCTGCGGCTGCGCGCGCTACGTCGCGGAGCGACTCGCCGGGACGCCCGTTGATGGCGCGGTCGAGGCGGGCGGCCTGCACCACCACCACTACCCGTGCCAGGCGACGATGGGCATTGACCCGCAGTATGGCGATACGTTGCTGCATGTGTCGGGCAACATCATGAAGGACGCGCTGAAAGAGGCGCTGGCCGATCATCTGCGCGTGCGCTACATCCGCCCGGCGGGGTACAGTGAGGAGTCATGAGTCAGGAGTCGTGAGCAAGGAGCCATCACCAGGGGCGCAGAACGCATCCCCGATGCAGCTCCGGACTCAGGACTCCCGACTCTCCGCGTTCACGCTTGCATCGGCGCGATCGCGGCTTACCAGCTTACTCCCAGTTCTTCAGCAGCTTGGCCGTCTCTTCAGCGTGACCAGTCTCGTCGCGCACCATGTCCTCAAGCGCGACAACCAGGCCCTTGTCTCCGAACTCATCGGCCTGCCTGGCCCGCTCGGTGTAGTCGCGGCCCGCCTGCAACTCAGCTTCCAGAATCGCCTTCAGCATATCGCGCGGGGTCGCCGCCGGTGGCACGGGGCGCGGCGTGGTGATCGGCTCGCCACCCAGGGCGGCAATCTTGTCGGCCAGGAACTGCGCGTGCAGCAACTCGTCGGCGATCTCAGTCTGCATGAACTGCACCAACTGCGGGCGCCAGGGGCCGGTGACGCGGGCCGAGTAGGTCAGGTATTGGATGATCGCCTGTAGTTCGCCGGCCAGGTCTTCGTTCAACGCTTTGATCAACGCCTGCTTATCCATCAACCATTCACCTCCATGGTAGTTCGCAAATAAAGCGGGGCCGGACCGCGGGTGGGGACAAAGCGGGCATTGTGGCACAGACTGGCCCTCGCACACCGGCAAGTCGCCGCTGGGCGGTCGCCGATAGCTAAATTGTAAAGAATCGCAGCAGCGAAAGCAAAGCGCCTCCGTTAGAATCGCGTCAATTCGTGCGCGCAACCCGCGCCCGGCGCTGTGCGTATTGATCCATGAAACCTGGTAGCACAAGTGGCCCGGCAGGAAGAGCGAACCCTATGAGCCAGCAGCCCAACGATCCCCGCATCATCTCCGGTGACGCCGAGCCGATCCCTTCCCAGGTCCGGCGGGGCGGCCCCGGCAACGGCTCCCGGCCGCCCGGCGATTCGCGCCCGGTGCCGCCGCTGAGCCTGCGCGCCCTGGTCGAGGAACGCAACTGGACGGCGCTGGTCGGCCTGGCCCTGATCGCCGCCGGCCTGCTGGTCTTCGTGGGGGATGTGCTGCACCTGCACCTGCGCCTGTGGGCGCTGCTGCTGCTGGGCGTGGGCGGCTGGCTGGCCGCCGACGGCTGGAACCGCTACGAGCGCGCCGGGCGCGTCTGGGACGACACGGCGCGCAGCCGCGCGCTCTTCGGCGCGGTGACGGCGCTGGTTGGCTTGATCGGTCTGCTCAATCTCAACTGGTGGGGCCTGCTGCTGATCGCCCTGGGCGGCAAGCTGGGCCACGGCACATGGCAGCGCTACACGTCTGGCGGGCGCGTCTGGACCCCCGGGCTGCGCCGGCGGGCCTTCCTCGCCCTGCTTGTGGGCGGGATCGGCCTGCTGAGTTTCCTCAACCTGGGCAACGCCGCCCCGCTCCTGCTCATTCTGATCGGCGTGGGCCTGTTCATCGAGCGGGCCAGCCGTTCCGGGCGCTGAACGTCGAACTTCCCCCCTACTCGTGGGCGGATGCCTCCACCCTACCAGGCATCCGCCCACACTCATTTCGAGCAGGTTCTGGTCTGGAGCGAGGCGTCTACTCCACCACCTCCGCTGGCAGCGGTGTGCCGTTCCACAGCGCGTCGTAGTTCGGTCCCAGCGTGCTCACTGGCACCCAGAGATAGTCGCACACCCAGATGATCTTGTAGTATGCCCCACTGGCGTCTTGGCCCAACACCCAGGCGGTGCTGCCCGCCGCGATCTCTGTGTACGGCTGCACCAACCCACCCGGCTCAAAATACAGGGGGGCATTGGTCACGAACGCTCCTACCACCGCCGCGCTGGGGATCTTCATCAGCACGTCACAGCCTGCCGGGGGCGCACTGGCGCACGAGGCAGTCCAGTCCGCCAGCATTTCTACCAGTTGAGGAGCCAGATGAGGAAGTCGGACTCCCCACTCCACTGCCGGGAAGCCATCCAGTTTCGTGTCTTCACTGAAGGTGTAGGTCAGCGTGCCGGGCAGCGGCGCGGTGTCCACTTCAACACCGCCCACCTTCAGGTAGATCGTGGGCGAGAAGCAATCTTCCAGACTCGCCCCCAGAGGAGCCGCCGGCGAGAGTGGCTCAGCCGAAAGCTCAATAGTGTCCCCGGCACGGAACACAGCGATGGGTGGCAGCGTGGCAACGGCGTAATGCCCATCAGCAGCATCCACCACGGGGCACCCCTCGTATTCTGTAGCCTTAACACACGCGGCGGCGGGCGAGTGCGCGATCAGGCTGCTGGCCATGACCAAGACTACCATCAAGAGCAGATAGAACAGTTTCCTCATGCTAGATACTCCTCCTGTCAGGCGAACCATGTTCGCCAGGCTGTGACAGGTTCAGTATAGCACAATCCCGTTGACCGTACAGTATGCACCAATATGTTTGTTACTTGAATTCATGAGAATTTTATGCGCAGAAGCTCATGGCCTCATACTGAAGCTCCGGGCTGGTCACCCGCAGCCGCGCGCTGCGTGCCACTCGCTGGCCGGAACCTGGGGGCCATCCAGAGAAAAGCAGGGACGAGCGTGTCCACTCGTCCCTGCTTTTGGGGGACTTCCTGGGCGTCTGGCGCGCGGCCAGAGGGCCTTGGCGAGGGCTACTGCGCTGGCGGCAGCGGCTCACCCGCCATCGCCGTCAACTGGTCAAAGCGCACGACCGCGCCCGACCCCGGCGCGCCCACGCCGTTGACCGCAACATAGGCGTTCCCGTCGCCGTCAAAGGAGATTCCCGTCGGGAATGGCAAACCGCTCACCAGCACTTCAGACGCGCCGCCTTCCTTGATGCGCAGCAGCGAACCGCTGTTGAAGACGGGGCCTTCCTCAGTGAACAGACCGAACTGCACCGCGTAGAATTCGCCATCCGGGCCGCGCACGAGATCGGTGGGCATCGTCAAGCCAACAGCATAGTCGCTCACCGTGCCGTCCGCGCTGACGCGCAGCACTTTGGCGCTGCCAGGGACGAACGGCGCGCCGCTCAGCAGCGAGACATAGGCGTTGCCCTCGTCGTCAAAAGCCACAGCGGTCGGCACCGGGTCGGCTTCCATGGCCCCGTTGCGGGCGGGATTCGGGAACGCTCCCGGCAGTGCATCGAATACCGCCACGAGCACGATTTCGCCCGTCTCAGGATTGACACGATACAGGTCATTGGCCCCGGCATCAGCGACCCACAGCCAGCCGTCAGGCCCGGCAGTCAGGCCATAGGGGTGGGTGTCTGGAATGAAACCATCCGGGTTGTTGGCCTTCTCGAAGACCCAGGCATCAGCCACGGGCGCGATCTCGCTCCCGTCCACGCGGACGACACCGGCGAAGATGCCCGCGGTCGGCTCCAGGGTCCCATCACTGGCCCACCAGCCGATGGTCGCATAGAGCGTCCCGTCCAGCAGCGCCAGCCGCGCGCCGCCAGCGATCTCTCCAATGGGGAGAGCTACAGACGGCAGCACCACCACATCGGTCTGTGTCCCATCGGGCGCGATTCTGGCGATCCGGGCGGACATTCCCAAGGAAGCGTCCTCCAGCTCACCGGTCTCGCCCTGGACTTGCAGCGTCTGGTCGCCGCCCGTCCCGCTGTCAATGACCCAGACAGTGCCCTCCGGGTCAACCAGGACTCCTTGCGGGCCGTTGAACCCAGAGGCGACGAGCGTCGCCCCCGGAATCTCGGGCAACGGCGGCTGAGCGGCGGCGATGCCGCTCAAACTCAGGACTATGAGAAGGGCTACGACGAGGTTCAGTGTTCTCATTTCCGATCCTTTGTGTGATATTGAAGCGACTAATATAAGTATTTATAACGCTGGCCGCCCGCTCTGTCAAATTTCGTCCGGCCGCGTGCCAGATAGGCTCTGGACAGGGACGCCCGGAGACACAGCAGGGGCGGCCAGGTGCGGCGCCAGCGTCCGGCCCACCGTCGTGCCATCCCCCAGGAATTCGCCTGAATCCCTCTCCACGCGCTATAATCTTCGCTAACACAGCTAACACAATCGGGGCGAGACGCCTGCCCCACAACAGCTCAACCCGGCCGCCAGCGGCCCCCGACGCGGACAGATGACATCCTCCGGGCGACCCGCGCACTCTGGTCGCCCGGCTGATTTGCACGCGCGGCGCGCGTCCACGGCGCGCTGCGCCAGTCAGGACACACCCCTATGGACTCCATGGATTTCGGGACGGTCAGACAGATCAAGATTGACCAGGAGATGCGCGAGTCGTACCTCGACTACGCCATGAGCGTCATCGTGGCCCGCGCCCTGCCCGACGCCCGCGATGGCCTCAAGCCCGTGCACCGCCGCATCCTCTACGCCATGTACGACATGGGCATCCGCGCCAACTCGGCTTACAAGAAGTCCGCCCGCATCGTCGGCGAGGTGCTCGGCAAGTACCACCCCCACGGCGACTCGGCGGTTTATGACGCGATGGCCCGCATGGCCCAGACCTTCTCCATGCGCTACATGCTCGTGGACGGGCAGGGCAACTTCGGCAGCATTGACGGCGACAGCCCCGCGGCCATGCGCTACACCGAGGCGCGGCTGGCCGCCATTGCCGAGGAACTGATCGAAGACATCGGCATGAACACGGTGGACTTCATGCCCAACTTCGACGCCTCGCTCAACGAGCCGCTGGTGCTGCCCGCCAGGCTGCCCAATTTGCTGATCAACGGCACGAGCGGCATCGCCGTCGGCATGGCCACCAACATCCCGCCGCACAACCTGCGCGAGATCGCCGCCGCCATCACCTTCATCATTGACCGTATGATCGCCCACCCCGGCGAGCCGGACGACGCCATCCCCGACATCACCGTAGATGAACTGATGCACTACGTCCAGGGGCCGGACTTCCCCACCGGCGCGCTGATCGTCGGCGGGGCAGAGCTCAAGGAAGCCTACGCCACCGGCAAGGGGCGCACCGTCATGCGCGCCCGCGCCGAGATTCAAGAGATGCGCGGCGGCGAGCGCTTCCGCATCGTCGTCACCGAGATCCCCTACCAGGTCAACAAATCGTCCATCCTGGAACGCATCGCCGCCCTGGTGCGTGACGGCCGTCTGGAGATGATCAGCGACCTGCGCGACGAATCCGACCGGCGCGGCCTGGCCATCGTCATCGAGCTGAAGAGGAACGCCCAGCCGCGCACAGTGCTCAACCGGCTGTTCAAGTACACCCAGCTCCAGAGCACCTTCGGTGTGCAGATGCTGGCCCTGGTAGATGGCGAGCCGCGCCTGCTCAGCCTGCGCCGCGCCCTGCAGATTTACATCGAGCACCGCCGCACGGTCATCCGCCGCCGCAGCGAGTACGAGCTGGCCAAGGCCCGCGCCCGCGCCCACATCCTCGAAGGGCTGCTGCGGGCGCTGGCCCGCATTGACGACATCATCCGCACCATCCGCCAGGCCGACGACACCGACATCGCCCGCGCCCAGTTGATGGAGCGTTTCGCCCTCAGCGAGGCCCAGGCCAACGCCATCCTCGACATGCAGTTGCGCCGCCTGGCCGCCCTGGAACGGCAGAAGATCGAGGACGAGTACCGCCAGATTCGCGAGTACATCGCCTATCTGGAAGACCTGCTGCGCTCACCGCGCAAGATTCTGGCCCTCATCCGCGACGACGTGAACGCGCTCGCCGAGAAGTACGGCGACGACCGTCGCACCGAGCTGGCGCTCGACGTGATGACCGACTTCGTGGACAGCGACCTGATCCGCGACGAAGAAGTGCTGATCAGCCTGACCGAGCGCGGTTACATCAAGCGCGTGCCGGTCATCGCCTACCGCTCGCAGCGGCGCGGCGGCAAGGGCGTCACCGGCATGGCCACCCGCGAAGAAGATTCGGTCGAGCATCTCTACGCTGCCGGATCGCTCGACCATGTGCTGTTCTTCACCGATCAGGGCAAGGTCTACTCGCAGCGCGCCTACATGATCCCCGAAGCCGGGCGCGGCGCGAAGGGCACGCTGATCAACGCCTTCCTGGCTCTCCAGCCGGAGGAATACGTCACAGCCATCGCCGCCGTGCCCTCCTTCGAGGACACAGCGGGCTACTTCGTGCTCTGCACGCGGCGGGGCCGCATCAAGCGCGTGCCGGTCAGCGCTTTCGCCGCCGTGCGCAGCAACGGCCTGATGGCCATGAGCCTGGACGAGGACGATTACCTGGGCTGGGTGCGCCCCTCCTCCGGCAATCAAGACGTGATCGTGGTCACCCGCAACGGCATGAGCATCCGCTTCAACGAGGGGGACGTGCGCGTGATGGGCCGCCCCGCCGCTGGCGTGAGCGCCATCCGCCTGCGCGGGGACGACGAAGTGGCCAGCGTGGATGTCATTGACGACGGGGGCAAGGCGCTGCTGGTCGTCACCGAGTACGGTTATGGCAAGCGCACTCCTCTGCGCGAGTACAGCCAGCAGCGCCGCTACGGGTTCGGGCTGCACACACTGCGCAATCTGCAGAAGACCGGGCGGATCATCGGCGCGCGCGTCGTCTCGCCCGACGACAGCCTGACCCTGATCACCGCTGGCGGCGTCGCCCTGCGCACCGAAGTCAACTCAATCAACCTCTACGGGCGGGCGACGAGCGGCGTCAAGCTGATCCACCTGCCTGACAATGACGTGCTGGTGAGCATGGCCCTGGTCAGCGGGGAAGAGCCGCCCGGCGAAGGCTCCGCCGCGCGCGACGCAGCGCTGGCTGGCGACGACTACGTGCTGCTCGGCGACGAGAACGGCTACGAAGACGA
>JBBIHG010000054.1:0-16291 GCA_037447125.1 Chloroflexota bacterium | reverse complement strand
CGCTGGCTGGCGACGACTACGTGCTGCTCGGCGACGAGAACGGCTACGAAGACGATGAGGAATTCGAGGAGTACGACGACGCGCCCGAAGACGAATTAGGCGACGAGTTCGACGGGTACGACGAGGGCAGCGGCGAGGATTTCGACCAAGCGTAGGCGGGGCGCTGCTCTGCCCGTTTCACGTTTCTTGATCGGGCGTTGTAGGGGCGGGTTTTGAAACCCGCCCCTACACATCCCTGCCCGCCACAATTCCCCTGGCAAAAGGCCCCGCAGTGCCGTACACTTGGGCCATGCTCACCGACACCATCCCGCTCGAAGAGGGCCAGGGGGCGCTGCTGGCCTTCCTCCCCCAGCCCGACCCGGACGCCATCGCCGCGGCGGCCGTCGCCCTGGCCAACACCGACGGCGGCGCCATCGTGATCGGCCTGGACGGGGGAGGAGCCTACCGCGGCCCGCTGGACGGGGCGGGGGTCGCCCGCGCCCTGCGCGCAGCCGCCGACTGCTGCAAGCCGCCCATCCCGCTCGGCACGCCGGAGATCATCAGCACGCCGGGCGGCCCGGCGCTGGCCGTGCGCGTCCCGCGCGGGCGGCGCGTGCACGCCCTCAGCGATGGCAGCGTGCTGGCCCGCAGCGACTTCGGCAACCGCGCCCTGGGCGGTGACGAGATACGCGGGTTGCTCAGCGCCCGCGCCAACGGCGACTTCGAGGCGGAGGCCGTGCCCGGCGCGCGCATCGCCGACCTCGACCCGGCGCTGCTGGCCGCTTTCATGGTCGCGCGCGCTCACCGCCTGGGGCGGCCCGTCGAGGACGTGCCGCTTGAGGCACTGGGGGTGATCACGCCCGATCACGGGGTCACCGTCGCCGGGCTGCTGCTCTTCGGGCGCGACCCGGCGCGCTGGCTGCCGCAGGCTGGCGCGCAGCTCCTCCGCTACCTCGGCCCCGCCGGTGACGCACACCTCGCCTTCGAGCGATCCTTCACCGGGCCGCTGGCCCCCCTGCTCGACCAACTGTGGGAAGCGATCCGCGAGCAGATGCGCGCGCCCGCCGGCGAGCCGGAGGCCCTGGAATACCCCGCCGCCGCCGTGCGCGAGGTGCTGGCCAACGCCCTCTGCCACCGCGACTACCGGCTACGCGAACGCCTCACCGTGCGCGTCTACGCCGACTGCCTGGAAGTGACCAGCCCCGGCGGGCTGCCCGCCTTCCTGACGACGGCTCACCTGGTGGGAGGGCGCTACAGCCGCAACCCGCGCCTGGCGGGTGCGCTGGCTCAGTGGGGTTATGCCGATGGGAGGGGCGGCGGCGTGCTGCGCATCCTGCACGCGATGGATCGCCGGGGCGCGCGCCCGCCGCTGATCGAGACGGGGCCGTACAGCGTCACCGTGCGCCTGTTCAACGAGTGCGCGGCAGGCGCGGGAGCATCCGCGCCGCCGCCCGAAGACGCCCTCAACGTGCGGCAGCGGGCGGCGCTGGCCCACGTCCGCGCGCACGGCAGCATCACCTTCCACGAGCTGCGCGCGCTGCACCCCGCCCTGCGCCCGGACTTGCTGCAGCGCGACCTGTCCGCGCTGGTGCAGGGCGGCTATCTGCGTCGCGTCGGCGGGCGCACGGGGGCGTATTACCTGCTGCCCTGACGCCTACGCGCCGTCGCACAGCGCGCGGATGTGTGGCAGGGCATGGCGCAGCGCCCGCTCGCGATGCGTGACGAAACCCGCCTTCTGCTCCGCCGGCAGCAGGTGCATCGTGCCGAGCAGCATCCCCCACTCCGCCACATAGAAGAGCGATTCGAAGGGAAAGCCGGCGATGCGCAGCGTGTCCGGCTGTTCCAGGATGACGCCGCGCAGCGTCCCCGCGAACAGGGCGATGGCCTCCGGCTCCGCCCCAACGGCCAGCGCCGTGCGGAACTGCGCGCCGCGCTGCGCCGGAGGCACGCCGCGCAGCCGCTCCAGGCAGTGGGCGATGATCGCCTCGTCGCTCAGGCGCGCCTCGCCTGTCCAGCGCCGGACGCGGATGCCCGGCTCCCCGCCCAGCGCGTCAATCTCCACACCCGTGTCGTCGGCCACGACCACGAACTCGCCGGGCGGCAGCCATTCCAGGCAGGCGCGCGCCTTGAGCGTCGCGTTCTCCTCCAGGGTCGCCCCCGGCTCCGGCACGTCGAGGGCCAGCCCGATCTCATCCGGCGCGATGAGGGGCAGCCCTGCCGTCGCCAGCAGATGGCGGACCTCCATGATCTTGCCGGGATTGGTAGTGGCGTAGAGCACAGGGCGCATGGACAGTGTCTCCATAGGGCCTAACCGGGCCGATCACGCGGCGAAGTGTACTGCGCGCGCCACGCAGTGGCAAACGATCGCGCAGAAGGCAGATGCGCCGAACCAGACCGTAGGGGTGCTGCTCTGCTGCACCCGTTTGTCCCCGCTAACCAGCGCGGGCGAAGTGCGGTACACTTGGCCCTGGCAGCGCCATGTGCTGCACGAACCCATGACCACCCCAGGAGCCTGGATTCTATGCCCGTTTACATTCTGCTCAGCACCTTCACCGAGCACGGTGTGTCGTGCGTCGTCGAGGACCCGTCGTGCCTGCGCCGCATCGGGATGGACATCGAGAAGCTCGGCGTCAAGGTGCTCGACCAGTATGCCATGCTCGGCCAGTTCGACTTCGTGCACGTCATCGAAGCGCCGGACAACGAGACGATAGCTCGTGTCAGCATGGAGCTGATCGCGCGCGGGCACCTCAAGCCGCTCAGCCTACCCACCATCTCGATCAACGACTTCATCAGCCGCCTGAGCCTCGACCGGCGGCCTTAGTGCCATGTCGGACATGTTCAAGTTCAACGCCGAGTCGGATCGTCCCGTACACGTTGCCATCCGCGAAAGCAAAGTGTGGGTTACTCTGGCCGACGGACGTGTGATCGCCAACCCGCTCGACTGGCACCCCTGGCTGGCACAGGCATCTCCAGAGCAACTGGCGCATGTCGAACTCAACGCCTACAGCGTCTATTGGCCAGACCTGGACGAAGGACTGGACATCCAGGGCATGATGATGGGCATTCCCTCACGCCCGCCGCACAAGACAGAGCACATAACAGCCTGAGCCTCGACCGGCGGCCTTAGCGCCATGTCGGACATGTTCAAGTTCAACGCCGAGTCGGATCGTCCTATACACGTTGCCATCCATGAAAGCAAAGTGTCGGTTACCCTGGCCGACGGACCTGGTGGAATAACACGCTGCTGCTGACATCACTGAGCGCCACGCAGGCTCTGCGGGGTGCTTTTTTGTGCGCGCAGCCCGCCGACAGGTATGCTGGTGTCATGAACGCGAAACCGGGTGAGGACGAAGCACCCCGCTGGGTCTGGCGGGCTGCGCTGAGCGGCGCCGGGGCGGTGATCGCCGTGACGCTGCTCGCGGCCCTGCTGATCGCCGGCGGGGCGACCGATCCGCCAGTGGCGGGGCCTGTCGTCTGGGTGGACGAGGCGTTGGGCTGGGCAACCGGGACTCTGGCCGCGGGGCGCGATGGCTGGGCGAGCGCCCCTGTGCCACTGCCCGCGCCGCCGGAGGCTTTCACGCTGACCGTTCGCGCCCGCCTGCCCGCTGCTGCGGATCCGCTGGCGGCGTGGGGCGTGTGGCTGGCCGAGACCGACGGATCGCACACCGTCTACGCGATCAGCGCGGCGGGCTATCTCACCACGCGCCGCTGCCCGGTGCATCTGCCCGCAGAGGCCGCGCTCGAAGACTGCCCCGCGCTCCGCCCGGAGTGGGAGTGGAGCACCTACCCGCGCATCCGCCCGCCGGGCCAAGCCAACACCATCACGCTGCACCGCGAGGCGAACGGGGCGATCCGGCTGCGCATCAACGGGGAGCGGCTGGGCGTGGCGCCGGTGGATGTAGAGGGGACGTGGGGCGTCTGGGTGCGGGCGGAGGCCGGCGAGTTGCCCCGCGTGGCCTGGGAACGGGCCGAACTGCGCGCCGCCCGTTGATTCTTGCGACAGAACATCACCGCAGAGGCGCAGAGAGCGCAGAGGAAAGATAAATGGAGAACTCTCTTGTTCTTCTCCGCGTCCTCTGCGCCTCTGCGGTTCAGGAATCTCGCCCCCACAGTGAGACACACCCCGGTTGACGCTCACTCCGCTCGCTGCTAGAGTCCGGCTATGCGCCGACTCCTGCCCCGTCTCACGCTTGCGCTGCTGCTGACCTGCTGGCTGCTGGCCGATCTACCCTGGTCGTCCCTGGCGCGGGGCGGCGATGCGCCGGACGCGACGCGCCGCCGCGTCCGCGTGCCGGTGCTGATGTACCACTACATCAGCACGCCGCCAGCGGACGCCGACAGGTACCGGCTCGACCTGTCGGTGACGCCAGCGCAGTTCGCCGCGCAGTTGGCCTGGCTGCGGGCCAAGGGCCACACAACGGTGACGCTCGGCGATCTGTACGACGCGCTGGCCAGTGGCGCGCCCTTGCCCCCGCGCCCGGTGATCCTCACCTTCGACGACGGTTACGCCGATGCCTATGCCCACGCCTTCCGGCTGCTGCGCGCGGCGGGGATGGTGGGCACCTTCTTCGTGGTGACGGAGTGGCTGGATAACGGACAGGCCGGCTATCTGACCTGGGACCAGGCGCGCGAGATGGCAGCGGCGGGCATGGCCATCGAGAGTCACAGCCGCTCGCACCCCGACCTGACCGACGGCTGCGACTACGAGTGCCGCGTCTACCAGGTGTTGGGCAGCGTGGAGACCATCGCAGCCGAGATCGGCGTTCGCCCGCGCTTCTTCTGCTATCCGGGCGGGCGCTACGACGCGAGTCTGCTGGCAGTGCTGCGAGCGGCGGGCATCGTCGGCGCGGTCACCACGCAGGGCGGGACGCTGCACCTCAGCGAGCGCCCGCTGGAGCTGCCGCGCGTCCGCGTGCGTGGCACGACGACGCTGCGCGAGTTCGCCTGGCTGGTCGGCGAGTGGCGGCAGTAGAGTGGCCACCAGCGACCAGTTGCTGAGAATCTAACGGGGCGTGCTCATCACACGCCCCGCGCTGTGTCTTTGGGTGTCTGGGGAATATCTGCCGCGATCAGGCGACGCCTAGCTGCGACCGCCCCGGTCGCCGCCACCATGGCCACCACGACCCCCACGATAGCCGCCGCGATCGCCGCCCCGGTCGGGGCCGCCACGCCGGTCGCGGTCGCCACCGCCGCGCCCACCGCGTTCGCCGCCGCGTCCGCCGCCGCGACCACCCCGGTCGCCGCCCCGGCCACCGCTCCGGCCACCGCTGCTGATCCTGACATCCGCCGCGCGCGCCTCTTCCAGCGACCAGCCCTCGAGCACAGCCTGGCGGCTGAGGCGGATTTTGCCGTCGCTATCCACGTCGGTGATCATGACCATGATCTCGTCGCCCACCGCCACTTCGTCTTCGATGCGCTGCACGAAGTGATCAGCGATCTGGCTGACCGGCACCAGGCCATCCTGGCCGGGCAGCACCTCGACGAACGCGCCGTAGGCTTCCACGCGGGTCACGCGCCCGGTGTAGATGCGCCCTAGCTCCGGCTCTTCGACCAGGGCCAGGATCATGTCGCGGGCGCGCTCGGCGCTGGGACCGTCCGGGCTGGCGATGAAGACGGTGCCGTCCTCGGCGATGTCAATCTTGGCATCGGTCTTCTCCTGGATGGCGCGCACCGTCTTGCCGCCCGGCCCGATGATCATGCCGATCTTCTCGACATTGACCTTAACGGTCAGGATGCGCGGCGCGTAGGCGCTGAGCTCTGTGCGCGGCGCGGGGATGACGCCCAGCATCACGTCGAGAATCTGCATCCGGGCTGCCCGCGCCTGGGTCAGCGCCTGGCGCATGATGTCGTCGCTGATGCCCGCGATCTTGATGTCCATCTGCAGGGCGGTGATGCCGCGCTCCGTCCCGGCCACCTTGAAGTCCATGTCGCCCAGGTGATCTTCCATGCCCTGGATGTCCGTCAGCACGGCGTAGCGGTCGCCTTCTTTGATCAGGCCCATGGCGATGCCCGCCACCGGGCGGATTAGGGGGACGCCCCCCGCCATCAGCGCCAGAGTGCTGCCGCACACGCTGGCCATGCTCGTGCTGCCGTTGGACGACATCACTTCGCTGACCACGCGGATCGTGTAGGGGAACTGGTCTTCGGGCGGAATCATCGCCCGCAGCGCCGTCTCCGCCAGCGCTCCGTGGCCGATCTCGCGGCGCTTGGGGCCGCGCAGGAACCACGTCTCGCCGGTGCTGTAGGGCGGGAAGTTGTAGTGGTGCATGTAGCGCTTGGTGTCTTCCGGGTACAGCCCGTCGAGCGGCTGGCTGTCGCGCGGGGTGCCCAGCGTGCAGATGCTCAGCACCTGCGTCTGGCCGCGCTTGAACAGGCCAGAGCCGTGCACGCGCGGGACCAGGTCCACTTCGGCGGCCAGCGGGCGGATCGTCGTGTAATCGCGCCCGTCAGGGCGGATGCCATTTTCGAGGATGCGCCGGCGCACTTCCTTCTTCAGCGTGGCATCCAGCGCCTCGCTGACGCCCTTGACGGGGATCGGCTCTTCTTCACTGGCGGGGCCAGCGGCCTCGTACTCGGCCAGCAGGCGCTCGCGCAGCTCGTCAATGGCCGCGTTGCGCTCCGGGCGGCCTGTCGTGTCGGCCAGGATGCGGGCGATGTCGGCGGCGATCTTGCCCTCGACTTCGGCGGCCAGCGTCTCGTCCACAACTGCCGGGGCGTACTCGCGCTTGGGCTTGCCCATCTGTTCGCGCATCTGGTTCTGCACGGCGATGAGGCTCTGCATGGCTTCATGACCGAAGCGCAGCGCGCGAATCATCGTCTCTTCGTCCACTTCGTTGGCCCCGGCCTCGACCATGATGATCGCCTCGCTGGTGCCGGCCATGCGCAGGTCGAGCAGGCTGTTCTCCATCTCCGGGATAGTCGGGTTGAGCGCGAACTCGCCGTCAATCAGGCCCACGCGCACCGCGCCGATCGGCCCGCCCCACGGCACATCGGAGATGTGCAGCGCGGCGCTGGCAGCGATGATCGAGAGCATATCGGCGTGGTTTTCCTGGTCGTGGCTGAGCGGCGTGACGATGACCTGCACCTCGTTGCGCAGGTCTTTGGGGAAGAGCGGGCGCAGTGGGCGGTCGGTGACGCGGGCGATGAGGATGCTCGCCTCCGACGGACGCCCCTCGCGGCGCATGAAGCTGCCGGGGATGCGCCCCGCCGCGTAGAGCTTCTCTTCATAGTCTACGCTGAGCGGGAAGAAGTCAATGCCTTCGCGGGCAGCGGCGCTCATGGTCGCTGTAGCGAAGACGACGGTATCGCCCAGGCGGACGGTGACTGCGCCGCCGGCCTGCTCGGCCAGCTTGCCCGTCTCCAGGACGAACTCTTTGTCGCCGACCAGAGCCACGAAACGGTGGTTGGCCGGCATAGCGGTTGAGTTGGACATGGGTAAAACCTCCGAAACTAGTGCGCCCGGAGGTCAGGGACTGGAACCTGGTGTCAAGCGCGCCGCACCCAGCAAAGGCGCTGGCTTGACCGCATGTTCCAATTCCTGCCGCTCCGGGCTGACTCCACGATCAGACAGATTGCCGGTTAACGACCAGGAGTCGCACTGCTGGCGCAGAACCCCTGGCCGGCGGAACTACGATGCTATTCATGCTGTCCTATGCAGTCAGAGCGCGGATCACCCTTCCCGCGCTCCGCACACCTGCTGCCTAGCGGCGCAGACCCAACCGCTGGATGAGCTCGCGGTACGAATCGGGGTCTTTGCGGCTGAGGTACTTCAAGTGGCGGCGGCGCAGGCCGACCAGCTTGAGCAGGCCGCGGCGGCTGTGCTCGTCGTGCTTGTGTACCTTCAGGTGCTCGGTGAGTTGCAGGATGCGCGTCGTCAGGATGGCGACTTGCACTTCGGGCGAGCCGGTGTCCGCGTCGTGACGGGCATAGCTCTGGATGAGTTCTTCTTTGGCTTGCTTGGTGATTGACATAACTGGCGTCCTCGTGGACTGCTGTCACCGGGCGAACCGGACGTTGGTCCGCCGGTCAGAAGCGATACGAACTGGCAACGCGGCTCATTATACCATTGGGGTGGGAGCTTGGGAAGCCTCAATGCGCGTGGGTGCAGCTCACGATGGGGGCAAAACTCCTGAACCGCGGAAGTAGGGTCAGGAAGACTCTGCGAAATCCAGCGGTTTACCTCACCCCCAGCCTCGCTATGCTCGGCTTGCCCCCTCTCCATTCGAATGGAGAGGGGGCGGCGAGGCGCGCTAGCGCCGAGCGGGGGTGAGGTAAACCGGGGCACGGCAACACGTTTCTTCAATTCCTTACCTGAGTCTATTGAGAACGCAGAGCACAGAGAGAAGACAGATCGAACATACTCTCAGTTCTTCTCTGCGTCCTCTGCGTCTCTGCGGTGATCCTTTGCCCGCAAGAAGATCGCCCCGCCCGCGCTCACAGCCCCATACGGCGCGCCGCCAGCAGCAGCCCGATCATCGTCTTGCCGTCGGGCAGCGCGCCGCGCTCGACCTGGCGCAGCGCCTCGGCCAGCGGCAGCCGCACCACTTCCAGGAACTCGTCCGCGTCGCCGGCCAACCGCGACTCGACCAGCTCCGTCGCCAGGTAGATGTGAATCAGTTCGGTCGTGTAGCCGGGTGCGGTGTACTCGCTGGCCAGCCGCTCCAGCTTGCCCGGCGAATACCCGATTTCCTCCTGGAGTTCGCGCGCGGCGGCCCGCTCGGGGTCCTCGTCTGGCTCCAACGTCCCCGCCGGAATCTCCAGCAGCAGGTCGCCTGCCGCATGGCGATACTGGCGCACGAGCAGCACGTCGCCGCCCGGCAGCAGGGGAACCATCGCCACCGCGCCGGGATGGCGCACGATCTCGCGCACCACGCTCTCGCCATCCGGCAGGCGCACCGTCTCGACATAGACCTTGACCAGCCGGCCCAGGTAGGCCGGTTCCGAGGCCAGCGTGCGCTCTTGCAAGTCGCTCATGCTCACCAATCCCTTGCACGCAAAAGGGGAGCGACCCGGCGCTGCGAGCCGCTCCCCCGTCTCATCCAATGGATCGCACCAGTCGGGCACATCCCAAGAGCCGGGGCGGAGTTCTTCGAACCGCAGAGGTACAGAGGACACAGAGAAGAATCTAAAGAGGCTTTGCCACTCTTTCCTCTGCGCTCTCTGTGTCTCTGCGGCGATCTTTCCTCTCCCAGAGACGAAATGCCCCCCACTAACCCACGAAACCGAGCGGCGTGGGCGTCGCCGTGATGACAATATAGACCGGCCCGCCGCCTGCGCCTGGCGTTACAGTCGGCCCAGCTACCCTGGCCGATGCCGGGATGACCAATTGCTGCCCGACCGTGATCAGGTTCATCTGCGCCGGCGAGATGCCGTTGGCAGCCATCAGCTCGGACATGGTGATGCCGAACTGGAGCGAGATGCGGTAGATATTGTCACCCGGTTGCACAGTGTAAACGCCCTGGCGACCGCCCTGCCCATCCGGGGCGAACGGCGTGGCAGGCGGGGTGGCCGTGGCCGGCACCACGCACGGCACAAGCAGGGTGTCGCCCGCCCTGATCAGATCGGGGTTGACGATGTTGTTGGCCTGGGCGAACTGGTTGACTTTCACCCCGTACTGCAGCGCCAGCCGCGAGAGCGTCTCGCCCGGCAGGACGAAGTGCTCGCCGCAGACGCCACCCGCCAGCGCCGGCGTCGCCGTCACATAGATCACCTGCTGGCCAGCGATTGGTGGCGTGGCCGTCACGTAGATCACGCCGGGGCCTGCGCCCGGCAAGGGTTCTGGTGGCGCGACGCCCAGCGTCGCCGCGGCAGTTGCCGTCGCCTCGTAGACGATCTGGGTCGCCGTCATCTGCCCGTCGGTCAGCGTCGCTTGCAGGGCAACTTCGGCCAGCGGTTGGGCTTCGGCAGGCGCCTCGGTAGGCGTCGCGGTGGGCACCTGAGCCACGGCCGGCGGCTGCGTCGGCAGAGGAGCGGCCACTGCGGGTGGCTGCGTGGGCGTGACAGCCAGCGCGACAGCGCCCGCCGGGCGCTCAGCGAGCGGCGCGGACTCGACCGGCCTAGGCGCTGTGAAGTAGGGCGTATAGGTCGCCGTGGCCGCGAAGGGCATGAACGGCACCGGCGTGAAGGTCAGCGTTGGCCCCATCGTTGGCGGCTGCGTCGGCACTGGGGTGTTGGTCAGCGGCACGCTCGTGGCGGTGGGAAGCGGCGTGTGCGTGCTGGTCGGGCTGGGCGTTGCGCTCGGCGGGAGCGGCGTCGCGGTGACGACCACCGCCACAGCGATCACCGGCGTCTCAGAAGGCTCAATAGCTCCACCCTGCCCGTCCATGGCGCTGCCCGGGACGTCCGTCGGCTGGGCGATGATCGTGTCCGTCGGCGCTGGCGTAGCAGTGGCCGGGCCGAGCGTGGGGAACGGCGTGAGCGTGGGCGGCCCGGCGGGTTCGTCAGGGGTTAGCTGCTCCTCAGTGGGAGCGCCTTCCATGGGAGTGAAGCTCGGCTGGGGTAGCGGGGTGCTGTCCAACGGCTGGATGCCAGTCACACCGACCTGGGTCGGCTCCAGGCTGCCACCCAACGACTGGTAACAGCCGGTCAGGGCCAGCGATAGCAGCAGCGCCAGCGCCACCCACCCCGCGCGACGGCTCTTGATCGGCATACGCCATCCCTCCCTGGGCCAGGTCCCACAGCGACAGTGTGTCCGCAGTTTACCATCAGCGGGCACAGCGCACAAGCGCCGGGGGGTGCGGGCGAAGCCCGTCAGCAGCGAGAGCGCCGCGCCCCTGCGCCCTGGTTTACCTCACCCCCGCTCGGCCCACTGACGCGGGTCTCGCCGCCCCCTCTCCGCGGCGGAGAGGGAGCAAGCCGAGCACAGCGAGGCTGGGGGTGAGGTCAATGCCCCCGCGGCAAGTGACTTGGCGACAACCTTTGCACGTGCCCACTGACCCGCGCTTGCTGCCCGCCTGACATAACGCTAGACTCAGGCTGGTCATCAATGCACCAAAGGGAACCCATGCTTGACCGCCGAACCCGCACAGTCCGCAGAGCGCTGCGCGCCGCTGGCTGGCTGCTGCTGCGCCTGCTGACGCGCACGACCATCACCGGGCGCGAGCAGCTCGACACGCCCGGCCCGGTGATCTACGCCGCCAACCACGCTTCGACCTTCGATGCGCTGCTGTTCTTCCTGCGCTTACCTCGCATGACAGTGACCATCGGCCCGCCCCTGCCGCCCGTCTCCGCGCCCGCCGACCGCCGCCAGCGCCAGGCGGACCTGGAAGCTGCCTCAGTGGCTCTGATGCAGACCATCTACGGGATGCTGCCGCGCGAGGCCCAGGCTCATTACTACCCATGATCCTCAGCGTCGCTATCGCGATCCTCATCCCCCTGGCCTTCATGCTCGGCATCTGGCTGCTGGAGATCTATGCCCAGAGCCGCGTGCGCACGGTCATGCTGGCCATGGGGTGGGGCGTCGCCGTCTTCCTGATGGCCAGCGTCTTTCACAACCGCCTGATGGCCTGGAATGTGCTCAATTTCGAGCAAGTCACCACGCTCAGCGCGCCAGTCTTCGAGGAGATATTCAAGGCGCTGTTGATCGTGCTGCTGGCTTCACGCCTGTCGCTGACTTATGCCGTTGATGGCACCGCCTACGGTTTTGCCATCGGCACCGGCTTCGGCATGGCCGAGAATCTCAACTATGTCCTCAGCAACCCGGATCGCGCGCTGCCCATCGCGCTGACGCGCGTGCTCTCGGTCAGCCTGATGCATGCCTACACGACGGGCCTGGTTGGCACTGCCGCCGGCAGCAGCCTGTTTTTGACCCGGCGGGCGCAGCTCTTGCGCGTGGGGATGAGCGTGGCCGCGGCCATGCTCTTGCACGCCCTTTTCAACAGCCTGGTGCTGAACATGGAGGGCCTGCCGGCGCTGGTGGCGGCCCTGTTCATCGGGCTGTCCGGCACCTGCCTGGTAGTCCTGCTGATCCAGCGCGCGCTCGCCCTGGAACGGCGCTCGCTGCTCGCCGAGCTCGCCGAAGTGGCCAGCGCCGGTGAAGTGGCCGCGGCCACCAACCCGCAGCAGATCGCCCACATTCTCACGCGCTACCGGGGTGCCATTGACCGCCGGCGCGCCGACCAGATCCGCCAGTACGTGGTACTCCAGGCGCGGCTGGGCATGTTGTTGCGCAGCGCCAACGTCAACCAGCGCCCGGACGTGACCAGCTACCTCTCCGGCGAGATCGCGCGCACCGAGCAGCAGTTGAGCGCGCTGCGCAGCGCGATGGGCCTCTACACGCTGATCTGGCTGCGCACCGTCCTGCCCAGCGAAGAGAGTCGCCTGTGGGCGCGCCTCAACAGCCGCCTGCACACCGACACGCCCCGGCTGACCCTGATCCTGTACCTGGACGAACGGCGCGCGCGGACTCCTCGCGCTGAAGTGGACACGCGCAAGGCGCTGCTGCGCCTCAACCCCCTGTTTCACGACCTGCAGGATAGCGAGCTGGAGGACGTGGCTCTGCTGTTCAACCAGCACTCGTTCAGCGCGGGCACGGTGATCATCGAGCCAGAAGTGCCGAACGACAAGCTGTACATCGTCGCCTCTGGCAGTCTGGTGTGGAGCGCTGTGGACGACGATGGCGTTGAGACCATCCTGTCCGCTTACGTGCGCGGCGATGTCTTCGGCAAGCTGGGCGTCCTGGATGATGCGCCGGACTCCACCCGCGTGAGCTGCCTGGAAAACGTGGTGGTCTACTCGCTGTCGCGCGCGGACTTCGTGGCGCTCTCCTACGCCAAGCCCGAGGTCAGTCTGGCGATGATGCGCGAGCTGGCCAACGAGATCCGCAACCTGACACTGCTGGTCATGTGGATTCGGCGGACCAACGTCCAGGATCGGGAATATCCGTCGCGCATGTTGCGTTGAGATCATCCCCAGGCCCGCGCCCTCGCCTGCGGACAGGCGCTGAGACTGTCAACGGGTGCGTGCAAAACCTGTCAGGAAAGAGGCGCAGCGAGGCTGGGGGTGAGGTCAATACCCGCGCGGCAACGATTTGGCGACAACCTTTGCACGCACCCGCTAGGGCAGCGGCTTGCGCGCCTCGATGGCGACCCAGTCGCCCTGCGAGCGGCGCCGGTATGGCTCCAGTCCGTTGCGGCGCAGGGCCGCCTCGACCCCGTCCGCCTGCTCGTGGATGATACCGCTGAAGACGGCGACCCCCCCCGCCCGCAGCACATCGCCCAGCCCCTCATCGCACAGGGCGATGATCACTTTGGCCAGGATGTTGGCCAGCAGCAGATCGAAGTGGCGGGCAGAGTGGCGCAGCGTCTCCAGGCTGCCCTGCTGGACGGTGAGACGATCGCTCACGTCGTTGTGGGCGGCGTTTTGCAGGGTGGCCTGGATAGCCAGCTCGTCAGTATCCAGGGCCAGGACGCGCGCCGCGCCCAGCTTGAGCGCGGCAATGCCCAGGATGCCCGACCCGCAGCCCAAATCGAGCACGTCGAGAGCCGGCCGCCCGGCCACCAGGTCTTCGACGGCGATCAGGCAGAGTTGGGTGGTGGGATGGGTGCCGGTGCCAAAAGCCATGCCAGGGTCCATGACCAGCACAATGTCATCCGGGCGCGGATCGGGGATAGTCGTCCACTGCGGGCGGATGTACAGCCGCCGGCCCAGGCGCAGCGGGTGGTAGTGCTGCTTCCAGGCTTCGGCCCAGTCCTCTTCTTTGACCACGGTGAAGGTTGGCTCCGGCATGGGATAGAGCCGGCTCAGATGCCAGAGGCCTTCGCGGAGCTGTTGCCGGGCCGCTTCGGCGCGGGCGTCGGCGGGGAAGTAGGCGCGGATGATCAGCCGGTCCGCGGGCGGAATCTCGTCCGGCCAGACCTCGATGGGGAAGCCGGCCTGCTCGATGACCACGCCCTGGTGCCCGTAGCGGGCCAGCAGGTCGGCGACGGCTTCGGCGGCCTCGCCGTCCACTTCCAATGAGATTTCGATCCAGTCCATGGGCACACCTCAAGGCAGCGACCAGGGTTGGGGCGGCTCGTGCAGCCTGGCACAGGCGATTTGTCAAGAAACAATATGGGTTTCTTTATTTTTATGATTGTAATGTACATTATGATCAGAAGTGTGGTATAGTCTGATTGGCGGGGTCTTGCTGACGCGTGCTGAACCGACAACGTAGCCCCATCGTGACCAACCAGGCCCCGTCCTCCTCCTCAAAGTGATACGCGCAAGGGAAGCGGGCGCTCCGGCCGGAGCGCCCGCTTCTCTGTGCGCGCGCCATCTCCCTCAATTCCCGGCCAGGAAATCGGTCAGCCGGTCGCGCAGGCCGCGCGTCTTCTGTGGCATCACCTCGCTGCCCAGCGTGCGTCCCAGTTCCTCGAACAGACGGCGCTGCTCCTTGTTCAGCCGCTGGGGAACCTCCACGTTGACGACGATGAGCTGGTCCCCCCGCCCGGAAGATGTCCCATCGCGGCGCAGCTTGGGGATGCCCAGCCCACGCATGCGGATCACGTCACCGGCCTGGGTGCCCGCCGGGATGGTCAGCTCGGTCTCGCCCTCTACCGTGGGGACCTTGATGATGTCGCCGAGCGCTGCCTGGGCGACGTTGATCGACACTTCCAGGATGATGTCGTTGTTGCGCCGCTCGAAGAATTCGTGGCGGGCCACGTCCAGCACGACGAACAAATCGCCAGGCGGCCCCCCGTTGGGGCTTGGCTCGCCCTCGCCGGCCAGCCGAATCTGCATCCCGTCGTCTACGCCGGGCGGGACCTTGACGGTCAGCGTGCGCGAGCGGGTGACGATGCCCCCGCCGCGGCATTCGTGGCAGGGCGTTTCCACCACCTGACCGCGCCCCTTGCAGCGCGGGCAGTCGGTCACATTGACCATGTTGAAGCCGAACGCCTGCTGCACCCGCCGGACCTGCCCGGTGCCGTTGCATTCGGGGCAGGTGCGCGGCTGGGTGCCCGGCTCCGCCCCGCTGCCTTTGCACACGCTGCACGATTCGCGCCGCGTCACGTCGAGATCAATCTCCGCGCCGAAGACGGCCTGCTCGAAGCTCAGGCGCAGTTCCTGGTGCAGATCGCGCCCCTGAACTGGCCCCCGCCGGCGGCGCCCGCCGCCGAAGCCAAAGCCACCCAGCCCGCCGAAGAATTCCTCAAGAATCTCCTCCATGCTGGGGATGCCACCGCTGAAGCCACCGCCCGGCATCCCGTTGAGGCCGGCATGGCCAAAGCGGTCGTAGGCGGCGCGCTTCTGGTCGTCGGAGAGCACCTGGTAAGCCTCGTTGATCTCCTTGAAGCGCTCCTCGGCGTCCGCGTCCCCGTTAACGTCGGGGTGGTACTGGCGGGCAAGCTGGCGAAAGGCGCGCTTGAGCTCGTCTTTTGACGCATTGCGCGGGACGCCCAGCGTCTCATAGTAATCTCGTGGCATCGTGCGTTCCATTTCGGATGGTCCTCAGCAGTGGAGATTCTATCTTAGTGGGGCGTGAGTTGAAAGGCTGAGTTGCAGGGATAGTGTATCCTTTTCGGTTGAAACATGATGCATGCTGCGGCTGGCACATAGCCCCCGCCCCTGGCCCTTCAGCCCATTGCTGCGCAGAGGGAGGGGAATGGCTCGCGCATCATTCTCCTCTTCCCTCATTTTGGGGGATGGGGCCGGGGGATGGGGGCAAAAAAACGCATTTCTGCGTAACGTCAGTTAGAAGGATAAGTTAAGGTAGAGTCTGGATCAACTCAAAAGGAGGTCCAGACAATGCCAGCGAAAAGTACATCGTCAAACTTGAAGCGAGTGAGCGTGAGCAGTTGCTTGAGATGACGCGCAAGGGCGTGATAGGGGCGCGCAAAATGAAGCGTGCCCAGATTCAGTAGAGCGTGTTATGCACTGCTCAACCCCGACCGCTGGCCCCTTTCCCCGACAGTAGCTCAGGGCGGACGGGCACCAGGGGTACTTGGGGTCAAGGCCGCGCGCGAGTTGACCTCACCCCCGCTCGGCGCTGACGCGCCTCGCCGCTCCCTCTCCATGCATGGAGGGGTGGACAAATAAGATTGCGTTGACGGTCAATGATAAGTTACGGAAGATCAATTCAAGGGAAGAAACGAACGATGAAGGCGAATTCAGTGAACCGGTCGTAGGGGCGGGTTTGCAAACCCGCCCCTACAGACCCCACCAGGCATTCGAGCTTCTCGCTCAAGCCGTCCGCCTCTTCCGTTGATTGTGATCGCTTGTCATTACGCTATATCAACACTGTCTAATATGTCCGGCCCTCCATGCATGGAGAGGGGGCAAGCCGAGCGCAGCGAGGCTGGGGGTGAGGTCAACGCAGCGCCTTCTTCCCTTGCCG
>JBBIHG010000053.1:0-24545 GCA_037447125.1 Chloroflexota bacterium | reverse complement strand
GGCGGTGCGTGCGGTATTGTCACCCCCCTTGCGCGCTGTATAATCAGTGGGTCAGCTTGCAGGAGCGTGAACGTGGAAAACTCTATCACTCTCGATCTCGAATACACCAGCCACAACCTGGCGCAGACCCAGGCACTAGGCCATCTCCTGGGCGCACTGCTGCAGCCGGGCGATGTCGTTTGCCTCTCGGGCGACCTGGGTGCCGGCAAGACAGCCTTTGCCCAGGGAATTGGACGCGGCTGGGGCGCGCGCGAGCGAGTCACTAGCCCGACGTTCACGCTCGTGCACGAGCATCGCCGCGACGTGGATGGCACGGTCTTCTATCACGTGGACTGCTACCGCCTGGACGGCGCCAGAGACGCCTGGGGAATCGGCCTGGAAGAACTGTGGCACGATGACGGCTTCGCGGTGATCGAGTGGGCGGAGCATGTCCGGGCGGCGCTTCCCGAACAGTGTTTGTGGATCGCCTTCACGTTTCTGGACGCACACCAGCGCCATCTGGCGCTGCGGGCCAGCGGCGAGCGCTATGCGACGCTGCTTGCCGCGCTGCGCGAGCAGGTCGCCGGGCAGTCCAGCGCAGCGGGATGACCTAAGGAGTCTCTGATGATTCTGGCGATTGACACGGCGACACGCTTCATCAGCCTCGCGCTGCATGATGGTCAGCAACTTCTGCTGGAAAACACATGGCTGACAGCGAACAACCACTCAGTGGAGCTGGCCCCAGCCATCCGCGCGACCTTCGCCCAGACGCGCACCTCCCCCGCCGACCTGACCGCCGTCGCCATCTCGCAGGGACCTGGCTCGTTCACAGGTCTGCGCATCGGCATGGGCGTGGCCAAGGGGCTGGCGCTGGCGGCGGGCTGCCCACTCGTGGCTGTTCCCACGCTGGAGATCATCGCGGCTGCGGCGCCCCTTTCGCCGCAGCCTCTTGTAGCAGTCCTGCAACCAGGGCGCGGCAGGATTTGCGCGCAGGCATTTCGGGCCAGTGCCAGCCGCTGGGAATCTTCTGCGCCGCCCGTCATCTCCACCTGGGAGGGACTCCTCGCCACGCTCGACGGACCGACGCTCCTCGCCGGGGAGATTGACGAAGCCGGCCGCGAGGCGTTGGCCGCCGGCGGCCAGACGGTGCGTGCGCTGCCGGCGGCAATTGCCCTGCGGCGGGCGGGATTCCTGGCGGATATCGCGCTGGCGCGTCTGGCTGAGGGGCAGATCGCCGACGCCCGCACGGCGACACTGATCTACTTGCACCAGCCCGGGGCTGCCCCACCATGACGCCGAGCGTGATCCTGCGCCCCATGACCCTGGACGACATTGACCAGGTGGTGGCCATCGATCGCGAGTCATTCACGACACCTTGGTCAGCGAACGCTTACCGCTTTGAGGTGACCAACCGCGACACGTCGCATCTGGTGGTCGTGGAGCTGAACGGCGACGTCAGGGCGCGAGGGCTGCGCAGGATGCTGTCGTTTGGCCGCAGCAGCCCGCCTGGCAAGGTGATTGGCTACGGCGGCTGCTGGCTGATCAGCGGCGAAGCGCACATCAGCACCATTGCCGTGCGCCCAGACCATCGCGGACAGGGCCTCGGCGAACTTTTGCTGGCGAGTATGCTCAAGGGCGCGATGCGCCTGGGCGGCGAGTATTCGGTACTTGAAGTCCGCGAGAGCAACGAGGCAGCGCAGGCCCTTTACCGCAAGTATGAGTACACGGTGATCGGGCGACGCAAGCGCTATTACCGGGACGACGGCGAAGACGCCCTGCTGATGGAGGCCCGCCCGCTGGACAGCGCCTACTCCCAGCGCGTCGAGGAGCGGCTGGCCGCGTTGTCTGACCGCGTCCAGTTTGAGGATCGCTTCACCCGCTGAAGCAGACCACAAGGAGACGACCAGTGACTGACGGGAAAAGCGTGGACGAGCGCCGCATCGCCCTGGATGACATCGCCCAGAGCATCCGGGCATGCCGGGCGTGCACGCTGCACAGCGCCCGCACGCGGGTGGTGCCCGGCGCTGGCCGCCCAAACGCCGACATCATGTTCATTGGCGAGGCGCCGGGCTACCACGAAGACCAGCAGGGGCTACCGTTCGTCGGCGCTTCGGGCAAGTACCTCGGCGAGCTGCTGGCGATGATCGGCCTCACGCGCAACGACGTGTTCATTGCCAACGTGGTCAAATGCCGCCCGCCCGGCAACCGCGACCCGCTGCCCGAAGAGATCGACAGTTGCGTGCAAACCTATCTCAACCAACAGATCGCCATCATCCGTCCCAAGATCGTCGCCACGTTGGGGCGCTTCAGCATGGCGCTCTTCTTCCCGGCCAGCGCGCGCATCTCCAAGATTCACGGCCAGCCGCGCCGCGCCGACGGGCGCATCTACTACCCGCTGTTTCACCCTGCCGCCGTCCTGCGCAACCCGAACCTGCGCTCGGCCATGGAGACCGACTTCCGCAAGATGCTCACCCTGCTCGAGGAGATGGCCGACAGCAACGGCCCCTCACAGGACGACCCGCCTCCTCGGCAGCTCAGCCTGTTCTAGACTGGGGACAGCGCATGTAGTTAGTCTTGATGGATGAGTTAGCGCCAGAGCAACCAGGCGCTGTTTTGTGCCACGCGATCCACTAAGGTATACTCCCGCCCGGCTCTACCAGGGCTGCTCGGTAGCCTGGGTGCCGCGCTGAAAGGCAACGCCGGTCTCGCAATGGACATGACAGAGTTCTTCCCGGTAATGGTGGCCGGCTTTGCGGCGGCGGTCGGATTCACGCCAATCACGCGGCGGCTGGCCTTTCACTTCGGCGTGCTCGACCAGCCGAGCGCGCGCAAAGTCCACCAGAGGCCGACGCCGCTGCTCGGTGGGCTGGCGATCTACGGGGCGCTGATCCTGGCCCTTGTCTTCTTCAGCCCGCCCTTCTACCTGGTCGAGTTCGGGGCGATCCTGGCAGGTACCACCTGGCTGGTGCTGGTCGGCTTCGTGGATGACCGGCGCGGGATGCAACCCTGGGTGAAGATGGCCGGGCAACTGGTCGCTGGGGCGGTGCTGGTGGGTGCCGGAATTCACGTGCGCATCTTCGCCAGCGACGTGCTCAACATTGGCCTGACTCTATTCTGGATCGTCGGCATCACCAACGCCATGAACTTCCAGGATAACATGGACGGGCTGGCGGCGGGGATCACGGCTGTGGCCGCGCTGTTCTTCTTCGTCATGGCTGTGCGCGAAGAACTGAGCCTGGTCAGCAGCCTGGCCGCGGCCCTGGCCGGGGCATCAATCGGCTTCCTGATCTACAACTTCAATCCGGCTTCCACGTTCATGGGCGACATGGGCAGCATGGTGCTTGGCTTCTTGCTCTCGGTGCTGGCGATCAAGCTCGACTTTCGTGTGCCGGCCGAACAGCAGATCGTGACCTGGATGGTGCCGGTAGTCGTGCTGGGCATCCCGATTTTCGACACGACGCTAGTCGTCTTCACCCGCCTGCGCGAGAGACGGTCGCCCATGCAAGGTGGCAAGGACCACACCTCGCACCGGCTGGTCAGCTTGGGCCTAAGCCCGCGGGCTGCTGTGCTGACTCTCTACATGATTGGCGCGCTGCTCGGCCTGATGGCTATTGTGCTGTCCACGGCCAGCGTGGCCGAGGGGACGCGCATCGGTGTTGCGCTGGGCGCGGTCGCCCTGGCTGCCTTCGCCTTTCTGGAGATCACGTACATTCGCCGCAAGCGCCACCACTAGCGTTTGCGCCTACCTCTTGGAGAAGCTCATGCCGCAAGCGGACAGACCGACCTATCTCGTCACGGGTGGAGCCGGGTTCATTGGCTCGCATCTGGTGGATGCCCTGGTGGGCGAAGGGCACACCGTGCGCGTCGTGGACAACTTCTCGACGGGCAAGCGCGAGAACCTGGCCCAGTCACGCGAGGCAATCGAGCTGTTCGAGTGCAGCATCACCGACCGGCCCGCGCTGGACGAGGCGATGCGCGGCACGGACTACGTCTTCCATCTGGCGGCGCTGGCGTCCGTCCCGCGCTCGGTGGACGACCCGCTGGCCTGCCACGAGCACAATGTCACTGGCACGCTCAACGTGCTGCTGACCGCGCGCGATGCAGGCGTCCGGCGCGTCGTCTATGCTGGGTCATCGTCCGCCTACGGCGACGTGGAGAGCGAGTTCAAGGCCGAGGACATGCTGCCCAACCCGCTCTCGCCCTACGCCGCCGCCAAGCTGGCCGGCGAGCATTACTGCCAGGCGTTCACCACCGTCTACGGCCTGGAGACGGTCACCGTGCGCTACTTCAACGTTTTCGGCCCGCGCCAGGACCCGCTCTCGATGTATGCCGCCGTCATCCCCAGGTTCGTCACAGCCATGCTGCGCGGCGAGTCGCCGCACGTGGAGGGCGACGGCCTGCAGACGCGCGACTTCACCTACATTGATAATGTGGTACACGGGACGCTGCTCGCCTGTCGGGCGCCGGGCGTGGCCGGGGAAGTGTTCAACATCGCCTGCGGCAGCCGGATCAGCCTGCTGGCCATGATTGACCTGCTCAACGGCCTGCTTGGGGAGTCCATCGCGCCGGATTTCGTCGCGCCACGCCCCGGCGATGTGCGCCACTCGCGGGCGGCAATCGCCAGGGCACAGCGGCTGCTCGGCTACGAGCCGGTCGTGTCCTTCGAGGAGGGCCTGGCCCGCACGCTGGCCTGGTACAGGGCGCAAGTACCGGCCTAGCGCATCCCGCGAGGTTCCCATGCGGGTCATCCACCTGTCCAAAATGACCGGGGCCGCCGGGTCCGAAGGGCACCTGCTGGCTCTGCTGCCCGGCCTGCGCGCGCGCGGCGTGGACGCCCGCCTGTGGGTGCTAGTCGAGCCGGGCAATCCGCTCGAAGAGTACCTGGCCCGCTCTGGAGCGCAGGGAGTGCCCGCCGAGCGCCTGACTATCCGCCGTGACCTTGATCCTGCTCTCCTGTGGAATCTGGCGCGGCATCTGCGTCGCGCAAGACCGGACATCCTGCACACGCACCTGATCCACGCCGACCTGTACGGCGTCCTCGCCGCGCGGCTGGCGCGCGTCCCGCGTGTGGTCAGCTCCCGCCACAACGACGATCGCTTCCGCACGCGCCTGCCGGTGCGCCTGCTCAACCGGGCGCTGTGGCACGGGATAGATGCGGGGATTGCCATCTCCGACGCGATCCGGGCGTTCTCGCTGCGCGTCGAGGGCGCGCCCGCCGACCGCCTGCACACCGTCCCCTACGGGCTAGACCCGGCGACCGTCCCGGCACAGCCCGACGCCCGCGCCGCCCTGCGCGCCGCGCTCGGCCTGCCCGCTGAGGCGCTGCTGGTTGGCTCGGTCTGCCGCCTTGTCGAGCAGAAGGGCCTCGTCTACGGGCTGCGCGGGTTCGCCGCAGTCGCCGGGGAGATTCCAGAGACGCACTACGTGATTGCCGGCGACGGGCCGCTGCGCTCCGCCCTGGACGCTGAGGCGCGCGCGTTGGGCGTGAGCGAGCGCGTGCACTTCCTCGGCTGGCGCGACGACGCGCACGCCGTCTTCGCCGCGCTGGACGTGTTCCTGGCCCCGTCGCTGTGGGAGGGGTTCGGACTGGTCTTCCTCGAAGCGATGGCCCACCGCCTGCCGGTGATCGGCGCGACTGTCAGCGCCATCCCCGAGATCGTCGCCGACGGGGAGACGGGCTGGCTTGTGCCCCCGCGCGACGCGGACGCCCTCGCCGGCGCGCTGCACGCCGCGCTGACCGACCCGACGGCGCGGCGGGAACGCGGCGCGAACGGACGCGCCCGCCTGGAAGCTGAGTTCAGCGTCGAGGCGATGGTCGAGCGCACGCTGGCTGTCTACCGGGGCGTGGAGGCCCGGCGCTGATGTGCGGCCTGTGCGGCATTCTGGCCCTGGACGGCGCGCCCGTCCCGCGCGATGTCCTGGCCGCCATGAACGCCACGCTGATCCATCGCGGCCCGGATCAAGGCGCGGAGGTCATCAGCGGCCCGTGCGGGCTGGCCAACCGGCGGCTGGCCGTGCTCGACCTCTCGCCGGAGGCCGCGCTGCCCATGCGCAGCGCCGACGGGGCGATCACCCTGGCCTACAACGGCGAAATCTACAACTACCCCGACCTGCGCCGGACGCTGGAAGCATCCGGCGCGAGCCTGCGTACCCATTCTGATGCCGAAGCGGTGATCGCCCTCTACCAGCGGCACGGGCTGGGCTTCGTGGAGCACCTGCGCGGCATGTTCGCCCTGGCCCTGTGGGACGCGCCGCGCCAGCAACTCGTGCTGGCCCGCGACCGTCTGGGCAAAAAGCCCCTGTTCTATTGCCAGGACGGGGAGCGGCTGGTCTTCGCCTCGGAGATCAAGGCGCTGCTGCGCTGCCCAGACGTGCCGCGCCGCCCGGCCCGCGACCTGACCGCCTTGCTGCTGGCCTACGGCTACGTGCCCGCACCGCAGACCTTCTTCGAGGGGATCGTCGCCCTGCCGCCCGGCCATCTGCTCGTCTGCCAGAGCGGGCGGGTCAGCACACACGCCTATTGGACGCCACCGGAAGCGGCCCCCGCCGATCCGCACGCCCGCGCCGAAGAGTATCTGGAGGCGCTGCGGGCGACGCTCGATGAAGCGGTGCGCCTGCGCCTGCTCAGCGACGTGCCGCTCGGCGCGTTCCTCAGCGGCGGCCTGGACAGCAGCCTGATCGTCGCGCTGATGGCCCGCCACATGACGGAGCGGGTCAAGACCTTCGCCATCGGCTTCGCCGGAGAGCCGTCCTTCGACGAGACGGCGCACGCCCGCCGCGTCGCCGAACTATTGGGCACCGACCACCACGAGTTCATCGTCGAACCAGACGCCATTCGCCTGCTGCCATTCCTGGTCTGGCACCACGATCAGCCCTTCGCTGATTCGTCGGCCATCCCCACCTATCTGGTCAGCCAGCACACCCGCGCCCACGTCACCGTCGCCCTGACCGGCGACGGCGGTGACGAGCTGTTCGCCGGCTACGAGCGCTTTCACGCGGCGGGGTTGGCGACGCGCTACCGGCAGCTGCCCGCCGTCGCGCGGGCGGCGATTGGCCGAGCGATCCGCGCCCTGCCCGAAGCGACCTCGTACCGGGGCTTCGCCCAGCGCGCGCGGCGCTTCGTGCAGGGGGCGGAGCAGGAGCCGCGCGCCGCCTACTTCGACTGGGTGCGCGTCTTCGACGACGCGCAGATCGCCGCGCTGCTCATTGACCCACTCGCCGCCAGCCCGACGGCGCACTTCGCGGCGTACTTCCGCCCAGACGACCCGCGCGACTTCACTGCCCAACTGCTCGACGTGAACCTGCGCACCTACCTGCCCGACGATCTGCTGGTCAAGGCCGACCGCTCCAGCATGGCCGCCTCGCTGGAGGCGCGCTCGCCGTTCCTCGATCAGGAATTACTCGCGCTGGCGGCGCGCGTCCCGGCCAACCTCAAGCTGCGCGGCGGCGTGACCAAAGCGATCCTCAAGCAGCTTGCCGCCGGGCTGCTGCCGCCGGAGATCATCAGCCGACCCAAGCACGGCTTCGGCGTGCCGGTCGGTCGCTGGTTCCGCGCAGACCTGCGCCAGTACGCCCGCGACATCCTGCTCGATCCGCAGGCTCTCGCGCGCGGCCACTTCCGCGCAGACGCCGTGCGCGCCCTGCTCGACGAACACGAGGGCGGGCGACGCAATCACGGGGCGCGGCTGTGGACGCTGCTCACCTTCGAGTGGTGGCACCGCCTGTTCATAGACCCGCCGGAGCCGCGCGCGCCATGAACGCTCAACGTCCTATCCGCATCATGCGCATCATCGCCCGGCTGAACGTGGGCGGCCCGGCCATTCACGTCACGCTGCTGGCGGCGCACCTGCGCCCGCCGGAGTTCGAGAGTACGCTCGTCTGCGGGCAGATCGGCCCGCACGAAGGCAACATGGCCTACCTGGCCGAGGCGCATGGCGTCACGCCGCTGGTCGTGGCCGAGCTTGGCCGCGAGCTATCGCCGCTGCGCGACGCGGTGACGCTGTTCAAGTTGTGGCGGCTGATGCGGCGGTTGCGCCCGGACGTAGTGCACACGCACACGGCCAAGGCCGGGTTCGTCGGGCGCTGGGCGGCGTGGCTGGCGCGCGTGCCGGTGCGCGTGCACACCTTTCACGGGCACGTCCTGTGCGGTTATTTCGGGCCGCGCAAGACAACGCTCTTCCGCTGGCTAGAACAGGTGACCGCCCGCCTGACCGACCGCCTGATCACGATCAGCCCCGCCCTGCGCGACGAGCTGGCGGAGACCTACCGCATCGCCCCTGCCGACAAGTTCGCTGTCGTCCCGCTCGGCCTCGACCTGGAACCCTACGCCAGCGCGCCGCGCCACATGGGTACCTTCCGCGCCGAGTGGAACATCCCGCCGGACGCGCCGCTGGTGGGCATCGTCGGGCGGCTGGTGCCGATCAAGAATCACGCCCTCTTCCTGGAAGCGGCCCGCCGGGTGCGCGAGCAGGTGCCCGGCGCGCGGTTTGCCATCATTGGCAACGGGGAACTGCACGCAGCGCTGGAAGCGCAGGCCAGCGCGCCCGGCCTGGCCGGCGCGGTGACCTTCACCGGCTTCCTGCGCGACCTGCGCTCAGTCTACAGCGACCTCGACCTGCTGGTGATCTCGTCGGACAACGAGGGCACGCCGGTCTCGATCATCGAGGCGCTGGCAGCGGGCGTGCCGGTCGTCTCGACGACGGTCGGCGGCGTGCCGGATTTGCTGCAAGGCGGGCGCTATGGCGCGCTCGTCCCGCCTGGCAATGCCGACGCCCTGGCCGGGGCCATGGTCGCCGCGTTCAGCGCGCCGCGCACGGACCGTCAGGAAGTGCGCCGTGCCATCGCCGAAGCGTATGGCATCGAGCGGCTGGCTGCCGACCTCGGCGCGCTGTACCGGGCGCTGCTGGCCGAGAAGCGCAGAAGGTGAGCGCGGTGATGGCGGGCAACGGAAGCGAGCGGCAGCGCCAGATCGCGCTGGGGATCAGCCTGGTCACACTGTTGATCGCCGTGTACTTCGCCACATACAGCGGGCACGCCATCAGCCGCGACGAATGGTTCCTCTTCGACGCGACCGAGAGCCTGGCCCGGCGCGGGAACCTGGCCCAGAACTTCCAGTTCGACGCCTATCCTCCTCTGGCGCTGGCCAGCGCGCAGCCCCCGCCGGTGGACGCCGAGCCACTGCAACCGGCGCTGGCCGCGCCGCTTTTTCTTGTCGCGCAAGCGCTGCCTGGCATTGGGCTGGCGCACACCGTATGGCTGTTCAACGTGCTGGTCACCGCGCTGACGGCGGGCATCCTGTACGCCTACGGCCTGGCCCTCGGCTACCGGGCGCGGGTGGCGGCCCTGACGGCCCTTGCCTTCGGCCTGGGGACCATCGCCTGGCCATACAGCCGCACCTTCTTCCGCGAGCCGCTCTTCACCCTGCTCGGCCTGCTGAGCGCCTACCTGGTGCTGCGCACCCGCCAACAGCTCGTCGCCGGTCGCCCGGCGTTGGGCGTGGCCGCGCTCAGCGCCCTGGTGTTCGGCGCGACGCTGTTGGCCAAAGAAGCGGCGCTGCTGCTCTTGCCAGCGGTCGTCCTCGAGGCGCTGCCCGCGCGCCTGGGCCGGCTGAAGCCAACCTGGCGCTGGGCCGGCGCGCTGGCCGCGATCGCGCTGGTATCGGTAGCGCTCGTGGTTGTCGTCCTCAACGCGGATACGCTCTTAGGCCTGTCCAACCGCTATGCCTTCGCGGCACGGCTGCAACAGGCGCGCGGAAACCTGACCGACATCGCGGAGGGCGTGCGCGGCTTCCTCTACAGCCCAGCGCGCAGCCTGTGGTTGTTCTCTCCAGTATTGGTCCTGGGCCTGGCCGGCGTGGTGATGCTGATCCGCGTGCGGCGCTGGCGGCAGCTTGCCGTGCCGCTGGCCGCGCTGCTCGCCTTTGTGGTGGGCTACGCGGCGGTGCGCGGCCCCGATCAGTGGTACGGCGGGCGCGGCTGGGGCCCGCGCTACATGGTCCCGCTGACGCCCTTCCTGGCGCTGTGGCTGCTGCCTGTCTTCACCCGCCTGCTGGCGCGGCGTGCTCCCCGCTGGGCTCAGCTCGGCACGGCGCTGCTCCTCCTGGCGGGTGTCGGCGTGCAGGTGGTCGGCGTCCTGGTGCCCATCGGTGCCTATGACGAGGCGCTGGCCGCGCACGACCCCCCCATCATTCCATGGGACGAGGGGGCCTGGTCGCTCCGCTGGTCGCCCATCTACGTGTCCGCGACGCTGCTGGACGAAGTGACGCCCGAAATGGCCTGGAGGCAGGCTGCCGGCAGCGCCTGGCTGCTGCCCGTGCTCAGCGCGGCTCTGGCGGTCGCTGCCCTGGGCTGGGGATGGCGCTGGCTGCGCCGCCCTCACGGGACGGCCCTGCGTCTGTGGCTGACCGTCATCTCACTCGGTCTGGGCACGGCGCTTGTGCTGGGCGGAGGGCTGGCGGCCATTCGCCTCGACCCGCGCTACTCTGGCGAATTTGCCCCGGCGCGAGCGCTGCTCGCCGCGCTGAACGATGCAGTGCGCCCCGCTGATGCGCTGGTGCTCAGCAACGACCGCTACACCACGTTCTTCATGAACTACTTCAAGCGGGCCACGCCGGCTGTCTATACCCTGCCCCGCGCGCCCGGCGAGCGATCCAGCCCCGAACAAGCGCCCGATCTTGTCTCGGCTAATCCTGATGAGCTGATCCATCTCTCGTCGGCGCTGGTCTTCGGCGACCTGGCGCGCCGGCACGACCGGCTGTGGCTGGTGCTGGACAGCAGCCCCTTCATCCCGTGGTCGCTTCGCCCGACGGAACGCTACCTGGCGAGGCACTACTTCCCGGTTAACGAGATCACCCCGCATGATCTGGCCCGGGCAGTGCTCTTCGACCTGACCCCGGCCCCCGCGCCAACCGCCGCCGCCTGGCCCGACCTCGCCGCAGATGTCACCTTTGGCGAGGCACTGCGTCTGGTCGGCGCCGACCTACCGGCAGGCGGAGAGGCGCGCTCCGGTGAGACGCTGGCTGTGTCGCTGCTGTGGCAGGCCCAGGCCCCGATCACGCAGGACTACACGGTAGCTCTGCTCCTGATATCGGCGGATGGAGCGGTAGTCGCCCAGCGCGATTCCCAGCCGGTTGCGGGTTTCGCACCCATGTCCCACTGGCCGGTGGGTGCTCTGATCCGCGACAATCACGGGATCGCGCTCCCTGCCGGCCTTCCGCCCGGCGACTACGAGCTGTGGATCGCCATCTACTGGTGGCAGGCACCTGAGGAACGTCTGCCCGTCAGCGACGCGAGCGGTACGCTCACGGGCGATCACTGGGGGCTGACGACTATCACGATCCGCTGACACTCCCGCGTGCCGCGCGCGCCCTCGTCAGACGGCGGCTGCCGGGTTATACTTCCCCGTCGTCAGGAGCGCGCAGAATAGAGTCCGGGGGATCACATGCCTGTGCTGCCACTCGCCGGTCAGCATGTCATCGAGTTTCTCGTCGGTCTGCTCAACACGCCCAGTCCGACAGGCTACCATCACGAAGCGATCTCGTTCGTCGCGGAGGCATTCGCCGGGCTGGGCATTGCCGATCTGGCCCTGGAAGAGACACTCAAAGGCGCCCTGGTCGTGCGCTGGGCGGGCGAGCGCGATGACGCGCCGCGCGGGTTGACCGCCCACGTGGATACGCTGGGGCTGATGGTGAAGGAGATCAAGCCCAATGGGCGGCTGAAGCTGACCCAACTGGGCAGTTTCATGTGGAACGCGGTCGAGTTGGAGGGCGTCACGGTGCGCACGGCGCACGGCCAGCGCTGGCGGGGCACGGTGCTGCCGGTGAAGGCCAGCACGCATATTCACCGCGACGCTGGCGATGAGCCGCGCGACGGGGACACGATGGAAGTGCGCCTCGACGCGCGAACGAGAGACGCGGGCGAGACGCGCGCCCTGGGCATAGAGGTGGGCGACTTCATCTTCCTGGACCCGCGCGTCGAGGTGGGCGAGCAGGGTTTCATCCGCTCGCGCCATCTGGATGACAAGGCGGGAGTAGCGGCCATCTACGGCGCGTTCCGCGCTCTGCGCGATGCCGGACTGCGCCCTGCTCAGACCACCAGCGTGCTGATCGCCAACTACGAAGAGGTCGGGCATGGGGGCGCAGCGGGCCTTCCTGACAACCTGCGTGAGCTTGTCGCGGTGGACATGGCTGCGATCGGCGAGGGCCAGAACTCAGACGAGTTCAGTGTTGGCATCTGCGTCAAGGATGCGCGCGGGCCGTACCACTTCGTCCTGACGCAGAAGCTGCGCGCGCTGGCCGAGGCCGCCCACATACCCTACAGGCTGGACGTATACCCTTACTACAGTTCGGACGGCGAAGCCTACTGGTTCAGCGGGGGCGCGGGGCAGGTCGCGCTGATCGGGCCGGGCGTAGATGCCTCGCACGCCTATGAGCGCACGCACAGGGACAGCATTCTGCACTGCTCCCACCTGATCGCCCAATACCTGGTGAGCTAACAGCATGAAGGAGCGGACAATGCCGGTTCGCGGCGTGATCTTCGACATGGGTGGCACTCTGCTGCACTACAACGCGCCCGATACGAGCTGGGAGAAGACCGAGCAAACCGGCGCCCGGCCTGTATACGCCCTGCTGCGCGGGGCCGGCTACGCCCTGTTGCCGGAGGACGAAGCCCTGGCCCGCGCCTGGCAGCACGCGCTGACTCTGTGGGCAGCTATCGCCGAGTCCGATGTCAAGGACCTGAAGCTGGATCGCCAGATTCGGCAGATTGCCGCGCTGTGGGGCATCGCCGATCTACCAGACGGCGTGGTAGAGCAGGCGGGCCTGGCCTACATGCGGGCCATCCAGGCACACGTATGGCCCCTCGAAGGGGCGGCGGATACGCTGGCGACGCTGCGCCAGCAGGGCCTGCGCGTCGGGCTGGTCTCCAACACGCACTGGCCGGGCCGCTTTCACGTGGACGACCTGGAGCGCTTCGGGCTGCTGCCCTATCTGGAGCACATGGTCTTCTCGGCGGACGTTGAGGCATGGAAGCCGGGCCGAGAGGTGTTCGCGCTGAGTCTCAACGCATTGGGCCTGGCCCCAGGCGAAGCCGTCTATGTGGGCGACAGCCTGTATTTCGACGTGTGGGGAGCGCAGCAGGCGGGCTTGCGCGCCGTCTGGATCGAGCAGCGGCACCGCTGGATGCCCGATGGCCTGGAGGCGACCCCCGACGCTACCATCCAGTCGCTGGGCCAGTTGGCTACCGTTGTGGAGCAATGGCGCTGATCCCGCCCCGACCCGAAGTGAGAAATCAATGACAACGCCTCCATCCTCAACACCTTCGCCGCCGCCAACGCCGGGGGTGCGGTCCGCACCACCCACACGGAACACCAATCTACGCGGGTGGCTGATCATCGTCAGCATCCTGGGCATAATCTTCGCCGGAGCCGCCGCGATCTACCTACTGCGACCACTGGAGGCGCCAGTGCCGGAAAACGCTGGCGCCCAATACGCGGGATTGGCCCAGGGAACGACGGCAGACGGCTTCCTCCGCCTGGGCAGCCCCGATGCGCCCGTGCTCATCGAGGACTTCTCCAGCTTCGCCTGCCCACACTGTCGCGAGTTCCACGAGGGGCAGTTCGTCCCCCTGCTCAATGCCATCGCTGCTGGCGAGGTCCAGTTCGTGTTCGTCCCCGTGCCACACATCGGCTGGGGAGCCAGAGAAGCGGCCAAAGCTGCGCTGTGCGCGGGCGAGCAAGGCGAAGCCTGGACGATGACGAACGTGCTCTACGACTGGCAGCGGCGCTTCGTCACGTCCACATTCGACGCACGGCGCATCCGCAAAGGAGCGCAGGCGCTCGGCCTGGATATGGGCAAGTTCGATGCTTGCATGCGCGGCAGCGCCGTGAGCGAAACCCTCGACCGCGCGCGGGCGGAATTTGACCGGCGCGGGTTGACCGGCACGCCAAGCTTCTTCATCAACGGCGAAAAGGTGCAGGACTACCGTGAGTTCGAGGCCTATACGACAGGATATGGCAGTGCGGAGACCCCGGCCTCATGAGCGACCTGGCGCAGGACATCATCGTGGACGGCCACCTGGACATCGCCTGGAACTACCTCAGCCACGGGCGCGACTTCCGGCAGAGCGCCTGGGCGCGTCGCCGCCAGGAAACCGACCCTGCATTCCTGGCGCGCCATGGCCGCAGCATGGTGGGCCTGCCCGAATTGCTGCTGGGCCGGGTGGCCGTGGTATGCGCGTCCATCTTCGTCGCCCCGGCCTGGTCGCAGCAGTATCCCGACGAGCAGGTGCTCTACGAGACGCTCGCCGACGCCTACACCTGGGCTTCGCGCCAGATGGACTACTACCACTGTCTGGCCGACAACGACCCGCGCATTCGCCTGATCCGCACGCAGGCGGACCTGGACGCCACGCTGAGCACCTGGCGCGACGGCACCGGCGTGGGAGACCATCGCCTGGGCGTGATCATCTCGATGGAAGGCGCCGATCCGATCCTGGAGCCGGAGCAGCTTGAGGAATGGTACGAGCGCGGCCTGCGGGCGGTCGGCCCGGCCTGGTCGCAGACGCGCTACAGCGGCGGCACCAAGTCCCCCGGCCCGCTGACCGATCTGGGGCGCGAGCTGCTGGACGTGATGGCCGGGCTGGGCATGGTGCTCGACCTGGCGCACATGGCCCCCGAAGCCTGCGCCGAAGCCCTGGACCGCTACGACGGCCCGCTGTACGCCAGCCATGCCAATCCTCTGCGCTTTCGTCCGGATCGCCCCGACCGCAACATCTCTGACGACCTGATCCGGCGCATCGCCGAGCGCGATGGCGCGGTGGGGATCATGCCCTACAACCTGTTCCTGGTGCCG
The DNA here is from genome assembly GCA_037447125.1 of Chloroflexota bacterium. GTDB lineage: Bacteria > Chloroflexota > Anaerolineae > Aggregatilineales > Aggregatilineaceae > UBA2029. The sequence goes on along the minus strand of JBBIHG010000053.1, from coordinate 9,718 downwards.
GAGTGGCGGGCCGGCGACCGTAAAGATGCTGCGACCATGAACACCGTCGTCACCGCGATTGACCATGTCTGCCAGATCGCTGGCAGCGCGCGCCACGCGGGCATCGGCAGCGACTTCGATGGCGGGTTCGGCGCCGCGTCGGCCCCCGCTGAGTTCGAGACATCGGCAGACCTATGGGCAATTGGCCGGGCGCTGGCTGCGCGCGGCTACCCGCCTGCGGACGTGACAGCCATCCTGAGCGGCAACTTCATGCGCATCTTGCACGCCGGACTCCCGGCGTAGCTACGGGTGTCTATGGAACGCTACAGCGAGGTCAGCATCAGCATTGGCGCTCTGGGCGTGGTGATCGTGCTGATCGGCCTGTTCCCAGGCATTATCGGGCTGGAAGCAGCAGCGGGCGTCGGTGTGCTGCAAGTGCTGGTTATTCTGTCGGGCTTCAGCATCCTGTTCACCAGCGCGTATTTGTTCGCCAAAAAGGCGTTCTATTCCGGCCAGCCTTCGACTCTCGCCCAGGATATTGGCATCCGCCTGACCCTGACCGGTCTCCTGATCGCAGGTGCGGCGGGCCTGGCCGACGTGTTGGGCTTTGGCAGCCACCCCTCCACGCCCGACAGCCGCCCAATGCTCGGACGGCTGCAGGCGGTCGTGTTCCTGGGCGGCATCCTGCTCGCCTCGTCCGGTGTACTGATCTACGCGCTGTTCGGGCCGCCGCCCGATAGCGGGGAGCGGGACGACGAGTCGGGCAGCCCTGGCCCGGCCCCGACCAGCCGCTAGCCTGGGGAGCTATGGTCTGCGGCCTGGCGACGGTTCGGGCGGACCAGGACAAAGTAGGCCGCGGCGCCCATGATCAGCACATCAGCAAGGATCCAGCCCAACGCCCACGCTGCCGCCGGGCCACCAAATTCAGCAGCCATGGCGCTGGCGTCGTTGTGCGGCAGCAGCGAGCCAGACATGGTCACGATCCTGAGCAGCGCCCAGGCATCAGCAATTGCTTGCAGACCGGTCAAGAAGGCCAGGAAGGTCAGCACGACGACCACCAGATCGCGGCGGGCGCTCAGCCCCAGCGCGACCAGCGCGATCGCGCTGGCCAGACCGACGACGAGGCCAAGCACCTGACCCTCGCTGGCGTACCAGACGGCCAGCAGACCGCCGAGCGCGGCAACGCCCGCCCCGGCCCAGCGGTCCCGGTTGGTCTCGCTGGTAAGCACCAGGTAGGCGGCGGCCAGACCCGTCGCCACAACAAGGCCGATCTGCAGCCAGGACAGCCGCGCGGGGCGCAGTCCGGCATAGGCGACGCTCAAGATGGCCAGAAAGACGCCCAGGCCAACGGCCACACGACCGGGCTGCGGCGCGCGATGGGTCAGGACGAGCAGTCCTGCGCCGAAGATGGCGGTGCCCAGGTAGCCGGCCTGGAGGATGGCAAACGGCGACCCGCCGCGCGTATAGGCCAGCCCGGCGCCGCGGCTGGTTACCTGGAAGCGGACGAAGTCGCCACCGGTCAGCTCGGCGGCGAGGCCGTGCGCCAGCTCGTGGATCATGGTGACGAACAGACGAAAAGGTACCATGAGCAGGTACAACCCCTGTACCTGCCAAAGCAGCAGAGCCATGACCAGCGCCAGCGCAGCCAGCGCCAGATCGCGCTGCCGGTCGGGTTGGTGAGGGGACTCGCCCATCATAGGATTCCTGTCTCCCGGCGTGACTCCTGGTCACTGGCCGCATAGGAAAGGACAACGGCGAACGCATGACAACGAATGACAGGCCCGCCGAGCTGCTGCGCTTCGGCACGGTCGGCAGCCCGGCAACGACTCCCAGGCCCGGCACTCCCGCCGCCATCGAGTACTCGCGCCTGCTTGGCTTCGATCACCTGGAGATCGCCTGGGTGCAGAGCGTGCGCGTCTCCGACGAGACATGCGCCTCCATCAAGGCGGCTGCCGAGCAACACGGCATCACGTTGAGCATCCACGCACCCTACTACATCAACCTGAACAGCCAGAGCGCCGATTTGATGCGCAAAAGCGACGAGCGCCTGCTCGCCGCCGCGCGCAAGGGTTTCCTGGCGGGTGCACGCGATATCGTCTTCCACCCCGGGTCCTATCATGATCAGCCACCTGCAGAAGTGTACGAGCGCGTTGCCGAGAAGTTGCGCGAGCTACGCGCCATCCTGGACGACGAAGGGGTAGATGTCATCCTGCGCCCCGAGACGATGGGCAAGCCGGCCGTCTTCGGCGCGCTGGAAGAGACGCTGCGGCTCAGCCGCGACATCCCCGGCGTGCTGCCGTGCATAGATTTCGCCCATCTGCACGCGCGCGAGGGCCAGATCAACAGCTACGAGGAGTTTGTCGCGGCGCTCGATGCCGTGCGCGCGGCGCTCGGCGAGCGCGGACTGCACAACCTTCACGCGCATATGTCGGGCATTGACTACGGGCCACGTGGGGAGCGCCAGCACCTGCCGCTCAACGAGGCCGATCTGCGCTATCGCGCGTTGCTGCAGGCGCTCATTGACTGTGGGGCACAGGGTACGGTGGGAGTCGAGGCCCCAGAGCCATTCCACGTCGCTGACGCGCTCACCCTGCAGGCGACCTACCGCCGCCTCCTGGACGGAACGGCAGGCGAGGATGAGAGTTCGATGAGAAACAGCGAGGAAGCGTAGGCCAGGCGTTTGGTGAGCCTCAACGGGAGCGGTATAGTAGTGGAGGGGGCGAAACGGCCACGCGCCATTACTGCGGGCTGTGCGGCTGAGTCGGCAGCACTGAGTCGGGGGTCTTAAGTCATGAGACCGGCCCAGGCTTTCGACCCAAGACGCCGGACTCATGACCTGAGGGCGATTGCCATCCAGGACAAACATCGCTCCTGCCAGAAAGAGACATCGGAGGCCGACCGCTGCGTTGGCCATGACCGAGATGAGTAAGGAGCCGTTGCGATGAAGGATGACTACGGCAGCCTGCGCCGGCGCACGAGCGATTCCGGCTGGCAGTGGTTGATGATCGGGCTAACGCTGGGGCTGGGCTTCGCGCTGGTCGTGTGCGTCGGCGCTTATGCGCTGGGGGCGGTCTCGTTCCCGGTGCTCGAAGGCAGCACAAGCACCCCCTCAGTTCTGATCGTCCCCAATGATACCGAAGTAGCCCAGCAGACGGAGACGACCGCGGCGCAAGCGCCCATCGGCGCAGAGGTGGCCCCGGTGGTCACGGTCGAGTTCGCTGAGACGTCGCCCGCTGCGGGTGGGCAGACGCCTGATGACACATTCGTGCCCACCGAGCCGACTCCGTCGCCGCTGCCAGCCGCGGAGGTGGTCGCTGAGGGCATCACGCCTGGCGCCACCCCCGCGCTGGACGCCGAGACACCGCTGGCAGCCGAAGGCTCCAGCCCGGATGCCGGCACCGCCACGATTGCCGCCATCCCTGAAAACACGCCAGCCCTCGGCACACCGCCTGGCCAGGTGGAGCCGATGGCTCTCGGCCTGCCCCAGGCGCCGATCATCCCCCCTGAGCTAGACGCGATAAAGACCGAGCTGGTGGAAGTGACTGGCGGCACGTTCATGATGGGCACCACCCTGGAAGAAGCCACCCAGGCGATGGACGAGTGCAGTCTGTGGGAGAAAGTCTGTGAGGACCTGAGCTGGGTACAGGACTCCACGCCGCCGCACCAGACTACGGTGGACAGCTTCGCCATCGAGATGTACGAGGTCACCACGCAGCAGTATGTCACTTTCTTGAACTGGGCTGGTCCAAACAGCCACAAGACACAATGCCAGGGCCAACCCTGTGTTCAGACTACCCAGGAGCAGGAGAACAGCTACATCCTGTTCGATGGGACAACATATTCGGTACGCAACCCGGGCTTCTATAGCACGCACCCGGTGCCCTTCGTGACCTGGTGGGGCGCAGTCGAATACTGCAACACCCTCAACCGGCGGCTGCCGACTGAGACCGAGTGGGAGCGCGCAGCGCGCGGCTCGCAGAACCGTATCTACCCGTGGGGCTTCGAGTTTGACGTCCAGCGCGCCATGTCCTCTGTCACCGAAGCGCCGGGCACGGTACCGGTCACGTCCTATCCCAATGGGGTCAGCGCTTATGGGGCGTTCAACATGGCTGGCAATGTGTCGGAGTGGGTCTACGACTGGTATCAGCCAGACTACTACACGCAGCAGCTCAGCGCGCCCGAGCCGAATCCCAGGGGTCCGATTGCCGGCACGGAGAAGGTGCACCGCGGCGGAAGCTGGGACACCATCCCCCTGTTCCTGCGTTCGGTTCACCGCATGAGCCATGCGCCCGGCAGCCCAACGGCGGGGATCGGCTTCCGCTGCGTGGCCGATCTCTCGCCCACTGTGTTGCCGGTGGCCCCGGCTGGAACAGGCGGCACTCCGGCGACGGGCACAGGCGTCACCGGCGGTGCTCCTACGCTGCCGGCTGCGCCTACTCAGCCGCCGCTGCCTACCCACACGCCGGCTCCCAGCGGCCCCACGCCGACCCTGGCACCCGGCTAAGGTGTGGTCGGGTGTTGCTGTCCGGTGGCGGCCCTGTTGATCCAGGGCCGCTCTCTTTTCTTGCGCCTGCCGCGCGCTATAATCGGGCCGTCGTGCGCCAGAGCGTGACAAGAAGGACGGGTCATGAGAATAGCCTTGGGAGCGGACCATGCTGGTTTCCCGCTCAAAGAGACGCTGGCGGGCTACCTTGCCCGGCAGGGATACGAAGTCCTCGACGTGGGGACCGACACTGCCGATGAGCCGAGGGACTACTCCGACTACGCAGTGGCGGTTGCCAGGCACATCGTCGAAGGCTCTGCCGAAAGGGGAATTGTCATTTGCGGCAGCGGCGTGGGGGCGAGCATCGCCGCCAACAAGATTCCTGGCATCTATGCCTGCCTGTGCCACGATACTTATTCGGCGCGCCAGGGCGTTGAGCACGACAATATGAACGTGCTGTGTCTGGGCAGCCGTGTGATCGGCCCGGCGCTGGCCGAGGAACTGGTCACCGCCTTTCTGAGCGCGCGCTTCCAGGACGAGGTGCTGCGCTACGTGCGCCGCCACGATAAGGTTCGCGCGCTGGAAGACGAGTTGCGGTGCCCATAGGCCGGCGTGTCAGCACCCGCTGGCGGCTGCCGCGCCAGGGAATTGTCTCCAGGCAGTCTGACTGATGAGGAGTTCCATATGTCTGCCAACCCGTTGATCGCGGTCCAGCAGCTAGGACAAAGCATCTGGATGGACTTCATCAAGCGCAGCCTGATCGAGTCGGGCGAGCTTGAGTCTCTGGTCGCAGGGGGCATCGTGGGCATGACCTCCAATCCGACCATTTTTGCCAAAGCGATCGCCGACAGCGAGGAATACGACGCGGCCATCGCCGGGCTGCTCGATCGGGAAGTCGTTGACATCTACGAGGAACTGGCCATCGCTGACATTCGGGCCGCCGCCGACGTGCTGCACCCCGTTTACGAGCGCACGGGTGGCGAGGATGGCTATGTCAGCCTGGAAGTCTCGCCGCTGCTGGCCTACGACACCGAACAGACGCTTCACGATGCCAGGCGTCTCTTCGCCCTGGTGAATCGGCCCAATGTGATGATCAAGATCCCTGGTACGCACCAGGGTCTGCCAGCCATTGAAGAGGCCATTGCCGCCGGGATCAATGTGAACGTGACGCTGCTCTTCTCCGTAGACAACTACAGCGAGGTGGCCGAGCGCTACGTGCGCGGCCTGGAGCGCCGTCTGGAAGCTGGAGAGGATATCTCGCGCGTGGCCTCGGTGGCCAGCTTCTTCGTCAGCCGCATTGACAGCGTCGTGGACAACATCCTGGAGAGCAATATCCGCACGGGACGGATGCGCGGCGGCTTCGAGAGCGCCCAGGTCAACCGGCAGTTGCTCGGCAAGGCGGCCATCGCCAACGCCAGGCTGGCCTACGTGCGCTTCAAAGAGATCTTCGAGAACGAGCGCTTTGCCCGCCTGAGCGCGAAGGGTGCGCGCGTCCAGCGGCCGCTATGGGCCAGCACGAGCACCAAGAATCCCGCCTTTCCAGACACGTACTACGTGGACACGCTGATCGGCCCGCACACGGTGAACACCCTGCCACCGCAGACCATCGAGGCCTTCCGCGATCACGGCGTAGTGGCCCCCACACTTGAGCAGGGCGTGGATGAGGCGCGCGCTGTGATGACCCAGCTTGCCGAGGTTGGCGTGAGCATGGACAAGGTCGTGCAGCAGCTTCAGGGCGATGGCGTCGAATCGTTTGCCAACGACTTCCGCCGGCTCCTGGAAGCGGTTGAGGGCAAGAAGCAGGTGCTGCTGGCCGGTGTCATGCGGCGCCAGAGCCTATGCTGCGACGCCTATGAAAGCGACCTGCGTGAAGTGATCAATCAGCTCGACAGGCAGAAGATCGCGCAGCGCATCTGGGATAAGGACCCGGCGGTATGGAAAGAGGAGCCAGCCCTCCAGCAGGCGATCAGGCCCTGGCTTGGCTGGCTTGACGTGGTCCACGCTGAAGAGGAGTTCTTCGCGCTGCTGCACGCGCTGCGCGAGGCTGTGCGCGCTGCCGGGTACAGCCATGCCGTGCTGCTAGGCATGGGCGGCAGCAGTCTGGCCGCAGACGTTATGCGCCAGACCTTCGGTGTGCAGGCTGGCTTTCCTGACCTGATCGTCCTCGACACGACCGACCCGCAGGCGATCGCACTGGCCACCGACAGCATAGACCTGGACAGGACATTGTTCATCGTCTCCACCAAGTCCGGCGACACAGTCGAGACGATGTCGCTCTACAAGTACTTCCACAGTCTGGTCGCGGCCAGGCACGGGGAAGAAGCCGGAGCGCAGTTCTGTGCCATCACCGACCCTGGCTCGGCCCTGGAGAAGATCGCCCACGACAAGAAGTTCAAGTACCTGTTCCTGAACCTGACGGACATCGGGGGCCGCTACAGCGCGCTCAGCTGCTTTGGGCTGGTCCCTGCCGCGATCATGGGCCTCGATCTGGACCGGCTGCTGAGCAGCGCGCGCAACATGGCTGCCGCCTGCGGGCGCAATGTGCCGACAGCTAGCAATCCTGGTGCCTGGCTGGGCGCAGCGATGGGCCGTCTTGCCCAGCGCGGGCGCGACAAGGTCTGTTTCGTCACCTCACCCACCATCAGCAACTTCGGCCTGTGGGCCGAACAGCTCATCGCCGAGAGCACTGGCAAAGAGGGCAAAGGCATTGTGCCGGTAGCCAACGTCGTGCCGGACGATCCCCGCGATTTCGACGACGATCGTTTCTTCGTCTACCTGCGCCTGGACGACGAGCCAGGGCACATGGATACGATGGTTCGTGACCTCCTGACCGCAGGACACCCGGTGATGACCCTGCGCCTGGCTGATGCCTATGAGCTGGGCGGCGAGTTCTTCCGCTGGGAGTTCGCCACAGCAGTAGCCGGTCATCTGCTGCAGATCAACCCCTTTGACCAGCCCAACGTGCAGGAGAGCAAAACCAACACCCGGCGGCTGCTGGAGCACATCGCCAGGCACGGCGACCTGCCCGATCAAGCGCCGGTGCTTGAGGAAAATGGGCTGAAGCTCTACGCGGATGGCAAGACCGCCGATATGCTGCGCCGCATTGTCCAGCAACGCGGCTTCGACTACGGCGACTTGGTGAATATGCTGCTGGCGCACATGAGCCTGGCCCACTCTGGGGACTACATCGCCTTGATGGCCTACCTGGCGCCCACGCAGCGCCACAACAGGCTACTGGAGGCAATCCGCCAGGAGCTGCGCCACGCGACCATGCGCGCCGTGACCCTCGGCTACGGGCCGCGCTTCCTCCATTCGACCGGCCAATTGCATAAGGGCGGCCCCAACAACGGGGTGTTCATCCAGATCACGGTGGAGAACTACGAGAAGATCCCCATCCCCGGCGAGCCATACGACTTCATGCTGCTCAAGCGAGCGCAGGCGCAGGGCGACCTGCAAGCCCTACAAACCAAGCAGCGGCGGGTCGTGCGCTTCCACCTGCCCGAAGGCAGTGTTTCACAGGGCCTGGAGCGGTTTCTGGGGGCTATCAAGATCGCCGCGGCCAAGAAGCGCGGCTGGTAGGCGCTGCACTGTCGCCAGCCAATCCAAACAGCGGGGACTCACTCTGGGAAGGCCCCGCTGCTGTGTGAGGAGCCTTCGCCCGCAGTCTCCACGGGCGCGCGAGGGGTGTTGGTTGGCAGAGGAGTCGGCATGGTAGCGGCCTCGCCGTTCTGGTCGCTCGCGCCCAGAGTCGGCTGGGTGAGCGCTTCTTTAGTGGCCGTCAGCTTGAACACGCCAGTCGCTGCGTAGTCGGGCGTAATCTGCCGCGGCGCTGGCGAGTTGTTGATCAGGTAGTACACGCCGCCCGTCGTCACCGCGAGTGTGACCAGCGTCAGGAGAATAGCCACAGCCAGCCACGTTGCATAGCCGGCCGACTTGCGCCGCCGCCGCGAGACAACGCGGGGCATGCCATACGAAGACGGGGGCGTAGGCGGCGATCGGTGTGGCTCAGCGTGTGGCTGGCCGCTTTCTGGACGGCGTAGAAGGACCCGCCCGGTGTCAATCCGGCGCCGGGCAGCGCCAGCCTTCAACCGCTCAGTGAGTGAAGGCTCAGTCGCGATCATGGCTGGCACCACAGCGCCAGCCTGCGCCCCCTCGATTGCGTGCTTCAGCGCGCCGGCCAGAGCGACAGCCGTCCCATAGCGGTTCTCACGCTTCTTCTCAAGCGCCCTGAGCAGCACGTTCTCCACCGCGCGCGACAGACCAGGGTTGATGGCGCAGGGCGACGGCGGGCGTTCAGTGACATGCTTGACGGCTACGGTGTAGGGGGTATCGCCTTCGAACGGCCTGACGCCAGTCAGCATCTCAAACAGCACGACTCCCAGGGCGTAGACGTCGGATCGCCCATCGAGATCGTGCCCCTGCGCCTGCTCAGGCGACATATACGACGGCGTGCCCACCACGCCGCTGGTCGTCAGCGGTTTGGCGTTCTGGCCCAGGATGCGCGCAATGCCGAAGTCCGTCAAATAGGCGTCGCCGTTGGCGTCGAGCAGGATGTTGCTCGGCTTGAGGTCGCGGTGCAGCACTCCCTGGCGGTGGGCGTAGTCGAGCGCCGGCGCGATCTGCAGCACGATCTGGAGGGTGCGCTCCGGCGAGACCGGCCCCACGGCCAGCAGATCGTCCACTGAGCCGCCATCCATGTAGCGCATCACCAGATAGGGAACGCCCTCGAATTCGCCATAATCGTGCACGGGGACGATGGCGCGATGCTCCAGGCGGGCGACGATGCTCGCTTCCTGCTTGAAGCGGTCTAGTGAGGTGGGCTGGTTGAGGAACTGCGACGGCAGCACTTTGAGCGCGACATCGCGATCCATCGAGAGTTGGTGGGCGCGGTAGACCGTGGCCATGCCGCCCCGCCCAATCTCGTCGCGGATCGCGTAGCCGCCAACTGTCGCGCCAACCGAAAATGCTTCCATAATCCCACGCTGAACTGGCGCGACGACTTCGCTGCTGGCCCAACCGTGCTTGCTGCCGCCCGCAGGTGGCGCCGCGCTCATTGTAGGGACTATACACGGGCAGCCTTGAAATCGCTACAAAACAGCAGGCGGCTCCCTTGTCAGGGGAGCCGCCTGCCGCTTGATAGGCGCTCTGCGTATGCGGTCTAGTACTCCGGCATTGGAGGCGCAGCGGGCTGCTTCTCCTCCGGGATGTCGGTGATGAGGGCTTCGGTGGTGAGGATCATGGAGGCGATGCTGGCCG
>JBBIHG010000052.1:5801-24611 GCA_037447125.1 Chloroflexota bacterium | reverse complement strand
CCAGCTTTCGAACGGCACCGCCTGGCAGGCGCGGACGCTCACCCCGTCCGGCAGGTGCCACTTCTGCAGGCTGATCGCCTCGCCGAAGCGAACCAGGTCGCGCAGGTCGTCGGGGATGCGGCGATACTCGCGCAGGTAGTAGGTGCGCCGGTCGCCGACCATCGTCCCCGCGCGGGCGACGCCGAAGTCGGCCTGCACGATGTCCAGGAAGGGGGGGACGTTCTGCAGGATCAACTGCTCCTCACCGTAGATGTACCAGAGACGCCCGGCATCAGCCAGGAACTCCTCGAACTTCGCCATTTTGCCCGGTTCCGGCGCGAAGACGCGGTTCTGCAGATGTTCGGCCTGTGGCCGTTCGGTCTCCAGGTAGCCCACAAAGTACATGTTGCCGTTCTGCGGGCGCGGCTCCAGCCGGTCGAAGAGGTAGTAGGCCAGCTCGCGCGGCTCCTTGATGCCGCTCACCAGAAAATGATCGTCCGGCTGGTAGGTGGGGGCGATGAAGGCCACGGTCTCTTTGTAGGGCGCGTTCTCGCGGTAGGCGCGAAAGCTGGTCAGCGCCGCAAAGGCGATGAGGGCGAGCAGCCCCACCTGAGCCTGCCAGGGCATGCGACGCAACGCAAAGGCCAGCAGCACGGCCAGCGGCGGCAGCAAGATGATCAGGTTGCGCGTGGTGATGCTGCTCATCCAGGCGTTGGCGACAAAGGACAGAATCAACGCGATCAGCGGCACAAGCAGCACATACCCCTTGCGCCATTCCTCGCCCCAGCGGAATACCGCGCTCTCCCCCGGTTGCTGCCTCCAGCCCCTCACCGGCAACAGCAGCGCGGCGACCAGCAAAAGCTGGCCCAGGGCCAGCGGGGCGATCTGCAGATCGTTGTGCAGCAGGACCAGCGTATCCCAGTTGGACGGCAGGGCGTAGGACTTGCCGCCGCGAAACATGAAACGGTGAATGACCGGTAGCAGCCAGGCCGTGAAGGAGAAGGCAATCGCGGCGAACAGCCCGAAGACGCGCAGGTACCGCCCTCGTTCCCAGCGCACCAGCAGCACGAAGGCCAGCGCCTGCCCCGCCAGAATGTAGCCGGCGAAATAGTGTGTTTGCAGGGCGACCACCCCAAACCCTACGAACAACAGCGCATGGCCGAAGCACGGCTGGCGCACCCAGCGCAGGAGGGCAAGCAGCAGCCCGGCGGCAGCCAATGCCAGCAGCGCGTAGGGCCGGAACTCGCGCATGGTGAAGATGAAGAAAGGCGCCGTGCCCAGCAGAAACAATGCAGCCAGCCCGGTCGAGCGGTCGAACAGGTCCGCGCCCAGCCGGTAGACCAGCGCCAGGGTGAGCATGGCACACAGCACCGAGAGCCAGCGCGTCGCGCTCTCGGTCACCCCCACCAGCTTGACCCAGTACACGGCCAGGACGCGCCAGCCAGCCGGGTGCGACGCCTGCTGCCCTATCCACTGGGCAGTCTCGGCGGCGTTGAGCACCACGCCCGCATGGACAGTGTTCACCTCGTCGGCGCGATAGTTGCGGTCGTGAAAGCGCGCCGTCCCGATGGCCATCGCGCCCACGATCAGCACGGCGGCAAGCAGCGTGACAGGCCCCGTTGCCAGCCGGGCAGGCCAGCCACGTCCGGCCAGCGATGATGCATCGGTCACGCGCTCACTCCCCAGGTTGCGCAGCGGGCCCAGCGCCCAGCCAGTACACGCCCCCATCCGCGGCGAAGATGATGGGCATCATCTGCCACGTCCCGGCCAGCGTTTCTACCGTATAGTCCGTCTCGGTGCAATGCTTGCGCACCCAGTCGCAGCGCGTGACAGGCTCGAACCAGACCAGGATCAGCCCCCTGCCCGCGGCATCCTCCACCAGCGGCGCCCACCCGTCGAGCGTGACCGGCACCGGGCGGTTGGCCAGGCCGGCGTGCACCAGCAGATGCAGCGGCGCGTTGGTCAGCAGGCGGCCGGCGGGCGGATCGGCCCGCACCGCGCGCATCAGCGGCGACTCGCGCCACGACTCGTAAGTGATCTGCGAGGCTCGTGAGATATCTTGCAGGGTGGTCAGATTGTCCTGTAAGCGGCTGACCGGATAGAGGAGCCACAGCGCAGCCAGCGCGGTCAGAACGACTGCCGGAGCGCGTCCCCAGGGACGGGCGCGAAGCTGCCCCACCAGCCAGTCCAGCACGGCGAAGGCCAGCCCGATGGTGGGGACATACAGCGGGGCGAGCAGCCGCTCGTCAATCGGATCGAAGCGGACGAGCGAGGCGCTGCTGACCACAAACGCGCCGTACAGCGCCGCGAACAGCGCCAGGGGGAGCGCGCGCAGCCCAGCTAGCTTTGGCAGCGCCGCTCGCCGCTCGCGCCTGACCAGCCGGATCAGGATCAGGACAAGCACCAGGCCCAGGATCAGCCCGGCTGCCTGGTAACCGATGCCCCAGCGCTCTGGCGTCAGCCAGCTAACGGTGAGATCGTAGACGGCGCGAAGGCTGGTGTGCAACGACTGCGTTGAAGGAGCGCGCTTGCCAGTCAGCGTGCCGGTGCGGGCGTAGTTGTGCGCCAGCCACAGCACCAGCGGCAGCGCCGCAACTGCTGCGAAGACGCCTGCGTCGCGCAGGCGACGGCGCAGGGGCACCCTGAGCGCCGCCAGGGCCAGCGCCAGCACGCCCGCCACGATCAGCACGGCGCCGGCGTAGCGCTGAACACTGGCCAGCGCCGCCAGGATGGCGACGAGGAGCAGGCTCCGCGCGCGCGGGGCGGCGAGATGGCGGTCCAGGGTGTGCAGAAACAGCAGACAGAGCAGCACGAACAGCGGCTCGGACCAGACGAACGTCGCCACGTAGACCAGCGGGTAGCTCAGCGCGACCGCCAGCGCCGCCAGGGCGGCCATCGCCGCCGAGTGCATGAAGCGCCGGAACAGCAGCCCGGCAGCCACGACAGTCGCGGCTGTCACCAGCACGTGAATGGCGCGCAGCGCGTCGAGGAGATGCAGGTCGCGCCCGATCGCATCGGCCAGGCCGACCAGCGCCGCGATGAGCAGGGGGAACAGCGGCGGCCAGGGCACAAAGGGGACGTTGTTGTAGCGGGTGAAGCCTTCTCCGGCCAGGAGATTGCGCGCTGTGGACAGGTAGACCCACGAGTCGGGCGACGTGCTCGTCCCGCCCGGCGTGCCGATCCACACCAGCGCTCCAGCCAGGATCGCCGCGCCGACCAGCAGCGCCACAGAGAGAGCGTGCAGAGGTGCTCGCCGGTCTGCGCTCATACGCGGCCACACCCCGTGACCGGCCCTCAGCGCAGCAGGCGCTTCGGCAGGGCCAGGTCGGGATAGACAGCGGGCAATAGATCGCGGGTGCCGGTCATGCGGCTCTCTCCAACGCAACACAAGGCTCAGGGCGGATGCCGGCGCCATTGTAACACGGACTGCGCCGCTTCCGCAGCGAAAACGAAACACCGCCGGGGCGGCCGGCGGTGTGGGCGGGGGCGGGATACCTACTTATCCCGCGTGAGGGTGAACCCGCTCATGAACTGCTTCTGCAGCAGGATGAAGACGATCACCGGCGGCAGGCTGACGATCACCGTGCCCAGCATCAGCGGCCCAAAGCGCAGCGCGCCGCCGCCCAGGCGCAGCGTGCCGATGCCGGTCTGGATGGTTTGCATGTCCGGGTCGGAGATGATCATGTTGGGCCACAGGTACATGTTCCAGGCATAGATCGTCTGGACCACGGCCAGCGCCCCGATCGTGTTCCAGCTCATCGGCACCAGCACGCGGAACAGGAACTGCAGCGGGTTCGCGCCGTCGAGCTGGGCCGCTTCCGACAGCTCCGGTGGGATGCTGGCGAAATGCTGGCGAAAGAGGAAGGTGCCTGTCGCGCTGGCCGTGAAGGGCACGATCAGCGCGTAGAACGTGTTCTGCCAGTTGAGATCATTGATGAAACGGAACAGGGCAATGATCAGCACCTCGGTGGGCATCATCAGCGTGATCAGCACGAAACCGAAGACCAACCACTTGCCCGGAAAGCGAAAATAGACGAAGGCCAGGCCCGACAGCAGCGAGAAGACCGTCTTGAAGATGGTGATGCCCGCCGTCATGATCACGCTGTTGATCATGTACGTGTGCAGATGGCGCTCGTAGAAGACCGTGTTCCAGTTGGATGCCAGGCCCGTGCCCGGAGAGAACTGGTAGCGGAAGACTTCCGCGTTGGTTTGGGTGGCGACCAGCAGCGCGTAGAACAGCGGAATACCGCACAGGATGCAAGCCACGGTCAGGATGAGGTGCGCGTACCAGCGCTTGGGCAGCCAGGCGCGCAGCGTCTTGCGCCAGGATGCGGCCGGCATCACGCGGACAGTGTGTTGGGAAGCAGCCGTCATGGCCTCATACTCCGTAGGTAACCTGCCGCCCGCCGGTGCGGAACAGCACAACCGTCATGCCGATGACCGTCATGAAGAGCACGATTGATTGCGCAGCGGCCTTGCCCATGTCGTTATTCTGCACGCCCAGTTGGATGACGCGGTACATCATGGTCGTCGTGGACTGGAGAGGCCCGCCGCCGGGTGTCAGGTAGTCAATGGTGGCGTAGGTCTCGAAGAAGGCGTAGGTCAGGTTGGTGATGATCAGGAAGAAGGTGATCGGCGAGAGCATGGGCCAGACAATGTACCAGAAGCGCCGCAGCACCCCCGCCCCATCAATCGCGCCCGCTTCAATCAGGTCTTTGGGCACGTTCTGCAGCCCGGCAATGTAGAACAGGATGTTGAAACCCATAGACTTCCACACGCTGGCCAGGATGACCGCCCAGGGAGCGACCGCCGGGTCGTTGAGCCAGCCCAACTTGAAGCCAAACCATTTGTCGGACAGGTAGTTGAACATGCCGCCCGATGGGTTGAACATTAGCAGGAAGATGATGCCCGCCACTGCCGGGGACATGGCGTAGGGCCAGACGAGCAGAACCCGGTAGATGGACGCGCCGCGCAGGGGCAGATAGGCCATTGTGGCGATCAGCAGCGACAGGCCCATGCTCAGCACAACGATGAAGAACGAGATGTACATTGTGCGCACGACAGTATCTATGTATGCCTGGTCCGACACCAGCCGGGTGAAGTTGTCCATGCACACGAAGACCTCGCGCCGCGCCCCAAGCCGTGACAGCATGGTCGAAAGGCGCAGCGTCTCCAGCGAGGGGTAGTACAGGAACAACACAAGAATGGTCAGGGTCGGCGCGAGCAGTGGCGCAGTAATCCACCAATGCCTGAAGGTGCCCTGCGTCTGTTCCCCAGACATCAGGCTCTCGCGGCGCAGCAGCTTGCCGCTCAGCCAGCCCACGGGCGTCACGACGATGGCGATGCCGGCCACCACCAGGATCAGGCCAAAGGTCTGGTCGAGGGACTTGCGCCCGGACTCGAAGGTGCAGTAATCGAGCGGCGCCATGAACAGCGCCGAGCCGAGCGCCCCGGCGATGGCGCCGATTCCAAACCCCAACAGCAGACGCGCGCCGGCCCTCTGGAAGACATAGCCCAAAGCGGCGGCGCCCACCGCCGCGCCAAACAACATCAGTATCACCGGAGAAACGACCATGATGACTGTTGTCTTTCTGCTGCAACAAGAAGCCCGATCGCGGAGGGGCGGCGTGTGGCCGCCCCTCCATGACTGGTGCTGAGGCGCGTCGAGTTACGGCGCGTTCAGCAGGTTATACTCTTCGATGATCACGTTGGACGCCGCTGCCGCCTCGGCCAGGACAGCCGCCGGGTCGTCGTCGGTCAGCAGCACGCGGTCAATCGCCGCGGTGACCAGGTTGCGGATGGCCGGGAAGCCGCCCACCAGCGCGCCGCTGGTCGCCGGGGTGATCGTGCTCTCGGCAAGCTGGCGCGCAGCCACTGTCTGGTTCGGCCACTGGTCAAACCAGCCCTCAGCCGCGAGCAGCTCGTTGGCGCTCTCACGGATGGCGATGTAGCCGGTGACCTTGTGCCAGTCGGCTGCGTTCTCGGTGTTGGTGAAGTACAGCAAGAAGGCCAGCGCGCCCTCTTCAACCGCCGGGTCGAGGCCGTCCACCAGCCACAACGTCGCGCCACCGATCAGGTTGCCCGTCCAGCCGGTGTCGTCGTTGTAGGGCAGGAACGAGGCGACCGTCTCGAAGCCGCCCTCGATACCCATCTCGGTGTAGAGGGTCGTGTCCGAGCTGCTGTAGACGGCCATAGCGACCTGCTGGGTCGAGTAGGCCTGATCCACGGTGGACCAGGAATCGCCGCCCTGCGCGCCGCTGTAGTACAGGTAGCCCTTGTTGTACAGGTCATCCAGCCACTGCAGGATGGCCACGCCGGCTTCGCTGTTCCAGGCCACCTCAGTCGCACGCGCCTCGCGGCCATTGCCGTTGTTGACATACAGCGCGTCCTGCTGGGCCAGCCACTGCTCGAAGAACCAGCCGTGGTTCGGCCAGGTGAAGCAGTACTCAGGCGGGCTGTCCAGGGCCATGATCGCTTCACAGGCAGCCTCAACCTCATCCCAGGTCGCCGGCGGCGTGTCCCAGCCAGCGGCCCGCAGGTAGTTCATGTTCGAGAACATGATCGACGAGGACGTGTTCCAGGGCATGGAAGTGAACTTGCCATCGAGCGTGTAGTAGGCGATCACCGGGGCTACGTAGTCTTCCAGGTCCACCTGGAGCCCAAGAATCTCGGTGCGGTCCGCCAGGGCATCGGCGATCGGCTTGAACAGCCCGCTGTCGCGCGCGTCCTGCGTGGCCGCCTCAAAGTACTGGACGACGGCAGGGAGCTGACCCTGCTCGGCAGCAACAGCCACCTGGGCGAACATGGTCTCGTAGCTGTAACCGCCAGTGATGACGACTTCATACTGTGGGAACAGCGCATTGAACTCAGCAGCTACTTCCTTGGCCCAGTCCCAGCGATAGTCCTGGAAGGCGATCCACACGTCGATCTTGGTCTTTTCTTGCGCGCCGATCGGTGATACTGGCAGGGCCATAGCCATCACCATCACCAACACGATCGCTAGAAGTACGAGCTTCTTCATGATCCTCTTCTCCTTAGAATCTGCATCTATGCGAACAGTTAGCGCCCTCGCGGCGCACGTCCAAGAGCCTACACCGCGTGCGCTAAACCCACACTAAGACACCGTAAAACCGTGCTTACCATACGTGAAACCCGACCAAGGTTGTGCCCGATTCTCAGCCGATCGCAGCCTCCTTTCACGGCAATGCCGGGATGCTCAGTCTGCTTCGGTGCCACGCGCGAAGACGATCTCGCGCGGACGGGCGCAGAGAATACCAGCGCCTCCGGCAAGCCAGAGCGACAGCCGGTGCTTCCCCGACCTTACCGCCATTGTAAGACAAAATACACCTCGATGCTACCTTTTTGGACGTGCGCGTGTGTGCAAAACCTGTCAGGCAATTTGTCGCGCTCTGCTGCACCTCACCCCCGTCTCGGCGCTGGCGCGCCTCGACACCCCCCTCTCCATGCATGGAGAGGGGGAAAGGCCGAGCGTAGCGAGGCCAGGAGGTGAGGTCAACGCAGCGCCTTCCTCCCTTGCCGAGTGTGCCAGGTTCATAACACGCTCTAGAAGTAGTTGTGCGTGATCCCGCCATCCACGACCAGGCTCGCCCCATTCACCCACGACGCCTCGTCCGAGGCCAGGTACAGCGCGGCGTAGGCCACATCTGGCGGCTGGCCGAAGCGTCCCATCGGGATGCGGCGCAGCCGCAGCATTTTCGCCTCCTCGGTGGCGAAGAGCGTCTCCATCAGCGGCGTGATGATCGGGCCGGGGCAGATGGCGTTGGAGCGCACCTTCTTGGGGCCGAACTGCACCGCCAGCGAATGGGTCAGGGCGATGACCGCGCCCTTGCTAGCCGTGTAGGCGTCCTGCGGGACGGAGCAGCCGACCAGGGCCACGAACGAGGCCACGTTGACCACCGCGCCGCCGCCCGCCCTGATGATCTCCGGGAGGCCGTATTTGCAGCATAGGGCCACGCCCTGTACGTTCACGTCCAGGATGCGCCGCCACACGTCCTGCTCCATCGTCAGCACGGAGACATCTTCGTCCGGCATGATCCCGGCGTTGTTGAAGAGCGTGTCCACTTTGCCGAACTTGTCCACGCCCGCCCTGACCGTCCGCTCGACATCGGCATCGACGGCCACGCTGCCAGTCACGGCAATCGCCTGGCCGCCCGCGTTGACGACCATCTGCGCCGTCTCCTCGACGGTCTCGGCCACGATGTCGTTGAGCACCAGGCGCGCGCCCTCTTTGGCGAAGAGCAGCGCCGTCTCGCGGCCCAGGCCGCTCCCCGCGCCGGTGATCAGAGCCACTTTGTTTTCGAGTCGCATGGGTTTGCTAAGCTCCTTTTGGGTGAATACGCACAAGTCAGAACCAACACCGGTTCGCGCTCTGGATGCAACAGAGCAGCACCCCTAAGGTTGTCTCATCCCCAGCCTCGCTGCGCTCGGCTTGCCCCCTTTCTATTCGAATGGAGAGGAGGCGGCGAGGCGCACCTGCGCCGAGCGGGGGTGAGGTCAGGCTCAAATCTGCTCGAAATAGCGCGCGCGCTCCCAGCAGGTGACCACTCCGTCGGCCTTGCGCTGCTCGGTGCGCGCGAAGTGCAGGTAATGTTCCACTACGTCGTCGCCGAACGCCGTCCGCGCCAACCCGCTGCCCTCGAAGGCGGCGATGGCTTCGGGCAGCGAGTGCGGCACGCGCGGCAGGTCGCTGGCGACATAGGCGTTGCCCGCAAAGAGCGGCGGCGGCTCGATCTGCCGCTCGATCCCGTCCAGCGCCGCCGCCAGCAGCGCAGCCTGGGCCAGGTACGGGTTGGCGTCCGCGCCGGGGATGCGACACTCCAGGCGCAGCCCGTCCCCGCGCCCCACCACGCGGAAGCCAGTCGTACGGTTGTCGTAGCCCCAGGTGATCGCCGTCGGGGCGAAAGACTCTGCCTGGAAGCGCTTGTACGAGTTGACCGTCGGCGCGAAGAACAGGGTTAACTCGCGGGCGTGGGCGATCATTCCCCCGGCGGCCCAGCGGAAGGTGTCGCTGGCGGCGACGGGCAGATCCCTGGTTGGCGCGCCCTGCCCGGCGAACGCATTGTGCCCGCCGTTCGCGTCCCACAGGCTCAGGTGCAGGTGCATGCTGCTGCCGGCGTGACGCTCGTCCCACTTGGCCATGAAGGTCAGCGCCAGCCCCTGCTTGACTGCGATCTCTTTGGCCATCTGCTTGAAGATGACCGTCTGATCGCTCATGGTCAGCAGATCGCTGTAGCGGATGTTGATCTCTTCCTGGCCCGCGCCCCACTCGCCCTTGCTGAACTCGACCGGGATGCCGGAGTCATGCAGGTGGGCGCGGATAGGGCCGAGCAGCCCCTCGACTTTGCCGCCGGCCAGCAGGTGGTAGTCTTCGATATACGCGCCGAAGGTGCGCAGGTCGTGGTAGCGTTTTTCGCGGGCGGAGTCGTAGGTCTCCTGGAAGACAAAGAACTCCAGTTCGGTCGCGCCCCTGGCGACCAGGCCCGCCGCCGCCGCCCGCTCGATCTGGCGGCGCAGCACCGAGCGCGGGGCGACGGGCACCAGCGCGCCCGTCGCCTCGTCGCGCACGTCGCACAGGACCAGCGCCGAGCGGTCCAGCCAGGTGGCGCGGCGCAGCGTCGTCCAGTCCACCACGCCCCAGGCGTCCCGGTAGCCCGCCTCCCAGCCCGTGTAGCGATAGCCGGGCGTGGGGTCCATAGCCAGGTCGCAGGCGAGCAGGTAGTCGCAGAAGTGCAGGCCGTGCTCCGCCGCCGCCAAAAAGTGGCGCGCGTCGTAGCGCTTGCCCAGCAGCCGCCCGTACATGTCGGGGAAGCCGACCAGGACGGTGGCGATCTCGCCGCGATCCACAGCGGTCGCCAGCGCCTCACGGCTCAGCAGGCCCACACTGGACTCAGTCACCGCTCATCTCCCTTCTCTCCAGGGATACTCCCATCTGGCCAGCGCTCCAGCTTACCTCACTCTCTGGCCTCGCTACGCTCGGCTTGCCCCCTCTCCATGATGGAGAGGGAGAAGCGAGGCGCGTTAGCGCCGAGCGGGGGTGAAGTCAACCCCGCTGGCACAGCGCCGCCCGACACGATCACCCTGTCACCGCCCCGGCACGGCGCGGGCTGCCTCCAGGTCGTCGGCCACCCAGCCGATGCCCAGCTCCTCCAGCCTGGCGCGCACGGGCATCCCCGTCGCCACATCCCAGCCGGCCATGCCGTAGTAAGTGTCCTTGGCTTGCTCGACCTCTTCGACGGTCACGAACAGCCCGTCGCTGGCCCCACCCTTGAGCGGCTTTGTCAGCTTCTTGGGGATGGTATCCTGGTCGCGCCCGAAGCCCTCGCGCGCATTGAAGGCGCGCAGCATGTTCAGGCGGCGCTCGCCGAGCTTCTGCAGCTCGAAGACCGTCACCGGCCAGCCGGTGACCGCCCGCATGGTATCGGCCAGTTGGCTCAGGCTGAAGAGCTGCCAGTCTGGCCCCCAGACGAACTGGCACAGGTCGAGTGTGTCGAGCATACTGTAGGTGCACTGTGTGTAGAAGGCGTAGCGTACTTTCTCCGTGTTGAGCACGCGCGCCGGCTGCGGGTTGAACAGTCCCAACTCGGCAATGCGCGCGTTGTATTCGGTGTAACTGCCGTCGTGCTCGCTGGACATATGATCCGCGCCGAACGGGTTGACGGCGTAGATCAGGGCCAGGCTGCGCTTGACCTGCGGCATGTGCGCCGGCATCTCCGACCCCTTGACGGTGATCAGCAGGTCTTCGGCGGCAGGGCCGAAGCGCCGCGCGGCCAGAGCCGATCCGTCGGCCAGCACGTCGCCGAAGCCCTCGCGCCGGGCGATCATCTCCACCAGGCGAGTCAGCATCTCCCCATCGCCGTACTTGAGGGCCAGGCCGCCGGTGTCGGCCTCGGTGATAATCCCGTGCGCGAAGCAGTCCATCGCCCAGGCGATGGTCGCGCCACAGGACATCGTGTCCATGCCGTACATGTTGCAAAGCTGGTTGGCGTAGGCGACGGCCTTGAGGTCGGAGACGCCGCAGTACGAGCCTAACATGCTCAGCGTCTCGTACTCCGGCCCGCCGTAGGCTGGGTCGAGCACGTAGGGGCCTTCCTCGTTCTCCACCACGCGCTTGCAGCGCACCGTGCAGGCATAGCAGGTGTCGTTGCCTTTGAGGATCGTCTCGCGCATGGTCTGGCCGCTGATGCCCTCAAAGCCGTCGAAGACGCCGCTGTCGTAATTGTAGCCGGGCAGCCCGCTGCGCTCCTGCTGCTTGCGGATGAGGGCGGTCGTGCCCAGCAGGGTCATGCTGCCCATCACGTCTTCGGTGTTGTCCGCGCCCCACCTGGCCAGGGCCTTGAACGCCTCGCGGTCGCGAATCTCCGGGCGCTGTTTGCCGCGCACGGCGATGGCCTTCAGGTTCTTGCTGCCCATCACCGCACCCATGCCGGTGCGCCCGTTGGCGCGGTTGGACATGTTCATCATCGCCGCGAAGCGGACAAGGTTCTCGCCCGCCGGGCCGATGCCCAACACCTGGATGCGCCTGTCGCCTAGCTCGTCTTCCAGCGCGCGCTGCACGTCATGGATCACGCGGCCCCACAGATGGGTCGCGTCGCGTAGCTCCGCCTGGCCGTCGTGCACCCACAGGTAGACGGGCTTCTCCGCGCGGCCCCAGATGGCAATGCCATCGAACCCGGCGAACTTCAGTTCCGCCGGCCAGAAGCCGCCGCACTGCGAGTCGCCGACCATGTTGGTCAGCGGCGAGCGCGCTGTCGCGCACATACGGCTCTGCCCGGCGATGGGAGTGCCGGTCAGCACGCTGTCCATCAGGGCCAGCGTGTTCTCCGGGGCGAACGGATCGGTGCCAGGGGGCGTGTTCTTGAGCAGGTAGTACAGCCCCATGGCGCTGCCGCCCATGTAAGTGCGGTAGAAGATCTCATCCGGCTCCTCGACGGTCAGGCTGCCGGTGGTCAGGTTGACGTGCAGAATCTTGCCGTGATAGCCGTAAGGCATGGTGATCCTTCCTCAATGACGGTGCAGGCGATTCATGGCAGCAGGCGCATTGGCACAGAACAGCGCGGGAAGGGTGGGTGCCCGCTGAGCGGGCGTGGCGCGCAGGGGCAGCAGCAGGCAGGACCCTCGCAGCAAACGCCGGCGTGCAGGCCGATCATACGCATCTCTATGCGCGCACTGGTTGACCTCACCCCCAGCCCCGCTCCGCTCAGCTTGCCCCCTCTCCATGCATGGAGAGAGGGGGCGGCGAGGCCTGCGTTAGTGGGCCACGCGGGGGCGAGGTAAACCGGCTCAGGTGCCGCAGGGTCTGATGCAATCACCCCGCAGCAGGGGGTAGTATTTTTCGTCCACATGATGTATTTTCGAAACTACACAGACTCTGTTTGAAAGGGAACAAGAACCCATGCACAAAGACTTGAAGCTCGCGGTCGCCATCCTCAACGGCTACCCCAGGACCAGCCGCGAGCGCTTCGATGCTGCCAACGTGGGGCATCCCCACGACCTGTACGCCCGCTTCCTGCGGGGCTACGTCCCCCAGGCGAGGCTGGACGTGCTCTTCATCGCCGACCTGGACAGCGCCCTGCCGGCCGGCGTTAACTTGCGCTCCTACGACGCCTACATCTTCACCGGATCGGACCTGACCATCTACCACACCGACGACCCGCGCGTGACGCGCCAGGTCGAGCTTTCGCGGGCCATCTTCGAGGCGGGCGTGCCCTGCTACGGGAGCTGCTGGGGCATCCAGATGGCCGCTTACGCCGCCGGCGGCGAAGTGCGCAAGAACCCGAAGGGCCGCGAGTGGAGCATCGCCCGCCGCATCACACGCACTGAGGCCGGCAAGACGCACCCGCTGCTGGCCGGCAAGCCCGACGTCTACGACGGCTTCATCATGCATCTGGATGAGGTCGTCACGCTGCCGCGCGGCGCGGCGCTGCTGGCCGTCAACGAGCACACCCACGTGCAGGCGCTCGAAGTCAAGCACAAGAGCGGCACCTTCTGGGCCACGCAGTACCATCCGGAGTACAATTTCCACGAGATGGCCCGCCTGATCAGCGCCCGCGCCGAACCGCTTGTTAAGGAAGGCTTCTTCGCCACTACCGGCGACGTGCAGGCCTACGCCGAAGCGATGTTCGCCCTGCACGCCAACCCGGACGACCCGGCGCTGCGCGAGCGCTTCGCCGTCGGCCCGGACATCCTCGACCCGCTCTACCGCGAGGCCGAACTGCGCAACTGGATTGACACGCTGGTCATCCCCTCGCGCAGGCATTAACCTGTCAGCGGCGACAGAAAGCTGGTCGTGGCGCTTTGTGTCTATTTCAACATAATTCAACATAAAATGCAAGTGATTCGTGTTAGCATTATAACATGAAGCCGGAGAAAAGAGGCGGGTGCCGTGATCGCACCAGAGCGGCAGAAGGTCATCCTGCAGATCATTGCCGAGCAGGGCGTCGTCACCGTCGCCGAGCTGTGCCGGCGCTTCGGCGTATCGGACATGACCATTCGCCGCGACTTCACCATCCTCGAACAGGCGAGCCTGCTGCGGCGCATTCACGGCGGGGCGGTCAGCGCGCGCGGGCGCAGCTACGAGCCGCCCGTCTTCACTCGCGTCCACGAGATGCCCGAAGCCAAGCGAGCTATCGGCAAGCTGGCCGCTTCACTCGTCCACGAGGGCGACAGCATCGCCCTGGACATCGGCACAACCACGCTGGAGTTCGCCCGCCACCTGATCGGCCTGCAGGACATCACCGTGCTGACCAATGCTCTGCCCATCGCCAACCTGCTCACCGATCAGCCTGGCATCTGCCTGATGCTGTGCGGCGGCGTCGTGCGCCCCGGCGAGCGCTCGCTGATCGGCCCGGTCGCCGAGTACACTTTCGGTCAGTTCTACGTGGACAAAGCATTCCTCGGCATCGGCGGGGTGGACCTGGAAGCCGGGCTGACCGAGTACAATACGGACGATGCCCAGATCAAGCGCACCATGATCCGCAATGCTCAGCGCTGCATCCTGCTCACCGACAGCCGCAAGTTCGGGCTGAAGACGTTCGCCAGCGTCGCACCACTGTCGGTGGTGGACGATATCGTCACCGATGACGGACTCAGCGCGGAGTACCGCGAAGCCCTGGAACGCGAGGGCATCACCGTCCATATCGCTGCCCTGACGGGCGCGGACAATCCCTGACCGGCCCTGTGCTTGCGCCACCACTCACCGACGAGGCCCCACTGCATCCATGATCCACAAGACCATTCTCACCATCTTCGACGGCTGCCGCCCCGACGCCCTGGCCCAGGCCCACACCCCCAACGCCGACCGCCTGTGGCAGAGCGGGGCCTACACCTGGAACGCCCGGTCGGTTGCGCCCAGCTACACGCTGCCGGCGCACATGTCCATGTTCCGCGGCGTCTCGCCGGCCCGGCATGGCGTGACTGACAACATCTTCCAGCCGTCCGCCGTCGCCTTCCCCAGCTTCGTGGACGTGGCTCATCACAACGGGCGGCAGACGGCCATGTTCTACAGTTGGGAACAACTCCGCGATCTCTCGGCGCACGGCAGCCTGACTGTCAGCTATTGCCGCGATGGGGCCGTGACTGCTGAGGCCGACCAGATCGTGGCCGACCAGGCTGCCGACCTGCTCGTGCGCGAGCAGCCCGATCTGGTCGTGGTCTACCTGGCCGAGTCCGACCTGGTGGGCCATGCCGCCGGCTGGATGTCCGCGCCGTACATCGCGGCCATCGAGCGCATGGACGGCGCCCTGGGCTCCATGCTCGACGCGCTGGAGCGCGCCGGGCTGCGCGACGCCTACACCGTGCTGCTGCTGGCCGACCACGGCGGCCACGACTTCTCGCACGGCACCGACTCCCCCGAAGACCTGACCATCCCCTGGATTCTCAACGGCCCGCCGGTCAAAGCGGGCCACGCCATCAGCGGGCCGGTGTGCATCTTCGACACGGCGGCGACCATCGCCCACTTGCTGGGCATTCCCCGCCCCCAGGTTTGGGAGGGCCAACCCGTCTGGGAAGCCATGCGCGATGGTTAGCCCTGCCCTGGCCGCCTGGCGCCAGCGTCTGGCGGCGGAGTGGGCGCTGCACATCGTCGGGCTGGGAGTGGCCCTCTCTCTGCTCGGCGACCTGACGCTCTACGTCGTGCTACCCACGCACACCGAGGAGGCCGGCATCGTCCTGGCCAACGTCGGGCTGATGCTCTCGGCCAACCGCCTGATCCGTATCGTCATCAACGGGCCGCTGGGCGTGCTCATCGAGCGCATCCCGCGCCGGAGGATCGCCGTGCCGGCGCTGTTCATAGGGGCGATCTCGTCGCTGCTCTACACGGTCCCTGGCTTCTGGCCGCTGCTGATCGGGCGTCTGCTGTGGGGCATGGCCTGGGCCGGCATCTGGCTGAGCGCCAGCACCATGGCCCTCGACCTGTCCACCTTCGCCAATCGCGGGCGTTTCGTGGGCCGCCTGCAAATGTGGTTCTTCCTGGGGTCGGGCGGCGCGGCCCTGGCCGGCGGCGCGCTGACCGACTGGCTCGGCTACAGCGCGGCGCTGCGCGTCTGCTCTGGCATCACCTTCATCGCGGCCCTGCTGTGGCTGTTGCTGCTGCCGGAGACGCAGCCCGCGCACCCTTCGCGCTCGCCCACCGCCGTGCCTTCGCAGCCAGGGACGCCCGCCCCTCCGCCGAGCAAACGCCTGCCGCTGGCGGTCGCCATCGCCTTGCTGGGCGTCAACTGGCTGATCTTCATCGGCATCCTGGGCGCGGTGCTGCCTCTGCTGCTGGAGGAGCGAGTCGGCGAGACGGTGCGCGTCGCCGGGACGATCATCTACCTGTCCACCTTCACCGGGGCAATGGCCGCCGGCAGCCAGGCGCTCGGCCTGCTGGCCTCGCCGCTGGCCGGCTGGCTGAGCGACCTGACCGGCAACCGCTGGCGGCTGGTCCTCTTCGCGCTGGGCCTGGGCGTGGCCTCGATGGCGCTGACGGCGGGCGGCAGGGGGGGCGTCGTGGTGACGGCGATCATGCTCAGCTCGATCGCCACCAGCGTCCTGCAGACGCAGGTGATGACCCTCGTCGGCGATTACGCCGGGGAGAACAACCGCGGGCGCATCCTGGGGATCATCAACACTATCGGCGACGGCGGCGCTGCTGCCGGGCCGTTGATCGCCTATGCCCTGCTGCCGGTGGTAGCCATCGGCGGGCTGTTCTGGCTGGCGACGGGCATCCTGCTGGCGGCGCTGCCCGCCGCGCTGTGGGTCGCCCGCCAGGAGGCGCAGGGACTGCGGGCCATTGAAGTATCCCCCCACCCCAAACCCCTCCCCCACAAGGAGGGAGGGGCTTAGTTCGCGTGCGTCTTTTTCCCTTCCCCACGCCGTGGGGGAAGGGAGACGTCACCGCAGGTGACGAGGGATGGGGGGTATGAACTTTCGTGAAATGCACCCCTTTACCTGAGAACCGGACTCCCACTATAATAATAAATGATCTGCTGCCATCTAGCCGGTTTCAGACAACGTTGCCCCAAGCTACCGATCCGCGGGGCTACCGATCCGCGGGCCGCTCATGAAGTGAGAAGTGTTGGAACTACGCCTAGCATCGCGCCTCCCAACTAACACCGCTAATAGTTATCGGTATTGTTGACTATCGCTGTCCTGAGTCGGATGCGGGCAGCAACGGCCTAAACGGTATCCGGGACACCTCTACTCAGGAGTTGCTTCAATGGACGCCCCAGACGCCATGAGCGAACGCCGCACAATGCTACGAGGGCTGAGAGCCAGGTCGCCGGGTTTTCTGCACGCCCGCGAGCTACCCATCGCCATCGTGTTTCTGGCCTTATGTTTTTTCTTCTGGCAGGAGAAACCCGAAGTCTTTCTCAGGCCCGCTAACCTCGCTGTTATCATGCGTTTTGTCGCCATATACGGCCTGCTGGCTATCGGCGAGCTGCTGGTCATTCTCACCCGCGGCATTGATCTATCCGTCGGCTCGATGACGGCACTGACTGGGGTGCTGGTGGCGACCCTAATGATGAAGGGGATCGATGCGATCCCGCCCTTCGACAGTGTGCTGCCCGCTTTGCCCCCTATAGGCATCTTGCCCTCTATCATTCTTGTCCTGGCCTTCGGCGCGTTGGTTGGAATCTGGCATGGGCTGTTTGTTACCAAGTTTCGCATCCCGCCGTTCATCATTACGCTGGGCACCTGGCTGATGGCTAGCGGAGCAGCGGCATTCATCACGCGGGGTTATCCCGTCGTCTTCCCGTCTGGATCTGCCTTTCTGACGCTTGGACAGGGCCAACAAACGATCCTGGGGTACGGAATACCCAATATGTTCATCATATTGACCGTCACGGCGCTGCTCGTCGCCTTCATCCTCAACATGACCACCCTGGGCCGCCACATCTACGCCATCGGCGGCGATATCGAAGCGGCCCGCGTGTCCGGTATCAACGTGGACCGTGTCCGCATCTTTTGCTACGCCGGCAGCGGCATGATGGGCGGGCTGGTGGGCATTCTGCTGGCCTCACGGCTTGGCCAGGGGACACCGGCAGTCGGCTCGGCCTACGAGTTGTGGGCCATTGCTGCCACCGTGATCGGTGGCACGAGCCTCTTTGGCGGCGAGGGTACGGTGCTGGGGGTCATCCTGGGTGCCGCCATCATGGGCGTCATGTCCAACGGGATGGTGCTTCTCAACGTGTCGTCCTACCTGCAACAGGTCGTATTGGGCGTTGTCCTTGTCATTGCTGTGACCTGGGATATGTGGCGGCGTCACCGCCGTAGCTAGAGGTAGCTGAACAAGGGATGGCCTCAATGGCAGAGCAGACACCTATCGTAGAAATGCAGAACATCAAGAAACACTTCGGTGCAGTCCAGGCGCTGCGGGGCGTTGACCTGGCATTGCAAGGCGGCGAAGTGCTGGGGCTGGTGGGGGACAATGCGGCGGGCAAATCAACCCTCATGAAAGTCCTCAGTGGGGCCTATATTCCCGATGAAGGGCAGGTTCTCATCAACGGTAAAAAAGTTCACATTACCAATCCCGAAGACTCCCGTCGGCTAGGGATTGAAATGGTCTATCAGGACTTTGCGCTGGCGGGTAATCTGGATGTGGCCGCCAATGTGTTCCTGGGACGTGAGGCAGTACGCTGGGGACTTGGCCCCATAAAGGTCATGAACAAAGGCGCGATGGAAGAGCAAGCGCACGACCTGATCGACCGCCTCAAGATTGACATCAGTTCGGTGCGCCTGAAAGTCGAGAGGCTGTCGGGTGGCCAGCGCCAGGCCATCGCCATCGGGCGCGCCACGGCTTTTGATGCCAAGGTCATCATCATGGACGAGCCGACTGCAGCGTTGAGTGTGGCGGCTATCGGCAAGGTGTTGGATCTGATACGTGAGTTGAAGGCCCATGGTTGCGGCATCATCCTCATCAGCCATCGTCTGGAAGACGTTTATGAAGTGAGTGACCGGGTTATTGTATTGCGTCAGGGACGTAAGGTGGCAGATCGTCCAGTCAGCGGGGATATTCACAAGTTCCGTGAACAGATTGTGGCCTACATGGTTGGTGCCAAAGATGATTTCGCCCCTGAGACAGATCAACTATTAGCGGAAAGAAGGTGATGCCTAGTGAGCCTTTATGAGAACATCTCTTGTGGACAGGCACGGCCCAACGAACAGCATTGCCTATGTTTCGAGGAGAGAACATCATGAAGCGTCTCAGTTTACTTCTGGTTCTGGCTTTGGTGTTGCTGCCAATGACGGTCGCTCAGGTCTCCACTGCCCAGCAGGAGTTCAAAGTGGTGGTGATTGGGAAGTCGGTGCATCCGTATTGGAGCAACGTCGAGA
>JBBIHG010000052.1:0-5701 GCA_037447125.1 Chloroflexota bacterium | reverse complement strand
TTCAAAGTGGTGGTGATTGGGAAGTCGGTGCATCCGTATTGGAGCAACGTCGAGATGGGAGTGCGCGCGGCGGCGAAAGACCTGGGGTTGAGAGACGACCAGGCCATCTTCTGGGTACCGCCCAGGGAGGATGTGGCGGCGCAGATCCAGACCATGGAGACTTACATTGCGGAGGGGGTGACGGGGATCGCCATCGCGCCCTCTGACCCCAACGCGCTCGAGCCGGTCATGAAGAAGGCGGCGGATGCTGGCATCATCGTGACCACTCTCGACACGCCGCCGGTGGAGGATTCTGTTTCGCTGGTCTACATCGGCACCGACAACTACACGGCGGGGGTCATCGCCGGGCAGCAGATGGTCAAACTGCTGCCGGAAGGCGGCACAGTGGGCATTGGGCGGGGGTCTGACACGGCGCTGAACGCGCTGCAGCGCACCGATGGTTTTCTGGAGGCCATCGCGGGCACCGCCATCAACGCCCTGGAACCGGTCAACGACCGGGAGGATGCGGCGCGCGCCCTTGAGCTGGCCAACTCCGTCCTTTCCGCCCACCCCGAACTGGATGGGGCCTTCGGGGTCTACGCCTACAACGGCCCGGCCTGGGCCACCGCCATCAAAGAAGCGGGGCGCGTGGGCAAGACCAGGCTGGTCAGCTTCGATGCCACCACCGACATCATCAACGGCATCAAGGAAGGGGTCATTGATGCCACCGTCGCCCAGCGCGAGTATGACATGGGCTACAAGTCGGTGGAGTTGATCTACCGCATCGTCACTGAGGGCCAGGACGCCGCCATAGAGCGCATGGGGGTCGTCAACGGCGTGATTGACACCGGCGTAGATGTCATCACTGCCGCCACCCTCAAAGACTACGAGGCCGCCCTCGACGCCAAAGGCATCCCTCACGAATGGACGACCGAAGGCTGGACACCACCCGTTGTGGCAGTACCTGAAGATTTCAAAGTGGTGGTGATTGGGAAGTCGGTGCATCCGTATTGGAGCAACGTCGAGATGGGAGTGCGCGCGGCGGCGAAAGACCTGGGGTTGAGAGACGACCAGGCCATCTTCTGGGTACCGCCCAGGGAGGATGTGGCGGCGCAGATCCAGACCATGGAGACTTACATTGCGGAGGGGGTGACGGGGATCGCCATCGCGCCCTCTGACCCCAACGCGCTCGAGCCGGTCATGAAGAAGGCGGCGGATGCTGGCATCATCGTGACCACTCTCGACACGCCGCCGGTGGAGGATTCTGTTTCGCTGGTCTACATCGGCACCGACAACTACACGGCGGGGGTCATCGCCGGGCAGCAGATGGTCAAACTGCTGCCGGAAGGCGGCACAGTGGGCATTGGGCGGGGGTCTGACACGGCGCTGAACGCGCTGCAGCGCACCGATGGTTTTCTGGAGGCCATCGCGGGCACCGCCATCAACGCCCTGGAACCGGTCAACGACCGGGAGGATGCGGCGCGCGCCCTTGAGCTGGCCAACTCCGTCCTTTCCGCCCACCCCGAACTGGATGGGGCCTTCGGGGTCTACGCCTACAACGGCCCGGCCTGGGCCACCGCCATCAAAGAAGCGGGGCGCGTGGGCAAGACCAGGCTGGTCAGCTTCGATGCCACCACCGACATCATCAACGGCATCAAGGAAGGGGTCATTGATGCCACCGTCGCCCAGCGCGAGTATGACATGGGCTACAAGTCGGTGGAGTTGATCTACCGCATCGTCACTGAGGGCCAGGACGCCGCCATAGAGCGCATGGGGGTCGTCAACGGCGTGATTGACACCGGCGTAGATGTCATCACTGCCGCCACCCTCAAAGACTACGAGGCCGCCCTCGACGCCAAAGGCATCCCTCACGAATGGACGACCGAAGGCTGGACACCACCCCAATAGACACTGCATGTCATGAATGTGGGGCCAGATAAGACTGGCCCCACGCACAGCCGAAGCCTAATTCATAACCCCCACCCCTAACCTCTTCCCCAGTCTATACAACCTCGTGGGGAAGGGCCGGGGGTGGGGGACGCTGCCCTCACACCCCCAGTGCCTCGGCCAGCGCCCGCTTCATGACCGCTTCGGGCGCTTTTTGGCCCGTCCACATCTCGAAGCCAATCGCCCCCTGGTAGACCAGCATCGAAAGCCCGTCGAGGGTGGGCAGGCCACGCGCCCGCGCCGCCGCCAGCAGGCGCGTCTCCGGCGGGTTGAAGACCACGTCGCTGACCAGCATATGGGCGGGCGCATCGTCCAGGGCGACGGCGGGCATCCCCTCCACGTCCGGGTACAGCCCGATCGAGGTGGCCTGTACCAGGATGTCGGTGCCCGCGGGGACGCGGTAGACGCCACGCCACACCTCGAAGCGGACGGCGGCGGGCGTGTTGGCCCGCAGATCGGCGACCATCGCCTCGCCGCGCGCCGCCGTGCGATTGATCACGGTGATCTGCGCCGCGCCGGCCAGGGCCAATTCCGTGGCGACGGCCCGCGCCGCCCCACCCGCGCCCAGGATGACCACGCGCTTCCCCGCCGGGTCTACGCCGGCGTCCTGACGCACCCCGCGCAGGAAGCCCTTGCCGTCCGTGTTCTCGCCGATCAGCCGCTCCCCCTCGCGGCGGACGGTATTCACCGCGCCGATGACCGCTGCATCCGGCGCGATCGCGTCGAGATACTGCATCACCGCCACCTTGTGCGGGATGGTCAGGTTGATGCCGCGCATCCCGAAGGCGCGCACGCCGATCATGGCCTCCGCCAGCCGTTCGGGGGGCACTTCGATGTTCAGGTAGCGCCAGTTCAGCCCGGCAGCGGCGAAAGCCGCCTCCTGCATGACGCCGGTCGGATTCTCCGCAACCGGACGCCCCAGCACGCCGACGAGCTCGGCCTGGTAATTGGCAGGCATATCCGCTCCTTTCCGTTGACCCGCGCTGATTCACCTGCGCGGATTATAGACTGTTTGGCGGCGGCGTACCTCACCCCCGGCTTCGCAACGCTCGGCTTGCCCCCTCTCCGCGGCGGAGAGGGGGCGGCGAGGCGCGTAAGCGCCGCGCGGGGGTGAGGTAGAACGCCCCCGCCGCCCACAACACAGGGCAGGATCGCTCCTGCCCTGCGGGGTGTTACTGGTTGCCGCGCTGAGCGTCAGTTCAGCGGGCAGCTATCCTCGTAGCGAGTACCATCGAAGTTCACATCCGGGTGCGCGTCGCTGAGCAAGTCAGCGACGGCGTTGAAAGCGTCGCCGCCGTAGTACTGTGGCGATTGCAACACCTGCCACAGCGTGGGGTTAGTGGGGGCGCCTGCTTTCTGGCCCAGCTTGGACACCGCAGTCTCTCCGTACAGGGTGTTCGGGCTGATGCCCGTGGCGGCCCAGGCGTCCGGGTGATTGCGCCAGTAGCCGGGCGAGCACCACTGCGGAGGCTCGCAACTGAGCACCGGCAGGGCCAGCACCAGCAGCACGCCGACGGTCAGCAGGGCGATCACTTTGCGGGACATCTTGGGTACTCTCCTCAGTCATGAAGCGCTCATGACTACCAAATACTCTAGGGCAGAGATCGAACCATGTGAGTTGGCGATACGGCGCTCTCCCCACCCATCCCCTGGGAACGCCGCCCTACAGAGAGTCTCACTCCGCTGCGCGCTCCTTCCCAGAAACACCGCTTCTGCAAGCCCGTTCACAGTCGCTGGTGAGGCGACCGGGCAACCCGGCAATGGGCGCAATGATTTGCGCCTCTAGTCACATAGTACCACAGTGCCGGAGCGCGAGAAGAGGCTGACGGCGGTATTCACAGGGAATTCATAATCAGAGTGTGAATTGTGATAGAGTTGAGATTCTTAACTGATCGTTGCGGACTGGCTGCATAAGAGACCGTTTGAGAAGTCGTGCACCTGGCCTTGCCCCCCCCATCCCCGGCCCTTCCCCCACGAGGGGGGAAGGGAGAAGAGCGCACAGCCTAGAGCGTGTTATGAACTCTGTGCACTCGGCGCGGCGGGCAACTCGCGATGCCCTACGATCACCTGAACCCCACCCTGTGGTCCCTCCCCGCTGGCGGGGAGGGACGGGCTGCTCCCCTTTCTCCGCTTGCGGGGAAAGGGGCCGGGGGATAGGGGTTGAAAGTGCATAACACGCTCTAAGCCCCTCCCTCCTTGTGGGGGAGGGGTTTGGGGTGGGGGGAGACAACTTCTCAAATGGTCTCTAATAAGACAGGGCAGGATCGCTCCTGCCCTGCGGGGTGTTACCGGTGCCGCGCTGAGCGTCAGTTCAGCGGGCAGCTAGGCGCCACTAGGGCCCGAAGTTCGGGTCGGGGATGCCGACAACCGCGTGCGCAATGACGTAGACTTGCCTGCCATTCGTGAACGGGCTGCCGTTGGTGTACTGCCCCGGAGCGACCGTAGGCTTGCCCCTGACCATCGGGAACTGGGTGGTGCCGGCGTAGACGTGCGTCTCCTTGAGCAGGTACGGAGCGCCCACGTTGTACGTGACGGTCACGCGGCCATTGGCGCCGTACACCACCGTCACCGTGCCAGCCTGCGTGCCCTTGCTGATGTCGCACCGGCCCGCGGCGGCCCACAGCGGCCACGTGTAGGTGCCGGGCAGGATCGGGTTGGTCCAGCCCCAGTTGCCGAAGGTGGGGATGAAGCAGATCGCGCTGTCGCCCCTGGCGTAGGCGGTCTCGTAGACGTAGCACTGCACGTTGACCTTGAGCGTGGCCGAGGCAGACTGCCCCGTCTCCACGATCGTGGCGGTGTTGGTGTAGGTGTAGTCGCCGCACTTGTCCGCGCCGTAGTCCTTCCAGGCGAAGTACTTGGAGTACATGAACGTCCCATTGTTCGGGGCAGTGATCGTTTCAAATTCGCCGCCATACAGATCGTCCGTCACCGTCACGGTCTTGTCGATCTCGCTGTCGGGGTTATGCTTATCGAACGTGATAGCGGCGATGCCCGTTTCGCTGAAGGAGCCGAATACTGTCTCGCCTGGGTACAAGAAGACGCCGGATGCGGTGGCAAAGTTCTTGCCGGCTGTCCCATCAGGGAGCGCCGAGCTGTAGGTGCACTCCAGCTTCTCGCCGGGCTGGAGTGTGGCCGGCAGGCAGGAGACTGTCGCGGCTATGTCTGCGCTCGTCTCAATGGAGTCAACGACGCTGTCGACCCGCGCGGGGATGTTGCCAGTGTTCTCAACCGTGATAGCACCGGACACCGCGAAGTCTTTGTCCTGGTAGCCCTTGTAGTTCACCTGCACAGTCCAGAGGGCGCCTTCATCGCCGCTACCGTCAACGAAGAGCCAGACCTTGGGGTAGCCTTCGTGCATATAGCCATAGCCGCCCTGGGTCTTGACCGTCTTGGCGATGTCCCAGAAGTGCTCGCGGGTATAGGTCGTCTTCGCCGTCTTGGTGACCTTCACTTGACCCTTGGGCACAAACGACGGGGGGGCGCAGACGTGGCTCAGATTGAAGAACTCGTTATGTCCGCTGCTCGTGGCCGAGCCGGCCCGCAGCGTATCTGGCCCCGGCGTCCAGATGTAGGCGTGGCTGTTGTCAGGATGGGCGACGAAGACGCTGCCCGGGAAGGGAGCGGCGCTGAACGTGCCGGCGTCCTGGAACGTCACGGTCAGGGACAGGAAATTGTTGTTCCCCGGCATGATGAAATGCCAGCCGTACCAACCCCCTGCCCTGCCGGTGGCGTGGGGCAATCATCCCCTACCTGAAAGCCGGGGTTGGTCGCGCCC
>JBBIHG010000051.1:0-24792 GCA_037447125.1 Chloroflexota bacterium | reverse complement strand
TTTTCATTTGTCTTCTCTCCTCTACTTCAGTAGTCTCTTCACGAGCGAGAACAGTGCTTTGTGATTCTCCCACCAGGCTATGAAGACGTCCCCCAGAGGTTAAGGGAACTATAGATTATGATATAACAACTTCAGTGCTGGCACAATACAAGGGATCGGCGATCAGCCGCCAGTGGCTAGCGGTCGTTGGTGATTGGCTGTTGGCCAGAAAACCGTTCCGCTGACTGCTGACTGCTGATCGCTACCCACCCCACGCCGGCAGCAGCACCGGCTGGCCGCCCGCCGCGATCAGCCAGTAGGGCACCCAGCCGATGCCGAACACGCCGAGGTGAATGTCCTTCTTGTAGGCGCTGATGCGGTACTCCTCGGCCTGGGCCGCGATGCGCGCCCACCTGTCGTCAATGGCGCGCAGCTCGCTTTCCATCGCCGCCTGAGCCTGGTCAAGCTGTGCCTCCAACTCGCTGATGCGCTGCTCGGCCTCGTACACGTCGTCGTGCGACTGCTGGCGGTAGCGCCGCGTGCGGCTCATCCGCGACACCGTGTAGGACGTGCGTCCGCGCAGCAGGCTCATCATCGCCTCGCCGGTCGTCCACAGCTCCTCGCTGCGCCGCAAGTCCAGCTCCCGCTGCTCGGCCTCGAGATCGCGCCCCGTGCGCCGCAACTGCTCCTCCAGCCTGTCAAAAATCTTGTCATAGCGCTGGGCGACTGCGTCAATCTCCGCGTCGCGCCGCTGACGAGCCAGCCCGCCCGCCTGCACCAGGAAGTCGCGGCGGGGCATCCCCGGCGCGCCGAAGAGGTCCAGGTCCGGGTTGTGGAGCACGGTCAGCGCCGCCGTCTTGTAGAGATAGTCCTCCAGCTCGCGGGCCAGCGCCGTCGTGCGCCGCGCGTCGGCCAGGCCCGGCGGCAGGTCGCCGTAGGCCGCCTCACCGAACGGCGCGGAGTCCAGGTTGCGGGGGTCGGTGTAGGGCGCGCGGTACTCCTCCCAGCGCAGCAACCCGGCCTGGGCCACATCGCGCACATGGTAGGCGTAGTAGCCGATCTGGGAGATGTTGCTCTTGCGGTCGGCGAAGCGCACGTCGGCCTGGGCCAGCAGCAGCGGCTCGTAGGCCAGGCGCGCTTCGCCAAGGCGCTCGGCGCGCTGGCCCGTCTCACGCTCCCACGCTTCGACGGCGGTCTCCAGCGCGATCAGCGCCGGCAAGTAGTGCTGAGAGATGCTCGCCGACACAACCGGCGGAATCAGGCTCAGCCCCTCCGGTAAGGGAATGCCGGTCTCGCGGCGGGCGGGGGCTGGCTCGCGCGGCGGCGGCGTGGTGCCGATCGCTGTCGGCTGGGTGGATTCGTCGGGCAGAGTCGGCGGCGGCGCTGGCGGCGCGAAATCTGGCAGCGCGGATGGGCGCGGCGTTGCCTGGCGTGGGGGCATCTCCGGCAGGCCGGGCGGCATTGCTGGGAGCGACGGCGGGCGCGCGGCGTGCGCCGGGTAGAGGGGCCGCTCGCGCTGGACGGCCATCAATGTGCGAATCTGCTGGCGAGTCAGCGGGCCGCGCAGGTAGCTCATCGCCCAGCGCGTGTGAATGGGGACGGGGCCGCCCCGGTCGTGGATGTTGTGCATGACGAAGGCGCGCGGGGCCAGGCTACTCAGCAGACGATCCACGTCGCCGAGGTTCAGCCCGTCCTCCGCGGTGACCAGGCTCTGCATCCCACCCAGGACTTTGTTCTTGTCGTTCTCGGTTTGCAGTTTGCCCACGAACCACGTCCCGGCGTTGGCCAGGCCCTTGTAGTCAATGTCGGCGGGGTTCTGCGTGGCCAGCATCAGCCCCAGCCCGAAGGCGCGCCCCTGCTTGAGCAGGCGCATCAACGGCTCCTTGCTCGGCGGGTTGTAGGGGTGGGAGGGGAAGAAGCCGAATAGCTCGTCGAAGTAGAGCAGGGCGCGCAGGCTGGTCGTGCCGCTCAGGGTGCGCATCCAGGCCAGCACGTTTTCCAGCAGCAGGGTGACGATGAACATGCGCTCGGCGTCGCTGAGATGGGCGATGTAGAAGATGCTGACGCGCGGCTTGCCCTCCGGCGTGTAGAGCAGGCTCTGAACGTCGAGCGGCTCGCCCTGCATCCAGCTCTGGAAGCTGGGCGCGGCGATGATCTTGTTCAGTTCCATGGCCAGCGCGAAGCGATCCTTTTCGGGGAAGAAGGTGTTCACGTCGAAGACGCCCAGCTTGTTGAAGGGCGGCTTCTGCACCTGGAGGATCACCTCTTCCAGCGACATATCCTGGCCGCGCCGCCAGGCGTGCTCGAACAGGTTGGCGATGAGCACGTGCTCGCGGTCCTTGACCGGCTCAACGGTGCGCCCGACCAACGCCAGCAGCGCGGTGACGATGCCGCTGATTTGTTCGCGGTAGAACTCGTCGTCGTCCGCTCCCCAGCCATCCGGCGGAGCCTGCATCGCATCGAGGATGCTGACCGGCAGCCCGGCGTCAGAGCCGGGCGTGTAGATGCTGAAGCGCGCCTTCTGGGTGTATTGCTCCATGCGCGCCGGCGTGATGTGCCAGCTTGCCAGGCCGTCACGCCACTGCGCCGCGACTTGCTGCGCGTACTCGTCCGGTTCCAGCCCGGCGCGGCGCGCGTCGTCGAGATTGACCCAGGGCGCGAAGTCCGCCGGGCGCAGCGCCGGGAAGGTCAGCAGCAGGTTGGCGATGTCGCCCTTGGGGTCAATGACGATAGCCGGGATGTCGTCCATCACCGCTTCTTCGAGCAGGGTGACGCACAGGCCGGTCTTGCCGCTGCCGGTCATGCCCAGCACGACAGCGTGCGTGGTCAGATCGCGCGAATCGTAGTAGACGATCTCGTCGGTCGGCTGGTGCGCCGCCGGGTCGAATCGGCGGCCCAGGTAGAAGGTGGTGGGAGCTTCGACAAAGGGCATGGGGAACCTCGTTGGTAGGTGGTCGTTGGTTGTTGGTTGGGCGGGGCGCGGCACAACGCATCCCGCAGCCCGGATGCTCTAATGGTAGCACGAATATGCTTAGGATGGGGAAGCGGAGAGGGCGTGGGGACGAGTCCTGGGGCAGGATCGCGCAGGGACGCAGGAGCGGCGCTCCTGCCAGGCGGCGCCGCTCCCCCGAAGCATGTGAAGTGCGCGGGAACTGCTACGATTCGTAGACGGGAAGCTCCTGCACCTGAAACGCGTCCCCCACCTTGACGACGGTGAACACGAACTCCGATGTCGCCTCACCTGCAGCGTCGAGCACGAATTGCTCGCCGTCCGCCGTCTCGAACGTCACCGTGAACTGGAACGCACCGGAGGCGGTCTCCTCGCTGGCGACTACTTCCCTGACCGGCAGGCACTGCAGGCCGTTCACCGTGCAGCCCAACTCAAACAGGGCGGCGTGATCGTCCGGATTCGCGTCCGGATTCCATTCGGTCAGGGTGTCATAGGCACCCCCGTATAGCTCCGCAGCTTCAGCGTAATTGCCTTCGTGGAGCAATGTGAAATAGCGTGTGAGCGCTTCCTGGGCAGCGCTGAGGTCAGCGGACACTTCCGCGTCTTCTTCGTCGTCACGGATCACCAGGACATAGACCGCGACAGCGATGATGATCACCACCACCGCCAGCACGCCGAACAAAATGAGCCTTCTCCGATTCATTGCCCTACTCCTTGCCAGAACTAGTGGCCTATTTTTACAAGCCTTGAGGGAAGATCCTTCAAGCGGCGAACTTCGCCTGCTATTATTATAACTGACTAATAAGACGTTCGCCACACGCCTAGAGCATGTTATGCACTGCTCAACCCCGACCGCTGGCCCCTTTCCTCGGCAGTAGCTCAGAAGCGGACGGGCACCAAGGGTGCTTGGGGTCGGGGCCGCGCGCAACTTTACCTCACCCCCGCTCGACGCTGGCGCGCCTCGCCGCCCCCTCTCCATGCATGGAGAGGGGGCAAGCCGAGCGAAGCGAGGTTGGGGGTGAGGTAAACCGCTGGATTTCGCAGAGTATTCCTGACTTTGCTGCTGTGATTCAGGGAAACCCGCCCCCAAGCCAGAGACGTGCTACGCGGGCACGAGGTTTGACAAGGGCGGCTGAATGGGCGACAATTCGGTCGAATTGCCCGTTCTCCTGGCTGTGCCGGCTGTGTGCGCGGAGCGTGACGCATGATCAAAGATGTTTTGAAGGACGCCGAAGATCGTATGAAAAGCGCCGTCGCGGTGCTCGAAGAGACACTGCGTGGGATGCGCACAGGACGCGCCTCGACCGGCCTGGTCGAGAAGCTGGCCGTGGACTACTACGGCACCGAAACCCCGCTCTTTCAGCTTGCCACGCTATCCGTCCCCGAAGCGCAGATGATCATGATCCGCCCGTTCGACAAAACCTCGCTTAAGACAATTGAGCGGGCTATCCTCGCCTCGGACCTGGGGCTGACTCCCAACAACGACGGCACAGTCATCCGCCTGAACATCCCGCCTCTGACGCAGGAACGGCGCATCGAGCTGCAAAAGCTCGTCGGGCGGCGCGTCGAGGAGGCGCGCGTCGCCGTGCGCAACGTGCGTCGCAGCGCCATTGACGACCTGCGCGACTTCGAGAAAGAGAAGCTGATCTCCGAGGACGAGAGCAAGCACGGTCAGGAAGAAGTGCAGAAGCTGACCGACAAGTACATTCACCTCATTGAAGAGGTGGGCAAACGCAAAGAAGCTGAAATCATGGAGCTGTAGGTCGCG
Organism: Chloroflexota bacterium; assembly: GCA_037447125.1. GTDB lineage: Bacteria > Chloroflexota > Anaerolineae > Aggregatilineales > Aggregatilineaceae > UBA2029. The sequence continues at coordinate 20,095 of JBBIHG010000051.1, read as the reverse complement.
GCGCGGCCCTGTCGCCCGGCTGAGGCCGGCACCATCTCCCGCAGCCGGGACCTGTGAGCGTGGAGCGGCGAAGCCAATGACTGATGAGGTGTTGACCCTCCCCGAGCGGGTGCCCTATCACCTGGCTGTGATCATGGACGGCAACGGGCGTTGGGCCCAGGCGCGCGGCCTGCCCCGCCTGGCGGGGCACCGGGCGGGCGTGGAGAACCTGCGGCGCATCCTGCGCGCGTGCAGCGAGTTCGGGATCAAAATCCTGACCATCTACGCCTTCTCCACCGAGAACTGGGGGCGGCCCGAAGCCGAGGTGCGCGGGCTGATGAACATCCTGGAGACGGTCATTGACCGCGAGCTGAAGCAGCTCCACGCCAATGGCGTCCAACTGCGCCACCTTGGCGAGCTGGAAGGGCTTTCGCTGGTGCTTCAGCAGAAGGTGCGCCAGGCCATTGCCCTGACGCGCAACAACGATCAGCTTATCCTCAACATCGCCTTCAACTACGGTGGGCGGCAGGACCTGCTACAGGCATTCCGACGCATTGTCGCCGACGGTGTCCCGCTCGACCAGATTGACGAGACGCTGATTGACTACTACCTGTACACTGCCGGGCAGCCCGACCCAGACCTGGTGATCCGCACGGCGGGCGAGATGCGCCTGAGCAACTTCTTGCTGTGGCAGGCGTCCTATGCCGAGTACTACGCCACGCCGACCTACTGGCCGGACTTCGACCGCAACGAGCTACTCAAGGCGCTGGTCTACTTCGCGCGGCGCGAGCGGCGCTTTGGGCTGGTCCCCCAATCATAAGCGGAGTGATTCCTGTCTCATCCCCTGCTGAGGAACTCCATGCTGAGAATGCGCGTGCTCGTCGCTGTTGTGGCGCTGCCCATTCTGATCGCCGTGGTGCTGGTGGGCGGCTGGCCGTTCGCGGTGCTGGTCACTGGAGTGCTGGTGCTGGGCGGGCTGGAATACGTCCACCTGCTGCGCCAGGGCGGCCACCCCTCGCCGGTGTGGCTGGTGCTGGCGCTGATCTTGCTGCTGGTGGGCGCGACATGGTTTGAGCACGAGGACTGGCGCGCCCCCGGCATCGCCGCCCTGCTGATCGCGGGCACGCTATATGCCATCTGGGGCATGGAGCGCGGGCAGCCCAACCCCGTGCTGGGGCTGGCGCTGGCCGTGTTCGGCGGTGTCTACCTGGGCTGGCTGGGCAGCTACCTGCTGGCCGTGCGCGACCTGCACGAAGGTGCCTATCTGCTGCTGCTGCTCTACGGCTGTGTGGCCTTCTCCGACAGCGCTGCGTATTTCGTGGGGCGGCGCTGGGGCCGGCATAAGATGTCGCCGCGCGTCAGTCCCAAGAAGACCTGGGAGGGCTACGCCGGCAGCGTGGTGGGCGGGTTGGCCTTCGGCGCGCTGGCCGGCGGCCTGCCCGACAGTGAGGTGCTCACCTGGGGGCACGGGGCGCTGATCGGCCTGCTGATTGGGGTGCTGGGCACCGTGGGCGACCTGGGCATCTCGGCCATCAAGCGCCAGGTTGGTGCCAAGGACTCCAGTCACCTCATCCCCGGCCATGGCGGCATCCTCGATCGCACGGATTCGGTGCTGGTCTCCGCCGCAGTCGGTTACTACTACCTTGTTTGGTTCGTCTTTTAGGGCGTATAATAGAGTAGCACACGAGAGTTTGACCAGGGGCGGGGGCTATGCTATATTCGCACTGGCTCGCTGTTCTGAAGCTCTCTACTCCCTGATTTGCGTATCCACCGATCTGTAGATTCCTGTCCTCAGGTGTCCTTGATGCCATGTGATGCGCGGCGGTCGTCGTGATTACGGCGCGCGCGCCCAGATTGATCGACTGCCTGCTCATCTGCTCGATGATTAGGGCTATTGCGTTACCTCGGCGCTAAACGTCGCCAGGTTATCCTCGCTCGGAGATCCCGGAACATGGATATTGCACAACTCGAAACTCAGACGCTGCACGACCTGCGTGAGATGGCGCGCGAGGCGGATATCGCCGGCTACAGCCGCCTCAAAAAGCAGGACCTCATCCTGCGGCTGCTGCGCGACAAGGCCGAACGGCAGGGGCACCAACTGCGCGGGGGCATCCTCGAAATCATTGACGATGGCATTGGCTTCCTCCGCTCGGACCATTACCTGCCCGGCCCCGATGACATCTACGTCAGCCAGACGCAGATCCGGCGCTTTGGGCTGCGCACGGGCGACATGGTCATCGGCCAGGTGCGCCCGCCCAAGGACTCGGAGAAATACTTTGGCCTGCTGCGCGTCGAAGCCATCAACGGGCTGGACCCCGAGCAGGCCAAGCGCCGTCCCCGTTTCGACGACCTGACCGCCATCTTCCCCGAAGAGCGCTATAACCTGGAGACCGGCCCGCGCATTCTCTCCACGCGCCTGCTCAACCTGATCGCGCCCATTGGACGCGGGCAGCGCGGCCTGATCGTCAGCCCGCCCAAAGCCGGCAAGACTACCGTGCTCAAAGAGGTAGCCAACGCCATCAGCGAGAATTATCCGGAAGTGCACCTGATGGTCGTGCTGATCGGCGAGCGCCCGGAAGAAGTCACCGACATGGATCGCTCGGTAGACGCCGAGGTGATCAGCAGCACCTTTGACGAGCCGGTGACCTACCACGTGCGCGTGGCTGAAATGGCCCTGGAGCGCGCCAAGCGCCTGGTTGAGTCGGGGCAGCATGTCGCCATCCTGCTGGACAGCATCACCCGCCTGGCCCGCGCCTACAACCTGGTGGTGCCGCCCAGCGGACGCACGCTCACCGGCGGCCTCGACCCGTCGGCGCTCTACCCGCCCAAGCGCTTCTTCGGCGCAGCGCGCAACGTCGAGGAGGGCGGCAGCCTGACCATCGTCGCTACCTGCCTGGTCAAGACTGGTAGCCGCATGGACGACGTGATCTACGAGGAGTTCAAGGGCACAGGCAACATGGAGCTGCACCTCTCGCGCGAGTTGCAGGAGCGGCGCATCTTCCCCGCCTTCGACATCATGCAGTCCTCGACGCGCCGCGAAGAGCTGCTGCTGGGCCCGGATATCCTGCAGCGCGTGTGGACGATGCGCCGCATGTTAGTGCAGATGACCCAGCCGCCGGCCAACTACGACATGGTCGCCGCGACCGAGGCGCTGATCAACCAGATCCGCCACACCGAGTCCAACGAGGACTTCCTGGATAGCCTCATGCGCTAAGCACTCAGCGCCAGACACCGCGCGGGCGACCTGTGCCGGACGCACAAGCCGCCCGCTTTCGTTACGGCAGGTACCGGCACGAGAAGCTGATTTCGCGGGCGCTCGAACGGGCGCGAACGCGGCTGCTTCGCCTGCTCCGTGACGTGGCGAAAGCGTCCTGGCGTCGCCCCCTTGGGGCCTGCACGAACTCTTCATCCGGCGATGAGAGGAAAGACTTGCAGCGCTGATGGTGGTGAGGGGCGGGGACTCAGAGGGCGATCGTCAGGGTTGCCTCGCTCATCTGTGGCAGAATGGACTGGTGCTGCCAGTTGGAAAACCCGGTGGTATTGTAAGGTGGGTGCTCATGATCAGATGGTCGCTGCTGAGGGGCATCGTGCGCCATCCGCTGCTGCGCGTCGCCGCGGCCCTGGGCTGGACGGCCCTGGCCTGCCTGCTGATGCTGCTGCCCGGAAAGGGCTCTGTTGCCGAAGACACCTCCAACTTCTTTGGCGGCACGGATAGCACGGATGCCCTGGGGCATGTGCTGCTGTTCGGGGTGCTCGCCGTTCTGTGGTACGTGGCGCTGAGCTGCTGGCTGGCGCCCGCGCTGGCGCTGAGAGCCACCCTGGTCCTTGGGGCCGCCTTTGGGCTGCTGCTCGAGCTGGGGCAGGGCTTCATCCCGGAGCGCGGCATCTCGCTGCTTGATTTCACGGCTAATGCGCTGGGCGTGCTTGCTGGTGCCGCCCTGCTGGCTGTGCTGAGCAGGCGGCTGTTTGCACGGTCGAGCTGATGCGCTCCGCGTGGAGGAAAGCCCGCCGTGGCAGGCAGCGGAACCTGAGTTTTCGATGCATCTGTCCTGACCCTGATCGCGCAGCCGCATCTCTGCGGTTCAAGAAGCTCGCCCCATCGTAAAATGCATCCCGCCTTAGTGGGACTGCCCCTCATCCCCCGGCCCCTTCTCCCTCGCAAACGGGGAGAAGGGGAGCAAACGCGCAATTTCCCCTCGCCCCGCTGAGGGAGAGGGGTGCAGGGGTGAGGGGTCTCCGTACACGCCCTTAGTCAACTTCTTGACTTTTGGCAGAACTGATCCATAATTAGAATTAGTTGGTTGGCGCAACAAACAAAGCGTGAGTGACGGCAGACGGGGCGGTGAGCGTGGCTTGCCGGGTGCAGCCAGGCCGGCAAGTCGCGGCTGGCGCCCCTCAGCTAAGCATTTCAAGTTGCGCGTTCTTTGGCTGAGACAGTTGTTTTGGGATTTACGAGTTTATGTCATCCCGCACCCGCCCACGGACAGGCGATCAGACGCTCGTGCGCGAAATCAACCTCTCGGTGATCATGAGACGTTTGTTGGAGCACGCCTCACTTTCGCGGGCGTCCCTGGCCGAAGTCACCGGCCTCAACAAATCCACCGTCTCCAGCCTGGTCCAACAACTGATTGACATGAATTTCGTCCACGAGACGGGCTTCAGCTCGAGCGGCGTCGGACGCCCTCCGATCATGCTGGAACTGAACCCCCAGGCCGGCTACATCGTGAGCTGCGAGCTGGGCGTGGATTTCATCTCCGTGCTGTGTGCCAACTTCGGCGGCGAAGTGATCTGGCGCATGAAGGAGAACACGGTCGGCGCCCAGGGCCAGGACGCGATCATGTCTCGTGTCCTGGCCCTGTTGCATCAGGCGGCGGATTGTGGGGCCAGCCGCTGCGTCGGGTGCGGCGGGTTGCTGGGAGTGGCCGTTGGTGTGCCAGGGTTGGTCGAGCAGGCAACCGGCACCCTGCTCTTCGCCCCCAACTTGCAGTGGCGTGATGTCCCCGTGCGCGACATTCTGAGTGGCGCTTTTGACGGTGTGCCGGTGTTCGTGGACAACGAAGCCAACATGGCCGCCCTGGGCGAGACCCTGTTCGGCGCGGCTAAGGGCTACAACGAGGTGCTCTATATCAGCGCCGGGGTGGGCGTGGGAGGGGCTGTGGTGCGCCACGGGCAACTGGTGCGCGGCACGACCGGCTTCGCCAGCGAGTTCGGCCACATGACGATTGACCCCGACGGAATGCCGTGCAACTGCGGCAACCGCGGCTGCTGGGAGACGCTGGTCAGCCAGTCGGCGGTGTTCAGGCTGGCCTGGGGGGCTGTTGATGCGGGCCAGCCCAGTATGCTGCCGGCTTTGACTGGTGGCGACCGCAACAGGCTGTCTATCCCCCTGCTGGTAGAGGCGGCTGCCCAGGGCGATGTCGCGGCGCGGGCGGCCTTCGAGGGAGTGGGACGCAACCTGGGGATCGGCATCGCCTCCCTGATCAACGCGTTCAATTCCGACCTGGTGGTCCTGGGAGGCATGTTGAGTCTGGCGGGCCAGTGGCTGTTGCCGGTCGTGCGCGCCGAAGTCGCCCGGCGCGCGCTCCGCTGGAACGCTGAGGCGACGGCCATCCTGCTGGCCCAGCACGGCTTCGATGCCTGCGTGATGGGTGGGGTGGCCACGCTGCTGCAGGCGATCGTGCTGGAGCCGGGGCGCTATCACGTGCCGGGCCGCGTCTGATGGGCTGAAACGCTGCATCCATCGCTGTTTTGCCCCAAGTGTAGAAAGGAGGAAGACTCGACCAGGATACTCACTGTGAGACAGCACCACACCTGACCGAGTTCGTACCAACGTTGGACACTATCACTTGCAGAGATTTTCAGGAGGATTTCGCAGATGATGAAGAAAACAGGCAGCTTCCTGCTGCTGGTAGTTCTGGTCCTCACGCTGGCTTTTGGCATTGGCGGCGCGACGGCAGCGCCCAAGGCGCAGGTCACCGAGCTGATCATCTTCTGGGCCCAGTGGCCGCCCGCCGACTACTTGCAAGAGATCGGCAACCGCTACGAAGCCGAGACCGGCATCAAGGTCACCGTCATTCAGGAGCCTTGGGGCACCTTCCTCGATCGCATGACTGCCGAGTGGGCGGCTAAGGGCGATGCCTACGACATGGTGGTGGGCGACAGCCAGTGGCTCGGCCAGGGTGCCGAACAGGGTCACTATGTGGAGCTGACCGACTTCATGGTCGAAAACGGCATCCATGAGACGGTGACCCCGGCCACGCTCCAGTTCTATGGGGAGTACCCGCCAGGCTCGGGCCGCTACTGGGCTTACCCAACCGAGGGCGATGCGGTGGGCTGGGCCTACCGCAAGGATCGCCTGGAAGACCCCGAAGAGATGGCGGCCTTCGAGGCGGAGTATGGCTACCCGCTGGCCGTGCCCACCACCTGGGCGGAACTGCGTGACATCGCCGAGTTCTTCTATCGCCCAGACGAGAACGTCTATGGCGCTGCCATTTACACCCAGAAAGACTATGACGGGATAGTCATGGGTTACGAGAACGTCATGTTCAGCTGGGGTGTTGACTGGCAGGATGAGAACAACCAGGTGCTCGGCGTCGTCAACTCGGACAAGGCCGTCGAGGCGCTGGAGTTCTATAAGGAGCTTTACCAGTTCTCGCCGCCCGGCCTTGACAACGCCTTCTTCACCGAGGTGAACTCCGCGTTCATCAACGGCCAGGCGACGTTGGTCATGAACTACTTCGCCTTCTTCCCCGACATGCTCGATGTCGGGAAGAATCCGTATGCGGAGGTGACCGGTTTCTTCGCCGGGCCTGCCGGCCCCTACGGCGACCGCTATGTGGCGCTGGGCGGTCAGGGGCTGAGCGTGCTCAACTACATCAGCGATGAGCGCAAGCAGGCCTCGCTGGACTTCATCAAGTGGTTCGCTCAGGAAGATATTCAGCGGCAGTGGGCCGAAGTGGGCGGCTACACCTGCAACATCGCCGTGCTGGAGTCCGAAGCATTCCTGAACCACACCCCTTACAACCCGGCCTTCGCCGAGTCGATGACCTTCGTCAAGGACTTCTGGAACATCCCGATCTATAACGACCTGCTCGAGCCAGCGCAGCGTTACATCAACGGCTACGTGGTAGGCAATGTCGGGACGGCCAAGGAAGCCCTGGACGGCATGGCTGTCGAACAGCATGAGATCCTGGTCGAGGCAGGGATAATCGACGGGTAGGTTGACTCTGTCAGTTCGTAGGTGGGAAGGCGGGCGCGCGCCCGCTTTCCCACCATCCCATTGAAGGTGCCAAGGTGCGCGCATGACTACAGATGCCCAAGCTATCGCTGCCAGACCGCAGCGGATGACCCAGCGCGGACGGCGCCAGATGAGCGACAAGACGATCGCTCATTTCTTCATCTGGCCGACCTTGATCCTGCTGATCGTCATGAATATTTTCCCGCTGTTCTACAGCCTCTATCTCAGCTTCAATGATTATTCGGTGATCGCCAAAGAGCCACCGCAATGGGTGGCCCTGGACAACTACGAGAAGATTCTAACCACTGAGCGCAGCCGCTACTGGCACAACTTTACGGTCACGGGCCGCTATGCTGCGCTATCGGTCGGGCTGCAGATTGTCATTGGCTTTGGGTTGGCGATGTTGTTGCGCGAGAAATTCAGGGGGAGCGGTCTGGTCACGACGCTGATCCTGATTCCTATGATGCTCTCTCCAGTGGTGGTGGGGTTGTTTTGGAAGCTGATCTTCGACCCATCCAAAGGCTTCTTCAATTACCTGATCTATCTCAACCCCCGTGGGGGCGACCAGTGGCTCTCCGACGCCACGCTCGGCCTGTGGGCCATCGTCATCGTGGACGTGTGGATGTGGAGCCCGTTCGTGATGCTGCTGTGTCTGTCGGGCCTGGGGGCCATTCCCAGTTATCTCTACGAGGCGGCTGCCATTGACCGGGCCAGCGCCTGGTTCCAGTTCCGGCGGATCACGCTGCCCCAGGTGATGCCCCTGCTGCTCATTGCTGTGCTTTTCCGCACCATTGAGGCGTTCAAAGCGTTCGACCTGGTCATGGGCCTGACCGGCGGCGGGCCGGGTGACCGGACCGAGACAGTGGCGGTCCGGCTCTACAGCGAGGCGTTTCTCAAGGTTCACACCGGGGAGTCCAGCGCGTTAGCCTACATCGTGCTCATCATCATCATCTCCATCAGCAACCTCTACATTCGCGCGCTCAACCGGGCGAGGGAGGGCTAGGCATGTTTGGGCTTGACATTCCCCTGCCGGACTTCTGGATAGCCTACTTCTTCCTCTTCTGGCTGCTGGTGGGCGCGACGACCGGGCCGGTGGTCTTTCGCCACAAAGGTTACCCTTCGCTGCTTGGGATTCTGGCTGGAATCGTCGTGGGAGCGCTCAGCGGCGCCCTGTTCATGCTGCTGCTGGTGGCCTTCAAGCCCATTGCCAGGGTTCTCGACCGGCCCATGCTGGGCGTTCTCATCTCGATGGCCCTCAGCGCGGCGATTATCCTGGGCCTGTTGAGCTTCGCCCGGCGATTTGTGCCGGAAGCAGCGCGGGATACGGCGCTCGCAGTCACGGCGGCAGGTGCCCCCCGCGCGCCCGTCACCTATTCGGCGCGCGTGGACAAGGTGCATCCCACCTGGCAGTCTATGCAGTCCATTCGGGCGAGCGTGGTGGTCATGCTGGCCGCGCTCACCCTCATCCCCGTGATCTGGATGGGGATGACCGCTTTCAAATCTTATCCAGATGCGGTCGCGTCGCCGCCCAAGGTGGCCTTTGACCCCACTATGGAAGGGATCATCACCCTGCTGACCCGGCGCCGCCAGATGACCGAGGTCCAGAAAGCAGAGTATGAGCTGAGAGAGGACCTGAACTGGGCGGACAGGGTGATGCTCAAGACGGGGCAGGCCATCCTCGGCCCAAGCGATTACGTCAAGCGCCTGCGCAACTCGCTGATCATCGCCAGCGTATCCACTGTGCTCTCGGTGACGCTGGGCCTGCTGTCGGCCTATGCCTTCAGCCGCTTCCGCATACCGGGCAAGGGAGACCTGCTGTTTTTCATTCTAAGTACGCGTATGCTGCCCCCGGTGGTGGTCACGATTCCTATCTTCCTGATGTACCGCGAGCTGGGCTGGTACGACACGCACGGGGGACTGATCGCGCTCTACACAGCGTTCAACCTGTCGTTTTCCGTCTGGCTGCTCAGGGGATTCATAGATGAGATTCCCAAAGAGTACGAGGAAGCGGCGCTGGTGGACGGCTATACGCGGCTGCAGGCTTTCATCAGGATTGTGATCCCAGAGGCGGTGACGGGCATCGCCGCGACGACGGTCTTCTGCTTCATCTTCGCCTGGAACGAATATGCCTTTGCCCTGATGCTCACCGCCGACAAGGCGCGCACCGCCCCCCCGCACATCCCGTCTATGGTTGGCTCCGGGCTGGTCGAATGGGCGGCGATTGCGGCTGGCTCGCTGTTCTTCCTGATCCCGGTGGTGATCGTGACCTTCGCCCTGCGCAGGTACCTGCTGCGCGGCGTCACCTTCGGCGCCATCCGCCAGGGATGATCGGGGTGAGGATACCCGTAGGGCTATACACATGACCGGATACGATTATGGCAACCATTGAACTGCAACAGGTAGAGAAGAAATTCGGCGATCTGCATGCCGTCAAGCCGATGGATCTGACCATCCACGATGGTGAGTTCGTCGTGCTGCTGGGCCCTTCGGGCTGCGGCAAGACGACGACCCTGCGCATGATCTCCGGTCTGGAGGCCGTCACCGGCGGGCGCATCCTGCTCAACGGTCGCGACGTGACCTGGGCGCACCCCAGCGAGCGCGATATCGCCTTCGTCTTCCAGTTCTTCGCGCTCTACTCACACCTGACCGTCCGCCAAAACATCGCCTTCCCGCTGCAGGCGCAGGGCGAGTCCAGGGAAACGATCCGCCAGCGCGTGGCCGAGGTGGCCAGCCTGCTGGAGATCGGGCCGGTGCTCGATGTCAAGCCTGGCTCCCTCAGCGGCGGCGACCGCCAGCGCGTGGCCCTGGCCCGCGCCCTGGTGCGGCGGCCGGCGGCCTTCCTCATGGACGAGCCGCTCGGCGCGCTCGACGCTGAGTTCCGCGAGACAATGCGCGCCGAGATCAAGCGGCTGCACATCGAGCAGCACGCCACCAGCGTCTACGTCACCCACGACCAGATCGAGGCGATGGCCATGGGCGACCGCATCGTGGTCATGTCCGACGCAGTCGTGCAGCAGGTCGGCACGCCGGCCCAGGTCTACCACGACCCGGCCAACCTATTCGTGGCGCGCTTCATTGGCAGCCCTGGCATGAACCTGCTGACGGGCCGCTATGCCCACGGCGCTGTCCATTTGCGCGAGGGCGTGACCTACCAGGTGCCCGCCGAGTGGGTCGCAGCGCTGGATGGGGCATTGGGCGGTGAAGGCGGTGTGATCCTCGGCTTCCGCCCCGAAGCGGCGACGGCCAACAGCGAGGGGCTGCCGGCCGCCGTCTACGCCACCGACCTGCTGGGCGGGCATACCATCCTGCACCTGGAGATCGGCGACCACGAGATCGTCCACGCCCGCGCCAGCCGCGAGACGCACTACCCGATCGGCACGCCGGTGCGCTTCGCGCTCGATCCGGCCATGGTTCGCTTCTTCGACCCCAAGACAGAGAAGGCAATCGTCCGGGAGGTGAGTGTATGAGCGACGTGGCCCTGCAGAACATCACCAAGCGTTTCAAGGATGTCACCGCGCTGGACGACGTGTCGTTCTCGCTGAAGGATGGCGAGTTCTTCGTGCTGCTGGGGCCTACCGGCGCGGGCAAGACGACGACGCTGCGCGTGGTGGCCGGGCTGGAAAAGCCGGACGCGGGCGCCGTGCTGTTCGACGACGTGAACATCACCAGCTTCACGCCCGCCGACCGCGATGTGGCCTTCGTCTTCCAGCAGTACTCGCTCTACCCGACGCGCACCGTCTACCAGAACCTGGCCTTCCCGCTGCGCTCGCCGCTGCGCAAATGGCCCAAGGATCGCATTGACCGGCGCGTCAGAGAGGTAGCCGAGAAGCTGCGCATCACCCACCTGCTGGAGCGCAAGACGGCCAATCTCTCCGGCGGGGAGATGCAGCGCGTGTCGCTGGGCCGCGCCCTGGTGCGCAATCCGCGCGTCTTTCTGATGGACGAGCCGCTCAGCAACCTGGATGCCAAGCTGCGCGAGGCGCTGCGCATCGAGCTGCAACACCTGCAAAAGACCGAGCGCAGCACGACTCTCTTCGTCACCCACGACCAGGTCGAGGCGCTGACCATGGCCGACCGCATCGCCGTGCTCAACCAGGGACGTATCGTGCAGATCGGCACGCCCTACGACATCTACGACCGCCCGGTGACGACCTTCGTCGCCCAGCTTGTGGGCATCCCACGCATCAACCTGCTGCCCGCCGCGCGCGAGAACAGCACGCTCGCCGTCGAAGGCAGCGCCCTCCGCCTGGCCCTGCCGGAGGGGACGGCTATCCCGTCGCGCTTCCTGCTGGGCGTGCGCCCTGAAGATGTCCGGCTGGACGCGGGCGGCGAGCAGCGCGGCGAGGTTGTGCTGACCGAACCGCTGGGCGTGGAGACGGTCATTCACCTCCAGTCCGGCAAGCAGACCGTGCTCAGCATCGTGCCGGGCATCACCGACTTGAAGATCGGCGACGTGATCGCCTTCACCATCGTTCGCGAACGCCTGCACTTCTTCGACCTGGAGGGCGCGCGCCTGTGATGCGCCCCTCCCAAGAGCGTTTTTCAGAGACAGGAGGGGATTCGTATGAAGTTTGGAGTTAACGCCTGGGTATGGGTTTCGCCGCTGACCACCGACGGGGTCGCCGAGCTGGCCCCCAAGGTCAAGGCATTGGGCTTCGATTGGTTCGAAGTGCCGCTCGAACTGACGGACGCCATTGATTACGCCCGCGCCGGGGCGATCCTGCGCGACCACGGGCTGGGCGTCAGCGTGTGCGCGGCCATGGGGCCAGACCGCGACCTGATCCACCCCGACGCAGCCATCCGCGACAACGGCATCGCCTACCTCAAGCACTGCGTGGACGCAGTGCACGCGCTGGGCGGCACCAACGTCGTCGGCCCGCTCTACTCGGCGGTGGGGCGCGTGTGGCAGATGACCGACGAGGAGCGCGCCCGCGACACCGACCTGCTGGTGACGCAACTGCGCGGCCTGGCCGGGTACGCCGGGGACAAGGGCGCTGTGCTGGGCGTTGAGCCGCTGAATCGCTTCGAGACCAGCTTCATCAACCTGGCCGCGCAGGCTGTCGAGGTGGTGGATCGCGTGGATCATCCCGCCTGCCGCATCATGCTGGACACGTTCCACATGAACATCGAGGAGAAATCGCTCGGCGACGCCATCCGCGCGGCGGGCCGCCGTTTGGTTCACCTGCACGCCTGCGAGAACGATCGCGGCGCGCCCGGCACCGGCAACGTCACCTGGGGCGAGGTAGCCGCCGCGCTGCGCGAGATCGGCTACGACGGCCCGGTCGTCATCGAGTCGTTCACCAGCAAGGTGCAGAGCATCGCCCGCGCCGCCGCCATCTGGCGCCCGCTGGCCCCCAGCCAGGATGCGCTGGCCGGGGACGGCGTGAAGTTCCTGAAGACGCTGCTGGCGTGAGAGGCCATTTGGATTTCGAAATGCGGATTGCGAATTGGAGAAGCCCTTTTCCACACGCGGAGGGGGAACTCATCGGCAAGGAGACTCCCTCTCCGTAAACGGAGAGGGGGCTGGGGGGTGAGGTTGTGCAGGGCGCAGCTCCGCTGCGCCCTGCACACCGCCCAAAGTGCATGGCTGTGATGTTGTGATTATGAGGAGCATAGACTTATGGCTGAGAAGAAGATCAACATCGCCATCGTCGGGCTGGGGTTTGGCGCGGAGTTCATCCCGATCTACCAGCACCATCCCCACACCCACATGTACGCCATCTGCCAGCGCACTGAAAGCCGCCTCAACGAGATCGGCGATGCGTTCGGCGTAGAGAAGCGCTACACCGACTACGACAAGCTGCTCGCAGACCCGAACATTGACGCGGTGCATATCAACTCGCCCATCCACGAGCACGCCAGGATGAGCATCGCCGGGCTGAAGGCGGGCAAGCATGTCGCCTGCACTGTCCCCGCCGCGACGACCATTGACGAGCTGGAGCAGATCGTCGCCGCCCAGCAGGAATCCGGCAAGAAGTACATGATGATGGAGACCGTTGTCTACTCGCGCGAGTTCCTGTACGTCAAGGAGCTGTACACGACGGGCAAGCTGGGGCGCATCCAGTACCTGCGGGCCACACACCAGCAGGAAATGCTCGGCTGGCCGGGCTATTGGGAAGGGCTGCCGCCCATGCACTACGCCACGCACGTCGTCAGCCCATGCCTGGCGCTGATCCGCAAAGATGCCGAAGCGGTGACCTGCTTCGGCTCCGGGCGCATTCAGGAGCACCTGATCCCCAAGTACAACTCGCCCTTCGCCATCGAGGCGGCCCAGATCAAGCTCAAGGACTCCGATGTCGTGGCCGAGGTGATGCGCTCGCTGTTCAACACGGCGCGCCAGTACCGTGAGAGCTTTGAGGTCTATGGCAGCAGGATGTCGTTCGAGTGGCCGCTGGTCGAGCACCAGCCGCCGGTGGTGCACATCGGCGAGACGCCGCACCTGGTGGACGTGCTCGACTACGCCCATCTGCTGCCAGAGCCGATTCAGCGTTTCACGACGAAGGGCGTCTATGGCAAGGACGCGCAGCACCTGTCGTTCATCCAGGGCGCGGGGCACGGCGGGTCGCACCCGCACATGACCCACGAGTTCGTCATGAGCATCGTCGAAGACCGCGATCCGTTCCCGAATGCGCCACAGTCGGCCAACTGGACGGCGGTGGGCATCCTGGCCCACGAGTCGGCCATGAAGGGCGGGGTCACGCTCAAGCTGCCGGCGTTCACGCTGTCGTCGTGACGCGCCTGGCGCGATGCTGTCGTTTACGCCCGGTGGAGGCCAACAGTCTCCGCCGGGCCACCAAGCAGGGACGAAAAGACCATGCGCAGAAGACTCATCCGGATTGTCACCAGGTTCGCCATCGCCATCGCCCTCCTTCTCGCCTTCGGCGGGTTGTTCAAGCTGTATACGGATTGGCAGCTCTCGGTTGAGCAGCAGAACGAGGTGCTGATCAAGGCCATCCCCTTCGTCGCCGTCTTCGTGTCGATCGTGGTGGCCTTCGCTTGCGTGATCGTGGTGGTAGCGATCTGGCTGGGAGGCAGGGTGCCGGCGCGCTCGTATCGGCCCATCGAGGCGATCATCATTGCGGGCATCCTGCTGGGCGTGCTGGGGCTGTTCCAGGGCTGGAAGCTGTTCGCCTACGAGCACGGTTTCTTGCTGCTGCTCGCCTCGGTGCTGTCCTTCCTGATCTGGAGCCACTTCGAGCCGCTGCCCGCCCGGGCCAGCAAGGCGCTGCCGCCGCTCAGCCGGCGCGCGCACCTGGTGGGGCTGCTGGCGGGGCTGGTCGCCTGGATCATCGTCGCGGCTCTGCTGATCCCTGGCGCGCAGCCCAAGGAACCCTACGGCATCGGCCAGACGCTGTGGAACTTCAAGAACGAGGAAGAAAGAGCGCAGATCCGCGACGACGCCGAAGACGAGTTCCGCACAGCCAAGGTGCCGGTGCTGGCCCTGATGAGCCTGCTGCCCGCGGCAGCGGTCTATTTCGCCGTGCGCGAGCTGGTGCCGGACGGGGCGAAGACCTTGCCCGCCGCACACAGCCGGGCCGTCCCGCCGGAGCGGTTGGGCGCTTCGCCTGGCTGATCGCCAGGAGCGGCCCCTCAGAACAGTGACGACCGGTGCCTGGCTTTGCGCCGGGTGCCGCATAGTGTGTGTTTGCCGGTTCTTCAGATGAGCAGAAAGGATTTTCTATTATGGCCAGGCCAGTCACTCTTTTCACCGGCCAGTGGGCAGACCTGCCGCTGGAAGTCGTGGCCGAGAAGGCCGCCGGCTTCGGCTATGATGGGCTGGAGCTTGCCTGCTGGGGCGATCACTTCGAGGTGGACAAGGCGCTGTCTCAGGACGGCTACACCCAGAGCCGCTGGGACATCCTGGCGAAGCACGGGCTGAAGTGCTTCGCCATCAGCACGCACCTGGTCGGCCAGTGCGTCGCCGACGCGCTGATTGACGAGCGCCACAAGTCCATCCTGCCGCCGCGCCTGTGGGGCGACGGCGATCCCGAAGGCGTGCGCCAGCGCTGCGCCCAGGAGGTCAAGGACACGGCCCGCGCCGCCAGGCGGTTCGGCGTCAGTGTGGTCAATGGCTTCACTGGCAGCCCGGTGTGGCACCTGCTCTACTTCTTCCCGCCCACGACCGACGCCATGATTGACCGCGGCTTTGAGGAGTTCGCCGCCCGCTGGAAGCCAATTCTCGATGTGTTCGCGGCTGAGGGCGTGCGCTTCGCCCTGGAATGCCACCCGGCGGAGATCGCCTACGACATCTACACCGCCGAGCGGGCGCTCAAGGCGCTGGACTATCACAAGGCGTTCGGCTTCAACTTCGACCCCAGTCACTTCGTGCACCAGCTCTTCGACCCGGTCGAGTTCCTCAACGCCTTCCCGGATCGCATCTTCCACATACACGTCAAGGACTCTAAAGTCCGGCTCTCCGGGCGCAACAGCATCCTCGGCTCGCACCTCCAGTTCGGCGATCACCGCCGTGGCTGGAACTTCGTCTCGCCCGGTCATGGCGACATTGACCTGGACAACATCATCCGCGCGTTGAACCGCATCGGCTACAACGGCCCGCTCTCCATCGAGTGGGAAGACAGCGGCATGGATCGCGAGCACGGCGCGCGTGAGGCGTGCGAAGTGACCCGCAAGGCGGACTTCACGCCGTCAGCGGTCGCCTTTGACGCGGCCTTCGCTGAAGACTAGACACAGGGGGATGTGAGCGATGTCTGACGAAGTTGGGTTCATCAGCATGGCCGGGGCCAAAGCCGAGGGCGAGGCTCCACAGATCGGAATCGGCATTTTGGGCTACGCCTTCATGGGCAAGGCCCACTCCAACGCTTTCAAGAAGCTGCCGTACATGATGTATCCGCCGGTGGCCATCCCGCGCCTGGTTGCCATCTGCGGGCGCAACGAGGAGGCGGTGGCCGAGGCGGCCCGCCGCTACGGGTACGAGAAATACTACACCGACTGGCGCAAGCTGCTTGAAGACCCGGACGTTCAGGTCTTCGACAACGGCGGGCCGAACGACATGCACGCCGAACCGTGCATCGCCGCCGCCCAGGCCGGCAAGCACGTCTTCTCCGAAAAGCCGCTGGCCCGCACCGCCGAAGAAGCCAAAGGGATGCTCGACGCCGTGCAGAAGGCGGGCGTCAAGCACCAGGTGGCTTTCAACTATCGCTTCGTGCCGGCGGTCGTCCAGGCGCGCAAGCTGATCGCGAGCGGGGCGCTGGGCCGCATCTACCACTGGCGCGCCGTCTACCTGCAGGAGTGGGGCATGGACCCCAAGATGCCCACAAGCTGGCGCTTCCAGAAGCACATCGCCGGCAGCGGCGCGCTGGGCGACCTGGGCGCGCACATCATTGACCTGGCCCGCTTCCTGGTCGGCGAGCCGACTCGCGTCATGGGCCTGACCCAGAACTGGCTGAAGGAGCGTCCTTCGGGCAGCGATCCGTCGAAGATGGTGCCGTCGGACGTGGACGATGCCTTCGTGGCGCTGTTTGAGTTCGGGGGCGGTGTGCTGGGCACCATGGAAGCCTCGCGCTTCGCCCAGGGGCACAAGAACTACAACAGCTTCGAGATCAACGCCCAGAACGGCTCGATCCGCTTCAACCTGGAGCGGCTCAACGAGCTGGAGGTCTTCTGGGCCAACGAAGAGCCGAAGGAGACGCGCGGCTTCCACAACGCGCTGATCAGCGAGGGCTACCACCCCTACTGGTCCAACTGGTGGCCGCACGGGCACATGCTCGGCTGGGAGCACAGCTTCGTCCACGAGTTCAACCACTTCTTCGACGCCATCGTCAACAACAAGGACGTGGCGCCCTATGGTGCGACCTTCGTGGACGGCTACCGCAACGCCGTGATCTGCGACGCCATCGTCGCCTCGGCGGCCAGCGGGCGCGCGGTGG
Organism: Chloroflexota bacterium; assembly: GCA_037447125.1. GTDB lineage: Bacteria > Chloroflexota > Anaerolineae > Aggregatilineales > Aggregatilineaceae > UBA2029. The sequence goes on along the minus strand of JBBIHG010000051.1, from coordinate 2,992 downwards.
ACATCAAGTACTAGCGGCGGCGGGTCACAACCACGCGCAACAAGAGGGGACGCATGTCCCCTCTTCTGCAACCCCTGCACAGCAAAACGCCTGCCATCAGCGGCAGCATTCGTGACATGACGAGGAGCCGTCTCATTTTGGGGACAGAGACATCACCGCAGAGGCGCAGAGAAAGCAGAGGAAGGGCAGGTAAGAGCATTCTTCTTCTCTACGCTCTCCGCGTCTCTGCGGTTCAAGGAATGTCGTCCCCATTGTGAGATGTACTCCATGACGAGGAGCATCCAGCGTGGGTACCTACGATCCCCAACCGGGGCACAAATTCACCTTCGGCCTGTGGACGGTGGGCAACAGGGGGCGCGACCCGTTCGGTGTGGAGGTGCGCGCGCCGCTCTCGCCGGCCCAGATCGTGCACCTGCTGGCCGAAGTGGGCGCCTATGGCGTGAATCTTCACGACAACGACCTGGTGCCCATTGACGCCACGCCCGCCGAGCGCGAGCGCATCGTCGCCGACTTCAAGCGGGCGCTGGCCGAGACCGGGCTGGTCGTGCCGATGGCCACCACCAACCTGTTCACCGACCCCGCCTTTAAGGACGGCGCTTTCACTTCCAACGACCCCGCCGTGCGCGCCTACGCGCTGCACAAGACGCTGCGCGCCATAGACCTGGGCGTGGAATTGGGCGCGAAGGTCTACGTCTTCTGGGGCGGGCGCGAGGGCACCGAGACCGACGCCAGCAAGAACCCGCTCGACGCCGGTAAGCGCTTCCGCGAGGCGCTCAACTTTGTGTGCGACTACGCGCTCGACCAGGGCTACGACCTCAGGTTCGCCCTGGAGGCCAAGCCCAACGAGCCGCGCAGCAACATCTACCTGCCGACGACCGGGGCCATGCTCGGCTTCATCGCCACACTCGACCACCCGGAGATGGTCGGCGTCAACCCGGAGGTCGCTCACGAGCACATGGCCGGCCTCAACTTCACCCACGCCGTCGCCCAGGCGTGGGACGCGGGCAAGCTGTTCCACATTGACCTCAACGATCAGCTTTTCGGGCGCTACGACCAGGACTTCCGCTTCGGCGCGGAGATGCTCAAGCAGGCCTTCTTCCTGGTCAGGTTCCTGGAGGATGTCGGCTATAGCGGCTCGCGCCACTTCGACGCGCACGCCTACCGCACCGAAGGGCCGCAGGGCGTCAAGGACTTCGCGCGCGGCTGTATGCGCACCTACCTGATCCTCAAGGAGAAGGCCGCCCGCTTCAACGCCGACCCGGAGATTCAGGGCTTGCTGGCCGAGATCAACGCCGACGACGGGACGTATGGCTGGCTGTCCGGCGGCTACAGCGGCGAGAAAGCCACCCGGCTCAAGAGCACGTCGTTCGACCGTGCGGCCCTGGGCCGCCGCGACCTGCGCTACGAGCAGCTTGACCAGCTCACCGTCGAGCTGCTGCTGGGCGTTCACTAGGAGGGATTATGCGCACTCTACTCGGTCTCGATGTCAGCACGACCGGCTCCAAGGCGCTGCTGATTGACGAGCGCGGCGAGGTGATCGCCAGCCACACGACGCCACACCCGATCAGCCAGCCGTTCCCCCTGTGGAGCGAACAGGACCCGGCGGACTGGTGGAACGGCATGGTCGCCTCGATCCGCGCCGTGCTGGCCCAAACCGGCGCCGCCGCCACGATCCAGGCCATCGGCCTGACCGGGCAGATGCACGGCCTGGTCTGCCTGGACGAGCGCGACGAGGTGCTGCGCCCGGCCATCCTGTGGAACGACCAGCGCACCCAGGCGCAGTGCGACGCAATCACGGCGACGGTCGGCGCCTCGCGCCTGATCCAGCTCACCGGCAACCGCGCCCTCACCGGCTTCACCGCGCCCAAGATTCTGTGGGTGCGCGAGCACGAGCCGGAAGTCTACGCGCGCATCCGCCACATCCTGCTGCCCGAGGACTTCATCCGCTTCAAGCTGACCGGCGATCATCATACCAGCCTGGCCGGGGCGGCGGGCACGCTGTTGCTCGATGTCGCCAACCGCCGCTGGTCGGGGGCCGTGCTGGACGCGCTGGACATCCCCGCCGCCTGGCTGCCCAAAGTCCACGAGGGGCCGCAGGTGACCGGCGTGGTCAGCGAGGGGGCCGCCGCGCTGACCGGCCTGAAGGCGGGCACGCCCGTCGTCGGCGGGGGCGGCGACCAGGCGGCCCAGGCGACCGGCGTGGGGGCGGTGCAGCCGGGCATCGTCGCCCTGACGGTCGGCACGTCGGGCGTGGCCTTCGCCCCGCTGGCCAGCTACGCCTACGAGCCGGACGGGCGGCTGCACGCCTTCTGCCACGCCGTGCCGGGCCAGTGGCACTTCATGGGCGTCATGCTCAGCGCGGCGGGCAGCCTGCAGTGGTACCGCGACACGCTCGCGCCGGGCGAGGACTTCGGCGCGCTGACCGACGAGGCGGGGCAGGCTCCGCCTGGCTGCGAAGGGCTGCTCTTCCTGCCCTACCTGACCGGCGAGCGCACCCCGCACCCCGACCCGCTGGCGCGCGGCGCGTTCGTCGGGCTGACGGCCCGCCACACACGCGCCCACCTGACTCGCGCCGTGCTGGAGGGTGTGGCCTTCGGGCTGCGCGACAGCTTCGAGCTGATCAAGGCCAGCCCCGCCGGGCTGATCCACGAGGTGCGCGTGAGCGGCGGCGGGGCCAGGAGCTTGCTCTGGCGGCAGATCATGGCCGATGTGCTGGGCGTGCCGCTGGTGGTGGCGGAAGCGATTGAGGGCGCGGCCTATGGCGCGGCGCTGCTGGCCGGAGTGGGCGGCGGCGTGTGGCCGGACGTGCAGACGGCGGCAGCGGCGGCGGTCAAGACTGGCGCGCGCGTCGAGCCGGGAGCCGACGCTGGAGCCTACGAGGCGACCTACCAGCTTTACCGCGACCTCTACCCGCTGCTCAAGCCGGCCTTCGACCGCCAGGCGGCGCTCTGACGGGTGGGAGTGCAAGGGGCAGCAGGGGCGCTGCTCTGCG
>JBBIHG010000050.1:0-24994 GCA_037447125.1 Chloroflexota bacterium | reverse complement strand
CCCGCGTTGACCTGCACCTTCACCAGCCGGCCCAGCATCGTCAGCAGCACCTGCACCCGCTCCGACCCGCTGAGCCGCATGTCGAAAACTGCCTCGTAACCGGCGAACGGCCCCTGCGTGATGCGCACCGCATCACCCGCCTGCAGCCCGTCGAACGTCAGCCCGCCCGCCGCGCGAATCGCCTCCACCCGCCGCTTCAGCTCATGCACTACATGGTCGGGCACGGGCACGACGTACCCATCGAACTCGACCAGCCCGATCGCCCCCGGCACCCACTGTAGCGCCGAGATGCCCACCGCGTCCAGGTCGGCGTGCACAAACAGGTAGCGCGGAAAGTAGGGGCGGATTTGGGACGCGCGGGGATTGACCGGCTGCACGCGCAGCGTGGGATAGTACGTCTCCACCCCCTGAGCCTGCAGGTAGGCGTTGACCTGCTGCTCCTTGCGGGGCTTGGACTGGACAACGTACCAGGCAGGTCCGCTCACGACGGGCTCCTCACGCCATACTCTGCTCGAAGGATTTCATCAGGCACGGGCTGACAAAACGACGCTACGGCATTCACCCACCTGAGGAGACTCGCTGAGACGCCTTGACTTGCGCCTCGATCCAGGGATAGGTCCTGGCAATGCCCTCCCTGAGATAGTACCTGGCCTGCCAGCCGATAGAGTAGATGCGCTCATTGCTGAAGTTGCGGGAATGCACCCCGACAGGGCCAGCCACATGCCTGACATTGATCCGCTTGCCGGCCACGTCGGCGACCGTGGCGACCAGCTCATTCACCGACACGTACTGAGGACAGCCGATGTTCACCGCCCCCTCCAGGTCGGAGTGCATGAGCAGGTAGATGCCGCCAATCATATCGTCAATGTAGGTGTAGGAGCGTATCGCTGACCCGTCGCCCCACACTTCAATAGTCCCACCATCCTCGGCCTCCGCCACTTTGCGGCAGATGGCGGCGGGGGCTTTCTCGCGCCCGCCCGTCCACGTCCCTTCCGGCCCGTAGCAGTTCTGAAAGCGGGCGATGCGCACCGTCATGCCCCGGTTGCGGGCATAGGCCATGGCCATGCGCTCGGCGTAGAGCTTCTCCCACCCGTACTCGTTGTCGGGGTTGGCGGGGATCGCCTCGGCCTCGGTCATCTCCGGCTCGCCGGGCTGCATGTCGCGATAGACACAGACTGACGACGAGAAGAAATAGCGGGGCACACCCGTCTGCGAGGCGTTGTGCGTCATGTGGATGTTGATCAGCGCGCTGTTGTGCATGATCTCGCACTCAGCGGCGTGAATGAAGCCCATGCCCCCCATGTCCGCCGCAAGCTGGTAGACCTCGTCGAAGGGGCCGCCATTCAGCGCAAGCGCCGCCTGGCAATTCTCCTCCTCGCGCAGGTCGAGCAGCAGGAACTCGTCGGCCTGCGTCGGCGCGAACTCGTGCGCCTTGAGGTCCACGCCCCGCACCCAATAGCCTTCTCGCTTGAGCTTCTTGACGAGATGTCCGCCAATGAACCCGCCGGCCCCACACACCAGGGCTGTCTTCATCCAGGCCTCCCCAACGCTGCCGCCTCTAGGTCAACCACGGGTCGCCACACTGCCCGACCCCACCGGCGTGCTCTCCCCACTCGGCGCAGCCCATCACCCCGACCCGATCCTACCGCACCCATGCTGAACAGCAAGCATTCCACTGCGCGCACCGGCACCGTGCCGAGGGCCGAACCCAAACGCGCGTCATGCTTCTCCCCCATACTCCCAGGACGTGGACTATGTGTATCTGGCTAGGGGTACTCGATGAGGACGCGCGCCGGCCCAGACTTGTTGGCTGGGGGGTAGATTACACTAGACTCAGATAGAGCGCAACATTGGGGACCAAAGTACGGCATCTTCTCTGGTGTTGTGGGACTGTGGTAGGCCGCCATGTTCACTTTGACGCATCGCCGTGTAGCTGGCAGTCTGAGCGACGCAAGAGGCGGGAATCCCAGCGCCAAGGGGTCATGCGGCTGGGCGAGATGAGGTGGGATAAATAGGGTTCAGGTTCAGCGAAATGCCAACCTCTGCGCGCGGCGCGTTGCGGCGCAGAACGGGCACAGCCATCCCGTGGGCTAGCAGCAGGTGGTGTGCAGCCTGGTAGGCAGAAGTCAGGTCGGCCAGCCCAGGGGGATGGCTCCCGTAAAAGTGACCGACAAAGGCCACGATCCAGGGTTCGTTGTGCGTGATCCAGCCGTGCACGCGATCTCCCAGATGGCGGGAGACTACATCCGCGTACTCAGCAAACCACTCCACGCTGGCAGGATTGAGCCACCCCCCGCGATCCTGGAGAGCCTGGGGGAAGTCCCAATGGTACAGAGTGGCAAAGGGTTTAATGTTGGCCTTGAGTAGTTCGTCTACCAGTTGATCGTAAAACGATAGCCCGGCGGGGTTGGCCCGGCCAACCCCTTCCGGCAGCACACGCGGCCAGGCAATTGAGAAGCGGTAGGCCTGCAAATCGAGAGCGCGCATCAGCGCGACATCGTCTCGAAAGCGGTGGTAGTGGTCGCAGGCGATGTCGCCCGTGTCCTGGTGGGCAATCTTATGAGGCAGGGTATGGCAAAAGCGATCCCACACGCTCTCGCCACGCCCATCTTCGCGCGTGGCTCCTTCGATCTGATAGCTGGAAGTGGCCGCACCCCATAGAAAGGTGGTTGGAAAAAGCATGAGGGCCTCCTGGTAATCTGGCCAGTGTAGAGGGGCGTATGGTCGGTCTATACGCCCCTCTACCCCCGCTGCTCTCAGCAAGATGAGGTTACTGCCCGGCTTTGGCTTGCTCCAGGTAGGCGGGCGTCACCGCGTAGTCGCTTTCCTTCCCCACAAAGCCCATCTTCAGCAGGGCATTCTGGACGTGCTCGTTCTGCATGAAAAGGCTCCACACAAAGCCGTCCTGATAGTTGGTGATCATGAGCAGAATATCGCCCTGATCAATGCCGATATGCTCGGTGGAGAACCAGTCTTCTTCGGCATTGATCGCGCTGACAAAGCCGTATTCGCGCCACACTTTCGTGCCATACTGGCTCAGCATCGCGCGCATGGACTCTAGGGCGATGTCTGGGGTGAACGGCAGACACGAGGTAGAAGCATAGGGCGCAATCGTCCCGTCGTGCATCCCTCCCGCGCCATACGCCTTGTAACCGCGCGGCCCATCCGACGCGCTGATGCCCCACACGCCATTCTGATAGGTGGCGAAAGCGTCGGCGGTGTCAATAGCAAACTGGCGGTTGCGCTGGCAGGCACGGATGGTGTTGTTGAAGTAGTTGGCATAGGCGTCTTCGCGGTTGCGCAGGTCCAGGTACGCCAGCGGATACTGGTAAACGAAGAGGGGTTCACCGGGCAGGTAGATGTATTCGCCGGACACATTGACCGGGCGCTCCCAGGCATCCCAGGCTTCGGCGGGGACGGGATGAGTCGGTGACCCAATCGCCAGCACGTAGAGCAGCAGGCTTTCGTCGAAATGATCCCAGAAGGCAGAGAGGAAGCCGATGTCTGGTTTCCAGCCCATCGAGACCGTATTGCCATTCGCCATCATCCACTGCCAGTCAATTTGCTCGTAAAGCTGGTTCGCCAGCACCTCAACTTCCGTGCCCTGGAAGTACTGGCCCGCGGTGAGTGCCCCGGCAATAAACAACGCCGTGTCAATGGAGGATACTTCGCAGCTCCAGACGCGCTCGCCGGTTTGCATGTCCACGAAGTGGTAGAAGAAACCGCCCTTGCCCTGCACACCACTTTCGGCAAAGGTCTGCAGGGTCGTGAGCGCGCGCTCGTAGCCCTGATCGTAGGTAATCCAGCCGCGATTCACACCGACTGGAAGGGCAGCCAACCCGAAGCCGACAGCGGCGATGCTCGACGGCGAATCGGGTGTGCTGCGGTCTTTGATCAGGCCGTTGGCGGGGTTGGCTTCGTACCAGAAGTAGTCGAAAGTCTCGTGCGCGACGGCGTCGAGCAGGGCTACGTCGTCAAAGGAGAGCAGCAGCTCGACCTCGCGCTGATACACCGCTTCTGGCGAATATTCGCCTGCGACAACCGGTGTCTCGACGCCGGTCAGGTAGGCGCTGCCCAGATAGAACGGCTCGGTGAGAGGTGTTTTTCCGCCGGCCACTTCGTTGAAGAACGCCAGGTACAGGATGTAGCTACCATCCGGTTTCGGCTCGCGCATGGGTTGCAGCGGCTCGTAGACGATGCGGTTCCAGCCGGTCTGGAGTTGCGTCGCGCCGCCGAAGATGCCGCCCACCCAGGCCCATTCGCCGGTGACATCGCCCATGCCCAGGAAGAAGCGGTTGGGATTGAGCGCGTTTTCGGGCGGTAGATACACTTCAAGCTCTACCCGGGTGTAGTTCACCCAGTCCTGCAGATCCGCCCCGCTCACCGGAAAGGCGACCTTCGTCTCTTCCGACTCGCCGCCCGGCGTCGCCTGGATGGATGGGGTACCGGCGGGCGACAACACGTCCGGGCTGAGCGCAAAGGTCGAGCCGGTGTTGTCGGCGCCCAAGACGCCGACATCTTTGGCTTCCCAGGCTGCCCAGACGATCTCAGCGGGAAGGGCAGCAGCTTCTTCCTCCGCAGGCGGCACCGAGAGGGTGATGCTGCCGAGATAGAACGGCTCGCTCAGGGGCGTCTTGTTTCCCCTCTCATCCGCATACATGAACGCCAGATACACGAAGTACGCGCCGCTGGTGTTGATCTTCTGCATCACCGGATCGAGCAGGAACACCGCGCGAGTCCAGCCAGAGTCACCCTGCAACTCACCCCAGGTGCCGCCGGCCCAGGTCCACTCGCCGGTGATGTCGCCCATGCCCATGAAGACCTGGTTGGGATTGAGCGCATTTTCGGGTGGCAGATAGACTTCCAGTTCAACCTGCCCGTAGGTGATCCAGTCGCTCAGGTTGGCCCCGCTCACCGGGAAGGCCATCTTGGTCTCCTCGACGGTCCCGCGGGGGATGATCTGCAGGGACGGGTTGCCCGCCGGAGTCAGAATGTCGTTGCTCTGGGCGAAGTCGGTGCCGGTGTTGTCGTCGCCCAACATGCCAGGATTCTTCTTTTCCCAGGCCTGCCAGACGATGGGCCTGGCCTCGGCAGGCGCCGCTGGAGCCTCCGCCCCAACCAGGATGGCGCTGCCCAGGTAGAAGGGTTCGGTGAGGGGAGTCTTGGCTCCGCCCTCGTCGGCGAAGAAGAAGGAGAGGTACACGTTGATCTTGTTGGCGTCGGGCTTGGGCTGGCGCATGGCCGCGTCGGGCGTGAACACGATGCGGTTCCAGCCCGGCTGCGCTTCCGTGTCGCTGAAGACGCCGCCCACCCAGGCGAACTCGCCGGTCACATCGGCCATGCCCATGAAGAAGCGGTTGGCGTTCAGCGCGTTGCCTTCCGGCAGGTAGACTTCCAGCCCCACCTGGCTGTAGGCTGCCCAGTCAGCTAGGTCTGCGCCGGTGACAGAGAAGGCTAGCTTGGTCTCCTCGGACGTGCCGCCGGGCGTCACCTGGAGGGTGGGGTTGCCAGCGGGCGACAACACGTCCTGGCTGAGGGCGAACGTCGAGCCGGTGTTGTCATCGCCCAGTGTGGCGATGTCCTTGTTCTCCCACGCCGCCCAGAGGACTTCACCTTCCTGGGCGCGGGAGAGCGAGGGCTGCATGAGGGGAATAAGGGAACAGGCTAAAGCAACGAGTGATAGGAAATGCAACAGTTTCTTACTCATTATGACGCTCCTCATCAAGCATCATTCATTCGCGCGGATTTAACCGAAGTATATAATCAGACCGAGAATTTGTCAAAGCGCTTTTACAAAGGAAATCGGGCTAAAGCCAAAGACAGAGCCTGAGCGAGTCGCTAAGCAGTGAATGCTTGTGCACTCTCTTCTTTCATGATATAATGAAAGCGCTTTAACGTGCATAACGCCAGAAGATGGTGAGTTAACATGCCAGCGACTATTTTTGAAGTGGCAGAGCGCGCCGGCGTCTCGATTGGAACAGTCTCACGGGTGATCAACAACCGTGATCGGGTCAGCCCCGAAACGCGCGAACGTGTGCTGAATGCCATTCACGAGCTGGATTATCACGCCAACGCTCTGGCGCGCGGGCTTGCCAACCGGCAAACCGTCACGCTTGGCCTGGTTATTCCCCAGGTGAACGACCCCTTCTTCTACCAGGTGGTGCGCGGCGTTGAGGAAGCCGCTGGTGCTGCCAATTACAGCCTGTTGATCGCCAGCCAATCCAGACTGCCAGCCACAGAGCACCGCTATTTGCACCTTTTCCGGCGCGGGCATGTGGACGCGATGGTTCTGGCATCCATCGAGATCCATATCCACGAAGTGCAAAAGATTATGCGCCAGGGCATCCCCATTGTACTGGTGCAGCTCGACATCGGTGAGAACATTCCAACTTTCCTGGCTGATAACTACCAAGGTGGGCGAGCGATAGCCGAGCATCTTGTGGTAGAGCACCGTTACCGGCGGGTGGCGTACATCACTGGCACCGATTACACCCCCGACAGCCGGGAGCGGCTGCGCGCGCTGCGCGATGTGCTGCAAGAGAATGGTCTGGACTTACCTGCTGAGTACATCGTCCGGGGCGACTATCTGCGCGACAGCGGCTATCGGGCCATGCAGCAGCTTCTCGATCTGCCCGACCCGCCCGAAGCCGTCTTTGTCGCCAACGACCAGATGGCCGTTGATGCCATGTTGGCCATCCGCGAGCGCGGTTTGCGCGTTCCCGAAGACATTGCGGTAGGTGGGTTCGATGATATTCCGATGGCCAGCTATGTCTCGCCGCCGCTGACCACTGTGCACCAGCCGGTGTATGAGCTGGGCTGGCACGCTGCACATAAGGCGCTTGAGATCATCAACAACAACCAGGCGCTGATCTCCCCCCACAAAATGATTCTGCCGACTTCTCTGGTCATCCGCCGTTCATGCGGCTGTTAAGCACACCGACCAATGGGTCACTCTGTGGCAGTTGAGGCCAGGGCGCTGTTCAGGCTAAAGAGGAGAGCACACGTTATGGCCAATTGATTCGCAACCTTGAAGGACCAAAAGCACTGGTTTGAGTAAGGAGGAGAGAAAGATGTCTAGCTCACGAGGTATCGTTGTTCGTCTAGCGGTGATTGTGATCCTGGCAAGCGCCCTGTTCGGTTCGCTGATCGTCCACGCCCAGGAAACGCCGATGGCCGATCAGATTCGTGTCTCTGTGGTGGCCGGCGCAATGCAGGACACCATGACCCGGCTCGTTGAAAAGTATCAGGCAGCCAATCCGGGGGTCAAAATCACCCTGGAACTGGAACCCGAAGGAGGGGCTTTCCAGGCGTTGATCGCCGCTGGCAACCAGCCGGACCTGATCATCACCTCGTTCGGGCCGCAGTTGGGCACGCTGGCCGAGCAGAATGCCGCCGTCGTCCTGGAAGAGCTGCCGGGTGCGGAGGAACTGTTCGCCCGCCTGGAACCCGCCTCTTTGCAGAAGCTCTACGGCCACAACTACTACGTGCCCATGGGGGCCGACGTGACGCTCATGATCTACAACAGGGCGCTGTTTGAGGAAGCCGGCCTCGACCCGGACGATCCCCCAGCCACCTGGGACGAGTTCCTGGCTGCTGCCGCGGCCATTGACGCCCTGCCTACGCGCGAGAACGGCGACGAGGTGTACGGCGTGGTCTTCTGGAACGAAGCACTTCAGTGGGGTGGGTGGTACTGGAATATGCTCCAGCCCATCTATCTGAATGCCAACCAGGGCCGCTGCCAACTCCTGAACAATCTCGCCACCGACATCATTTTTGACCGCGAGGAATGCGCGCTGGACAAGTTCTTCGAGTTTGCCAAAGCTGCCCAACAGCATGCTCCCCCCACAATGGAGAAAAACTTCTTTGGCCGCGCCATCGGCATGTGGCTGCAATACGGCTATTCGTGGGAACCAAATCTCAAATCAGCCGCGGGCCAGCCCATGATCATCGGTGAGGATGTCAGCGTCGCGCCGGTGCCGGTACCCAACGAGGGCGACACCAGTTTTACCACCTTCGGTGGGCGTTCTATGATGATTCTCAAGACTACGCCCGAGCGCGAGGCCCGCGCCTGGCACTTCCTCAACTTCCTGATGGAAGACGAGAACAACTACCAGTTCATCACCGAACTGGGCTACCTGCCCGTCCTGCTCGCGCTCAAGGACGATCCCTATTTCCAGGAACCGGCCCGTCTGCCGTTCGTTGAGCTGCTCGCGCATGGCTACGTGCCAGAGCAGTTCGCCGCTGCTGAACGTGCTGCAACTGCCCTGCAAGGGGTTTACAGCCAGGTCGTTGTCGAGGGATCTGTGCCGCTGGAGGCGGCGGTAGCCACCGCTGCCGAAAAAGCGCGCGAAGCCATCCGAGGCGAATAACGCGAGTGGGTCTAACGCAGGGGCGGTGTAGAGGTCTTCCTACACCGCCCTTGAGGGTTTTTCCATGAATGCCATCAGCGCCCCTGGCCGGCAGGTGCCCATTGACGTCACTCCCCCCAGCCTTTTCCAGCGAATGAGGCGGAGTCGGTGGGGGTATGTGTTCGTGTCGCCCTGGGTCTTGCTTTATCTGGTCTTCGGCCTCTACCCGCTTGTCTTATCGTTCTACCTGACCTTCTTTAACTATTCGTTCGTCACGCCGGAAAACCGGACGTTCGTAGGCATCGGCAACTGGATTGAGGGGGTTACTGACCCGCTGTTCTGGAAGGCGCTTTACAATATTGTCCTCAACCAGGCTGTCTTCATTTTTCTCAAGAATGGCCTGGGGCTGTTCACAGCGGCGCTGCTTTTTCGCATCACCTGGGGAGCGCGTTTTTTCCGCACCGTTTACTTCTTGCCGGTCATCACCTCGACCGTGGTGCTGATGACCATTGGCGACAATCTCGCCAGCCCTGGCGGCCCTGCGCAGAAACTATTGATGGACGCCGGCATCATTGCCGGGCCTGTGTTCTGGAAATCGGACAATACGCTGCCCATGATCATCATCGCCCTGATCAACACCTGGAAATGGTTTGGGATCAGCATGATCATCTTGCTGGCCGGCATGTACGGGATCGATCCCCGGGTTTATGAGGCGGCAGTGGTAGATGGCGCAAGAGGGCTGCAATTGTTCCGCTCCATTACGCTGCCCCTTCTACGCCCTCAGCTTTTCTTCCTGTTGGTGGTGGACATCATCAACGGGCTTCAGATGTTCACCGAAGTGTTCAGCATTGGCTTCAGTGTTTACGGCGGGATCAACCATCAGGCGCTCACCCCGGTACTGTACCTCTATGCCCAGGCCTTTGACCGCGCGAACGTGGGGTACGCCTCGACGCTGGGGCTGCTGTTGGCGTTCTTGATCGCGCTGCTCACCGCCCTGCAGTTCAGGTTCATTCGTTCCGATATTGACTGAGCGTGCGGCCATGAAAAGGCGAACCTCTTTTTCTCTTGTGTTCTCCTACGCCGCGCTAACCCTAGGCGCGTTGGCCGTGGTTTACCCGTTTTTTTTCATGGTGAACAATTCCTTCAAGACTGGGCGCGAGATCATCCATTCCGCGACGGCGCTGCCTTCCCAGATCACGCTGGTGGGTTACACGGGCGTGTTCGATGAGCTCAACGTAGCGCTGCTGTTCAAGAACTCGCTGATTCTCGCGGTTTCTATCACGGTGCTGAACGCCCTCTTGAGCGCGCTGGCCGGTTATGCCTTTGCCAAGATTCCCTTTCCCGGACGGGGCCGGATTTTCGGCTTTATGCTGCTCACGATGATGATTCCGGGCGTCCTGTTTCTGATCCCGTCCTATGTCTTTCTCTACAATCTCGGCTGGGTCGGCCATTACCACGCGCTGATCATCCCCTCAGCAGTCTCGGTCTTCAACATTTTCCTGATGCGTCAGTTCATGCTGGGCATTCCCGATGAACTGGTCGAGGCGGCCCGCATTGACGGCGCGGGCGACCTGGCCATTTTCCTGCGCGTCATCCTTCCGCTGGCGCGCCCGGCGTTGGCAACGGTGGCGATCCTGACCTTCATGGGCAGTTGGAACGACTTTTTTGGCCCCCTGCTCTATCTGAACCGGCCCGACCGCTGGACGCTGCAACTGGGCCTGCTGCAATTCCGGGGGACCGTGCCAGGCGAAAACGCGGAACAGATTTGGGCGCTGACCACGCTGATCACACTGCCTATTGTGGTGGTGTATTTCTTCATCCAGGAGCAGTTCGTCAAAGCGTTTGCGAATGTGTCTTTGAGCAAATAATTATGGCCAGGAACACGTCCCGCATCACGAATAAAAAATGGCGCGTGCGCTGGCCGCGCTCGAGAATGGCAATTCTCGCGGTAGCGGTTCCCGTGATCTTCCTCTTCACCTACGTCCTGGCCTGGTGGGATGCCTACCGGCTCTCGACCACTTATCTTGACGATGCGGATGCCAGCTACCAGGAGGGGCGTTACCTGGACGCGCTGCTCGGTTACGAGGAATTTGACCGGGCCAAAGGGAATTATGTGGCCCGGGGCGGCTACATCCAAGTCCAGGACATCTGGAGGAATAGCCATGCGTTCCCAGTGCCCGGCGGAGTCGAAGGCGCCGAGCGGCGGATTGACGAGATCATCCACTCGCGGCTCACTATTGCGGACGCGGAACAGTTCGTGCAGAGAAACATCGGGCGCTACAATCCCTATATGGGTCTGATCTACCTGCGGCTTGGCGAACTATACGAGGCCAATGGGCAGCTTGCTGATGCTCAGGATATCTACGAGTCTGTTCCCGATCTTTTTCCTGATGACGCCGCATTGACAGCGCGCGCCCGCGCCAATATGGAGCGTCTGCTGGCACGGCAAACGGATTAGATTTTGCTTGGGTGGAGCTAACTATTCATGGCGCAACTGCAGAACCGCTACGGCTATTTCAGCGACGATGGCCAGGAATACATCATCACGCGCGCTGATACCCCCATGCCCTGGATCAATGTCCTGTCCAACGGCGATTATGGCCTGGTACTCTCCCAGGCGGGCAGCGGCTATAGCTGGCGCGCCCATGCCAGCCTAAACCGAATCACCCGCTGGGAGCAGGATTTGGTCCGTGACGAATGGGGGAAATACCTGTACCTGCGCGATGCGGAGTCCGGCGAGTTTTGGTCACCGACCTGGCAGCCATGCGGCACGGCCCTGGAGGAATACCGTGTGCGGCACGGCATGGGATATTCGGTGATCGAGTCTCGGCGCGGCACATTGGGCCACCGTGTCACCTACTTTGTGCCGCTGGATGATCCCTGCGAAATCTGGCTCCTGCGCCTGGAAAACCAGGGGAATGCCCCGCGCCGCCTGCAAATCTTCACTTACCTGGAATGGCTGTTAGGCGTTGCCCCGGATTGGCACCGCGAGTTTCACCGCACCTTCATCGAAACCGCTTTCGACGCCGGCCACGGCGTGTTGCTGGCGTCGAAGGCACTCTGGGAGTTCCCGGTGGAGAGCAAGACGCACTGGAACCGCTCGTGGCCCTATGTGGCTTTTCTCAGTGCCTCGCTCGCACCCGCCGGATTTGATGCGGACAAGCGGGATTTCCTGGGGCGCAATGGAAACGTGCACCAGCCGCAGGCCGTGATGAGCGGGCGGTCGGCCAACTGTGCGGGACGCTGGGGCGATCCCATTGGCAGCCTTCGACTGGAAGTGACCCTTGCGCCGGGAGAGGTGTGCGAGATTGCCTTTACGCTCGGAGCCGCCGATAGCCACGAGCGAGCGCTTGCGCTGGCCCATCGGTACAAGAATACAGACGCGACGCACGCCGCCTTGGAGGCCGTGCGTACTTACTGGCAGGCACTTACCGGCCAACTGGTTATTGAAACGCCCGATCCGGCTCTGAACCTTCTCGCCAACGGCTGGCTGGCCTATCAGGCGATTGCAGGCCGCCTCAAGGGACGGACGGCGTATTACCAGACGGGGGGCGCGTATGGTTTCCGCGACCAGTTGCAGGACAGCCTGATCTGGCTGCTGCTGGGATACCCCGAAAAGACTCTTGACCAGATTCGGCTGCACGCTGCGCACCAGTACCAGGATGGCATTGTCCTGCACTGGTGGCATCCCCTGGCCGAGACGGGTTTGCGCTCCGACTACAGCGATGATCTGCTCTGGCTGCCGTTTGTGGTGCTGCACTATATCCGCGAGACGGGCGACTTCGCTTGCCTGGATGAAAGCATCCCGTTTTATGACGGCGGCGCGGCCTCACTCCGCGATCACTGCCTGCGCTCTTTCGAGATGGCCCTTCGGCGACGCAGCGCGCGTGGGCTTCCCCTCATCCTCCAAGCCGACTGGAACGACGGTCTTAACGCGGTCGGCCCCGAAGGGCGCGGCGAAAGCGTGTGGATGGCCCATTTCCTGCACTACCTGCTGCGCGCCTGGGCTGATATGTCTTGCTGCGATGGGGACACAGCGGCTCGCTTTCGACAGGAAGCGGATAACCTGCGCAGCGCCGTGAATGCCCACGCCTGGGACGGGGCGTGGTACTGGCGGGCCTCAAAAGACAGCGGACGGCTGGTGGGATCGAGCCAGGTGCGGGAAGGGCAGATCTTCCTGAATGCCCAGACCTGGGCGGTGCTATCTGGTACGGCAGACGAAGACCGCGCGCGTCAGGCTATGGAGTCTGCCCGGCGGCATCTGTACTCCGAGTACGGCCCGCTGCTGCTTGCTCCAGCCTATGCTCAGCCCGATGCGGAGATTGGCTACCTCTCGCGCTATGCTCCTGGCATCCGTGAGAACGGTGGCGTATACTGCCATGCGGCTTGTTGGGCAGTTCTGGCCGAGAGCCGTTTGAATGGCGCGCAGGCAGCCTATGATGTATGGCGCAGCCTTTGCCCGCCCGTCCGCGCCCAAGACCCAGACCTGTACGCTGGCGAACCATACGTGATGCCCGGCAATGTCGCCGGACCCCAGGCCGCCGTTCCCGGCCAGGCGGGTTGGACGTGGTATACGGGGGCTGCTGCCTGGTATTTGCGAGCACTGGTGGAAGGTGTGCTCGGCTTGGAGGCGCAGGTAGAGGGTTTGTGGATGCGCCCAAGCCTCCCGGATGGATGGGATCGCTTCCGCATCAAGCGCCGGTTTCGCGGCACAGTCTATGACATCACGGTGCAACGAGCCGTTCCTGGAGAACAACCCGGCTGTACTATCAACGGGGCAAGCTGGCAGGGCGAATTCCTGCCTTTTGGCGCATCCGACACAGTTCAGAAGGTCCACGTCTCTATCTGAACTGATTCAAACTTTGGCTCAACTGTACAAATAGTGGTAGTAGGGACATCTACGTGGCGGCGAAGCTGCGTCCTACGACGCCTGGTATTTCTGGTCGATCTCAATCATGCGCCGCACCTTGGGCGCCGAGGGTGTGCCCTCTTCGTACTCGGCTTGCAGCCATGTCTCGACGATGGTTTTGGCCAGTTCCGGCCCGATGACGCGCCCGCCCATGGTGAGCACCTGGGCGTTGTTGCTCTTGCGAGCGCGCTCAGCGGAATATGTGTCATGGCACAGAGCAGCGCGGATGCCCGGCACCTTGCAGGCGGTGATAGCCATGCCAATGCCAGTGCCGCAGATCAGAATGCCACGGTCAAAGACCTGCTGAGCCACGGCCACTGCCACGCGCTCAGCCACGTCCGGGTAGTATTCCACCCGGTCAGTGGCGGGCGCGCTGAGGTCGCTGATCTCAATCTCAGGATGGGCCTGACGAATGTATGCGCTGACGACACTCAACAGGGACTCTCCCGCGTCGTCGCTGCCAACGGCGATTCTCATGGGCTATCTCCCCTCTCCCAATCACGCATGGAACATCTTTGCTGTCCGTCCCGCGCACTGGCACGGCGGACAATGCTGCTAGCGAGCGCCAGCCAGATCGAGCAAAGCCCGGGCCGTCCGGTCATCGGTGCTCAGCACCTTCATGTAATGCCCGCGCAGCGCCCCCAGGACGGCCTCGACCTTCAGCAGGCCGTGGGCGATGGCGATGGACTGGGGGATGCGCCGCAGGTCTTCCAGATCAATGCCGATGATGCGCCTGTTGATCTCGAACCCGTTGCAGCGCCCCTCGATGTCGAAGAACCGCCCGCATATCTCACCGACGATGCCCTCCGAGCGCAACTTGCTCAGATCGCTGCGCGACAGCAGCCCCGCGCGCAAGAAGCTGGAGGCTTCGTCCTGCACGGTGCCAATGCCCGTGATGGCAGCATCAACGGACCTGGCCCGTAGAATCGCCTCGCGAAAGGCGGATTCGTTCATCAACACCTCGCGCGATTCCGGATGCTCCACGAGCACAGGGGCGTGCAGATCGTAATGGCGCCCCCCCAGTTTTCGCGCCACCATCCGGGCCAGATCGGGACTATCAATCGCCAGCGCCCCCACGCCGCCCAAGAGCTGCACGACGTCAATGTTCTGCGCGTAATGGTCGGGCAGAGCGCTCACCGCGGCGTGCACGCCCGTCCCCCACGCGACGCCTATGGACGATCCTGGCGGCAGAGCCTCGATGACTCGTGCCATGCAGCTCGCCGCCAGACGCCCGATGGCACCGAGCAGATTCTCGTTGGCCTGGTCCGGTGAGGTCTTGAGGACATAGGCATCTTTCAACCCGAACTGCTTGATGAGCTGCTGCTCCAACTCGAAATCGCGCGGAGTTGGTGCCCGGATGCGGATCTCGACGATGCCTTTCTGGTGGGCTTCCTTCAGCAGCCGCGAGACCGTTGACGAAGACACGTCAAGGCGGGCGGCGATCTCACTCTGACTGATGTTGAGCTGGTAGTAGAGACTGGCCACGGTAGCCAGCAGCTCGTCGCGCTGATACATGGGGAACCTGCCAATAATGGCCCGCCAGACGGCAGTCCTGAGCACTTTTCGTCGCTAAGTACCGGTATTGTTGGACAATTGTATCAGACCGAGTCGCTCCCTGGTAGTTGGGTGTGATCTGGCCTGTGCTGGCTCCCATGAGATCGGCATCGCTGCAACGCAGCCGCGCAGCGGACCGCCCTTCCCAGGGTGAAGAAAGCCTCTCGGCATCCCGTTGTGGCGCTTCTGGTCGGCAACGACGCTTATGGGAAATCTATCATCCTTCGCAAGAACTGTCAAGCAGCGTCGTGCGGGTTGCGCCCCAGCCTCGGCGAGAAATATCACTGCTGAAACGCAGAGGGCGCGGAAAGAAGGGCACAACCCCCACCACTCTCCTCAGTTTTCGCCTCTGGTTCTTCGCTGTCCCCGCCGTTGGCAGGGCTCAGTGGGCAAGGCGGGACGCACGCCTGCCGACGACAGCGACAGACGAGCCGGTTGACAAAACTCGCGACCTGTGTTAAGTTGTGAAAAATCGCCCATTGCGTGCACGAAACTTCACATGTGGCATGTTCGCGCTTTGAGCCGGGTGCTCACAAGGGCGGCTTTTCCTGGAGACTTCTGCTGTGTCGTGCCCCATAGATGCCCTCATCTTAGACCTGGATGGTACAGTGTATCTTGGGGACGCCGCTCTACCCGGTGCCGTCGAGGGAATCGCTGAACTGCGGCGCCAGGGGAAACACACGCTCTTCGTCAGCAACAAGCCGCTCGAACCGCGCAACGCCTATGCCCGCAAGCTCACCCGGCTGGGCATCCCCACTTCCCCCGAGGATGTGATCACCTCTGGCTTTGTGTTGGGCTATCACCTGGCCCATACCGAACCGCATCTCCGGCTTTATGTGGTTGGCGAGGAGAACCTGCTGAACGAGTTGCGCGAGCACGGCCTGCACATCGTGCCGGAACTGATGGAGCAGGACCCCATGCAAGTGATCGCGCCGGACGGCATTGACGCGGTGGTGATCGCTTTCGACCGCACGCTCGACTATCGCAAGCTGAACACCGCCTATCAGGCGCTGGTCAGGGGAGCGCGCTTCTTCGCCACCAATCCGGACAAAACCTGCCCCATGCCCGGCGGGGCCATTCCCGATGCCGGGGCCACCATCGCCGCCCTGGAACACATGACGGGGCGCAAGGTCGAGCTGCTGGCTGGCAAGCCATCCAGGTTGATGATTGACGTGGCGCTGCGCCGGCTGGGCATGCCGCCCGAACGCGCCTTACTGGTCGGTGACCGGCTTGAGACGGACATCTACATGGGCAAGCTGGCAGGGATGCTCACCGCCGTGACCTTGACCGGCGTCTCCAAGCGCGACGATATCGCCAAGATGCCCTCTCCGCCGGATTTCGTCATCGAAAGCCTCAAAGAACTCGCCGACTTGCACTGCTAGCGCTGGCCTGGCCAGGGGAGGTGAACAGCGGCAAATCCATCCGACTTCTCGCGTCCGTGTACTTCAATTTCAGCCTATTAAGGGAGATACCTATGAACCGCAAACTCCTCTCGCTTCTTCTCGTACTCGTCATGGCTCTTCCGGTGGGTATGTCTGTCACGACCGCTCAGGATGAGTTTGACTGGCGCAAGTTCGAAGGCACCACGCTGCGCCTGCTGCTCAACCAGCACCCCTACCAGCAGGCGTTGGTGGGCGAGCTGGACAAGTTCACGGAGCTGACGGGCATCAAGACCGAGTACGATGTCGTCCCAGAGCAGAACTACTTCGATAAGGTCACCATTGACCTCTCTGCCGGAGACGCCAGCACGTACGACGTGTTCATGACCGGCGCCTACATGATCTGGCAGTACGCCCCCGCCGGCTGGATGGAGCCGCTGGAGCCGTACATCAACGATCCGGCCAAGACCAATCCGGACTACGATTTCGAGGACATCCTGGCTGATCTACGCAACTCGGAGATGTGGAACCTGATCCCGGGGCGCGAGAACCTGGGCCAGGGATCGCAGTATGCCATTCCGTGGGGCTGGGAAGCCAACGCGCTGATGTACCGCAAAGACCTCCTGGAAGCGCAGGGCCTCAGTGTGCCGAAGTCGCTGGACGAGCTGGTGGCCACGGCCAAGGCCCTCAAGGACGCCTATCCCGATATGGCGGGCATCGCGGTGCGCGGCAGCCTCAACTGGGCGACCATCCACCCCGGTTTCATGACCATGTATGCCAGCTACGGCTGCGTGGACTATGATGATGAGATGCGACCGGCGATGAACAGCGAGTGCGCGGTTGAGGTCACCGACAAGTGGGCCAAGATGGTCCGCGAATCGGGCCCAGAAGCCTGGACCACCTACACCTGGTATCAGTGCGGCTCGGACTTCGGCGCGGGCAAGGCGGCCATGCTGTTCGACGCGGACATCCTGGGCTACTTCCAGAACCAGCCCGGCACCGCCCCCGAGGGCGTGCTCGGCAACATCGCCTGGGCACCCGGCCCGCTGGGGCCTGACGGCAGCCTGCGCACCAACATCTGGATCTGGTCGCTGGCGATGAATGCCGGCTCCAAGAACAAGGATGCCGCCTGGTACTTCCTGCAGTGGGCGACCGGCAAGGACTTCCTGACCACCGCCGCTGTGGACTACACCTTCGTCAACCCGGTGCGGCAGTCCATCTGGGACAACCCGGACTTCCTGGCCCGCATGGCCGAGCAGACGGACTACTACGAGACGTTCCAAATCATCAGCGCCAACGACATGAAGATCCAGTTCACCCCGCAGCCGCTCTTCTTCGAGACGACCACGGAGTGGGCTGGCGCGCTGCAAGACATCTACGCCGGGGCCGATACTAAAGCGCGGCTCGATGAACTGGCCGAGAACCTGACCTACATGCTCGAGGATGCAGGTATCCTTGACTAGGCGCATGAGCGTTCAGTAGCCTGGCAATTAGGAGTTGGCGGCCTTGCCTGGCGAGGCCGCCATTCCTGGCTTGGGCCAGCGCACTGTGAATCCTTCACGACAGACTATGCTCACCGCGCGTTGACTTTTGCTGGAGACTACGATGACAGGAGATCTAGCGTCTGTGCACGCTTCGAGGGTTGACCTGCAGCAGACTCGTGCGCAATTGCCGTTTCTGGTGCGGGCGCGCCCCTACTTGATCCTGCTGCCGGCCCTGCTCATTCTGATTGGTATCCTCATTCCCTTTGGTACGGGTGTCTACTACTCACTGACAGCCTACGCGCTCAACCGCCCGGGCAGCCTCGACAATTTCGTGGGGCTGCACAACTACGACCGCATGATCAATAGCTCGGGCTTCATGAATAGCACGACCATCACCCTGAAGTATGCGCTGTCGGCTACCAGCGTTGAGCTGCTGCTCGGCCTGGGCATTGCCATGTTGCTCAATCGGGACACCCTGTTGGCGAAGATTCTGCAGACGACCCTGATCTTCCCCATGATGGTCGCGCCGGTCATCGGCACCCTGATCTGGAAGCTGATGATGCAGCCCAGCGTCGGCATCCTCAACCCGATGCTGAACGCGGTTGGGCTGCCGTCGCTTCAATGGGCGTCAGTACCAGAGACCGCCTTGTTCTCGGTGGTGCTGGTGGATGTGTGGATGTTCACGCCGTTCGCTGCGCTGATCCTGCTGGCTGGGCTGCGCTCATTCCCGCGCGAGCCGTTTGAGGCGGCGCGCGTGGACGGGGCCTCGCTGTGGTTCACCTTCCGCAACCTGACCCTGCCCATGCTCACGCCGTACATCATCATCGTCGTGCTCTTCCGCTTCATGGACTCGCTGAAGCAGTTCGACATCATCTTCGCCATGACCGAAGGCGGCCCCGGCAACACGCTGATGACCTACCAGTTGACAGCCTATCGCACCAGCATCCAGTATTTGCGTCTGGCCCAGGGTCTGCCCTACGCGGTGACGCTGTTCTTCGTCATCTACATCACCAGCCAGTATCTGGTGAAGTTCTGGGGCAAAGCACAGCGCCGCGCCGCCGGCTATTCGAGCTAGGAAGCCAGCCATGGAGACACAAGTCATCAACAAGCGGATGGGCCGCATCATCGCCGACGGGCTGATGGTCGCCTACTTTCTGTTTGCGCTGTTCCCCATCTTCTGGATGGTGCTGATGTCGCTGAAGAGCACCGACGAGCTGTTCACGACGCAGTTCGTCTTCAAGCCCACGCTGGACAACTATCACGCCATCCTCTTTGGCGATCCGCGCGCGGCGGCCGGCGTTGTCGCCAAGCAGGAGTTCCCGCGGAACTTCATGAACAGCGTCATCATCAGCAGCGGGTCGGTCCTCGTATCGCTGATTGTCGGCGTGCCCGCGGCCTATGCGCTGGCCCGCTACAACTTTAAGGCCAAGGAGAACCTGGCCTTCACGTTCCTGTCGTTCCGCTTTGCCCCCGAGCTTGTCGTCATCATCCCGCTGTCGGTCATCTACCGCCGGCTGGGACTCTACGACACCTATTACGGGATCGTCTGGGTGTTACAGCTCATCACCCTGCCCCTGTTGATCTGGGTGCTGCGCAGTTACTTCGAGGACATCTCTCCTGATATCGAACAAGCGGCCATGGTGGACGGCTATCCCTGGTGGCGCATCTTCTGGCGCATCCTCCTGCCCCTGGTGCGGCCTGGCCTGGCCGCGGCCTCGCTGCTGGCCTTTGTGTTCGCCTGGAACACTTTCATGTTCCCGCTGATCTTAGGGGCCTCACAGGTTCAGACGGTCACGGTGTCGGCGTTGGGCTATGTCTCGTCGGCGCAGGCGTTCTTCAACCGGATGGCCGCCGCCTCGGTGATCGCGTCTTTCCCGCAGATGATCGTCGCGCTCAGCATCCAGCGCTACCTGATCCGGGGCCTGAGCTTCGGGGCTGTGAAAGGGTAGGAAGGCATCTGACATGGCCAAGCTTGTTCTGGAACATCTCACAAAGGATTTCGGCAACGTGCGGGCGGTGAATGACGTCTCGCTCGAAGTCGAAGACGGTGAGTTCCTTGTCGTGTTGGGGCCTTCCGGCGCTGGCAAGACGACCACCCTGAAACTGATCGCGGGCGTGGAAAGACCGACCAGCGGCATGATCTACATCGGCGATAAGCCGATGAACGCCGTCGAACCACACCACCGCAACGTCGCCATGGCTTTCGAGAGCTACGCGTTGTACCCGCACTACAACGTGCGCGAAAACCTGAGCTTCCCGCTCAAGGCTCCTGGGCGTAAGTTCACCCAGCAAGAGATCAACCGGCGCGTGGAAGAGGTCGCTGAGCTGCTCAACATCCACATGCTGCTCGACCGGCTGCCGCGTATGCTCTCCAATGGGCAGAAGCAGCGCGTGGCGCTTGGCCGGGCGATGGTCCGCGAGCCAGATGTCCTGCTGCTGGACGAGCCGATCTCGCACCTGGACGCCAAGCTGCGCCACCGCATGCGCACCGAGTTCAAGGCGCTGGAAGCGGCCATCCGCGCGACGACCATCTACGTGACCCACGACTACCTTGAGGCGATGTCGCTGGCCGACCGGCTGGTGGTGCTCAAGGAAGGCTCGATCCAGCAGATTGGGAAGCCGCACGAGCTATTCGTAGACCCGGCCAACGTCTTCGTCGCTCAACTGCTCGGCCATCCCCAGATCAACCTGGTGGAATGCACGGTGCGGCGGGATGGCGGTGCGCTGGAGTTGCTCAGCACTGATGGCGTGATCAAGATGGAGGTGCCTGAGCGACTGCACGGGGCACTGCAAGGCGGCAGTCTGAACCGGGTCATCGCCGGCATTCGCCCGCAGCATCTCGGCGTGGCGAACGGCCACCATCCGGCCAGCAACGTCTGTCCCGGCACAGTCTATGTCTACGAACGGCTGGGGACGAAAGGGACGCTGACCGCAACCGTGGGCACACACCGGCTGGACGTCCTCACCTCAATTGAGGAGAGCTACACGATTGACGAGCCGGTCAGTCTGACCATTGACCATGCTCAGCTTTCGTTGTTCGATGCCAAGACGCACAGGAATCTCCTGTTCAACTAGGGAAAAATCATGGCCGAAGTCCGATTGGAGCACGTCTACAAGACATATCGGGGTGGCGTTGAGGCCGTCATTGACCTGAACCTGACCATCAGCGATGGAGAGTTCCTGACCCTGCTAGGCCCGTCCGGGTGTGGCAAGACCTCGACCCTGCGCATGATCGTCGGGCTGGAGGAAATCACCGCCGGGCAGATCATCATCGGCAATCGCGTGGTCAACAAGCTGGGGCCAAACGAGCGAAATGTGGCGCTCGCCTTCGAGACGTACGCCCTCTACCCCCCGCTGCGCGTCTACGACAATATCGCCTTCTGCCTGCGGGCACGGGGCGTGCCCCGTGCTGATGTGGACCGACGGGTGCAAGAAGTCGCCACCATGTTGGACATCAGCGACATCCTCAATCGCAAGCCTGCCGAACTGGGTGGCGGGCAGAAGCAGCGTGTCTCGCTAGCCCGCGCTTTGGTGCGCGAGCCTGATGTCTTCCTGATGGACGAGCCGCTCTCGCACCTGGACGCCGCCCAGCGCGCCCACATGCGCTCCGAGTTGAAGCGCCTGCATGCCAGGACGGGGCGCACGACCGTCCTCGTCACGCATGACCAGTTGGAAGCTGTCGCCATGGCCGAACGCATCGCCGTGATGGACCTGGGCGTGCTACAACAGGTGGGGGCCTTCAACGACATCTTCAACAGCCCGGTCAACAAGTTCGTGGCCGGCTTCATCGGCGAGCCGCCGATGAACTTCCTGCCGTGCACTGCATCGAGCCAGGGGGGCAATGTCGTGCTGCGCGCGACCGACGGCAGCTTCAGCGTGAAACTGCCCCCGGAACTGGCCCACAAGGTGCAGAGCCATGACGGCGAGCAGATCGAGATCGGCATTCGCCCCATCAACATCGTGGCTGCCCACCACCCAAACGGCAATGGTGCCGTAGAGGTCGAAGCCAGAGTCTTCACCTTCGAAGCGCTTGGCGAAGAAGGCCAACTGGCCGCCACTGTGGGCGACCAGCAGGTGCTTGTCGTGACGCCGGCAACCGGACACTTCGAGCGCGGCGACAAGGTGTGGCTGGAAATGCAGACCAAACGGCTCCACCTGTTCGACACCAAGACTGGCCTGGCCTTGTAGAACGGCTGACGGGCATCGCCATGTATGTGCTGAGCATCGACGGCGGAACAGAGGCCGTCAAGGCGGCCATCTTTGACATGGAGGGGACACCACTCGCCGTCGGGGCGCGGGCCTATCCCACGCACTTCCCCAGGCCGGGCTGGGCCGAGCAAGACCCCACTGACTGGTGGGAGGCGCTGGTTGGCGCCGTCCGCGACTGTCTCGCGGCGGCGGCGGTGAGGCCAGAGGAGATACGAGGGATCAGCGCCGACGCGACGACCTGTACGCTGGTGCCGATGCGGGCCAGTGGCGAAGTCCTGCGGCGCGCCCTGTTGTGGATGGATGTGCGAGCGACCAGGCAGGCCGCGCGCATCTTCCAGAGCGGGCACGAGGCCCTGCGCTACAGCCTGGCCGGGGTCAGCGCCGAGTGGATGCCGGCCAAAGTGTTGTGGCTCAAGGAAAACGAGCCTGACCTCTTCGAGCAGACCGCCTACTTCATCGAATACACAGACTGGCTCGCCTACCGGCTGACGGGCCGCCTGACGCTCAATCTCGACACGATCACCCAGCGCTGGTACTACCATCTGCCAAGCGGAGGCTGGCCTTCGGACTTCTTCGAGGTTATCGGCCTGGGCGGCATCGAGCGCAGATTCCCCCAGGACGTGTTGCGCGTCGGCGAGATCGTCGGAGTGCTGTCAGCGCCGGCTGCTGAGGCGCTTAGCCTGCGTCCAGGCACCCCTGTCGCCACCAGCGGCGGCGATGCTTTTGTCGGTATGTTGGGCCTCGGCGTCGTCAGGCCGGGTGACCTGGGCGTCGTCATGGGGTCCTCCAACGTCCTCTGCGGTTTCACCAGCGAGGAAGTGCACTTTCCAGGCATCTTCGGCAGCTTCCCTGAGGCGATTGTCCCGGGGCTGAATCTGGTCGAAGGCGGGCAGGTCTCAACCGGCTCGATCCTGAACTGGTTCAAGCGCAATTTCGCTGGCGACGTATTGGCCGAGGCGCAGAGGCAGGGAGTCTCCGCCTACCAACTGCTCGACGCTGAGGCCAGCCAGATCGATCCCGGCTCGGACGGGCTGATCGTGCTCGATTACTTTCAGGGCAACCGCACGCCGCACACCGACTCCCTGGCACGTGGCGTGATGGTCGGGCTATCGCTGCAGAGCAGCCGGGCGCATGTCTTCCGCGCGATCATGGAAGGCATCGCCTATGGCATGAAGGACATTCTCGACACATTCCGTCGCCACGACGTGACGACCTCCCGAATCATCGCCTGCGGCGGCGCGACGCGCAGCGAGCTGTTCATGCAGGTCTACTCCGACGTGACCGGCTTTCCCATCACCACCACCCGCGTCGCAGAGGCGTCCCTGTTAGGGTCGGCAATCGCGGCAGCGGTGGGCGCGGGCCTTTATCCCTCGCTGCGCCAGGCTGCCGAGGCCATGGTCGCCGTCAGCGGCGCTTACCAGCCAGACCAGCGCCGGCACGAAGCCTACCAGTTCTATGTCGAGAACTACCGGGAGACGTATCAACAACTCAAGCACCTCATGCACGACATGGTACGACATCTCGAATGAGCATGTCTGCGCTGGCGGAGGGAACAGATCGCACCCATGTGAACAGCCATCTGCAACGGTGGCCTCTGGCGATGCGTCCGTGGTGAAGCCGGCTGATCAAGAGAACGAGCGACTGGTGACCTCAACAAGCCCGCCCTTCCGGTGGGGTCGCTCTGGCTTCTCCCTAAGCCGGTAGCACTCACCGCTCGGCGTCGCGTTCGTATCCTGCGTGTTCCATCCGCGACCTTTGCGCCTGGCACACACCTAGACAAAAAGAGACAGACCATGACCATTATCAGCCCCATCTACGTTGGCGATGACGCGCTCGCCAGCCTGCTGCGCTACTGTGCCGAGCAGCAACTCACCCGCTTCACACTGGTTTCGGATACCAATACGCACCGGGTCCTGGGTGCTCGTGTCACTGACGCCCTGCGCGCCAGCGGCTACGAGGTGACCCCCATCGTCCTGGACGGCGACGAAGTCATCGCCGATGAGCATTACCTGATGACTGTGCTGGTCAACGCACCAGTGGAGCCGAGCACGTTTCTGGCGGTTGGGGCCGGGACGCTGACGGACATCACGCGCTTCATCAGCCACCGCATGGGGCGCCAGTTCATCTCGCTGCCCACTGCCCCCTCGGTGGACGGCTTCACGTCTATTGGCGCACCGCTGGTCCTCAAGCTGGTCAAGCACACCATCCTCAGCCAGGCGCCGATTGCCCTGTTCGCCGATCTCACCACGCTGCACGAAGCCCCGCCCCGCCTCATCGCCGCGGGCTATGGCGACATGATCGGCAAGATCACCTCGCTGGCCGACTGGCACCTGGGGGCGGTCGTCTGGGACGAGCCGTTCGATGAAGCGATCTACAGGCGCTCCCAGGCGGCGATTGAGCGCTGCATCAGCCACACCGAGACCATCGGCCAGCGCTCGCCGGAGGGTGTGCGCCATTTGTTCGAAGCCCTCATTGAGTCCGGGCTGTGTATGCTCGATTTCGGCGACTCGCGGCCCGCCTCCGGCGCAGAACACCATGCGTCTCACTACTGGGAGATGCTGCTGCTGCAAGAAGGGCGGCCCGCGGCGTTGCATGGGGCCAAGGTGGGCCTCGCCCTGATCCTGGTCGCCAGGCAGTATGCGAAGATACGCGCGCTCAGCCGCGCGGAGATGCGCCAGCGCCTGGCGGCGGTTGTTCTGCCCGACCGCGAGGCCGATGAGGCCGTCATTCGCCAGGGATTCGGCGTCGTCGCCGATGAGGTTGTGCGCGCTCATGCTCCCTTCCTGACCATGACTCAGGCGCGGCTTGATGCGCTCAAGCAGCGCATTGACGATCGCTGGGACACCATCCAGGAGATCGCGGCCAGGGTTCCCCCGCCAGGGCAGATCGCCGGCTATCTCGAGCGGGTCGGCGCCCCCACCAGCGGGGCCGCGCTCGGCCTGACAGAAGACGAAGTGGCGCGGGGGGTGGAGTACGGCCACTACCTGCGCAGCCGCTTCACGGTGATGAAGCTCAGCCGTATGCTGGGCATTCCGCTCAGCGAGCGTCTTGGCCTGCTTTCACTCTAGGAGTTGTGGACTGTGCAGCGGCAAGAAATCATCACCACTTTCG
>JBBIHG010000049.1:0-25267 GCA_037447125.1 Chloroflexota bacterium | reverse complement strand
TCTCCATTCGAATGGAGAGGGGGTAAGCCGAGCGTAGCGAGGCTGGGGGTGAGGCTGTTCCACAAGACGCCCCTACCCCGCCAGCGGCCAGACCCACATCTCCGACCACAGGCAGTCGGTGCGCACCTCCTCGTAATTGAGCATGGCCATGCCCACGCGCCCCCTGCCCGGCAGCACCGTCTCCTGCGCGAGCAGCACGCCATTGACGTACAGCGCCACCCGGTCGCCCTGGGCGACGATCAGCAGCTTGCTGCCTCGTGGAGCGACCGCCGTGCTAAGATCGTAGACGTTGGTCGTTAGCTGCCCGTCGCGCGCCTGAACCAGGCCGAATCCGCCGCCGCTATCAATGTAGGCCAGCGCCAGGTTACGCTCGTCCTGCCAGCGAAAGAAGAGGCCGCAGCCCACGCTCTCGCCTGCCGTGCTGATCGCTACCCGCCCGCCGAACACAAAATCGCCGTACTGGGCCAGCTCAGTGCCAATCGGCTCGAAACGCGCCGTGCGTCCGATCACCGTCCGGCCCTGCTCCAGCACGTAGAGGCTGCGCTCGGGCAGCGGCACGATATGCTCTCCAGCAGAAAGCTCAGCGATGATAGTCGCCGGATCGGGCGCTTCCCAGGTAGCCAGCGCCAGCGGCAGGCCACTGTAGGTGGAGCCCAGACGGGTGGTCACCGCCACGCGATCGAAGAACACCGTCACATCGCCATCCGCCTCCTCGCCATTGGCGGCGAAGAGGCCCACCGTGCCCGCCGTGAGCAGCCGCTCGTCGTTCAGCGACCCCAGGAGCACACCGTTGGCAAAGAAGTCCAGGCGGCTTTCGCGGGCCAGCACCGCCAGCATCGAGGCGCCCGTAGTGGGAACCAGGACCTCGGCGGAAGCCCAGGAGCGCAGCGCGTAGACGCCCGTCGCGTCCTCGTACAGCACGCGCCACTGCCCGTCCGTATTGACGGCGAAGCGGTAGAGGCGGCCCAGCCCCGGCCCCTGGGCGCGGAAGACCAGCCCGTACTCCGCATAGGGAGGCGTGCCCAAGACGCGCGCCTCAGCTTCCAGGTATAGGTCAGCCGCCGACAGCGCCTCTGGCGGCGTGGCCAGCAGGGATTCGCCCGGCTCGCTGACGCGCAGCCGCAGACGCTCCTGGGCCAGCACCAGCGGCTCGCCCGCCGGCGTCAGCCAGGAGACATCGCCCTGATCGAAGTTGTTGCGCAGCGCCACGCGGGCGAATCCCGGGGTCAGGGCCAACTCGTAGGTGCCGGAAGTCGTGCCCCCCGCGCCCTGGTAGCGCAGCACGCGCACCGAGTACACCCCATCAACGGGCAGCGTCAGCGCCTCAAGCCCGGCATCGCGCACCAGCGAGTCCAGATCGTCGTTCTCGGCGACGACCGCCCCGTCCGGGCCGGTAACCTGGATGACCGGGTCGAGATCGCCCGCCATCGTCCGCGCAATCAGCGAGACGACGGCCCCCGTCCGCCCCTCGAAAGTCCAGTCAGTGGACGGCTGGCGATCGTTCAGGACGCCGCTCACCGGCTCGAAGGGGCGCAGCAACTCCGGCTCCTGCGCTTTGGCCGCCGGCAAGCCGCTCGTCAGAGCCAGCAGCAGAGCCAGGGTCACCACGCAGCACGCAAGCGGGGCGCTGCCCCCGGGCCAACGGCCCGCCCACCACCTATACCCTCTCACGCACTCTCCGTTTTCGTCATCTGCACGACAGACCACAGGCCCAAGGCGCGGGTCCGTCGCCCTCGTATCTCTCCAGCCAGCAGGAAGAACCGCTAGAACTCCCACAGCCAGACGTTGTTGAGCTGACAATACGTCGCAGCCGTCGCGCCGGCCTCGTCAGTTGGCACCCACATCTCCAGAGCCAGCTCGCCGTCCTTGGCCACGAACTCGGTGTCGGCGACCAGCACGCCATTGACGTACATCAGCACGAAGTTCTCCATGGCGATGACGAGCACGCGATTGGTCGCGCCCTGGCCGGGCACAACCGCAGCGAACTCGCCCAGCACGCTGCTATCCAACATCTGCCCGCTGGCATCGAACTCGCCGAGCAGCGCCCAGCCATCCTCGAAGACCAGCGCCGAGTTGCTGCCCGCAGCCGAGGCGCGGAAATACATGCCACAGCCCGCCCCCGCGCCAGAGTAGACCAGGCGCGCGTCAAAGCCCAGCACGAAGTTGCGCGCCGTCTTGCCTCGCCCCAGCGGATAGGAACTGAAGCCCTCAGTGGATGTCTCGCCGTAGCTGCTCGGCACTGTCAGCGCGACCTCACCGCCCAGGGGCACCATGCCCAGGTTCTGCAACTCTTCCACGATCTCAGCGGCTGTCGGGCTGGACCAGCGCGCAAGCTGCGCCGGATAGCTCGACTGTGGAACGGGCGTGTCCGTCGGGACGACCAGCGGCAGCGTCGGCGTGGGCGGCGCGGGGGTTTTGATCGAGCCAAGCGAACCCAGCAGGCCCGGCTTGGTTGGTGTCGGCTGCGCCGCCCCCTGTCCGCCGGAAGAAAGCGCCGACGCACCGACGCCATACGGGCGCGTCACCACCACGTTGTCCACAAAGACAGTCAGCGTTTCGAATTGGTCCCCTGTCGTCGCCGCAGCCACGCCGCTGAGACCCGCGCTTGCGTGGTTCATGGAGTCCGTCACCTCGGCCACGAAGCGCCCATTGAAGTACAACTGGAGCCGGTTTCCCTGCAGCAGCACGCCGACGCGCGGCTGAGTGTCGCCGGCGTCAATGACCGGGCTGACAGTCCACCCTTGAATAGACTGCCACTCCCCGTTGAAGAAGTCCACAGCGTAGTCGCCGTCGCTGCTGAATGACACCAGATAGAAGTTGTCGCCTGGATCGTCTGAGCGCAGCACGAACCCATACTCGAAGTAGGCCGGCGAGCCTTCGATGGAGAAATCGGCCTGGATGAAAGAGTCGCTCCAGATCAGGTTATCCCCGATTGGCAGAGCATAAGCCACCAGGTTATCCTTCATCACCTCAATGCGCAGCCGCCCGCCAAGCTGGGTCACGGTCATATTGGTTGAGGCGTAGGGTTCCCACTCCATGTGCAGGGAGTCCGTGCCAGGGCTGAACGTGTCCCACTTGGTCAGGTTCGCATAACCGGGCAGCAGACGGACGTTGAATGTCCCGGCGGTATTCCCCTGGCGGCTGAGGATCGCAGTGCAGGGCCCATCGGCAGGCATGGTGAATCCCTCGCTGACGGTGAGGCCGGTCATGCCGGGTACCGCCGTGCCATAGGCGAAGGGGCTGCCCTGCGCGTCCTGAAGGATGGCGTCCACCACCAGGTCACCCGCCGTGGTCTGCACGACCAGCGAGCCAACACCGGTGGCGATGCACTCGAAGGAATAGGCTACCTGCGGGGTTGCCGCGTCGAGCTGGCCGGAGAGTCCGGCCACGTCGTCAAAGGAGAATGCGTATTGAGCGGGAGGCGCCGCTTCGGCTGCGCGCGGCAGCAGCACCGGTCCACCGATCACCATCATCACCAGCAGCCCCATGCCAACAATCGCTCGCCGGCTGTGCCTGAAGTTCATCCTTAGCCTCCTTTAGTGTAGTGTCTGTCCGCGATGAGAAAGCGCGCTGCGTCACCTTCAGGACCACTCCGGCACGTGCTGCCGCACCATCGCCAACACCGCCCGGAAATCGTCGGCGCTGATCTCGGCGCCATCTTCCCAGCGACGATCTTCGAGCAGCAGCAGGCGACGCTGCTCAGTCGCCACGCTCAGATCGGCGTTGGATAGCGTCTCCTGGCGCGGTCGCAAACGGGTGAAGTGACCGTACCCAGCCAGTTGCTCGGCGTCCTGCGGCGACATGAATGTATAGAGGATGGCGTCGTCCTCATCCTGCAGCAGTTGGAGCGCCATGCAGAACCAGCCCTTGGGGACGCGCGTGCGGCGGCGCACCACGAAGCGCCAGGCCTTGACGTTGACGGTGCGCCCCCAGTCAATCCGCGAGATGTGCGCCGGCGAGCGCCGCCAGTCGGTGACGACGAGCGCCTGCTCGCTGAGCGTCGCCGAGCGGCGGCTGGGCAGCCAGCGCTTGAGCAGCCGGTCGAGGGCGAAACTGCCCCCCACAAAGGCCAGCACGTCCAGCGGCAGCACCAGACACAGCGGACTGGTATCCTCCAGCGCACCGCCAACTAGCGCCATCGCCACGAAGTGAAACACCGCAGTGAAGATCAGGGCCAGCACCGGCACCCAGAAGCGCACGGCGAAATGCTCGGCGTCAATGACAATATGGCGTTCCGCCGCAGCGGGACGATCAGGGAAGTCCATAAGAATGCTGCTACTCCGTCAAGTCGGGCTGCGGTTTGCCCCGGGCCTGGCTGGTACAACGGGTCAGTTCCACAGCGAGACGCCGCCCAACAGGCGCTCGATCTCGCGGCGCAGGACCAGCGTATCAAAGGGCTTGGTCACATACAGATCGTGCGCGCCGTCGGGGAAACGGCGCCGCTGCACCGCGTGTTGAGGCACCACCGTCAGGATAATGATCGGCGTCTGGCTGAACCGCGGGTCTGCCCGCACCGTGTCGTACACTTCCCACCCGCTCATGCCTGGCATCATCACATCCAACATGATCAGGTCGGGCTGAACCTGCCGGATCAGGTCCAGGCCCTCCTGGCCATCTTGAGCAGCATGCAGATCCACCGCAGGATGGCGCAGCACAAGGCCCAGCAACTGCGAGGTCTCGCAGTGATCGTCCACCATCACCACACTGAACATGCCCACCCTCCTTCCACGCTGACGGTCAGGCGCGTTCCCGTGCCCGCACTCCCTCTAGATTAGCACGAATCGGCGAATTGCGAGAGCCAATGCGTGTGCAGAATCCGGCGGGCAATGCGCTCGCACCGGGACGCCCCGGCGCGCGGCGTCACTCCTCCCCGCCTGTTGCACCCGGCCCCATGCCGAGTATAGTTATAGTCGCGCGCAGGCGGCGCCCAGCAGCGGAAAACCCACCATGCCCACCGCACCGCTCACCCTCGGCAGACTGGACGCGCCGCTGAGCGCGCGGGAGGACGGCGCGTGAACCGTCCGGCGCTGATGCGTGCGCTCTTCGCCGCCGCCACTGAGCACGACGGCGACGTCGCGCCCTTGCTGGCTCCCCTGCACGCCGACTTCGCCGCCTACGCCGCGCCGCAGCCCGCCGACCGCGCGCTCGACCTGGGCAGCGGCAGCGGCAGCGTCGCCCGGTTGCTGGCCCCGCACGTCCGCGCGCTGACCGCCCTGGACGCCGTGCTCCAGGCGTTGGCCCTGGCCCGGCAGACGATGCTCATTAGCGCCGCCTTCGTCTGCGGGGACATTGAGCGGCTCCCCTTCGTCGCCGGCGCCTTCACCCTGCTGACCGCTTCCTTCGCCCTGCACGCCACCCTGCCGGCGCGCAGCCTGCCCGCGCTGCGCCGCATCCTGGCCCCAGGTGGGCGGCTCGTCATCCAGGAATGGGGGCCAGCGGACCCGCTGCACGTGGCCGTTGACGACCTGCTGGCCGAACACGCCAGCGACTCACCGCCGCCAGCCCTGGCCGCGCTGCGCGCCGCCCTGGCGTCTCTGCCACCGCTGTGGAGCGATCTGTTGCAGAATGTCGAGGACTACCGGGAATGGCTCGCTGAGCATGGATTCTGCGTGGAGCACGCCGTGGAGAGCGCGCCGGTGACGGTGCGCATCCCATCAGCGGACGCTTACCTGCGTCTGCTACTGGCCCGCCCCGACCGCCACGCTGAGCTTGACGGCATGGGCGCCGGGCCGCGGGCCGCCTTCCTGGGCGCTGCCCGCCAGATCATCCGCGCGGCCGCCGCCCCGGATGGATCATCCCAGTGGAGGCCCACCCTGCTGCGCGTCACCGCCCGGCGGCGGTGAGGCATAGATCGCGATCAGGCCGGAGATCAGCCCCAGGCCCAGCGTGACCAGCAGCAGCACGGCATAGAGGTCCGATAGGAAATCGGTCGGGTACCAGAGCAGGTAGACGCCGAAGGCCATGAAGAGCGCAAACGCCGCGAACGCGACGCGATACGCCCATCGCTCGCGCGTGGAGATCGTCCCTGCCCCTTGCTCGCGCCTTTCGGCCATACGATTCTGTCTCCAAGACACGCAGTCCGCTCAGCGGGCGGGTTCACCGCCCGTCCGCCAGTATAGCGCACCCGCTCTACGCGATCCATGCCCAGCGGCACCCACTACTGGCCCCGCGCGGCCAAGTAGTCTTCGACCCGCGCCAGCAGCGCGCGCATGTAGGCCGTCAGCGCGGGGATCGACTCGGCGGCTTCCTGTGAGATCGCCTCCAGGCGAGGGTCGCCCGCGATCACCCGCGCCCACCCTTCGACCGCGCCGAGCGGCCCGCGCAGCTCACCGACGATGATCTCCAGCAGCTCGTGCGGCTCCAGGGAAGCCGGGAATTCCGGCAGGGTGGGCATGTCGCTGGTGGCTGAGTCGCTCCGGCCACTCTCGGCCATGCGCTTTGCTCCTTCGCCATCTCTCGGCGTTTCTCCGCCAGTGTAATGTGTCTGTGGCGGGCGGGCAAGTGATTGTGCGAACATCTACAATGAGCAGTGTGAGATGCAGCTTAGGGCGTCCCACGCGGGGCTGTGCGCCGCCATTGGCGCAACGGACGGGCACGCTGGCAGTCGGGATCATGCTGTGACACCAGACGAGTTCTTTGCCGACAAGACCCTGGCGAAAGAGCTTTTTGCAGCAGTGCGCTGCGAAGTTGAAGCCGTCGGTGAGGCCAGCATCCGGGTGACCAGGAGCCAGATTGCCTTCCGCAGGCGGCGCAGCTTCGCCTGGGTCTGGATGCCCGGCCAATATCTGAGGGGCCGTGTTGCACCGCTGGTCCTCACCGTTTCCCTGCCCTGGCGAGATGGATCGCCTCGCTGGAAGGAGGTCGTGGAGCCCGTTCCTGGCCGGTTCACGCACCACCTGGAGCTGAACAATACGGCTGACATTGACGAGCAAGTCAGTGGCTGGCTGCGGCAGGCATGGGACTCGGCAGGCTGACTTCTCGCTGCTCAAGTCCCTCTGCGCTCGGGTTGCCAATACCCCCTGACGTCTCAGGCATCACTCTTGCTCCCGGTCGGGATACGCTCCAATGCCCCGCTATCTGCGTGCCAGCGCCAGCCAGCGCGCGCCTCCACCAACACTGACTCTGGTGCTGTCCGTGACCTATGGTAGAATCGACGGTGCAAGTCCGTTTGTCCAAGGAGATGCAGCATGTTCACCAAGCGGTATCTGAAGAACGGCAAGGTTAAAGTCGAGTTCACGCTGCCTGACTCTGTCGCCGCGAACGCCGAGAGCGCCTATCTGGTGGGCGACTTCAACAACTGGGACGAGACTGTCACGCCCATGACGCGCTACAAGAATGGCAGAGTCAAGGTCGCGCTGACCCTGGAACCCAACTGCGAGTACCAGTTCCGCTACCTGATCAACGGCAGCCAGTGGCACAACGACTGGGATGCCGACCGCTACGTCGCCAACCCATTCAGCGGCGACAACTCAGTGATCAACACCAGCCCTGACTAGCGGCTGTACCGGTAATTCATGCATACGACAGCGGGCGCGCCACCCCGATTCACTACCCCCCGCCCGGCGCGCCCCCGTCCTGAAGCTTCGCCGCCCGTACCCGCTCGCGCTGGACGGGCGGCAGTTCACCACCAGCTTTGCGCGGAGTTCCTGAATGATCCACTTTGGACGTGAAACGCTCGATGCGCTGCTGCGCCGGGAATGGCTCGTCACGAACGGCATTGGCGGCTACGCGATGGGGACGCTGGCCGGCGCGCGCACGCGCCGCTATCACAGCCTGCTCACCGCCTCGCTCCAGCCCCCCACACGCCGGACGGTGCTCGTCAGCGGTCTCGACGCCTGGGTAGAGATTGATGGCCGCCGCTCACCGCTGGTCACCCACGAATGGGCGGCAGGCGTGGTGCTGCCGGACGGCTACCGCCACCTGGAGAGCTTCCACCTGGAAGGCATGATCCCCGTCTTCGTGTGGGGCCTGGGCGACATCCGCATCGTGCAGCGCATCTGGATGGCCCACGGCCACAACACGACCTACGTGACCTATTCCTACGTGCGGGGGAGTGCCCATCTCAAGCTGGCCATCAAGCCGCTGTGCGCCTACCGCGATCATCACAAACTGACCAAAGGCGGTTACCGCGTGGACGTGACACTCATTCCTGGCCCCTGGTCGTGCGGCGAGGGTGTGCGCGTGACCCAATACCCAGAGCGCAATGGCAACGGCAGCGGGACCCTGCGTATCTTCGCCAACCAGGGCACCATGACGCCGGAGTCCGAGTGGTGGTGGTCGTTTCACCTGGCCGAGGAGAAGCGGCGCGGCCTGGGCAACCAGGAAGACCTGGTCGCGGCGGCCACTCTCACCGCCGAACTGGATCCCGGCAGCACCCTGGCCCTCGTCTTCACCGCCCAGGAGAGCGATCCCGCCCCCTGGCACGACGCCCTGCTCGCTGAGCAGCAGCGCCAGGAAGCGCTGCTCGCCGGGGCCGTGCTGGACGACGCGCCAGCCTGGATTCGCCAGCTCGCCCTGGCCGCCGACCAGTTCCTTGTCACGCACGACATTGACGGCAGCCCCGGCGAGAGCATCCTGGCCGGCTATCCCTGGTTCAGCGATTGGGGTCGCGATACCATGATCGCCCTGCCCGGCCTGACCCTGGCCGTGGGGCGCGTCGAGGAGAGCGCCCAGATTCTGCGCACCTATGCCCGCTGCGTGGACCACGGGATGCTGCCCAACCGCTTTCCTGACGCGGGCAGCGCGCCCGAATACAACACCGTAGACGCCACATTGTGGTACTTCCAGGCCGTCTACGCCCACTACCAGGCCACGGGCCCGGAGGATCCGCTCTTCGGCGAGCTATACCCCGTGCTGGCTGACATCCTGCACTGGCACATTGACGGGACGCGCTACAACATCCGCATGGACCCGTCCGACAGCCTGCTCTTCGCTGGCGCGCCGGGGCTGCAGCTCACCTGGATGGACGCCAAGATTGACGACTGGGTGGTCACGCCGCGCACCGGCAAGCCCGTGGAGATCAACGCGCTGTGGGTCAACGCCCTGCGCATCACCGCCGAGTTGGCTTCCACCCTGGGTCACGATGAGGACGCCGCCCGGTACGCAGCCCTGGCCGACCGCGCTCAAGAGAGCTTCGCCCGGCGCTTCTGGTACAATGGCGGCTACCTGTACGACGTGGTGGACGGGCCGGACGGCGATGATCCGACCCTGCGCCCCAACCAGATCTTCGCCGTCGCGCTGCCCTTCCCCCTGCTGGAAGGCGAGCGAGCACAGGCTGTGGTGGACATCTGCGCGCGCGAACTGCTCGTCTCCTACGGGCTGCGCAGCCTGGCCCCCGACGAGACCGAGTACTCCGGCTACTACGGCGGCGATCCGGCGCAGCGCGACAGCGTCTATCACCAGGGCACGGCCTGGGCCTGGCTGCTGGGCCCCTTTGCCCTCGCCCACTTTCGTGTCTACGGCAAGGCGCGCACCGCGCTCAGCTATCTGGAGCCGCTGGCCGACCATCTGGCCGATCAGGGACTGGGCACGCTCGGCGAGATCTTCGACGGCGACCCGCCCCACCAGGCGCGGGGCGCGGTGGCTCAAGCGTGGAGCATCGCCGAAGTGCTGCGCGCGTACCGCGCGCTTGAGACCGCGCTGAAGACCGGCAAAAGCTGATCCGCGGCGTGCCGCGGATAGGCTGGAAGGCGCCCATGAACGATGACTCTCGCCCGGCTCAAAGCTCCGCCTCACGCATCAGCCGTCCCTACCGGCTGATGCTGGGCGGGACGGTGCTGCTTCTGCTGGCGACGCTGACGGCCGTCGCCCTGCTCGTCCTGCTGGCCAACGCCCAGGAGGAAAGGCAGGAGTCCGATTTCACGGCGACGCTGACCGCGCTGGCTCCCGGCATGTACTTCGCCCAGTCCGACCTGGTGCCATCACCAGAGCCGGGCGCGATGCTGGTCCCCGGCCAGTTCCCCTTCGCCCTGGGCACCAGCTCGCCCAGCTCGGCCCCCGGCGACTCGTGCGCCGAGCAGGTGGTCACCGGCAGCATCCTGGACAGCAGCGGCCAGCCCACAAACGCCTTCTCCGTCCTGGCCTGGGGCGACTTTGTATCTCCGCGCCTGCTGCTCACCGGCGAGATCGCCGGGCTGGAAACCGGCCAGTGGCGGCTGGCGGTGCCAGGAGACATCAACCGGCGGGTGTGGGTTCAGATGACGGCGGCGGGGCGCTACCTGTCGGCACCGGTCGAGATCGTCTTCAGCGCCGGCGACTGCGATCGCAGCCAGGTCAGCGTCATCTTCGAGCAGCGCGACGCACTGTCCAGCGCGCCGTCCTCCTGAGTTCGCCCCTGTGCCGGATGGCGGGTAATGAAAACGGGGGCGCGCACCGCACCCCCGCCGCTGGCACTTCCGCGCCACATGGTGCGGTCAGCGGGCCAGGTGATAGCTCACCCGCGCATTCGCCGGAATGACGCCGCTGGGGAACTGGGCGGCGACTTCGTCCGCGCGCAGATCGACGCCGAGCACCGTTCCCCGCCCGACCACAAACCCCGGCGGCACGGTCGAGTTCTTGCCGACGCAGGCAATGGCCAGGTCGCCTAGCTCGGTCATCTCGCCCACACGCGCGCCCTGCCCCACGACCGCGCCCTTGTCAATCACCGCGCGCTCGATGATCGCGTCGCGCTCGATGTAGCTGTCGGTCAGCACCACGCTGTCGCGCACCACCGCATTGGGGCCGACGAACACGCCAGGTGACAGCACGCTACGCACCACCTGCGCGCCCGCGCAAATGATCGAGCCATCGGTGATCATGCTGTCCTCCACAACCGCGCCCCGGTCAATGCGCACGGGCGGGCGCTCCTCAGAGCGCGTGTGGATGATCCACGAGCGGTCGTTGAGGTCCAGCGACGGTGGCGAACCCAACAGGTCCATGTGTGCTTCCCAATAGGCGTCAATCGTCCCCACATCAATCCAGTAGCCGCCAAAGGGAAGGGCCATCACCTTCAT
This sequence comes from Chloroflexota bacterium, assembly GCA_037447125.1. Lineage (GTDB taxonomy): Bacteria > Chloroflexota > Anaerolineae > Aggregatilineales > Aggregatilineaceae > UBA2029. The sequence goes on along the minus strand of JBBIHG010000049.1, from coordinate 14,276 downwards.
GCCCAGCTCCATCATGCGCGGGATGATGTTGTAGCCGAAGTCGTGGCGCGAATCGGTGCGCGCCGCGTCCTCGCGCAGCAACGCCTCCAGCACATCGAGCTTGAAGACGTAGACACCCATGTTGGCCAGGTCACCGGGCGGGTCTGGCGGCTTCTCGACGAAATCAATGATGCGGTTGTGCTCGTCCACGGCCATGATCCCGTAGCGCGGCGCCTCGTCGAGAGGGACGCGGATCACGCACACGGTCGCGTCGGCTTTCTCCGCCTCGTGGTACCTGACCAGCATGTCGTAGTCCATCTGGTAAATGTGGTCGCCCGACAGGATGAGGATATTGCGCATCCCCCCACGCCGGATGAAGTTGATGTTCTGGGTGACGGCGTCCGCCGTGCCCGCGTACCAGTCGGTGTCCTGGCGGCCCTGGAACGGCTGGAGGAGCAGCACTCCGCCAGTGAAGGTGCGGTCGAGGTCCCAGGGGCGGCCCAGCCCGATATGTTCGTTGAGGCTGTGCGGGCGGTACTGTGTGAGCACCAGCACGTCGAAGATGCCGGAGTTGACACAGTTGCTCAGCGCGAAATCAATGATGCGGTATTTGCCGGCGAAGGGCACTGCTGGCTTGGCTCGCTTGGCGGTGAGCACCCCCAGGCGGCTACCCTCTCCTCCGGCCAGAATCACGGCTCGCGTTCGCATGACCAGTCGCTCCTCGTTGCGTGGGAATCCGCGATCATTTCGGGCGTCCCATCCCCCCACCATCCGCAGGCGCTGCTGACACTATGCCTTCGCGGCGCTGGTACTATCCAGTATAACACGCCCCGGCGCGGGCGTGCACGACCATTCTGGCGCTGGCGCGAAACAGGTCAGAGCGAGAACAATCGGGCTGCGCCCGCCATCAGGCGCGCGGCGCAGGGACGTACAGCGTGTCATAGACCCAGTTGACGACCTGCATGGCATGGCGATGGCGATGCCACCACAGCCGGGCCGCCAGCAGCCCGATCCCCGCCACGACCGCTAGCCACAGCAGCGCCGTCTCCCACGCGCCGCGCAGCCCAGATTCCAGCGCCGCCAGCGACAGCAGCAGTGCGGCGAGCGCCATCCCGTACACCCAGCGCCCCGCCCGGCGCGCGCCCGTCTCGACCACAGTGCCCCAGACCCAGGTGCCGCGCTCTACGGCCTCCAGCGTCCCCCAGAAGGCGATCGCTTGCGGCCCGCTATCGTCGACCATGCGGCGCAGGGCAAAACTGCCGTCATCGAGCAGCGAGATGCGCTGGCCGCTTTCGGCGGCGCAGTGCCGCAGACACTCCTGGCACTCTCCGACGCCCATGGCCGTCACGAAATCCACGCTCATGAATTTGAGCCGCCGCCTACGCTCGCCTTCACTCATCGTGATCCCCCGCCCTGACCCGGCTCTCCAGCCAGCATCAGCCGCGCCACCACCCAATGGGCCAGGTCGTGCGCCTGATGGCTGAGCAGCTTCTGAAAATAGACGTAGTAGGCAACAAACAGCACCAGCAGAATCACCGAGAGAATGGCAACGAAGGGCACGGCCAGGGCGATGCCCAGCACGGCGAAGACCGATGTGATCAGCCCCGGCACAGTCAGCAGCGTCTCCAGGGCGCTGTTGCGCACGACCTGCCCGGACACACGAGTGCCCGCGTCGCCAGGCACCAGCACCCCCTCAAAACGCAGCAGCCACAGTCCCGGCGCTTCTTCAGCGGGGCGGCGCTGCCAGCCCACCTCGACCAGCACGCGGTCGCCCTGGGCGCGCACGCTAAGCTCCTGCTCGCCGAAACGGCGCGCACCGCTGGCCAAGTAGCGGACGCACTCGTCGGGGCCAAGCGCCGTCACGAACTCGACGGCAACGCCATCACCCGCCGAATAATAGGAGTGCAGCGCGGTCATATCGCCCCCCGCCTCCGCACCTGCTCCTCGGTCAGGTAGAGCCGCTGGCGCAGCCAGCGAGTGATGTCATCCGTGGCCCGGCGCAGCGTTCGCCAGCGGACCGAGAACAGGACCAGCAGACCGAGCAGCATGGGCAGTGAGAGGGCAAAGGCCATCGTCTTCAGCCGCAGAAACAGCAACGCCGTGATCAAAAAGAACAGCAGGAACACGATCAGCCCTTCGACCAACACCTGGTTGGCCGTGTCGTGCGTGACCGCGCCATGCACCCACGTCCCACCGCCTGGGTCGGGGTCCAGGTGACCGACGAAGCGGATCGGGTGCAGCGCTCCCGCGAACGTCCGCTCGACGGTGAACTGCCCATCGCGCGTCACCTGTGTATGTTGCGCGACCGGCACCAGCCACGTCCCAACGCCGGAAAGCGGGCTGGCGTCGGCGCGGGCCAGTCGCTCGTGGCATGCTTCCGGCCCCAGCGCGGTGACGAAATCCGCCACATGGCGCGGCGATTTGCGTTTGTTGCCCGTGTCAGTCATGGCGAAGAGCCTCACCCCCGGCTCCCTCTCCATGCGATGGAGAGGGGGAGATCTGCCCCAGATCGGCGCGCAGCGCAGCGCGGATTGCCCGGATTACACCCTCCATCTCTCCGCACACCTCATCATTCGGGTGCGTACAAAGGTTGCCAGCCACTGGCTTTTCGCAGGGGCCTTGACCTCACCGCGGCCTGCCGCGCCCGGTTTCGGCCAGGTGCGGCACGTCCCGCCGCGCAGCGTGCAGAGCGGCCTCGTACAGGGCGATGTACTGCTGCACGGGGCGCTCCCAACTCAGGTCGAGGCGCATGGCCCGCTCCTGCATGCGCTCGAACGCCGCTCGCCGGTTGCGGTAGACGCCAGTGGCCCAGTGCAGCGTCAGGCGCACGGCGTCCGGCTCCTCGAACAGGAACACGAAGCCCGTCCCGTAGTCCGCCGGGCCGCCGTCGTAGTTCTGCACCGTGTCGGCCAGGCCGCCCGTCTCGCGCACGACGGGCAGCGCGCCGTAGCGCATGGCCAGCATTTGCGTCAGGCCACACGGCTCGTAGCGGCTGGGCACCAGCACCAGGTCGGACGCGGCGTAGAGGCGCTGGGCAAGATCGGGCTGGTAGCCAAGGATGACGCGCACCTTCCAGCCGAAGTCCCATGCCAGGCGCTGCACATCGCGCTCGATCCCCGCCTTGCCCGATCCGATGATCACCAGTTGGGCCTCGCTTTCGGCCAGCAGGCGGCGCAGCCCCGGCACAGCGAAGTCCATCCCCTTCTGCTCCACCAGGCGGCTGACAATACCGATCAGCGGCACGTCCGCCTGCTGGGGCAAGCCTAGCTCCGCCTGGAACGCGGCCTTGTTCTTGGGGCGCTCGGCTCTGAAATTGCTCGCGTCGAAGCGATGGCGCAGGGCGGGGTCAGTTGCCGGATTGACGCGATCTATGTCCAGGCCGTTGAGAATGCCGCTGAAATCGCCATCGCGCACCCAAATCAGTCCCTCCAGCCCCTCGCCGAAGCGCGGGTAGCGCAGCTCGATGGCATGGCGCGGGCTGACCGTATTGATCTTGTGGGCGTAGGCGATGCCGATGCCGAGCAGGTTGTCGGTCTTGTTCTGGTAGATCAGGTGCGGGTGATGGCGGCCCGGCACGCCGGCCTCCCACAGGTAGCCGCCCGCCTCCCAGCCCTGGTAGCCCATGTTGTGGATGGTGAGCACGCTGGCCACGTCCGCCCAGCCGGGCGCGCCGCGCGACTCGTGCAGCAGGAAGGGCACCAGCGCCGTATGCCAGTCGTGGACGTGCAACACGTCCGGGAACCAGTGCTCGCCGTCCGCGCGCCCCTGCCCCAGTTCCCAGGCCGCAGCCATTGCCGCCTGAGCGAAGAAGACAAAGCGCTTGCGATCCCAGTTCAGGTCGGAGTAGATATAGTCCCCGCCGCTGAAGAAGGGCCAGCTTTCGAGGAAGTAGACTGGGATGCCATCCTGCTTGGTGGCGTGCAGATGCACGTCCGCCGTACCCACCTGGCGCTGAAAGGGGAAGCTGAACAGGTAGCGCAGCCGGTCGCCAAAGCGCCCCTTGACCGGCCCGTAGAGCGGCATGAGCACGCGCGCATCCACCCCATGCTGGCGCAGCGCGCGCGGCAGGCTGCCCGCCACATCGCCCAGCCCGCCCGTCTTGGCGAACGGACTCATCTCCGCAGATACGAACAACACGCGCATGGCACGATTCTCCTCGTCGCTGGCCCACAGCCGTCAGCGAGAGTCCCCTGAAAGCTGAACGCTGATTGCTGACGGCTACCCGCTGATAGCTACTGGCTGCACCACCAGCGATAGTCAATATCCGGGAACAGCCGGTCTTTCTCCCAAAGCTCCGCCGCCAGCGCGCCATCCGGCTGGCCGCGCTCGACGCTGGCCGCCAGGGCCAGGAAGCGCTCGAGGTGCTGGCTGAAACGCTGCACCGCGTACTGGCGCGCCTGCCCGGTGGTCACCAGGAAGGGCCAGTCGGAGCTTTCGAGCAGCACCAGCTCGCGCGCCGCCTGGTTGAGTACGCCGCGCAGCAGATCGTCCTCGTAACGGTCTTTGTACTGGTCGGCCAGGCGTTGCATCTGCCGCTCGGCGTCGTGAATTGGCGCCCACATCCAGTGCGTCTCACTGTTGTCCCAGGTGAAGTGCGTGCCGCCCGCGCCCCAACTGCCCTCCGGCAGGTGGATCACACGCTGCGGCGGGTGCTGCTCCACATACTCCGACGCCGTGACCAGTTCCACCTTCGGGTTTTCGGCCAGCAGGCGCAGCACCTGCTTGAGCCAGTCCACACCCTCGAACCACCAATGCCCGAATAGCTCGGTGTCGTAGTTGGAGGCGATGATGCCGTAGCCCTCGCCGTAGTCCCACTGCGCCTGCAGGATGCGCTCGACCAACGCGGCGAAGTCCTGGGCGTGCATGCGCACTTTGTGCTGTGCCCAGTCCGGGCGGTAGAAGTCCTTGTCGCTCAGGTCTACCTTCGCCCCGGTGACGCGCCAGTACTGCAGGCCGCTCACGCCATCTTTGCGGTGAAACTCGCGATAATCGAAGTCACCGGGGTAGCCCCACTGCGCCGACCAGACGCGCTGCCCGGTTTCGTTGTTGCGCCCGATGACGACCACGCCGCTGTGCTCGTCAGCGTGCGGTCCAGCAGTCGTAGCGCTGACGTAGTAGGCGCGGAAGGTCGTCAGTGGCTCGCCGGGTAGCGGTGCGGCGGACATAGGCACCAGGTAGCGGCGTTTGATCTCGCCATACGGCCCGATGGCTTCGCCCGCCGCCACGCCGACCGGCGCGCCGCCGGTGATCAGGTGCGTCTCGCTGAAGAAGAGCTTGATGCCCTGCTCGGCGACGAAGTGCTCGATGCCGGGCCGAATCGTGCCGTCTTCCTCGTAGTAAGCCGGGCGGTAGGCGCACTCTGGCAGCCAGATGCCGCGCGGCGCGCGCTTGAAGAAGCGCCGGTAGCTCTGGGCGCCCGTCTTGATCTGGCCGCGAATGGCCGTGTCGGTGCCCAGCAGCGGCAGGTAGCCGTGCGTGGCCGCGCTGGTGGTGATCTCGATGTAGCCCTCGTCCTGCAGGCGCTTGAATGCGCCGATCAGGTCGCGGTTATAGCGCTGGTCAAGCGAGTCCTTGATGCGCTCGTAGTAATGCTGGTAGAAGCTGGCCAGATACTCCAGGTGCTTGTGCCCCACCCACCAGGGCTTCTCCTGCGGCAGGGCAACCCGCTCCTCCTCGTCCGACGCCGCCAGCGCCGCCGTCACCGCCCCGCGATCCACCGCTGGCAGATCGCCCTCCTCGGCTTCTTCGCGGGGGACGGGGCGTGGCGCCTCCTCGCCGCGAAAGCGCAGCACGTCCTGCTTGGCCCGCGCGATCTTGTCTTCCAGATATTCGTCGAGGTGATCCAGCACGTCGGCGTCGGCAAGCTGCTCGGCCAGCACCGGCGTAAGACCGAACGTGATCTTGTAGTGCACGCCCTCGTCGCGCAGGTCGTAGAGCGCGTCCAGCAGGGGAATGTACGTCTCGGACGCGGCTTCGTGAATCCACTCCTCGCCGTGCGGCCAGCGCCCGGCCAGCCGCGCATATGGCAAGTGACTGTGCAACACGAACGTGAACGCACCTATGGCACCCATCTCCCCGTCCTTTCGGTTGAAGAAAACCAGCCGCCGACGGTCAGCGAACCGCCATCAGCCCAGGCATTGAGTTCTGCGGAGCCGTGCCTCCCATGACCATTGTAACGGCAAGCGCGGCCTTCTCACAACAGGGCCGGGCGCTGGGGGCCACGAACAGGTTGTTGGTGAGCTTATCCCCCATCCCCGGCCCTTCCCCCACGAGGGGGGAAGGGAGAGAGAGGCGGGCCTGCTCCCCTTCCCTCCGCGCAGCGCGGGGGAAGGGGCTGGGGGATGGGGGGCAGTCCTGGCAGCAAAGTGGCCGCTCCCAACAGATCGTTCGTGGACCCGGGCGCTGGGGGTCACGAACAGGTTGTCAGCGGATCATCTGCCACCGCTGGAGAGCCTCACCCCCGCTCGGCCCACTGACGCGGGGGTGAGGCTGGGCCAGAGCGCGGCAGCGCAAGGCCCCACCCTGACAGGTCGCTCGTGGACCCGGCTCGCTACACCCAAACCTGACGCCAGCCTGAAATCCGGCTGACACCTCCCCAAAGTGACAGATTGCCCGTTACCGTAGGGCGGTCTGCCGCGTATAATGGTATAGGCTCTGGTTCGGCACGGAGCTATGACGATTCACGAGGGAGGAGCAGCATCCATGCGTTTCTCAGCGGCAGACACGGCGATTGCCGTCCACAATGTGACCAAGAAGTACGGCAATTTCACCGCCGTAGACGATCTGTCGTTCGACGTGCGGCGCGGCGAGATCTTCGCCATGCTTGGCCCCAACGGCGCCGGCAAGACGACCACTATCCGCATGATCCTGGACATTCTCAAACCCGACACCGGGCGCATTGACGTGTTCGGCGCGCCGATCAACGACGCGACGAAAGAGCGCATCGGCTACTTGCCCGAAGAGCGCGGCCTGTACCGCAACGTCCCCGTGCTCGACGTGCTGGTCTATCTCGGTCAGCTCAAGGGCATGTCGCGCGCCGACGCCCGCACGCGCGCCCTTGACCTGCTGGAGCACGCCGACCTGGCCGCCAACGTGAAGAGCAAGGTCAGCGAGCTGAGCAAGGGCATGCAGCAGAAAGTGCAGGTCATCGCCACCGTGCTGCACCGCCCGGAGCTGATCATCATTGACGAGCCGTTCTCCGGCCTGGACCCGGTCAACACGCAGCTCATCAAAGACCTGCTCTACGAGATGAACCGCGAGGGCGTGACTATCGTCATGTCCACCCACCAGATGCACCAGATCGAGGAGATGGCCGACCGCCTGCTGATGATTGACCATGGCCGGCGCGTGCTCTACGGCGATGTGCACGACGTACGCCAACGCTTCGCCAGGAACGCCGTCATCGTCGAGGGCGAAGGCGACTGGGCCGCGCTGCCCGGCGTTGAACGGGTCGAGCAGGGCGAGAACGGGCGCGGCGTCGTGCTGCTTCTGGCCGACGGCGTGACGCCAGACGCTGTCATGGAGGCGCTAGCCGTCGGCGCCGCCTACCGCGTCCGCCGCTTCGAGCTGGCCGTGCCCAGCCTGAACGAGATCTTCATCGAAGTGGCCGGCACCGGGCGCGCCAACGGCGCCCGTGGAGGGTGAGGCCATGATCTCCTCCAAAGTGTGGCTCGTGCTGCGCCGGGAGTATACCTATAACTTCCGCCGAACGAGCTTCCTGTTCACCGCTTTCGGCGTGCCGCTGGTCTCGTTCGTGGCCATCTTCCTGATCATCCAGTTCGCTGCCGAACGCGAAACCAACCTGGATAAGTTCCAGCGCGTCGGCTATGTGGACCGGGCGATGATCATAGACCCGGCGGGGCCAAACCCGGCGGACTACACCCCGGTCACCCAGCCAGACCTGGCCATGCCCGAGGCCGACAGCCAGCCGGAGGCCCTGCCCACCTATTTCGACGCCCTGGAAGCGCACGCCAGCGAGCTGCTTCTCGCCGACGAACTTGACGCCTATTTCGTCATCCCAGAACACTATGTCCTTTCCGGCCAGATCGAGCTGTTCGCCCAGCGCAGCATCCCGCAAGCCCTCCACGACGCTGTCAAGGACTTCTTAAGTCTCCACATCGCCAGCCGGGCGCCAGCCGGGCTCCCAGTCCCGGTCGAGCGGCTGGCTTCCCAGGAACTCACTCTGCGCGACCTGGACAGCGGCGATGAACTGAGCGAAGCGGCCATCATCGGGCGGCTGTTGTTGCCTTTCGTCTTCGTCATGATCTACTTCATGGCCACCAGCACCACCGCCCAGTTCCTGATGAGCGGCGTGGTCGAGGAGAAAGAGAACCGCCTGATGGAAATCCTGGCGACCAGCCTGCGCCCAGGGGAACTGCTGGTCGGCAAGCTGTTGGGCCTTGGCGCCCTGGCCCTGACTCAAATCGCGCTGTGGACGGCGGGCGGCCTGCTGATCGCCCTGGTCAACGAAGACGCGCGCGCGTTCCTGGGCGGAGCCAAGTTCCAGGCCACCGATCTCGCGCTCATTGGCGTGTTGTTCCTGGTCAACTTCCTGCTCTTTGCCGCCACGATGCTGGGCATCGGCGCGTCGGTGACCGCCGAAGCGGAAAGCCGCCAGATCGCCGGCTTCTTCACTTTCCTGATCGTGCTGCCGATCATGTTCACCGCGGCGTTCTTCACCAACCCAGACGGGCCGCTGCCCGTGTTCTTCTCCTTCTTCCCCCTGACAGCGGCGGTCGGGCTGACCATGCGCCTCGGCGTGAGTGCGCTGCCCACCTGGCAGATCGGGCTGAGCCTGGCCCTCCAGGTCGCCGCGGCGCTGTTCACCGTCTGGCTGGCGGTCAAGGTCTTCCGGCTGGGGATGCTCATGTACGGCAAGCCGCTCACCCCGCGCACGCTATGGAACGCCCTGCGCGAGGGCCGCGTGACGCTGACCAGCGCGCCAGCCGAGGCCGGCGAAGCCGCGCCCGCAGCGCGCCGCAGAAAGGGGTTGTTCCGGCGATGACCCACTGGTTTGAAGTCTTTCGCTACGAGCTGCGCCAGCAGTTCCGCCGCAAGGCGTACCTCTTCGTCACCTTTGGCATCCCGATCCTCGCCCTGGCCATCTTCTTCGGCTATCAGGTCTACCGCGACATAGCCGGCGGCGATGAGGAGGCACCCACGCCCATCACCGAGGTCAACCAGCAAGGCCAGGCCATCGGCTACGTAGACCAGACGCCGGACGGCCTGTTCCCGTCGCCGGAGAGCTACCCGAAGGTCGCCTGCGAGCCATCGGCGAAGGAGTTGGAAGCCCTCAACCCCAGCCTGGCGCTAGACCAGGTGCGCAGCCGCCTCATCAAGCGCGTCAGCTCGCCCTACTGCCTGCGCGCGGTGGTCACGCGCTACCCATCGCTGGCCGCCGGCCAGGCGGCGCTGGAAGCGGGCGACATTGACGCGCTGTACGCCATCGCGCCGGACTATGTAGAAACCGGCGCTGTCTCTGTCTACGTGAGCGCCTTGAGCCTCGAAGCCCAAGAGACCTCGCAGTTGATGCAAGATTTCCTGCTGCGCAGCCTGCTGGTCGGCGTGGACGCGCCTGACTATGAGGCGCTCTACCTGCGGCTGCGCAACCCGGCCTTGATCACTGAGAACCGCCTGACAAACGCCGGCGCTGCCGAGGAAACGCGCGAGGATCAGAACTTCGTGCTGGTCTACGTCTTCGGCCTGCTGCTGATGATGAGCGTCTTCTGGGGCGGCGGCTACCTGATGCAGAGCGTGGTACAGGAGAAGGAGTCGCGCATCATCGAGATCATGCTCTCGTCGGTGCGGCCCACCGCCCTGCTGCTCGGCAAGATTCTGGCCATGGGCCTGCTCTCGTTGCTGCAGGTAGCCATGCTGGTGGGCACCTTCGTCGCCATCGCCGCGCGAGCGGGCAACCTGGTCGAGTCGCTGGGCAATATCACCGTTGGCGCGGGGACGTTGGTGCTGTTCGCCGTCTACTTCGTGCTCGGCTTCCTGTTCTTTGGCGGCCTGATGGCCGGGATCGGCGCGCTGAGCACGTCTGTGCGCGACAGCCAGAATCTGGTGACCATCGTCACGCTGCCTGCTGCCATCCCCTTCTTCTTCCTGACCGTGTTCGCCGAAGAGCCGCACAGCACGCTGGCTGTCGTCCTGTCGCTCTTCCCGTTGACCGGGCCGCTGTCCATGGTCATGCGCATCGCCATCGCGGACGTGCCGCTCGTCCAGCTTGCAGCCGGGCTGGTCATTCAAACGCTGTCGGTGGCCTTTGCCATCTGGCTGGCGGGGCGCTTGTTCCGCGTCAACACGCTGCTGATGGGCACCATGCCCAGGCTGCGCGACCTGCCTCGCCTGGTGCGCGGCTGAAAGCCGTCCTCACCCAGAAGAAGAAACGCGGGCCTGATGCATAGCCAGGCCCGCGCCGTGTTCGTGCGGCAGCGAACACGCTCACGTGTGGGGCACGAGCGTCCGCTTGACCTTACCGATCCAGGCCAGCGACATTTCATGCCGGCGGACGAAGAGGAACACCGTGGCGAAGAAGAAGGCAGCGTAGGCCGCACCGGCCAGCGCGTCAATGACCCAGTGGTGCCCCAGGTAGAAGGACGAGAAAGCGACGCCCAACGGCAGCAGGATGACCGGCAGCGCACGGCGTCCCCACGTCGCCACGGCCACCAGCGCGATGTAGGTCGGGTAGGCCGTGTGCAGCGACGGCATGGCTGCCACCGGGTTTGGCCCGGCGCTGACCACTTCCGCCGGCACCACGAAGTGATTGAGCGTGATTGGCGTGGCCGGCAGATAGCCGTGATGAGTCGCATACCAGGGTGGTGCGGCAGGGAACAGGATATAGGTGGCGAAGCCGGCATACGACAGCGCCACCAGTCCCGCCGCAAAGGCCCAATACTCGTTGGACCTGCGCCGCCACAGCAGCGCCGAGAGCACCAGCGGCGTCATGAAATGGGACAGGTACAGCGCGTTGGTCAGCACATCGAGCAGCGGGGTGATCGGCAGGTCCCACAGGTTCTGCTGCAGCCAGTAACTGGGCAGCGTCCCGCCGAACAGCACCCGTTCCCAGCCGATGAGGTTTCTGACATGGACATCCGCCCAGGTCAGGTCGTTGGCGAAGTTGCGCAGCGTGTCGTACGAGTAGATGAGCAGGATGAACGGGGCGAAATCAATGGCGAACTCGCGCACTTTGACGTTCATCACCGCCAGAACAACCAACGCCATCAGAAAAAGCTCGGTGGACGGGTAAAGCACATCCGCCGCAATCAGCGTGAGCACGACCACGGCGAATATGAAGATCTGCGCCGTGAACAGGCGTCCTCTCAGAAGTGATCGGGTTTTACTCACCATGCTCCTGCTCGCCGTAGCGATTCCTCCGCTTGGACTCCAACCCCCCTGAAGAGAGACAAGGGGACCTATGGTGCCCCTACGGTTAACCCCATTTTACTGAGAGACTGCCCCATTGCCAAGAAGGAATATCTTCGGACAATCAGTGTCGCCCAGAATAAAATTGGTTAACTTAATTTATTAATTTAATTAGATATAAGTTAATTATTAAGTAATAAATATTATAACAGCCAGAAACTGAACATCGCCCCCTCACCCACCAATATGCACTGTCCCCAGGTGCACGATGCCGTCCCCTGCCCAGCGCCGGTCGCCGCGCACGCTCAGCCGCGTCCCGCTGACCGGCTCGAACCAGCCAGCATTGAGCGCGTACTCGCCTGGCGGCAGGTCATCCGGCAGGGTCATGCGTACGTCCGAGACCCACCGTGCTCCACGTCGCCAGGCCGTCGTGGCGATGGCCGGATAGCCGTCGAACTGGGCCAGCGGCTTGGCGGTCTGCAAGTCGGCCAGGTGCACAAATAGCGCATAATCCGCCGGCAGCGCGCGCTCCGCCGTCCAGAACAGGCGCACGTCAAGGGCGTGCGCATCGTCACTGCGGGCCAGCGTGTATCCTTCCAGGCGCAGCCCGCCGTCCAGCGCCACGTCCAGCGTCTCCGGCTCGCCGGGCAGCGGAGTCCACCGCGGCGTGCCCAACGCCGCGCTGAGACAGACTGGCGGCTGAACGCGCGCGCACGCGCCGCCCAGCGCCTCGCCCGCCAGGCAGTCCGGCTCGAACGGGTACGGGTCGCAGCCGTCCAGCGCCTCGAAGCGCAGCGTATGGATACCCGGCGCGGTCCACAGGGGCAGGCGCAACTCTCCGTCACTGAGGACGCCCCCGCCGATCAGCGCCCCGTCCAGGCGCACAGCGAGCCGGCGCGGCCCGCCGTAGGCGCGGGCCGGGATGCTCAGCTCGGCGTAGGGCTGCGCCGTGACGAGATGCCACTCCCCCGCCCCACCCAACAGCGACCATGGCGCGCCGTCCAGCGCCACCGTCCCCGCCCAGCCCGCGCCCGCTGCCCACAAAGGCGACTCCGGCAGAGCGTCTGCGCGCGGCACGGCGAAGGCAGCGATCAGCTCGTCCTCGTACTCCGCCGCGCCCAGGATCGTCCGCAGCCGGGCGACAGCCGCCGCCGAATCAGCCACGAAGCGCTTGTGGACGATCACGCGGTCAGCGCCCGCACGGGAGAGCAGGGGCACAACCGCTCCGTCGGGCAGCGTAGGCAGCGCGCCTTCCTCCCCGCCGAGTGCCGCCCGATCCAGCAGGGCCAGCAGCGCCGGGTCTTGCGGCGTGCGGCGCAGCGCGTGCCCGGCGATGAGCGGCTTGCCGTGAACGGTCTGGGCGAACAGGGCGAACTTGGCGGCGATCGGGTCATCGGCCGGCGCGTCGAGGACGGCGCGGACGTTCTGCGTGCCCGCCAGCGCGCCATAGTAAGGGGATAGGCGCGCGTCGTCGGTGGGAAACGGCGCGAAAAGCTGGTACTCGACCAGCACCGCCGCGCCCAGCAGGGTGACCAGCGCCGCGCGCAGCCCAGGCCGCCCGACCCATCCCGTGATGACGCCCGCCCCGACGCTAACCAGCGCGCTGATCGCCAGGCCGGTCAACAGGTTGAAGCGGCCCGGCGCGCGCGCCGCGTCGAGCAGAGGCAGGTTCTGGATGGCGATCCAGGGTAGTGTAACATAAGTCTTGAAGGACTCGAACTCGACCGTCAGCGATGCGTCGCGCCACTTCAGCAGCGGGCCCAGCGACAGCAGCGCCGCGCCCAGCGCAACCCACAGCCAAAGCCGCGCAGCGGGCCGCTGCCAGACCGCGAGCGCAGCCAGCGCCAGCGCGATGGCTCCCACGTAGGCCGTCCCTTCCGCCGAGTTCGTGCCGAGCACGTCGCGCGCGTAGTCCGGCGCCAGCCCCCAGTCGGCCAGCCAGCCGAACGGTGACGGGGTGGCGAAGGCCAGCGCGTCGGCACTGTAGGTGACACGGCCCGTCTCGGCCACGTCGCGCATCTCCGCGCGCCCCGCGTCGCTCAGCAGCGGCCCATAGAACGGGATCAGCAGCAGCGCGCCCAGCCCCACCAGCGCCGCCGCGCGCAGCCAGGGCTGTTCGCTGGCGGGCCGGTCGCGCCGCCAGATGCGCCCCTTTTCGGCGAGCAGCGCGCCCAGGCCCAGCAGCGCGATCAGTGGAACGAGCAGGTAGACCGGGTGCGAGATGTAGGCCAGGGCCGTCAGCGCCAGCCACAACGCGCCCCAGCCCACCGTCCGCCAGCCGCCATCGTCGCGCAGGACGCGCCACAGGCACCCGGCAAAGAGCGCCAGCGGCCACAGCGTGACGATCCCCAGGTGGCCCACGCTCAGGTGCCCCTGCACCGTCGGGTAAGCCAAAAAGACCAGCCCGCCCAGCAGGGCCGCCGGACGGTCGCCCTGGCTCAGCAGCAGGCCGAGCCAGTACGCCGCCAGGCCGTTCAGCGTCAGGGTGACGATGAGCAGGACGTTGAACGCCGCCAGGGGGGAGATGACCAGCGCCAGCAGCGCCCCCGGCAGCACCTGCAGCGGGTGCGCCCACTGCACCCAGCTCATGAAGCCGTCCGGGTAGGCCAGCAGCCGCTGGTCGAAGGGGTTCGCGCCGTCGAGCAGGGCCTCGCGCGCCCACCAGAGGTGACGGATGACCTCCAGCGTGTCGCCGGCGCCCATCCCACCGGCGCGGTCGCCCACGTGCCAGGCCAGCGGCCAAGTGACGATCACCGCCGCCAGCAGGTACACCGCCAGGGGCAGCGCCATCCCGATTGCCAGCCGCCGAGCATGTTGACTGCCCGCCACAATCACCGCCTTTGCGCTGTGCTGCCCGATGCATTCTCAGCGGCTCAAGTGTACCACAGCGCCAGGGAACAGGCTCCGCCGCGAGGCGCGTTTCAATTCTGGGG
>JBBIHG010000048.1:5941-25519 GCA_037447125.1 Chloroflexota bacterium | reverse complement strand
CTTTCACTCTAGGAGTTGTGGACTGTGCAGCGGCAAGAAATCATCACCACTTTCGAACAAGACCCGCGCGTTGACGTGCTGATCGTCGGCGGGGGGATCAACGGCATCGGCACTTTTTTCGACCTGGCCCTGCAGGGCGTCAGCGTGCTCGTGGTGGACAAGGCAGACTTTAGCTCTGGGTGCAGCGCCGCGTCGTCGCGGCTGGTGCACGGCGGTCTTCGCTACCTGGAACATGGCTCGTTCGGCCTGGTGCGCGAGTCGCTGATCGAGCGCAACCGCCTGTTCATCAACGCGCCCCATGCTGTGATGCCGTTCCCTTTCACCATCCCAGTCTTCAGCCGCTTTTCCGGGTTGCTGAATGCCCCGCTCAAGTTCGTCCGTCTGCTGAAAAAGCCCGGCGAGCGCGGCGGGCTGGTCGTCAAGCTGGGTATGATCTTCTATGATTGGTTCACGCGCGGCTTCCGGGTGACACCGACCCATCGCATGTTGTCGCGCGCCGAGGCTTTGAAGAAACACCCCAAGCTCAGCCCGGCGATCAAGGGGGCGGCCTACTACTACGACGGCATCATGCCCTACGCCGAGCGCATCGGCCTGGAACTGATCCTGGACGCCGAGGCCAGCAGCGAGCAGGTCCACGCCCTCAACTATGTGAGCCTGGCGGGCGTGAACCACGATACGGTCACCTTGCGCGATGAGTTGTCGGGCACGGCGTTTGCAGTGAAGCCCCGTGTGGTGGTCAATGCCGCCGGGGCGTGGATCGATCTGGTCAACGGCGCGCTGCGCCACCAGACGCGCTACATCGGCGGCACCAAAGGCTCGCACATCGTCGTCCAGCACCCAGAGTTGTGGGAGACGCTCGACGGCGGGGCCATGTACTTTGAGAATAAAGACGGGCGCATGTGCATCATGCTGCCGCTGGGCGACAAGGTGATTGTTGGCGCGACCGATCTGCGCATTGACGACCCGGACGAAGCTATCTGCTCGGACGAGGAAATTGACTACTTCCTCCACTTCACAGCACACATCCTGCCCGAAATCACCCTCGAACGCTCCCAGATCGTCTTTCACTTCTGTGGGGTGCGCCCGCTGGCCAGCACGGACGAGGAATTCACCGGCTTGGTGACTCGCGAGCATTACGTCCACGTGCTGGAGCCGGACGAAGAGCACACTTTTCCGGTGTATTCGCTGGTCGGCGGCAAGTGGACGACCTTCCGCGCCTTCGCCGCAGAGACGACCGACCGGACGCTGGCCTTCCTGGGGCGGGCGCGGCGCGTCAGTACTGAAGATGTGGCCATCGGCGGCGGCAAAGAGTACCCGCGCAGCGAGGAGGCGCAGGCCGCCTGGCTGGCCCGCGTCCAGGCGCAGACGGGACTCGCGTTGCCACGCTTGCAGACGCTGTTCGGGCGCTATGGCACGCGCGCCGAGGCAGTTGCCCGGTACATCGCGGCTGGCGCAGACGCCCCGCTGGACGATGCGCCCGATTACAGCCAGCGCGAGCTTCTGTTCCTGGTCGAATACGGGAAAGTGGCCCACCTGGACGATCTGCTTCTGCGGCGCACGCTGCTGGCCATGCTGGGCCTGGTCACTGGCCGGGTGCTGCGCCAGGCCGGGCAGATCATGGGGACCACTCATGGCTGGAGCGCGGAGCAGATCGAAGCGGAAATCGAGCGCACGATAGATATTCTGGTCAAGCGGCATGGCGTCCGCGAGGAGCGCCTGCGCTCGGAGTAGGCGGGGCTGCGATCAAGTGGGGACAGGCAATGCCAGCGGAACACCTTCTGTTAGGCGTTGACATCGGCACGACGAACGCCAAGGCGCTGCTGGCGACGCCGGAAGGCCGGGTGGTAGCGCAGGCCACCGCCAGTTATGAACTGTCCACGCCGCAGCCGGGATGGGTCGAGCAGAACCCAGAAGACTGGTGGCGCGGCGCGCTCGAAGTCATGCGTGCCGTCGTGCAAAGGGCGGGCGCCCAGCCCGCCCAGGTCGCCGCGATCGGGATCAGCGGGCAGGGCTGCGCCGCCACATTGATTGATCGCCAGGGCAACGCGCTACGACCCGGCATCATCTGGATGGACGCGCGTGCTGAGGCGCAGTGCGAGCAGATGCGACAGTCCGCCGGCGAGCGTATCCTGCGCATCAATGGCAAACAGCCCGCCCCCTACAACTTCGACCCCAAGCTGATCTGGCTCCAGGAGCACGAACCGGAGACGATCCGGCGCGCCTGGCGCAGCCTGACCACGACCGGCTACATCAACTTCCGCCTGACCGGCGAGCCAGTCTTAAATGTCTCGGACGCGAGCATCCCCTTTGCTTTCGACCAGCGAGCATGCGACTGGTCCGAGGAGCTGATCGCGGCCTTTGGCGTGCCGCGCGGCCTGTACCCACCCGTGGCCCCCTCGCAGCAGATCATCGGGGGCCTGCTGCCGGACGTGGCCCAGGCCGTGGGCCTGGTCCCAGACATTCCGGTGATTGCCGGAGGCGAGGATACATCGGCAGCGGGCCTGTCCGCTGGCGCGGTCGAGCCAGGCCAGGCCATGCTCTCGCTGGGCACCGGCGGCTCAATCTACATCGTGACCGAAACGCCGCTGGCCCATCCGCAGCTTCTGATCTTCGCCCACGTGCTAGAGCGGAAATGGTTCGCCGGGGGGACAATCGTGGCCTTCGGGGCGTCGCTGGCCTGGGGGCGCGACCTGCTGGGTCACCGCGACTTCGAGCAGATGACGGCACTGGCCACTCAGAGCGAACCCGGCGCGCAGGGACTCATCTTCCTGCCCTATCTGAGCGGTGAGCTACAGCCGATCAACGACGGCAACGCGCGCGGTGTGTTCTTTGGCTTGAGCCTCAACACCAGCCAGGCCGAGTTTGCCCGCGCCATTATGGAGGGCGTGGCTTTCGCCATGGCGCACAACATCCTGGTCGCCGAGGAAGTGGGGGCGACCGTGAGCGAACTGCGCGCCGTCGGCGGGCCAACGCGCAGCCCGCTGTGGTGCCAGATCATCGCCGACATCACGGGCCGGCCCCTGATCGTGTTGAAGGATAACCCCGGCGCGCCGTTGGGTGATGTCTTCCTGGCGGCTGCCGCCGTCGGCCTGATTCCCGACGCGGGTCAGGCGGCTGTGCGGGCAGCCCAGGTAGATCGCGTCTATGCTCCCCGCCCAAAATACCAGCCGCTCTACCGTGACCTGTTCGCCACCTATCGCGCGCTGTACCCGGACCTCAAAGCGCGCTTCGCGCAGTTGGCCGGGCGGGCGGATGGGCCATAGCAGCAGACCGCGCGCGAGCAACCGCAGCCTCTGGCTGCCGGCGACAGCGCGCATCATGCGCGCCCCTTGGCCCGCAAACCGGTCTGCACCCCCACCGAATTCTGCACCTGTCAGGCTCTTGACGTGAGACTCTCACAAGAGGATGCGGCCTGTCTGGAGGCGCTGTACCAGCCGCAGTCTGTGCTGGGGCACACTTGAGAGACTCCCCCATTCGCTGCGGTCAGGGGTCGTGCCAGGACGCCCCTCCGCCGCTATGCAGCAGAGCGCCGCGTCCCCCCGTCTGGCAGGCCGCGAAGTCACCAGTCATGATGTTCGGTGCGCCCGATGATCTCGTCCTGCAACGCGCGGCCAAGGTCGCAGAAGTAGTCGCTGTAGCCGGCGACGCGCACGATCAGATCGCGATACTCGGTGGGGGCCGCCTGGGCAGCGCGCAACGTCTCCGCGCTCACCACGTTGAACTGAATATGGTGGCCATCCAGCCTGAAATAGGTTCGGATGAGCTGTACCAGCTTGTCCAGGCCCTCTTCACCTGCCAACACCTGCGGCGTGAACTTCTGGTTGAGCAGCGTGCCCCCTGTGCGAATGTGATCCATCTTCGCCACGGAGCGAATCACCGCTGTCGGGCCGCGACGATCCGCGCCCTGCACCGGCGAGACCCCCTCCGACAGCGGCGTCCATGCCCGGCGTCCATCGGGCGTTGCGCCGATCACCGCACCGAAATAGATATGGCAGGTTGTCGGCAACAGGTTGATGTGATACGTGCCACCCTTGGTGTTCGGACGCCCGTCAATCGCCTCAAAGTAAGCCTCGAAGAGCCTCGCCATAATCGCATCGGCGTAGTCATCATCGTTGCCGTACCTGGGCGTTCTATTGACCAGCAGCAGCCGCTCGCGTTCATGGCCCACGAAGTCTTCTGCCAGCAACGCCAGCATATCATCCATGGTCATCGTATGCTGATCGAAGACGTGATACTTGAGCGCCGTCATGGCATCTGTCACCGTGCCGAGTCCCACACCCTGAATGTAGGCCGTGTTGTAGCGCGCGCCGCCATCGTGATAGTCGCGCCCGTTGACGATGCAATCGTCAATCAGCAGCGAGAGGAACGGCGCGGGCATGTACTCTGCATAGAGGCGTTCGATCACGTTATTGCCGCGGATCTTGATGTCAATGAAGTGGTTCAACTGCCGTTCATAGGCGGCAAATAGCTGCTCGAACGTCTCAAACTCCGTCGGAACGCCCGTCGCCAGACCGATCTGCTGGCCTGTGCGCGGATCAATCCCGTTGTGCAGCGTGATCTCCAGCACTTTGGGCATATTGAAGTAGCCGGTCAGGTTGTAGTTCTCTTTGCCGAACGCGCCGGTCTCGACGCACCCGCTGGTCCCCCCTGCCCGTGCATCGAGCACTGATTTCCCCTGGCGGAGCAGCTCCTGCACAACAACATCTGCGTTGAACGCCGAAGGTTGCCCGAAGCCAGTCCGGATGATCTCTGCTGCGCGTTTGACGAAGCGATCCGGGTTCTTCTTGCTGACCTGGATTGATGAGCTTGGCTGAAGCAGGCGCATCTCCTCGATCACGTCCAGCAGGAGGTAGGTCACCTCATTCACCGCGTCGGAGCCGTCCGGTCGGACGCCTCCCGTGTTGACCTGGGCGAAATCGGTGTAGGTGTTGCTCTCTTCCGCGGTGACGCCAACTTTGGGCGGCGCCGGCTGGTTGTTGAACTTGATCCACAGGCACTGCAGCAGCTCCTCGGCCTGCTCGCGCGTGAGCGTGCCGTCCGCCAGGCCCGCCAGGTAGAACAGTTCCAGGTGGTGATCCAGATGACCGGGGCTGAAGGCGTCCCAGGGATTGAGTTCCGTGACAACGCCAAGATGGACAAACCAGTAGTATTGCAGGGCCTCCCAAAAGTCGCGGGGGGCGTGAGCGGGAACGTGCGAACAGATGCGCGCGATGCGCTCCAACTCCGCGCGGCGCTGCGGGTCGGATTCCTGCGCCGCCAGGTCACGTGCGCGCTCAGCATGACGCTCGGCGAACCGGATCAGCGCCTGGGCAGCGATGCGCATGGCTTTGAGCTGTTCCTGTTTGCGATAGGCATCGCGGTCGTTGAAGTAGTCAAGACGCGCCAGGCTGGCATCTATGTCAGCGATGAAATCCAGCATTCCCTTACGGTAAATCTTGTCATCCAGCACCGTGTGACCGGGCGAGCGCTGCTCCATGAACTCGGTGAAGACTCCTGCCTGGTAAGCAGCGATCCACTCAGGTGTCATTTCTGCCAGGATGCGCTCGCGCATGGTCTTGCCGCGCCAGAATGGTATGAGCGTATCCTTGTAAAGTTCTACTGTCGCGGCATCCACTTTGAACGGAATCTTCTCACGCGAGTTCAGAATCTCCAGATCGCGCAAGGAATGGCAGCACAATTCGGGATAGGTCGGGGTAGCTTTGGGCGCGGCCCCCTTCTCGCCCACGATCAACTCGCCGTCGTTGATGCAGATCGCCTTGTGCTCCAGCAGGTAGGCAAACGCCCTGGCGCGCTCCACTGGCACAGAGAGACGCTCGGTCTGCTGCTGGTAGAAGCGCGTCATCAGGTTGGCACGCTCCGACGAAAGGGTCGGGATTGCGTCAAGGCTCTGCTGGCGCAGCCGGGCCACACGCTCGCTCATCGCCATTGCTCATCCTTCTATCGTCACAGCCAGACCATGCATCTCCAGGCGTCGCTGGATCGCTCCTATTCGCTCGCCAGACGGTACCTCGGCTGCGGGCATCGCGTTCTTGCGACCCAGCCGGACGTGCTTGTCGCTCCCCATACGATGATAGGGGAGAATGTCAACGCGCTCAACTCCCGGCAGCTCACGGGCAAAAGCGCCAATCTGATCGATCTCCGCGTCAGTGTCGTTGATGTCGGGAACAATCGGAATCCGCAGGATGATGCGATGGCCATTGTCCGCGAGCAAGCGCAGATGCCGCAAAATGCGCTCATTGGATGCGCCAGTCGCCGCGCGATGGCGCGCAGGGTCCATCACCTTCAGGTCGTAGAGAAACAGATCGACGTAGGGGCGCACAGCCTGAAGCGTCTGGGTGAGAGCATGACCACAGGTGTCAAGCGCGGTGTGTAGACCGCAGTCCTTGCACGCCTTGAGCATCGCCAGCAGAAAATCCCCTTGTAGCAGCGGCTCGCCGCCCGAAAAGGTCACGCCGCCACCCGACTCATCGTAGAAGGCCACATCGCGCAAGATCGCAGCCATCAGCTCGTCAACGGACATCACCCGGCCCGCGATCTCGCGCGCCTCGGCGTAGCACGCAGCCGCACACGTCCCGCAGGCTATGCACCGCGCGCGATCAGTGACAAACCCGCTCGCATCTGGCGCGATTGCGCCGTGCGGGCAGCAGGCCACGCACGCCCCGCACTGGATGCAGCGTTCGGACCGAAGCAGCAGTTCGGGCTGCGGATGCTGGCTTTCGGGGTTATGGCACCACCAGCAGCGCAAGCCACAGCCTTTGAGAAACACCGTGGTGCGGATGCCCGGCCCATCGTGCAGCGCGAACCGCTTGATGTCGAAAACAATGCCCGTGTCAGACATTCTTCTTCAGTCACGCTGTCTGGGCGCGTCTGCGCCCACTCATGCGCTGATTGTACCTGCGCACTCCCCAAAAGCGCATAAGCCGTCCCAGAGACCGACGGTCCCGATCAGGCTTCTCCCTCGCTGGCCGCATTTCGCCCCAACTAAGGAGCGCGCGCGCCCATGCCCCCGCGACTGACTTGACTCCGTTCCCAAACCGTATTATGCTGAGAATGGGTCGTGAGAGCGCTCTCTCGCGATCCGCCGCAAGCCGCCCTCCTGCCCCGGCACTTCTGGGGATAGAAGCACAGCAGGACTACAGTATTCATAGAGCGCTCTCGCGGCGAGGCTCAGCGAGTTGACAAATGAAGAAGCTTACGCTGGAAGAAGTCGCCAAGCTGGCCGGTGTCTCGCGCGCCACCGTGTCTCGCGTGGTGAACAAGTCCAACAACGTGTCGCCGGAGTTGCGGGCGCGCGTGCAGCGCGTGATCGAGGAGACCGGCTACCAGCCCAACATGGCGGCGCGCACCCTGGCCTCGCGGCGCTCCAACATCATCGGCCTGATCATCCCCAGCGTCACCCAGTATGTCTTTGCCGATCCCTACTATCCGGCCCTCATCGAAGGCATCTCGCGCGCCTGCAATCTCAACGACTACACGCTGGCCCTCTTCCTGCTGCACTCGGCAGATGAGCAGGAGCAGATCTACCAGCGGGCGCTCGGCATCGGGCTGCTGGACGGTTTGATCGTCACTGCCGACAAAATCGCCGACCCCCTGATTGTCGAGATCATCGCCCGGCAAATCCCCGCGGTGTATGTGGGCCGCCCGCCCGATGCCAGTCGAACCAGCTACGTGGATGTGGACAATGTGGCCGGGGCCTATCTGGCCACCAGCCATTTGCTGCGCCTGGGCTACCAGCGCATCGCGACGATCAGCGGTCCGCAGAACTCGACTGTGGGCATTGATCGCCGTGAGGGTTATCTCAAGGCCCTGCAAGAGCGCGGACGCGAGCCTGACGCCTCTCTGATCGCCGAGGGCGACTTCAGTCGCGACAGCGGCTATACCGCCATGCGCCAACTGCTGCCCCGCCAACTCGATGCCGTCTTCGCCGCTACCGATGCGATGGCCCTCGGCGCCATCCAGGCCATTCAAGAAGCGGGGCTGACGATCCCGGGCGATGTGGCGCTGATCGGTTTCGACGATCTGCCGCCGGCAGCGCGGGCCAACCCGCCGCTCACCACGATTCGCCAGCCAGTCCGCTACACCGGCGTGCTGGCGGTCCAGACGCTGATCGAGCTATTGGAGACAGCCCTGCAGCCGCCGCGTCATATCATTCTGCCGACCGAACTGGTGATCCGGGCCACGTGCGGGGCGCTGCGATCCTGAGCCGCGCGGGTGCCGATCCAGCATCATCCAATCCGTCTTGGAGTGAAAGGAGAAGGTGTCGAGGGAAGGAGAGCCGCATCATTTCGATCTGATGGCGATCACCACCCAGGGGTGAGCCAGGAATCTGGCGAGTCTCTGCCACTGCAAATACCTGCCAATGGACGCCACTCTAGTGGGGCAAGGAGGTCTATGGCACAGACCATCACGTTCCGACCGGCATTTCCATTCCCATCGTATGCTCGATCGTTTGCATGATCACCTAGCGCGCTTTCAGGAGAAGAAACCATGTCCCGTAAACTAGCGATTGCCTTCGTGTTAGTCGCCATTCTGGCGGCGATGGCCTTGCCGTTCTCGCCCGTGCTCGCTCAGGATCAGCCGGTGGTCATCACCTGGTTCATCGGCCTGGGCGCTGGCGGGCAGCCCGAACACCGCGCTCTGCAGGACGAGATCGTGGCGGCCTTCAACGCTACCCATGACGACATCGAGCTAGAGCACATCGTCGTAGACTTCGATGCCAGCCGCGACGCCCTCAGCACGCTGATCGCCGCTGGCGATGCGCCGGACATCATCGGCCCGGTCGGTATTGGCGGCTCGAATGACTACGCGGGCAGCTTCCTCAATCTGGACCCGCTTATCGAGGAGCTCGATTACGACCTGGGCCGTTGGGTTCCCGGTCTGATCGACTTCTACCGCGATCCCGTCGAGGGCCTGACCGGTCTGCCGTTTGCCACGTTCCCGTCGTTCATCTTCTTCAACCGCGATCTGTTCGACGTGGCCGGCGTAGCCTACCCGCCCCAGGCCTTCGGCGAGCCTTACGCTGACGGCGACCCATGGGACGTGGACAAGCTGCGCGAGATCGCCATGCTGCTGACGCTGGATGCCAACGGCAACAACGCCACCAGCCCCGACTTCGACGCAGCCAACATCGTGCAGTTTGGCTACGCGCCACAGTGGTGGGGCGATGACATCCGCTCTGCGGTGACTTCTCCCTTCGGCGCCGGCACGTTCTTCGATGCCGAAACGGGCAAAGCCGTGATACCGGAGAACTGGCGCGAGGGCATCAAGTGGTTCTACCAGGGCTGGCACACCGAACGCTTCATTCCCGACTACCCGTACAACCAGAGCGACCTGCTGTTGAACGGCAACGTGTTCAACTCCAACCACGTCGCCATGGCCTACAGCCATCTGTGGTACACTTGCTGCCTGGGCGATGTCCCCAATTGGGATATCGCGGTCGTGCCCTCCTATAATGGAGTCTACACATCCAAGCTGCACGCCGACACGTTCCGCATCCTGAAGTACACCGAGCACCCGGTGGAGGCGTTCAAGGTCCTGGACTACCTGGTTGCTGGTGAGGCGATGCCCAAGCTGCTGCAGGTCTACGGCGCGGCGCCATCGGACGAGGTGTTCCTCCAACCCTTCTTGAATGCTCTGGATGAGCGCTTCCCCTGGGGCGTGAACTGGGATGTCGTGCTTGAGAGCGCGAACTACCCCGACAACCCCAGCCACGAAGGCTGGATGCCCAACTACATGGAGGCGGTGGTCGCCATCAAGAACTGGTCGCTCAATGTCTGGGCGACACCAGGGCTTGATATAGACGCCGAGATCGAAACCCTATTGGCCACGTTGCAGCCTATTTTCGACGCTGCACCGTAGCAGACCGCTGTTCGAACCGCACTGCGTGGGGAGTGGCGGTGCAGTGCCGCCACCCCCCACCACCAAAACGCCCGCTGAGTGGGTGAGGAGAGTGCGCCATGTCTGTGGCTGATCGAGCGCCGGCCAGCAGGGCGCGCACGTGGCGCCCGCCTTGGAGCGAGCTAAGCGTGCAACAGGCGCGTAGATTGTGGGGTTGGGTCTTCCTGTCCCCGTGGATAATCGGCTTCCTGGCCTTCTATTTCTTCCCGATGATTGCCTCTTTTGGCTTCACCTTCACCGATCTCCAACTGACCAAGCCGGATGAAGTTTCGTTCGTTGGGCTAGACAATTACCGCACCTTGCTCAATGATGCTTATGTCGGCAAATCGCTGCGCGTGACGTTCACCTTCATGCTGCTGGCGCTCCCCATCTCGATCCTCATCCCGCTCTCGCTGGCGACGCTGCTCAACTCCAGGCGTTTGTGGGGCAGAAGGCTGTTCCGGACTCTGTTCTACATGCCCTATATGGTGCCGGTTATTTCGCTTGCTTATATTTACAACGGCTTCTTGAACGCCCAGTCCGGCTGGCTCAACCGCTTCCTCGGTGAGTTCTTGGGCATTCAGGGGCCCAACTGGCTGTACAGCCCCACCTGGATTTACCCGGCGCTGCTCATGTTCGGCATCTGGGGCACGGGTAATGCGATGCTCACCCTGCTGGCGAGTATGCAGACCGTGCCCACCGAGCTCTACGAAGCGGCCAGGGTTGATGGGGCCAACGCGGTCACGGTTTTCCGCCGCATCACGCTGCCGCTGATCACGCCGATGATCTTCTACAACCTGATCCTGTCGCTGATCGGGCTATTCCGCTACTTTGACATTCCGTACATCATCTCGCGCGGCACGGGAGGCCCCAACGACATCACGCTGTTCTATAACGTCTACTTCTACCGTGTCGCCTTTCAGTTTGACCGCATGGGCTACGGCGCCACCTTGGCCTGGCTGCTCTTCGTCATCGCCCTGGTCGTCACCGGCTTCTTCTTTGCCACGGCGCGCAACTGGGTCTACTACGCCGGAAGGAGCGACTAGCAGCCATGGCCACCACCGCTCACCACAGGAAGCTATGGGGCAGCAAGCAGATCATCGCCCGCTACCGCAATTTCGGCTTGAGCGCGTTGTTGGTCCTGTTCAGCCTCATGTTGCTGATCGCCTATCTCTCTCCGTTCGGCTACATGGCCGTCACCAGCACCAAAACCAAAGCCCAGATCACGCAGAAGAGCATCTTGCCCATGTCTGCGGTGCTGTATGAGTACCAGGGCGAGCAGTATCCCGAATGGAGCGTGCTCACCGGCAGCAAGTACCCACTCTACAGCATCCCCGGCGATGATGGCACGCGCCACGAATGGGCCTTGATCGCCACCCTGGATGATCAGCTCATCTTCATCGATCCGGCCAACGTGCGCGACGGCGTGATCGAATGGACGGGCGATCCGGCGGCAATCGAACCAGTTGTCCAGCCCGAGACTTATACCTACGTGGGGACCAGCTATAAGGATGACGGCGTGGTGCGCGGCACGGAGTACCCGCTGTACGAGCTAGAAGTGGGGGGCGTTACTCGCAGACTCGCCCTGTTCAAATCCGGGGGCGACACGCATTTCTTCCTCGACTCCGAGAACCCCGAATCCGGCATTGTGCAGTGGCAGGGCGATCTGGCCAGCGCAACAGCCCTGGAGCAGCCGCAGCTTTTCACCTATCGCGGCAAGAAGATTCCGGAGGTGGTGCTGCAGTCCGGCGCGACGTACCCGCTGTACGAAGTGCCCACCCTCGACGGCGGGACGCAGCGCTGGGCGATGGTGCAGGAAGGGCTGGCCGGCAAGGTCGAGACCTATTTCATCAACCCGGACGGTCTTGAGGCGGGCATTCTGGCCTGGTCGGAACAGCCCTTCGCCGATCAGCAGAAGCCGACCGCCAGACCGGTGCAGCGGTTTGACGCCCAGTGGGGCAACTTCAGGACGGCCTGGAATGAGATGAATTTCGTCCAGCCGCTCTTCAATACGCTGATGATCGCCATCTTCGGCGTGATCGGCACGGTCATCTCCTGCACGCTGGTGGCCTATGCCTTCACGCGCTTCCCGATCCCCTTCAAGAACGTGTTGTTCATGATTCTGATCTCAACCATCATCCTGCCCAAGCAGGTGACGCTCGTCCCGACCTACTTCGTTTTCTCGCAGATTCTGGGCTGGACGGGCACCTGGCTGCCGCTGATCGTGCCGCACTTCTTCGCCAACGCGTACAACGTGCTGCTGCTGCGCCAGTATTTCAGCTCGCTGCCCATCGAATTGGACGAGGCGGCGATGATTGACGGCGCGGGGCCGTTCCGCATCCTGCTCTGGGTGATCATCCCCCAGGCGTGGCCGGCGATTGTCGCCGTGAGCCTCTTTCATTTTGTCTTCGCCTGGAATGACTACTTCGAGCCGCTGATCTATACGCTGAGCAACCCCAAGATCGCGCCCCTCTCGGTGCGCATCCAGATGTTCAACTTCGTGTTCGACCAGCAACCGCACCTCATTCAGGCCACAGCGCTGATGGGCCTGGCGGTGCCGGTGGTGCTGTTCTTCCTCGCCCAGCGCGTCTTCATGCGCGGCGTGATCATGACCGGGGTGGACAAATGACCCGGATGGTGCGCATCCTCGCGCTCTTCGCCCTGCTCGCGGCGTCCGCCAGCCCGCTGCGGGCGCAGGACGGCGATCTGCTGGCGCCCCTGGGCGTGGAGGGGGAGACCGTGTACGTCCCCTTCCCGGTGAGCATCACCCTGGACGGCGACCTAGCCGACTGGGACGGCGTGCCCTTCCACACTGTCGACTGGGGGCCGAATCCCTCCGCCGTGCCGGAGGAGAACGGCTCGTTCACCTTCGCCCTGGCGTCGGACGGTGTGCAGCTTTACATCGCCATGACCATGCCCGACAAGACGATCATCGCCGGGCAGCATGGTCGGGACTTCTGGAACGAGGATTCGCTGGAGTTCTTCGTCAACCTCACCGGCCATTTCTGGCCGCGCGGCTACGCTGACGGCATTCACCAGATCAACATCAACGCCGCCGACATCGGCAACGCAGACCCGGCAGCCATCACGCTCACCGGCGTGCGCGCCTCCTCGCTGCCCGTGCAGGCGTATGTCTTCGCCACCGACGACGGCTGGGGGTTTGAGGCGGTCGTCTCCCTGGGCGACTGGCTGACGCCCGCGCATGGCGCTGAGATCGGCTTCCAGGCCCAGGCGAACGGGGCCGCCGTCGCCGATCGCAACGTCCTGCTGAGTTGGTCGAAGGCCGACACCAATAATGGCTCGTGGCAAAATCCAAGCCTGTTCGGACGGGCGCTGTTCCTCGAGATCGGGCGAACCGACGTCCCTCAGCCTTCGCAGCCGCCTGAAGGGCCGGCGCTCGTAGACTGGACGACCGTTGACTGGGGCGCGATGGTCGCGGCGACCTGGGAAGGCTACAAGGCCAACTACATCTTCTGCGGGGCAGATTGTGGGGACAACCTGGGCTTGGTCTTCGATCCCAACATGGGCTATCAGGCGGTCAGCGAAGGCGTGGGCTACGGGCTGCTGATGGCCGTGCTGATGGACAATCAGAGCACGTTCGACACTATCTACGACGCGGCCCACGCCGTGCTGCTGGACGAGGCGACCGGCCTGTTCAACTGGCGCGCCGACAGCACCGGCCAGATCACCGGCTTCAGTTCGGCGACCGACGCCGAACTGGACATTGCCGCCGCGCTCATCTTCGCCCAGGCGCGCGTCGAGCGCGGTGAGTGGAGCCAGCACCCCAACCAGCCCTACGGCGAGCGCGCCCGTTTCCTGCTCGATTCGATTTACCTCTACGAAGTGGCCGATGGCAAGTACCTGACTCCTGGCGACGCCTGGGGCGGGAACGGGCAGGCGATCATCAACCTCTCGTACTTCGCGCCGGCCTGGTTCCGCATCTTCGATGCGTTCGAGGGCGGCACGCGCTGGGATCCGCTGATTCGCCAGGGATACCGGTCGCTGTTCGCCGTGTCGAGGGGCAACCGTCTGGGATTGGCACCGGACTGGTCAACAGCCAATGGCCGGCCCGCGTTCGAGTTCTGCGATGCCGAAGGACGCCCGCGCGAGGCGTGCCGCTTCGAAATGACCTACGACGCGATCCGCGTGCCCTGGCGGATCGGCGTGGACTGCCTGTGGTTTGGGGACACGCGAGCGTGTGAATGGTCGCAGCGCAGCGCCGCATTCCTGACCAGTGTCGAAGACCCCAACGCCTTCGCCGTCATGTATGACATGGATGGGAACCCGGTTGTGGGCTATCAGAACGAGCTTATGGCCGGCATGTGGACCGTAGCCGCGCTGGCCTCCGGCGACGCCGACTTGCAGCTCAGACTGGGCGATCTGCTGCACGGCTATTCCAGCAACGCGCTCAGCGAGGGCTATTGGGGCGGCTCGCCGCAGTACTACTTCAACCAGAGTCTGGCCTGGTTCGGGGCCTCGCTGCTCTCTGGGGATTTCCGCAACCTCTATGCCTCGGAGGGGCAGTAGCGCTGGGCCTTCGTGGGCCTTCTTGCCGCTCTGCCTGGTTTGAGCCAGGTTCAGACGGATTCTCCTACGAAATGCCGGGGATAGGGCACGGCAGCACGCCGCACGTCTCGATCTCGCCGAACAGCACGCGCGCAACCGCCTCCATAGACACGGCGCGGATGCTGTACGCACACAGGTAAGTCTCCACCTGGGGGAAAGCCATCAGGTCGTAGGGGGTGCGCAGCGCCACCACCAGCGGCGACTGGCCGCGCGCCAAGATAGCCCGCACCAGTTCAGCCTGCACCGGATCGCGCTCGGCGGCGATTGTCCCCACGATTACCGTCGAAGCATCGCGCGTTGCCAGCAAGATGGCGCTGATGTCGTCCGCAGCAGCGCGATGCGGCAATTCGAAGGCCACAGTGCGCGGGTGGCGGGCGCGGACGCGCTCGGCCAGGTCGATCTGTACAGCAGCGGACGTGTCGGCGGGGGTCAGGTTGACCGGCTGCGGCGTGATGACAGCCAGGGCATCACCGGCCCCCGGCGCCAGTGGCAGCCGGTCGGCGCCGCGCACCAGCGTGATCGAGCGATCCGCGATCTCCTGCGCGACCGCCTGGTGCTTCGCGCAGCCCACTACGTCCAGGGGCAGCCAGGTCTGGGCGGCGCGGCCTCGCAGCGCCCGGATGCGCCGCAGCGCATCGGGTCGGGCGTAGGGGCGCATCGTTTCGAGCAGGGCCAGTTGGTCGCGCACGTGCCCCAGCAGCACCAGGTCCGCGCCCGCCTGCAAGGCCATGCGCACGCTCTCCTCACGGCCAAAGCGCGCGACGGCGTGCATGTCCATCGCGTCGGTGAGGATCGCTCCATCGTAGCCCAGCCGCCTCCTCAGATAGTCTTCCAGGATGGCGGGCGAGATCGTGGCGGGATAGTCGGAGTCGAGAGCGCTGAACAGCACATGGCCGGTCATGATCGCGCCGACTCCTGACTGGATCGCCGCGCGGAAGGGCGTTATCTCCACGTCCTCGATCCGTTCCATCGAGTGCTCGCAGACGGCCAGATCGTGGTGCGTGTCGGCCACTGTATCGCCGTGTCCGGGGAAGTGCTTGGCAGTAGCGATCACGCCCTCGGCCTGCATACCCCGGATCATGGCCACACCCAGTTCCGCCACCAGCGCAGGCGACGCCCCGAAGGAGCGGACGCCGATCACCGGGTTGGCCGGGTTCACGTTCACGTCCAGCGAGGGGGCGAAGTTGAGGGTGAGGCCCATCGCCCGCAGTTCGCGCCCCAGCACGCGCCCGGCGTCCTCCGCCAGTTCTGCTGAGCGCGTCGCGCCCAGAGCCATGTTGCCCGGCAGTTCCGTCGCGCCGCCGCCAACTGCTATCAACTGCCCGCCCTCCTGGTCAATGCCCAGCAGCAGCGGCGGTTGCCCGCCTTCCTGGGCGGTGCGGTGCAGCGACTCGCACAACTCGCGCAGTTGGGCGGGGCCGGCGACGTTCATGCCGGCGAACAGACAGAACGCGGCGACATCGCCCCGTCGCACAGCGTCGAGAATCTCCGGGGGAGCCGTGTGGCCGGTGAAACTGAGCATCAGTTGCTGCATGGTGTGCCCATCCCTTTCTGTGCGGTCCAGTGCTTCCCTCGAAAAAGCTCCAGGGCGAGCAGATGCATCGCCGGCACCGGCGCGGCGGCAGGTCGTCTCTGCCCGGTCCTGGCAGACGATATGCCCTGGGGCCACATCAAGCTCACCAACCTCATTGTGCGGCCAACCGGAGTAGTTGGCAAGCCGCAGGGGAACGGGTTCAGCCTGGCACGCGCGATCGGGCGGGCAGTTCATAGCGCTCGACGCAGCCCCATTGACAGCGAATAGTGATGTCCTATAATTGAGATAGATTTCCATATTTCAAAACACCGGCTGCGTTTTGGAACACCCTCTGAGCGATGAGGAGCGATCGTGGCCAACAGCAATGGGGAGATAAGCTCTACCGCTCTCAAAGCGTTGCGAGTCCTTGAGGTCGTGGCGGCCTCTGCTCAAACCCTGACTCTGTCCGATGTCAGCAGGCAGGCCGACATTGACAGGAGCACGGCGTATCGCATGTTGAACACGCTGATTGAGGCGGGCTATATCACCCGGGACGACGATTCCAAACGGTACAGACTCAGCTACAAGGTTGTCTACCTGAGCCGTAATCTGCTCGCCGAGAACGAAGTCCTGCGCCTGACCCATCACATCCTGGAAGAGCTTAAGGCCGCGACACACGAGACAGTTCATCTCAACGTCCTGGACGGCAACCAGGCAGTGCTCATCCAGAAGGTGAAGGGAACCCAGCTCGTTGCGGTGGATTTTCAGGTGGGCGATCGCTCGCCGTTGCACTGCACTTCCATCGGCAAGGCGTTGCTGGCTTTCCAGGACGCCCGCTTCATCGAGGCAGTCATCGCGGCGGGCCTGCTCAAACTGGCCAGCAGCACGATCACCGATCCGGAGGCTTTCCGCCTGGAGCTGCACCGCATCCGCTCACAGGGCTACGCGCTGGACGACCACGAGTTCTCCGACAGTATGCGCTGCATCGCCGCACCGATCTTCGAGCCGGGCGGCAGCGTCCGCATGGGCATCAGCATCTCAGGCCCTGATACGCGCTTCACACTCGAGAAACTCGACGAGCTAAAACACCCCCTGCTCAAGGCAGCCCGCAAGCTGTCTGAACGGCTGGGAGGAAGTCCCTGGGGCGTCCAGGACAAACGCTGATCGGTTGGACGAGGCACGCCCATGTCTCGCCGGGTTGGTTTCAGGCTGTGCGTCCCGACGGAATGATTGACAAGCGCTACCTTTTCAGTTTAGAATTTCAATAGTTGACATTGCTTCCCGCATTATGAACATGCCCAACTCTGGCTGCGGTCACGTTTCCCGTCCAGGGTCGGAACCTGGCCTGGGGTACTGGCCCACGATGGTCAGCACTCAGACTCCCAGACGTAGCACCGGCGAGCCTGGG
Source organism: Chloroflexota bacterium (assembly GCA_037447125.1). Taxonomy (GTDB): domain Bacteria; phylum Chloroflexota; class Anaerolineae; order Aggregatilineales; family Aggregatilineaceae; genus UBA2029. Next base: position 8,156 of record JBBIHG010000048.1, on the reverse strand, counting down.
TCTTGCCCTGACGCCAGAGATGCGAACCTTTTGATTATTGGAATTATGGAGAGCCAACCATGCAGATGCTGATTGCTAGCCAGTGGGTAGATGCCTCAGACGGCCAGCAGTTTGAGGTGAGGAATCCTGCAACTGGCGAGTTAATAGACACCGCTCCACGGGGCACCCTGCAGGACATCCAGCGGACGGTTGAGGCCGCCCAGGAGGGCAAGCGCCGGATTGGGCGGCTGCCCGCTCACGAGCGCGCTGCACTGCTGTTTCGCATCGCGGGCGCAATCGAGCAGAACCTGGATTCCCTCGGCGAGCTTCTCGCCAGAGAAAACGGCAAGCCGATCCAGCAGACGCGCGACGAAGTGCGCGTCACAGCGCGTATCTTCCGCGGCTTCGGCGAAGAGGCCAAGCGCATCTTCGGGCGCGTCTTGCCTATGGATGCCGTCCCAGGGCAGGAACGCCACCTGGCCCTGACCGTGCGCCAGCCGTTGGGCGTAGTGGCGGCCATTGTGCCCTTCAACTACCCGGTCGAGCTTTACGCGCACAAGGCGGCTGCGGCCCTGGCCGCCGGCAACGCCGTGATCGCCAAGCCTCCTAGCGAATGCCCCCTGACGCTGCTGAGGATCGCTGCCCTCATCGAGGAGGCGGGCATGCCCGCCGCAGCGCACCAGATGATCACCGGGCCAGGAGCCATGATCGGCGAATTCCTGGCCCTTGATCCTCGCGTCCAACTCATCTCAGTCACTGGCAGCACGGCGACCGGCCGGCGCGTCGCGGAGCTGGCGGCCCAACATCTGAAACATGTCCACCTGGAGCTCGGCGGCAACGACGCCCTGATCGTCTGCGAAGACGCCGACCTGGAGAAAGCAGCGAGCGCGGTCGTCTTGGGGCGGCTGGCGCGCGGCAACGGCCAGATCTGCTGCGCGGTCAAGCGCATCTTCGTGGAACAACCAGCTTATGAGCCGCTGGCCGACATCCTCATCGGGCAGGCACGGCAGCTCAAGGTCGGAGACCAGCTCGAAGAAGACACGGACGTGGGCCCGCTGATCAGCGTCAAGGCGGCTGAAGAGGTTGAAGCGTCCATTCACCAGGCCGTGCGCGCCGGCGCCGTCGTAGGAACCGGTGGTCAGCGGCGGGGCGCCTTCATCGAACCAACCGTCTTGACACGCGTCCCCCGCGATGTTCCGCTGTTTAATGAGGAGGTCTTTGGCCCCGTCGCCCCGCTGGTCTCTTTCCAGACCATTGACGATGCGGTGAGCGCGGCCAATCACAGCCCCTATGGCCTGCAGGCAGCCGTCTTCACCCGCGACATCTCGCGCGCCTTCGATATTGCGTACCGCCTGCAGGCGGGCGGTGTGATCGTGAACTGGTCGTCCGCCCTGCGCGTGGAGACTGCCCCCTTCGGCGGCATCAAACTGAGCGGCTACGGGCGAGAGGGCATCCACGACACCCTGGAAGAGATGACCTACCAGAAGACGATCATCGTCCACAACGCTTTCTCAGGCGCTGTGCCGGAGCAGTAACGGATGACAGAGCCACCTCTGCTCCAGATGCGACAGATCAGCAAAAGCTACGAGAGCACTCAGGCGCTGCGAGCCGTTGATTTTTCGGCTGTCGCCGGGGAAGTGCACGCCATTGTCGGAGAGAACGGGGCGGGCAAGTCCACGCTGGTCAAGATTCTGTCCGGGGCAGTCAAGCGCGACGCGGGCCGGATTCTGCTCGACGATAGGCTGGTCGAAATAGACAGCCCCTTCCGGGCGCACGAACTGGGCATCCGCGCCGTCTATCAGGAGTTCAGTCTGGTGCCCCACCTCTCCATCACGGAGAACATCCTGATGGGGCAGATGCCCACCGGCAGCTTCAGGTGGCTGGTGGACTGGCCAAGCGCTCATCGCCAGGCCCAGGACATCCTGGAAGGGATCGGTTTCAGTGGCTTCAACGTGAAAACGCGCGTCTCGCGTCTGAGCGTTCCCCATCAGCAGATGGTGGAGATCGCCAAGGCGCTGGCCGGCAAACCGCGCATTCTCATTCTGGACGAGCCTTCGGCTGTGCTGTCGCACGAGGAGATCAAATCCCTCTTCGCCCTCATCCGCCAGCTCAAGAGGGAGCAATCCACACTCGTGCTGTATATCTCGCACCGGATTGACGAGCTATTCGAGGTCGCAGACCGGATCACCGTCCTCAAGGACGGAGAGCTGGTGGGGACGGTGCGGCCCAGCGAGAC
>JBBIHG010000048.1:0-5841 GCA_037447125.1 Chloroflexota bacterium | reverse complement strand
GGAATTGCCTACCTCACCGAAGACCGCAAACGTGATGGGCTTGTCATGACCTGCTCCATGCGCGACAACGCGAGCCTGGCCTCGCTGCCGGAGATCAGTCAGTGGGGGCTCCTCAACCGCCGCCAGCAGACGGATCGCATCCAGGCCAAGATCCGGGAACTGAACATCCGCCCGCCCCACCTGGAACGGCTGGTCAGGCAGTTCAGCGGCGGCAACCAGCAGAAGGTGGTCTTTGCCAAATGGCTGCTCGTCCACGCCGACATCTTGATCCTGGACGAGCCGACGCGCGGCGTAGATGTGGCGACGAAGGTGGAGATTTATCAGATCATCCGCGGCCTGGCAGACCAGGGACGGGCCATTCTGCTCATTTCGTCGGAGATGCCGGAAATCCTGGGTATGAGTGACCGGGTGTTGGTGATGCGCGAGGGCCGTCTGGTAGGCGAACTCGCCAAAGCCCAGGCGACCGAGGAGAAACTGCTCGCATTGGCCGCTGTCGCGAACCAACAAGCATGAGGCAGACATGCAGACATCTTCATCCCATGTGAGTAGGCTAAGGAGTGCCCTGCGTGCGGGCTGGTCCTCGCAGCCAGGCCAGATGATGAGGGAGGGTGTCCGTCACCATTGGGCGGATTGGGGGTTCATGGCCGTCCTTGTCATCGGAGGCTTGATTGCTGCTGCGAACACCGATGTGTTCTTCACCCAGCGCAATCAGAGCAACCTGCTCCGGCAGATTGCTCCCAATGGCCTGATCAGCCTGGGTATGCTCATCGTGATCTTGACCGGCGGCATCGATCTTTCGGTCGGCTCTGTGGTCGCGCTGGCCGGGATTCTGGCGTCCGGTCTGCAAAGCGATATGCCCCTGCTGCCCGCGATCCTCATCGCGCTTGCGGCTGGCGTGATCGCCGGAGCAGTGAATGGCATCCTGGTGGCGCGTTTCAAGCTGGCGCCATTCATCGTCACCCTGGCCACCATGGGGGCGATCCGCGGGCTGGTCTATGTGTACTCGGACACCCCGCAGACGCCGATCAACCCTGAATTCCGCGGACTCTTGGGCGGTTTTGTCGGCGGTTTCATCGGCCCGGTGGCAGTGGCGACCGTGATCATGATCGCCTGTTACCCGCTGGCCTGGCTGTTTCTGAACCGGACGACCGCCGGGCGGGCTATTGTGGCTATTGGCGGGAACGAAGAAGCGGTCAGGCTGGCCGGCATCAATGTGGAGAACCGCATCGTCCTGGCCTACATCCTCTCCGGTCTGTGCTCGGCCATGGCCGGGGTGCTGATGGCCGCCCGGCTGGGGATCGCCCAGCCTAGCCTGGGCGGAGGGTACGAACTTGACGCCATTGCCGCAGCCGTCATCGGCGGAGCTATCCTGGGTGGCGGAGGCGGGAGTGTCCCTGGCACATTCGGCGGTGTGCTTGTCCTGGGGCTGATCAACAACCTGCTCAACCTCTATAACGTGCAGTCCTACTACCAGCAGATTCTCAAGGGCGTCATCATCGTGGCCGCGGTTCTGGCCCGTCGCAAGCAGTAGTATACGCTGCGATCTGTTCAGGCGAACAAAGGAGGTGAAGACAATCGTGACAGCGCGTAACGCGGAAACGCAAGGAATGTCTCTATCACGCTCGCCGTCAATAGTTATGAGGAGATTGAGCAATGAAAGCTAAAATGCTGGTCTGCCTGGTCTTGGTGGTGGTGCTCGCGGCGGGGGCGTTCGTCCCGGCTGCTGCGCAGACCAAAGAGACCATGCGCATCGCCATGGTGAACTTCTCGCTGTGCTGCCCCTACTTCATCGGCATGTCGCAGGCCGTCGAGGAAGAGGCGGCCTTTTACCCCAACATCGAGCTGATCATCACCGACGCCAATGGTGATGCAGCCAAACTCACTTCGGATGTTGAGGATGTGCTGGCCCAGAACCCGGACGGGATCATCATCAGCGGGGCATGGCTAGAGGCTGCACCGGCGGCGCTGGATGCCATTCAAGCGGCGGGAGTGCCGGTGGTCTTGGTTGACCGCCTGCTCAAAGGCGGCGACTACACAAGCTGGATCGGGCCGGACAACTACACCATTGGTGTCCAGGATGGAGCCTATATCGTCGAGCGGCTCGGCGGCGAAGGTCGCCTGTGCGTCCTGCGCGGCGGCCCGGCGGATAACTCCATCGGCCTGGATCGCACAAACGGGATGCTCTCCGAGGTCGAGAAATCGAACATCGAAGTGGTCGTAGCGCCCGACTTCGGTGGATGGAGCTCCGACGGCGGTGCTACGCTCATGGAAGATATGCTGGCCAAGTACGACCAGATTGACGTGGTCTTCTGCGAGAACGACTCGATGTGCCTGGGTGCCCAGCGAGTGATCGCCGACGCCGGCCGCAGCGACGAGATGTTCCTGGTCGGCGTGGATGGCGAGAAGGCCGCCCTGGTCAAGATCATGGAGGGCACCAACTACGCCGCGACGGGCCTGAACAACTCCGACCAGATTGGGCGAGCTGCGTTCCACCGTCTGATGGCTATCCTGGCTGGTGCGGAAGCGCCCAAGAACACTGTGCTGCCGTCACCGCTGATCACGATTGACAACGTGGCGCGGTTCTACAACCCGGACAGCGTGTTCTAAGCGGACGGGCCTCCTCCGGCTGGCGTCGCCGATAGTCAGCGGCTGCCAGTCGCGTTGCAGCGCAGATAGCCCCCGGCTGACCACTACCCCTGTCAACCGGGGGCTAATTCCCTGATGCCCCTGCCATCGCCAGCCTTACTGGGGGAAGGGGCCGGGGAACGGGGCGCTCTTGCAGTAGCTCAACAACCTGTTCGTGGCCCATACAGAATACAACCCTTGCCTTTCCCGCCTGCCCGCGGTATGTTCCACGGACGCTGGCCGCGCCGTGTCTGGCGTGACCTGGCCCCAGGGCCATCGCGCACCTTCCTAACCGACATCTCCGAGCCGCCTGCCCTACGGCTATCCGCCAGGGGCATGTGGCCGCCTCGCCTGGGGGTGAGGAATCTCGTCGAGGCGTTGTGCGCGCCCGACGGGATCAGGGTTGTTCGTGGAAACGCGACAGCCTCCCGACGTCCTGGCAGCAGCCAGGACCGACTTGGAAAGGAGATACTGCGCCCGCCGGGCACGTTTGTCGTGCCCACATCGCCAGTACTCCGCTGGTGACTTTTCGTGGCGGTGCTGGTCTGTGCGGTGAGCGGCGAGCCAGTTGCGCAACAACTCTCCTAACCTCTGGCTGTTCCCGCGCTCATAAGCTCCCTCAGGGCGATTCTGCTCAGAACGGGCTGAGTTTGTGTGTTCTGCTGACCATCTTCAAGGAGAAGAGTGGATGACCAGGCGAGCATGGTTCTGTGGACTGCTGGTTGTGCTGCTGGTGAGTGTCGTCGCGCCGGGCGCGTTGCCCGCACGTGCCCAGGTCACTGACGGCCTGGTCGTGCTGGCGCTGGAGTCGGCGCGCGAGCCTGTCGAGGCATGGGCTGCCGCCTATGCGTCCGTCACCGAAGGCAGGGCTGCGCTCCAGTTGGAGTTTGCCAGCACGGCGGCAGAGGTCGCAGCGCGCGCCAACGAAGCCGCGGTTATCGTCACCGACGCCTATGAAGAAATCCCGCCTATCACCTTCGAGTGCGGCTACATCAGCGACGTATTCCTGCTGCTGCCCGGCCTGGGGGCGCGCTACCTGGCCAGCAACTCATGCGGCGGGACGCTCGACCCCCGCGACGCGCTGGCCCGCGATTTTCTGCGCTTCGTCACCGGCCCCGACGGGCAGCAGATAGCCATTGACCTGGGGCTGCTGCCCGCCGCCATCGAGATCGTGGACCAGTCGGGGGCCACTGTCCGCGTGCCCCAGCCGGTGCGGCGGATTGCGTCCCCCTACAGCATCGCCACCTATTACGTCTACGGAGTGGGCGCGGCGGACCGGCTTGTTGTGGCCGGGTACCTGGGCGCGCGCGATCCCGAAGGCAAAGCGGGGATGCTGAAGCTCGACCCTAACTTCGAGGCGATCGCCAACGCCGTCTCGACGCTCAACCAGCAGGAGGCGAACATCGAGGAGCTGGCCGCCCTGAAGCCCGACCTGATCCTGGCCAGCACGCGCACGGGCTGGCTTGACGCTGCTGCCGCGTTGGGCGTGCCCATCCTCCGTTTCGAGGGTGAATCGCCACAGGCTTTGCAGGACGCCATGTCCCTGCTCGGCGCGGTGCTCGGCCCGCAGGCGGAAGTCCTGCTGCTCGACGAGCCAACCGCCCATCTCGACCCGCGCAATCAGCACCGCGTGCTGGAGACGGTCAGCCAGTTGGCCGGGCAGGATGTGTCATTCGTGATCTCCTCGCACAACCCCAACAGCGCCCTGCTCTATGTGCATCACGTCATCGTCATGAAAGCGGGGCGCATCGTGGCCGATGGCCGTCCGCCAGAGGTGCTGACCGAGCCAGTGCTATCCACGGCCTACGAAATGGCGGTCGAGGTCATCACCAACGGGGCGAACGCCGCCCGAGCGATCATGCCCCGGCGGTTGAACGGCAACTAGCGGCTCCGCCGATACTGAGCTACCCTAGCGCGGCGGCTTCCAGGCGATTGCCTGCCTGGCCGATCGGAGCCATCTGCCAGCACGGGACGAAGGGGCCGGATCACTGCCCCAGGCTTATAGAGACATGCAGGGCAACTATCACATAGCAAGCAACGCATATTGCAGTTGCGGCTTCATTTCTTTCAGATCGTAAGCGGACAATGAAGGGTGGCTTAAGGGTGCATTCGGATTTGGGGGCGAGAACGAGATGGGGTAATGGACAAGGCAATTAGCGTGCTAACAATGTTGGCACTACGTACTTCTCGATCCACTCGAACTGAAAACAAGTCGTTTCGAGATGACGACGAAAAGCGCGGACCAGGGCTGGAAAATCAGTCCGGGTATGGTTATGGCTCACGGCATCGCGTGTACGTTCCCACACGTGCTCCTGCGGGTTAAGCTGCGGACAGCCTGGCGGAAAATGCAGCGTTTCAATGTGTGGGTGCTCAGCCAGATAGTCTTGCACCACGTTGCCTTTGTGCCATTTGGCCCGATCCCACAGGATCAGCAGCGCCCGTCCCGGATAGGCCGTTTGCACATGATCAAGAAAATGGCAGGTCATTTCCCCCGATTGCACAGGGAGGTTCAGGGCGAGTTCATGACCCGAGCGCACGTTCAACCCGCCGTAGAAATGCACATGATCACGCTGTGTGGCGACCCGGATCGTGGGGGTCTGACCGCGCGGTGCCCACATACGGGTCATGGTGGCCTGAAAGTACAGGCTCATCTGATCAACCGCCAGGATAACCCCATCGGGATGATCCTGGATGAAGTCAGTCACTTTTTTCCAGCTCCGCTTCAAAGTCTGCTACCCGCGCCGCACTGGGCTGCGACCGGTAGACCTTTGCTGCCTTTTGATAGCTCAAGCCACACCGGTGCAGCAGCGTACGGTACGACCGCGTGCTGCGATACGACACACCGTACCACCGTTGCACCACGATCCGCACGGCGCTCACGGTCCAGAAACTGCCCCGCTCTACACGAATGTCGGGCTCAAGCACCTGGTCCGGCGTATAGTGTTTCAGCTTTTCGGCCAGGTCCGCTCGCTGCTCGTCGGTCAGCTTGTTGGCATTGCCCTTTGCCCAGCGCACCCGCAGTGCAGCCAGGCCGCCCCGCTTATACCGGATCGCCCATTGTCTGGGACTCAGCGGACCACACCCCACCACCTTCTGGATGGCGGGCACGGCTTCTCCCATGCCATACAGGCGTACCGCTTGCAGACGTTTGAGTTCACGCACGTCACGGGTTTGCGTTTCTGCCTGTCGAAAGGCCCTGATTTCGTCTTCGGTGAG
>JBBIHG010000047.1:0-25755 GCA_037447125.1 Chloroflexota bacterium | reverse complement strand
GTCGCTTGTCATGACCCGTCGGTTGGCTCGTTTATGACCTTTCCAGACACGCTCTAAGAGGTTTTCAGGGGGTCCAGAGCGCTGCCCACTAGCAGCATCAAGGTATTGGTGGGGCCGGTGGTCATGTAGGTGGCGCTGCCCGCCAGCGCGCCCACAATGGGCGCGACGACAGCCGCATAGAGGCCATAGGCTGGCTCGACCCCGGCCAGCAGCGCGAAAGCCATCGCCTGGGGGATGCCTGCTGTTGCGCCGGTGACACCAGCGATCAGATCGTGCGACAAGCTATAGCGCATGTAGGTCTTGACGCGCATTGTCAGGGGCAGGGTGGCGATGGACATCAGTGTCAGCGGCGGATGCTAACCCAGGCTGGGCAGACGGTGCGGTCATTATAGCGTGCTGTATGACTCTATACATCACGGATACGGCTTTCAGCCTAGTTGACAGCCCGCCTCGGAAAGTCTACGATCCGCACAGACTAGATGTGTGCCCTTATCGCACGGTTCTCAGAGGCCCTCCTGCGGCCATACGATTTCTTGGAGATAATGCGATGCTTGTCAAAGACCGGATGACCCCCAACCCGATCACCATTCTGCCCGATGCAACGCACCGCCAGGCTGCCGAATTGATGCGCGAGCACCGCATTCACCATCTGCCGGTCCTGGATAAGAGCGGCAACCTGGTGGGCATCGTCGTCGAACAAGACCTGTTGGCTGCTCAGCCATCTCCGGCCACGACGCTGAGCATCTACGAGATTCATGGGCTGCTGTCCAGGCTCCAGATCAAGCAGATCATGAAGCGCCCTGTCTATACGACGACCCCAGACTGTCCAATTGAAGAAGCGGCCCGTGTCATGCTCAGTGAGAATATTGGCTGCCTGCCGGTTGTAGCAGATAGCCAAGTCGTGGGCATCATCACCGACACGGACATTTTCCGCGTACTGGTCACCATGCTTGGTGGCGGCAAAGAGGGGGCTCGCTTTACGCTCCAGGTCGCTAACAGGCCGGGAATCCTGGCTAAAGTGGCCCAGGTTGTCGCTGATGCGGGCGGCAATATCATCAGCGTCACCGTGTGGCACAGTGAGGGTGATGATCCCCAGCGCGCCTACATCACTATCAAGGAACAGGGTGCTCAATTCGCCCAACTCAAACCCGGTCTGCAGGTGCTCAACGCCGAACTGATAGACTTGTATGAGAATCCTTCTTGCTCGCGGCAGACTTTCGGCTGACGCGCCGGGGAACAGCCTGTATTGCGACACGGCGGGGACAATAAGCGAAACGGAGAAGAGAGGAGCACCAAGTCTCTGCTCCTCTGCGCTGTCTGCGTCTCAGCACCTCATAAGCTCTTAGCAGCTCGAACGTGTCCGCTCCTCTAATGCGGTACAATGGAGGCACGGAAAACGCCAGTGAGAGTGAGCACGATGTGACCGGCCGCCACCCTCCCAGCGAAGGCTACAGCGAAGCGATAGAAGACTTCCTTAAAGCCGTCTATATGCTGCAGCAAGAGCAAGACCGTGTCCAGACCTCGGCATTGGCTGAGGCCCTGAACATCACTGCTCCCTCAACGACTGAAATGGCCAAGAAGCTGGCCAAAGCTAACCTGGTTGAGCACGAGCCTTATCGCGGCATCCGCCTGACCGTAGTGGGCGAGCGCGTGGCGCTGGAGATTGTGCGCCATCACCGCCTGCTAGAACTTTTCTTGGTGCGGGCACTTGGCTATTCTTGGGATGAGGTCCACGAGGAAGCCGAACGGTTGGAGCACGCCGTCTCTGAGCGGTTGGCCCAGCGTATCGCCGAGTATCTGGGCGATCCGCACTATGACCCCCATGGCGATCCCATCCCTGGCCCGGAGGGTGACATCGCTCCGCGCGATCTAACCCCACTGGCTCGCTGGCCAGCCGGGCAGCATGGACGAGTGGAGCGCCTGCGCGATCAGTCGCCGGATATGCTGCGTTATCTGGCAGATAAAGGACTGATCATCGGGGCCGCAGTCGAGGTGTTGAAAGCCGACCCGTTCGATGGACCGCTCACCTTGTGCGTGGAGGGGGCGGAGCAGGTGATCGGGGTTGTGGTAGCGCAATATGTGCTAGTCGGGCCGGGGTAATCATTTTGTGGAGCCTGCTGGGGACCCAGCAAAGACCCTGACCTCCAAAAGTTGGACACAAAAAATGACGGCGCTTGGGGCGCTGTGATTGTACTGACCCCCAAACGTGGTGCGCGAAGAGACAATAGGGGCGTATGACTTGCGCTTCTGCTGAGAGTGCGGGGCACACCAATCAGGCAAGGGTCACCCACCCCAAAACCAATCCACCCGCCCGCAGGTGAGTGTGAATGCGCGGGCTGCCCCGCGCCCTAAAGCGTCACCCCCAGCCGTTCGGCGACGATCTCAGCCACGTCCTTGACCGCCGGCCCGCTCTCGTCCGCGTCCTGGTGCGCGTCGGCGAACATGCGCAGGCAGAACGGGCAGCCGGTGGCCAGCACGTCCGCGCCAGTGCCCTGCGCCTCGGCGTAGCGCACCTGGTTGACGCGGGCGCTGCCGTGTTCCTCTTCCTTCCAGAATTGCGCGCCGCCCGCTCCGCAACACAGCGACTTGCTGCGCGCGCGCGGCATCTCGCTCAGCGCCGCGCCCGCTGCGCTCAGGGCGTCGCGTGGGGCGTTGTAAATACCGTTGTGCCGTCCCAGGTAGCACGGATCGTGGAAGGTGACGTGCTGCGCGCCGTTGGCGGGCAGGCGCAGCCGCCCGTTGCGGATCAATTCGGCGATGAACTCGGTGTGGTGCACCACCTGGTAATGCCCGCCGAACTGCGGGTACTCTTTGGCGAGGGTGTGCAGGCAGTGCGGGCAGGTGACCAGGATGCGCGGCGGGTTGACCTCGTTGAGCATCTCGATGTTGGCTGTGGCCATCTCGTAGAACAGGTACTCATTGCCGGCGCGGCGAGCCGTGTCTCCGGTGCAGCTTTCACGCTCGCCCAGCACAGCGAACCTGACCGCTGCCGCCCGCAGGATGTGCACCAGCGCCCGCGCGATCTTCTGCGCGCTCGGCTCGAAGCTGCCCGCGCAGCCAACCCAGTAGAGCACCTCGAAGCCAGGCGCGTCTTCTACGGTGGGCACGTCCAGCCCTTCGGCCCAGGCCAGGCGACTGCCGCCCATCTGCCAGGGATTGCCGGTGTTCTCCATGCCCTTGAACGCCCCTTGCAGCTCGGCAGGGAAATTGGCCTGCGTCAGCACCAGGTCGCGACGGATGTCGAGAATGTCGAACATCGGCTCGTTGCCCACCGGACAGATGTCACTACACGCGCCGCAAGCCGTGCAGGCCCACACCGCCGATGGGGTGATGGCGAAGTCCAGCAGCGGGCGCGGCGACTCGCCACCCGCCGCCAGCAGGGCCATGTGCTGGCCAATCTCGTAGCGCTTGTTGATCTCCAGCGCCGACGGCGATAGTTGCTTGCCGGTGATGTAAGCCGGGCAGACATCCTGGCAGCGGTTGCACATGATGCAGGCGAAGGCATCGAAAAGCTGCGTCTTGCTCATGTGCTCCAGCCGCGCCACGCCGAACTGCTCGCGCTCCTCGTCGTCGAAGTCGAGCGGATCGAGCGCGCCCAGGGAAGTGCGTTCGGGCCGCGAGAAGTAGTTGAGCGGCCCCATGAACAGGTGCATGTGCTTGCTGGAGGGGAAGTAGGGGACGAAAGCCAGGATCGTGCCCAGGGCCAGCCACCACAGGGCGTGCTCGCCCACTTCCAGCGCGTCGTGGCTCAGGCCGCCCCACAGCCCGGCAACGGCGCTGGCGAACGGCTGCCAGCTATCACTCCCGCCGTGCAGCGCCACCCAGAACGACTCGCCCAGGAAGCGCGCGCCAACGTGCGTCAGGATGAACAGCCCGACGATCAGCGAATCCTGGCGCAGCCCGGCCCGAATGCGCTCGTGCAACAGCACCCCGTCGTGAAAGCGCAGGGCGGGGGCGTCCGCGACGAAGCGGCGCAGCAGGAAGTAGACCATGCCGGCCAGCACCAACACGCTGAACACGTCGGCCAGCAGGCGGTACAGGTCGCCGACCAGCCCCGACCCCAGAAACTGGACGGCGAAGTACCCTTCGATCACGTCGCCCAGGTTGACCAGCACATAGAAGATGAAGCCCCAGGCGACGAAGCCGTGCAGCAGGCTGGTGACGGGCCGGGCGCGCAGCACCGCCCGCTGGGTGATGAACACGTCCAGCGTGCGCCAGACGCGCCGGGGCAGGCCAGCGAGGGGAAGCGTCCCTTCACCGCGCCGGATCACCCCGAACGCGCGGCGGAAGGTTTGTTGGGCCAGCCAGAGCGACAGCACAGCCGCGAGCACAAATAGTATTTTTTCGACGGGGGTAAGCATAGGTGAAGTCCTTCAGTCATGAGGCCGCACAAATAGTGGCTGCTCCCGGATTTCCGGAGTTTCACAGGCTCCGAAAGTCCGGGGCAGGGTGGGTTGTGAGCGAATCTAGAGGTTCCAGGCTGGGCCATTCCCTCACCCAGACCCGGCCGGCTTGTTGAGCAGGTCCTGGCGGATGCGGCCGGCGATATACGTTTGCAGCCAGATCACGAACTGCTCGTTGACCGGCAGGGGGATGGCCCGAGCGATCATGTGCATTTGTTCGGCCAACGACAGAACCGCACAGAGCTGGTCTTCGAGGTTGGCTAGTTGCAGCGCCTTTTCGACGTACTGGATCACAATAGGCTCTGGAAAGGAGTGAAGAGTTTCCTGGATCTCATCGCGCTCATTGTGAACCAAGCTGTGGGTTACTTGCAGCAGGACAGAGACCGCAGAATTTGCGTTGACGATCAGGGTCAGCGGCACCGGTTGCTCCAACAGCACCGAGATGTCCGTCAGCAGATCGAACAAATCCTCAATGTCAACGCCCCCATGGTCCAGCACGCGCATAGCCAGCAGCGCTTCTTCTGGGGCCAGGTCCCACACATCACCAGTGGGCAGCACCTGAATATTGACACGCTCGACGAACTCGCCCGCCCAGTCCATCAACCGTTGAAAGTCCAGGATTTCTGAGTAGTACTCGTCGTCTTCCTCATCCTCGAGATCGTCCCAATCGTGGTCCAGGTCGCCCACGTCGTATCCGTGCCGTTGCTCGGCCAGGGTTATTATCGGCATGCTGGCGGGGGTGCGCGCACGTGCGCGGAGGAGCTGATCTATGAGAATGCGCACAGGGAAGCCGCCCCCGAAGATGGTGAACTCGTAGACCGACTCCGGGTTGAGCCACGGCCACCAGTTCAACTCCCTGGCGTTAGGAACGTTCGTTGGGGGAGGGCCATAGAGATACTGGCCCAGGCGCTGGGTGGCCTTGATCTGCCAGGTCCAGATGAGGCGCTCCAGGACATCAGTCCACGATTGCTCCGCGGGCACGACGTCGTCGAGCGAGATGATGCCATGCTGGGGCGAGAGAACCAGAATATGGGCGAAGTGCTGGTCTTGGGCGTCTATGCACGCCTGCTGAAAAGCATCGCCGCCGTAGAAGTCGCGCGGCAGTTGGGGGCGCGTGGCGTGAATATCGCTGGCGACGATCAGCGCGACCTTCTCTTTGACGGCGCGCGCACGCCGCTCGAAGAGCACTTTGGCAGCAGGGTTTAGCGTCACGCGGTAGATATGCCAGCGTTGCCGGCCTTTGCTGCGCACGACGACCCCATCCGCCTGGCGAAAGCTGGCGACGTAGAGCGCGGGGTTGGCGCTCTCCCATATCAGATCAAGCGCCAGGTCAGGCGCGTAGCCAATGCGGGCCGTCATGCCGCCTTCGTAACGAATCTGCCCTTCAGCGTCGAAGGTCAGCCCGCGAAACCCCAGGTTATAGAGCACCACCGCCAGCCAGACCCGTTGGGTGATTTGCTGGGTGCTCTCGTGGGTGCGCGTTTTTTCCCACAACCAGCGTACCTGCTGGCGCTCGTGGTCCGCCAAGGAAGGCTGCTGTTTGATTTTGGCGCGGGCTTGCTGCTGGATGGCATTGACCAGCGCGGGCCGTTCGTCCGCTCCAAGAGAGGGATTGATGTACTCGACGTGCAACCACCCACATTGCAGCAGGGTTCTGGCACGATCGTCAGGGTGATCGCGCACTGGCTCTTGTGTACCGAAGACATGGGCCAGATCGTCGGCGGTCACCTCAACTGACTGGATCTGACAGGTGAAAGGGTGCTCGCTGAGCAGGATATCGAGAATGGTTTTGTCCGCTAGAGTTGTCAAGAGTAACCTGTCCTTACTAGGTGTCGGAATGTCACACTGTCTAGCGCATGCGTCCCCAGTGTACACCGGTTCCTCGCCCAGGAACAGGCGGGCACAGCGTCTAAGTACAACCAGGCAAGTTGTGTCGGATGTCTTGCGTAGGGGCGGCGCTTGCCCCGCCCTGGGCGCAGCGAGCAGCGCCCCTACATCCTGCATTTTCAATCTGGTTGTACTTAGAGCGTGTTATGCACTTCTCAACCCTGGCTTCTGGTCCCTTTCCCTGCCAGTGGCTCAGGGACAGACGGGCACCAGGGGTGCTTGGGGTCGAGGCCGCGCGCGAGTTTACCTCACCCCCGTCTCGGCGCTGCGCGCCTCGACAACCCCCTCTCCATGCATGGAGAGGGGGAAGGCCGAGCGCAACGGGGCCAGGGGGTGAGGTTACGATCCCTGCGGCAAACGATACTGGTGACAACCTTTGCACGCACCCAGTTGTCAGCGGGCATGGCCTGCCACTAGGATCACGTGTATCGTCAGGAAACGCGGAGGCAGGAGCAATGGGCGATTCATTGGTGCGACGGGCGGCGATGGCTGCCATTGTGCTGGCGCTGGCGGTGACGGCAAGCGGGGCGCTTGTCGTCTGGCAATCAGACGCAAGGCACGCGCGGGGCGCCAGCCAGACGCAGGAGGCTCCCTACCAACTGGTGGTGGTGGCCGAGGGCTTCTCGCGCCCGCTGTATGTCACCCACGCCGGCGATGGGTCGGGCCGCCTGTTCGTGGTTGAGCAGAGCGGCGCGATTCGTGTGGTCAAAGATGGCGAGGTGCTGGGCCAGCCTTTCCTGGATGTGTCCGGGCTGATCAGCCGCCAGGCCCTGGAAGGTAACTACACCGAGCGCGGGCTTCTTGGGCTGGCGTTCCATCCCAACTACGCTGAGAATGGGCTGTTCTACATCAACTACACCGACCTCAATGGCCATTCGGCCATCTCACGCTACGCGGTCTCGGCGGACGATCTCGACCGCGCCGACGCGACCAGCGCCACGCCGCTGCTCTATGTCCCGCAGCCCTATGCTAACCACAACGGCGGGCATATGGCCTTCGGCCCGGACGGGTATCTCTACATCTCGCTGGGCGATGGCGGGTCGGGCGGCGATCCGGACGGCCACGGGCAGAATCTCGCCACACTGCTAGGAGCCATCCTGCGCGTTGATGTGGACGTTCCCGACGGCTACGCGATCCCGGCAGACAACCCCTTTGTGGACCGCGAAGGCGCCCGCCCAGAGATTTGGGCCTGGGGGCTGCGCAACGTCTGGCGCTTCAGCTTCGACCGCGCCACCGGTGACCTCTACCTGGCAGACGTGGGCCAGAACCAGTGGGAGGAGATCAACTTCCAGCCGGCGGACAGTGCCGGCGGCGAGAACTACGGCTGGAACGCCTTCGAGGGTATGCACGTCTATTCGGGGCAGCCGGCAGCGTCTGATGTCGTCCCGCCCGTGTTGGAATACGATCACAGTAATGGTCGCTGTTCGGTGACGGGCGGCTATGTCTATCGCGGCGAGCGCATCCCCGCGCTGCAGGGCGTTTACCTGTACGGTGACTGGTGCTCTGGCACGATCTGGTCGGCCACGCCGGGCGTGGAGGGTGTCTGGGAGGCGTTCGTGTCGCTGGAGTCCGGACGGAGTATCAGCTCATTCGGCGAAGATGAAGCGGGCGAGCTGTATCTGGTGGACTACAGCGGCACAGTGCTGCGCTTCGAGCCGGCTGTGGGGTGATGAGCGTCCTCCGGTGAGCAGGCAGAGGCCCCCGCCAGCCCAGGACTGCCGGGGGCTTCTGTGTCGTGTCAGCGGGCGCCGCGCACTGTGTTACGCAGCGTGCCGATTCCCTCAATCGTCACTTCCACCGTGTCGCCGGTGGCCAACGGGCTGACGCCGGCAGGCGTGCCCGTCAGGATCACGTCGCCGGGCAGCAGAGTCATCACGTGGCTGATGAAGGCGATCAGGGCCGGCACGTCGAAGATCATGTCGGACGTGCGGGCGTTCTGGCGTCGCTCGCCGTTGACGTGGCAGGCAATCGCTAGGTTGGATGGATCGAGGCCGGTGACGACCCAGGGGCCGAGCGGGCAGAAGGAGTCGAAGCCCTTGGCCCGTCCCCATTGCCCATCTTTCTTCTGGTAGTCGCGCGCGCTGACATCGTTGGCGCAGGTGTAGCCGAGCACGTAGTCGAGCGCCGCCTCGCGCCGCACATGGGAGGCCGTTCGCCCGATGATCACGGCCAGCTCCGCCTCATGCTCGACCCGTCCGCCGCCAGGGGGCAGGATGATCTCGCCGCCGTGGCCGATCAGCGCGCTGGGCGGCTTGAGGAACAGCATCGGCTCTTCGGGGACGGCTGCGCCGTGCTCGGCGGCGTGGGCGGCATAGTTGCGCCCGATGCACATGATCTTGCTCGGTGCGACCGGCGGCAGCAGCGACAGGGCGCCGACCGGGCCGAGGCGTTCGCCGGGCTGGGGCGGGCCGGCGAAGGGATCGCCATTCAGGGCGTAGGCCGTGTCGCCTTCGATCAGGCTGAAGGCAGGGCCAGCTTGCGTCAGAAAACGGGCAATGCGCGCCATGAGATACTCCTCGACAGGTGCAAACGGTGCGGGGCGATCATGAAGCGAATCTGCGCCAAACGCAAACACTGCCCTGTCCACAAAAAAGCGGCTCCTCTGCTGCAGAGGAGCCGCTGAGAGACCAGACAATACGGGACTCAGTTGGTGACGAGGGTGACGAGCGGGTACTCTTTGGCCGTCCAGGCACCGGTGCCACCGGCCAGCGAGCGCACATCGCTGTAGCCCAAGAGCTGCATGGCTACCATGGCGATCGCCGAGCGGTGACCGCTGCCGCAGTAGAGGACGGTCGGCTGAGCTTTGTCGGCGGGCCAGAGGTCTGTCTGGCTCATGAAGGTGCGCAATTCCGCATGGACGGCAGTATCAATATAGCCCTTGGCAACTTCTTCGGGCGTGCGCACATCAATCAGGTACGGCGCATTCTCGATCAGGGCGACGTTCAGGTCATCAGCGCTGATGGTGTAGTAGCCGGCGGGAATGGCCTTGACGTAGGCGTCAATGGCGGCGAACAGATCGGCGTCGAACTCTGGGGCGGTGCCCGCCTCCACAGCGACCGTATCGGTGGTCAGCGGCAGCTCCGCCGCCGTCCAGGCCTTCACGCCACCGAGCAGACCGAGCGCGTTCTGGTAGCCGAGCAGGTTGAGCACCGTCATCGCTTGCGCCGAGCGGTGACCGCTGCCGCAGTAGATGACCATCTTCTGATCGAGGTCGGGCAGCAGGTCTAGGTGATCGGTCAGCTCGATCAGCGGGATGTTGATCGCTCCGGCTAGGTGGCCGTCCGCAAACTCGTCCGCCGTGCGCACGTCCACCAGCAGGGTGTCTGGCTCCTCGGCCAGCAGGACGTTCAGGTCAGCGGCGCGGATGGCGTTGAAATTGGCGGGCAGGTTGCTGATGTAGGAGTCTAGCAGGCCGGCCAGGTCAAATGCCGCGGCAGGGGCGGCGCTCTCGATGGGCAATCCCGCTGTGCTCCACGCGCCGAAGCCGCCTGCCTGGTTGAGGACGTTGGTGTAGCCCAGGATGCGCAGCATGGTGGCGGCCATGTTGCCACGGTGCCCCACTGCGCAGTAAATCACAATGTCGGCATCGTGGTTCTCTGGCAACTCGCCCACGAAGCTCATGAATTGCTCCAGTGGCCAGTTGACCGCGCCAGCAATGTAGCCCTGTTCTGCCACTTCTTCGACCCTGCGCACATCAATCAGCAGGTCGGGCGGGTTCTCGATCAATTTGATGTTGAGGTCTTCGGCTTTGATCGCGCCCCAACCCTGGGGAATGCCCGACAGAGCGGCATCAACAACGCTGAGCAGTTCAGCATCAATGTCGGGGGCAATGCTGCGCTGGGCCTCGAAGACGTCGGTGGTCGTCGTGTATTCTTCGGCAGTCCAGGCATTGAAGCCGCCCTTCATGTTGCGCACGTCGGTATAGCCGAGGATTTGCAGCGCCGTCATGGCGATAGCCGAGCGGAATGCCGAGCCGCAGTAAACCACGCTCTTGGCGTCGAGGTCGGGCAGGGCGTCCAGGTTTTTGGCCAGGTCGCGCAGGGGGATGTTGATCGCGCCCGGAAGATGGCCCTCGGCATATTCTTCCGGTTGGCGCACATCCACGATCAACAATTCCGGATTTTCGATCATCTCCACCGAGAGATCGTCAACCGAGACATTGCCGTAGGCTGGTGGCAGACTGGCATTGTAGGCTTCCAGCCGGGCCTGGACTACGTCTTCTTGGGCCGCGACTGGCGCAAAGGGGATGGCTAGCGGCAGCAGCAGCGATAGAACGAGGACGATGAGTGAGAGCTTGCGCATTGGGTATGGTTCCTCCCTACGTCACGGGTAAATCAACGATAGTTGGAATTATAACAACTTGTGATATTTGGGGCAAGAGTTGATAAGCATTGCTTATTCATTACACATGACACAGGGGAGTGTGTTCTGTTGTCCCACAGCAAACGAGGGTGAGCGCGCTACACCACGCTCACCCTCGTTGACCTGCCGTTGCCCGGTTAGTTCGGGCTGGAGTTGCTGCTACGAGTCCCCGCCCCAGAAGTCGGCATCGCTCTCAGGTGTGGCGGTGCCTTCTTCAGTTGCTCCCCCATCGCTGCCCCAGAAGTCTGCGTCCGACCCGGCGGGTGCCGCGTCTTCGGCGCTCGCTTCCTCTGTGACGGGCGCTGGCGGCTCAGGCGTCGTCATGCCAGGGAACAGGGGCGGGATCTGCTCGACGATGACATTCAGATTCGCCCCGCCGCGCACAGCCTCAGCGACCTTGTCGGCGGTCAGGAAGATCGCCTCGTTGCCGTGGCACGAGCCGCACGTCGTGTTTTGCGGGGTGATGCGCTGGATGTTGTGTGGGGTGGCGTAGGTCCAGGTGGGCCGTGCCAGGAAGTTGGTCAGCAGGTTTTCGCCGTAGGCGCTGAACGAGTTGATGTCGATCGGTACATGGCGCACCGGCACGTACTTGTAGGGGCGCTCTTCGCTCTGGATGGGGTTGCGCCCCAGGTAGAAGCCGAGCGAATGCGCCTCTACCTTGAAGAACGGCACGTCATCTTCGGTGCGGTCTACGTGACAGTTGGTGCAATTGGTGTAGCTCAGGCTGTGGCAGGCCTGGCACGACAGGGTGTCGGGGGCGTGCACCATATGCTGAGGGATGCCGGACTGCGGGCCGATCTGGTCAGCATGGCAGCTCTCGCAGGATGGATTCTCGGCGCCGTCGTAGCGGTGGACTGCGCCCTCCGCCGACCCCATGCCGTGCATTTCCTCGGCGGTGTGGCAGGCGGTGCAGGCCATGCGCGCCTGGCGCAGGTGCACATCGCCCAGGATACCTTCGTTCAGCCCGAAGTATTCATTCTTCACGCGGCTGCCGTGACAACCGGTACAGGTACGGGTCATGGGCGGAGTCTTGACGAAAGCGTGCCCGTCCAGCAGGCCGCCGCCCACTGAGTCGGGCTGGCTGATGTGGCAGTCGCCGCAGGATGCATGACAGTGATTGCAGTGATAAGACTGCATGGTTTCGAGCGCTTCG
Organism: Chloroflexota bacterium; assembly: GCA_037447125.1. GTDB lineage: Bacteria > Chloroflexota > Anaerolineae > Aggregatilineales > Aggregatilineaceae > UBA2029. Next base: position 13,950 of record JBBIHG010000047.1, on the reverse strand, counting down.
TAGTGTTCGGGGCTGCTGCGCTCGTAGAGGACGGTGTCGTAGCCGGCCAGGGTGCTGTGCAGGCTGTTGGCCGCGCTGACGACAATCTCCTTGTGGCACGATTTGCACGACGATAGCGGCACGTTCGCCGGATCGAGGATCAGCCCTTCGTGGGCTGTTTCCATGTCGGTGGCGTCGGGGTTGCCGCCATGGCAGGCCGTGCACTTGATGTAGGCATGAAAGTCATTACCGTAGGTGTCCAGGTTGATCCAGACTTTTTCCCACGCCTCCACCGGAGGCACAGAGCCGCCTCAACCAGGGCCTTCGGAGTGCGATTCGTCTACCTCCTCCTCAACGGCGAGCTCCTTGACACGCTCCTGGTCGGCATGGCAGTTCAGGCACCCTTCGCCCGCCGCCTGGAGCAGGTCCGTCTCCGCTGCCCACGCCGTCGCGGGCAGGGCATCCCCGCCAGCGGACTCCGGTTCGCACGCGACGCTGGCATCCGGCTCAGCACCACTGGCGAGGGTGGCTCCCACCAGCAGCAGCGCGCCGACGACGAGCAACAACCACAGTCTGACTCTGATGCGCATGACTCACTCCGCAATAGTGTGAGAAGGCTGACTGTCTCCAGTTTAATTCAAGTTCGTGATAGGACGCAGTAACGATAATCTGAGTTTGTTATGATCTTTGTCTGTATCGGCGCGCCACGAAATCTGCTATGAAATGATTGGGGCTGTGTGCTGCCATCCTCCTCCGATGCCCGGCCCCAGGAATAGAAGCCGATGCTCGATCTTTACGCCCTGCAAGTGTTTCTGCTGGCAGCCGAGACGGAGAACTTCTCTGAGACGGCGCGCCTGCTCAACATCTCACAGCCGGCAGTCAGCGGTCACATCCACGCGCTGGAGCAGCAGCTCAACACGCGCCTGTTCGAGCGTACCGGGCGCAACATCCGGCTCAACGAAGTGGGTAGTGCGTTCGTGCCAGTCGTGCGCAACCTGCTCAAAGAAGTGCGCCAGGCCGAGTCATTCATTGCCTCGCGGCGGGGGACGATCAGCGGGCACCTGACGCTGGGCTGCAGCACGGCCTGCGGCAAGTACATCCTGCCGGGCATCATCTCGCGCTTCCTGGCGCAGCATCCTGATGTGCGCGTGACATGCTGGGTGTGGCAGCGCGGGACGGCGCTCGACAGCCTGGCCTCCGGCGAGATCGATCTGGCGGTGAGCAGCCTGCGCGTGCCAGGCCGCGAGTTCGAGTATCGCCACTTCTCCGATGACCTGCTGATCCTCATCGTCCCGCCGGATCATCCCTGGGCGCAGCGCGCCAGCCTGGAGCCGGATGACCTGGTGGAACATCCGCTCATCCTGCGCGAGCCAGGCTCAGGCACGGCGATCACGATCAATCGCGCCCTGGCGCGCTACGACCTGAGCATAGACGTACTGTCGTCGCGCCTGGTACTGGCCAACACCGAGTCGATCGTGCAGGCGGTGTGCGCCGGCATCGGGCCGGCGTTTGTGTCGCGCGTCGCGGCAGAGAACGCCCTGGAGAAGGGGCTTGTGCGAGAAGTGGCCGTGCCGGGCCTGGACCTGGTAATGCGCCTGTTCATGGCCCGCCACACAAGGCTGGGCGCCTCGGACGTGCAGCGCGCCTTCTGGGATTTCACGTTTGCGCCTGAGAACCGCGATCTCCTCCATTTCTTCGGCGAGTCCGAGTTGAGTGCTGCATCTCGGCCAGGGAACCCGCCAGGCGGCGAGCCCGCGAGGAGGCGTCGAGCGGAGAGCAGGGAGCCAGAGCAGGATCAGGACCTCGGCGAGCGTTAGCTGGCGGGCGCTTGAATCGGGTGCCGCGCCGGGCCTGGCGCGCGCAGTCTAGAGGCTGTTATGAACTTTGGCAGGCGGGTAGCTCCCGTGCTTGCCCCCCCATCCTCGGTCCTTCCCCCGCAAGGGGGGAAGGAAGAAGCCCGCCCTGGCCCCTTCCCTCCGCTTGCGTGGGGGAAGGGGTCGGGGGATGGGGGGCGTCTACCCGGCAGAAGTGCATAACACGCTCTAGAACATGACAAATGACATGGCTCCGTACTGAGTCCAGCACTGAGCGTGCATCTGGCTATCATTGTAGAATGACGGATCAGTTGGCACAGTCAAGGGTGCGCTTATGCTTGTTCGCGTGGCGACGCGCGGGGGCTAGTGATCGTTGGATGTCAGGTCGAAAGACGATTCGCCACGCTCGCGGCGCGATCGCTCCCAGCGGTCAATGAGAATGGCCAGGCTGAAGAGCAGCACAATTGGCAGGCCGACGCGCAGCAGAAAGAAACCCGTCATGTTCAGAATAGAGCCCAGGTCCATGGTCCTGTCCTCCTTGGAGCGAACAGCACAAGCATACCAGAAGGGACAGGTCCGCGCATAGGGAGTTTTGTCAGGTCGTTGCAGGGGCGATCGTCCCAAAAAGAATCGAGCCATGGTCGTGCACCGGATGCGCGTGGCTGCGAACCATACAGGAGAAGTTCTATGTTGCGCAGAGTATACGGTCGTTTGCGTCTCCTGGTTCTGCTGACCGCCGGGGTGATGTTGCTGGTGTTGGGCGCTTCCCTGTGGGCCTCCGGCCAGGTTGGCAGCGTCCAGGCTATGCCCAACGAGCAGGGAGCTCCCCCCAACCTCGACGCCGACTACAAGGGAACTCGCTTCTGCTCGATGTGCCACACCCAGAGCGAAGCCTGGCATACGACCTGGCACGCCCAGATGGTGCGCCCCGGTACGCCCGAAAACATTGCCGGCGATCTCTCAGCAGGGGCCAGCCCCACCATTCAGTGGCCCGATGGTACTGAGCGCCGGCTCACCGCTGAAGACATCACCTACGTCCTCGGCGGGCGCTACGTCGAGCGGTACATCAGCGTCCTCCCGCGCGAGGGTGACGGCGATGGCTTTTACGTGCTGCCGGTGACATGGCACGTTCCGCAGAATGAGGAGCAGCAGGGCACCTGGTCGCTGGAGGACGGCGATGCCTGGCAGTCGCCTGAGCAGGACTGGCGCGTGGCCTGTGCGGGCTGCCACACCACCGGCCTGGATGGTGCCCAGGCCGCTGAGCAGACGACGTTCGCCTTCGCTGAGGAATGGGACACAGGCGCGGTCGAGTTCAACGTCGGCTGCGAGTCCTGTCACGGCCCCGGCGGCGCCCACATGGGCACGGCGGGCACCATCTACCAGGGTGTTGATGCCGCCGTCTGCGGTCAGTGCCACGTTCAGGGGACCAGTCCCGATGGCGTGCACGGCTATCCGGTCGGCTACCAGCCGGGCCTGCCGCTGGACGAGAGCGTCTTTCTGCTCGCCGCCGAGGACGATGCCGATGTGTGGTGGATGTCTGGCCACGCCAAGGTCTACAACCAGTACGCGGAATGGCTCAAGAGCGGCCATGCCACGAGCAAGGGCGTCCTGCCCGGCGAATGCGCGCGTTGCCATGTCACGGCGAGCGCAGACGGTGAGATCACGGTGGGCGGCGTGACCTGCGTCGCCTGCCATGAGCCGCACGGTGAGAGCCAGCGCCCGTACCAGTTAGTCGCCGACGAGTACGAGCTGTGCGTGTCGTGTCACAACAGCTCGACCCCAGACGGCGAGTTGATGCTGGTCGCCGGTCGCCTGCACTACCCGGCGCAGGAGATGTACGAGGGCCGGCAGGTTGTCCCGATCGTCAACGGCATTCCGTCGGGCCACTTCACCACTGAGGGCGGCCCGTACTGCGAGACCTGCCACATGCCCAAGACCACATATATTGGTCAGTTCGGGCGAGCGGGCAGCCACACCATGAGCACAGTCCTGTGCACCGAACTGACCGAGTGCTTTCCGGACTCCTGCACCGGCTGCCACACGGACATGAGCCGCGACTATCTGGCGACCTTTGTCGAGAAGACGCAGAGTGGCGTCGCCGATCGGCTGACCCAGGCGCGCCAGAGGCTGGCCGAGCGGGCAGATGCTCCCGCCTGGGTGGACACAGTGCTCACCTTCGTGACCAATGATGGCAGCCTGGGCATTCACAACTACGCCTACACCGATGCGTTGCTTCATGCGGTCGAGATCGAGTTGGGGTTGCTCAGGGTGATCACGCCGGTGACGGCGGCGACTGTGTTCCAGACGACGGACCCAGAGCAGTGCGCCGCGTGCCACCGCGACGAGTACCGTCGCTGGCAGGATTCGCCCCATGCGCTGGCTTCCCGGACCACCGCGTTCCTGGAGTCCTACGCCAGCCAGGGCCGCCCGACCCTGTGCATGAGCTGCCATGCTTCGGGATTTGACCCGACGACTGGCCTCTACCAGTATGAGGGTGTAGTGTGCAGCAACTGCCATACGGTGCCCAATGACGCTCAGCATCCGCCAGCGGCAGTGAACATCGCCAACCAGCCGACGGACTGCGCCCGCTGCCACAGCGGCGCGCACGCGCCGACCTATGACGAGTGGCTGGTCAGCGCGCACAGGACGTGGGGCATCGGCTGTGTGGACTGCCATACTCCGCACGAGAACGGCCTGATCCTGGGCGATGTCAACACCACCTGCGGCGCCTGCCACCAGGAAGCTCTGGTGGATGAGATCCACATGGGCGACGACATGACCTGTGTGGACTGCCACATGCGGCGCAAGGTGACCACGAATGGCGACCAGGTGCGCGTCACCGGGCATACGATGGCCATCGATCCCGGCGTGTGCGCCGAATGCCACGGGGACACGCACCTGCTGAGCGTGCGCGAAACGGGAGGGTTGACCGAAGAGGAGTTCAACCGGATTCATGAATTGGAGGCAGAGGTAGCGCGGCTCCAAAGCAAGACGGATGACAAACGCACCGCTGATCTGGTGGGAGGTGCTCTCGGCGCGCTGATCGTCGTCTTCATCCTGTTCCTGCTGGTGCGGCTGAAATCGTTGTTGAAATGACATAGCAGGAGGAAGCGTCATGAGCGAGCATACCCGCAAGCTGGACCGGCGCGAATTCATCAAGCTGGCCGGCGCTCTGGGCATCAGCGTCGTGGCGGGAGGCTGGGTGTGGAGCGAATTCTGGGCCCACGATGACCCCAGCGGAGAGGCCAACGCACATGGGGGCAGTGGGCCTTACTGGGCGATGGTCATTGACCTGGGAGCCTGTATCGGCTGCGAGCGCTGCGCTTTCGCCTGCCAGGCGACCAACGACACGACGATGGGGCACCTGTGGAATATCGTTCTGCGTGACGAAGAGACTTTCGGCTCGCCGGTGTTCTTGCCCCGTCCGTGTATGCACTGCGAGCACGCGCCCTGCGTGGAGGTGTGCCCGGTCAAGGCTACCTTCCACCGTGAGGATGGCATTGTGGTCATGGACTACCAGCGTTGCATCGGCTGTCGCTACTGCATGGTGGCCTGTCCCTATGGCTCGCGCGTCTTCAACTGGGAAGAGCCGACCGAAGAGAACCCGATGGTCCCCACCTGGGGAACCGTCGAGAACCCCCGTCGTCCGCGCGGTGTGGTCGAGAAGTGTACCTTCTGCACACACCGCATTGACGCCGGGCTGGAGCGCGGCATCCGCCCAGGGTATGACCGCGCGGCGACCCCGGCCTGCTGCGTGATCTGCCCGACCGAGGCGCGCGTCTTCGGCGATCTGCGCGATCCGGAGAGTCCGGCGTCGCGCAAGATGGTGGGGCGACAGGCAGTAGTTCTTCGCCCGGAACTGGGCACCAAGCCCCGTGTCTACTACTTGCTGCCAACGTAAGAGGGAAGGGTGCCATGCTGAGCCAGATGAGACAGCGAGTCAATCTGTTCTGGGTGTGGATCGGCGCCCTGCTAGCCGTGATCGCTGTCGGGGCCTATGCCGTGTTCCTGATCATGTACAAGGGGTTGGCCGTCACCAACCTGACTGATGGCACGCCGTGGGGCCTGTGGATCATCCTGGACCTGTCGTGCATCGGGCTGGCCGCCGGCGCCTTCACGCTCTCGGCGCTGACCTATCTGATGGGGCAGGAGATGTACCGGCCGCTGGCGCGGGTGGCGGTGTTTGTGGGTCTCCTGGGCTACAGCGGGGCGCTGATGGCGCTCATCCTGGACATTGGGCGGCCCGACCGTTTCTGGCACGGCTGGGTGTTCTGGAACATCCACTCGATGCTCTGGGAAGTGACGATGTGCATCACGCTCTACTTCCTGGTGCTGACGCTGGAAGTGTTCCCGATGGTGGTCGAGATGGCGGTCTTTGACCGCTTCCCCTGGCTGAGGAATCTGGGGCAGCGCATCCATCGCTTTGCGCCGACACTGGCCATCGTTGGGATGGGCCTGTCGCTGCTGCACCAGTCCAGCCTGGGCGGGACGTATGGCGTTGTCGTCGGGCGGGCCGCGCTGTTCCGCCCGACCATGCCGCTGCTGTTCATCGTCTCCGCGATAGCAAGCGGCATCGCTTTCAGCGTGCACGTCACGTTGATCGTGCAGTGGATCACCGGCCGGCGGCTGGTGCCGGCGCGGGTGTTGCTGCAGGCCGGGCAGATGTCCGGCGCGGTGCTGCTGGTCTACCTCTACATGCGCTTTTGGGACACGACCGTCGGGAACTACGGCTATGTGCCGGGGCGCACAGAGGCGTTCACCACCCTCTCGGCAGGGCCGTTCGCCCTCACCTTCTGGACGTGGGAAATCCTGTTGGGAGGCCTGCTGGCAGCTATTCTGCTCATTCGTGCGCGGTTCGCCGGCAGCACTGCCATGCTGCTGGCCGGCAGCGGACTGGCCGTGGCCGGGCTTATCTTCAATCGCTATCATACTACGCTGCTGGCCTTCACTGAGCCGCTGTCGGTGAATCCGCCCCTCACCGACCCACTGGTCAGCGAGTACACGCCCGCCTGGACGGAGTGGGCGACGTCGTTCATGATCGTCGCCATCCTGGCCATGATCTTCAGCCTGGGGATACGCTACCTGCCAGCGTTCAAGGGCCTGCAGGTGGACAGGCCGCTGGAAGAGCGCGTGCCCCGGCTGGTTCAGGGGCGCTAGACGCGCGAATGCTCCCCCGACTGCGAGACTGCTCTGATACAGACTTCCGAAGTCCTGTCTTGGGCGGCGCTTGATAGCGGGTGGCGCGTCTGAGTTCTGGGGCAGAGCATCACCGCAGAGGCGCGGAGCGCGCAGAGAAAAGCAAAGAGCCTCATTGTTCTTCTCTGCGTCCTCTGCGTCTCTGCGGTTCAAGGATGCACCCGCTTCCCGCCGTGCTTTTTGCGTCCGCGCCCTCTATAATCGGAGCGACAGACTGGCAATTCATCCGGCACAGGATGGCCCATGCCCTCACCGCGCGACCTGCCCAGCATTGACGCGCTGCTGCGCGCCAGCACCGCCCTGGTGGACCACTACGGTCACGCCCAGGTGACGGAGGCGCTGCGCCGCGTTGTAGATGGGGCGCGCCAGGCAGCACAAGAAGGCGCGCTCGTGCCGCCAGAAGCCGAGTTGGTCGCGCGCGCGGCGGACGCGCTGGCTCGTGAAGCGCGGCCCACGCTGCGCCCGGTGATCAACGCGACGGGCGTGATCCTGCACACCAACCTGGGGCGCGCGCCGCTGTCGGACGCGGCGCTGGCGGCGCTGGCGGCGATAGGTGGCGGCTACAGCACGCTCGAATACGAGCTGGAGGCAGGGTCGCGCGGCAAGCGCGACCGGCACATCGAGCGCATCCTCACGGCGGTCACCGGCGCTGAGGCCGGGATAGTCGTCAACAACAACGCGGCGGGCGTGCTGCTCGCGCTGACGGCGCTGGCTCATAGTCGCGCAGCGATCATCAGCCGGGGGCAGCTTGTCGAGATCGGCGGGTCGTTCCGTGTGCCAGACGTGATGGCTCAGAGCGGGGCGATCATGGTTGAGGTGGGCACGACCAACCGCACGCACCTGCGCGACTATGCCACGGCCATTGACGAACGGGCGGCCTGCATCGTGCGCGCCCACGCCTCCAACTTCAAAGTCGTGGGCTTCACCGAATCTGTGCCGCTGGCCGATCTCGCAGCGCTCGCCCACCGACACGGGTTGGTACTACTGGACGACATTGGCAGCGGGGCGCTGCTCGACACGGCGGCGTTCGGCCTGTCCCACGAGCCGACTGCCCAGGAGAGTCTGGCCGCCGGCGCCGACCTGGCCATGTTCAGCGGCGACAAGCTGCTCGGCGGGCCGCAGGCGGGGATCATCATTGGCCGCGCCGACCTGATCGAGACGCTCAAGCGCCACCCGCTGGCCCGCGCCATCCGCGCCGACAAGCTGGCCCTGGCGGCGCTGGCGGCGACGCTGGAGCATTACCGGCGCGGCGAAGCCCTGGAGAAAGTGCCCGTCTGGCGTATGATCAGCATGTCGCCGGACGCCATCCACGCGCGTGCCGAAGCATGGGCGGCTGCTGTGCCCGGTGAGATCGTGGCGGCAGAGTCAACCGTGGGCGGGGGGAGTCTGCCGGGTGACACGCTGCCCACCTGGGCGTTTGCGCCCCGCGTGGCTCAGCCCAACGTGGCTGCGGCGCGGCTGCGGGCCAGCGATCCGCCGATCATCGCCCGCGTGAGTGAAGATCGCCTGCTGCTCGATCCGCGCACCGTCCTGCCGGAGCAGGACGCCCTCGTCGTTGCTGCCCTGAAAGAGCTATAGCCCATGCACGTCATCGGCACTGCCGGACACGTGGATCACGGCAAGTCCACGCTCACCTATGCCCTGACCGGCATCAACCCGGATCGCCTGGCCGAAGAACAACGCCGCGAGATGACCATTGACATCGGCTTCGCCTGGCTCGACCTGCCGACCGGCGAGCGCGTGGGCATCGTGGATGTGCCGGGGCACCGCGACTTCATCGAGAACATGCTAGCCGGGGTGGGAGGCATTGATGCGGCGCTGCTGGTCATTGCCGCCGACGAGGGCGTGATGCCCCAGACGCGCGAGCACCTGGCGATCCTCGACCTGCTGGCCGTCTCCACCGGGCTGATCGCCCTGACCAAGATTGACCTGATCAGCGATCCGGACTGGCTGGAGCTGGTGCAGCTTGACATCATGGAGACGGTGCACGGCACCGTGCTCGACGGCAAGCCGATCGTCCCCGTCTCCGCGCGCACGGGCGAGGGGCTGGGCGATCTGGTCGCGGCGCTGACTGACCTGCTGGCTCACCAGCCGCCGCGCGCTGACCTGGGCAACCCGCGCCTGCCCATTGACCGCGTGTTCACCATCAGCGGGTTCGGCGTCGTGGTGACCGGCACGCTGCTCGACGGGACGCTGATTGTCGGGCAGGAGGTCGAGATTCAGCCGGCGAATGTGCGGGCGCGCATGCGTGGGCTGCAATCGCACGAGGAGAGCATCGAGCGGGCGACGCCGGGCCGCCGTCTGGCGGTTAACCTGCGCGGCGTGGACCGGGACGCGCTCAAGCGCGGCGATGTGCTGGGATTGCCAGGGGCCTGGCAGCCGACGACGCTGCTCGATGCGCGGCTGCGCTACTTGCCGGACGCGCACCTGCCGCTGGAGCACGACGATCCGGTCAAGTTCTTCGTCGGCGCGGCGGAGGTGATGGGTCGCGTTCGCCTGCTCGACAAAGAGCGCGTCCTGCCCGGCGAAGAAGCGTGGATTCAAGTGCGCCTGGAGACGCCAGTCGTCGCCGCGCGCGGCGACCGCTTCATCCTGCGCCGCGCGTCACCGGGCGAAACAATCGGCGGCGGAGTGGTGCTCGACGCCGCGCCCGGACGCCGCTGGAAGCGCTTCCGCCCGGAGGTGATCGCCCGGCTGGAGGCGCTGCGCGGCGGCGATCCGTCACAGATCGCGCTGGTAGCCCTCGCCAGGCAGCCGGGGCCGGTGCCGCTGAGCGAAGCCGCGCTCACCCCTGCCCAACTGGAAACCGCACGGGCGGCGGGTTCAGTCCGCGTGCTTGGGGGGCAGTGGGTGGTTCAGGCGGCAAACTGGGATCGCCTGACTGAGCGGGCGCGGCGCGCGCTGGAACGGCTGCACAGCGCCGAGCCGCTGCGCGCCGGGCTGCCCCGTGACGCCCTGCGCGGCCAGATGCGCCTGAGCCTGGATGTGTTCGAGGCTGTGCTGGCGGAGATGGTCGCTGAAGGCGTGGTTAAGCTGGCGGCGAATGGGGCGGTCTGCCTGCCCGACCACGAAGTGCGCTACACGGCGGCACAGCAAGAGGGCATTGCCCGGCTGCTGCGCGAGTTCGCCCGCGTGCCCTACCTGCCGCCGACGGCAGGCCAGGCGCTTGAGTTTGTGACCAACGACGTGCTGGCCAGCCTGGTCGAGCGCGGCAACCTGATGCGCATCAGCGACGACGTACTGTTGACGCCGGACGTGCTGCGCGAGTGGATCGCCTTCGCCCGCGAGGCGCTGGAGCGGGGCGAGACGCTGACCGTTGCCGTGCTGCGCGACCGCTTCCAGACGACGCGCCGCTACGCGCTCGACTTCCTGGAGCGGCTGGACGCGCTGGGCATCACCCGGCGCAAGGGCGACGAGCGCGTGTTAGGCTCCGGGCAGTGGGAGCGGCTGCTGTAGAGACAAGATTCACCGCTGAGGCGCAGAGAGCGCAGAGAAATGCGAAGTCTCCTTAGAATTCTTCTCTGCGTTCTCTGCGTCTTTGCGGTTCAGTATTCCTGGCCAATGGCCCGCCCCTGCGCTATAGTCTTGGCGGGGGTGTATGAGTCCCGGTGGGCTTCCCGGTCTTCAAAATCGGCGGCGGGCCGCTCAGCGCGGGCCGCGGTGGGTTCGACTCCCATACACTCCCGCCTCTCTTCCCTGATGGTCCGCCATTCAGGACAGGTAGCGTACATGGTGTCTTGTAGGGTGGGTTTCGAAACCCACCCCTACACGTGACTGCCGATGGCGATCAGTCCTCGTCGTCTCCCCGCTTCTTACGCGGCATGGTCAAGAAGCCGCCCATTGACGCGAATGGGCCGGGCATTTTCTCGATTTGCGGGGCCTCTTCCCACTCGCCGCTGTGCCGCTTGCCGTCCCACTTCTCCCATTCTTTGCCGACCAGCGCCAGGAACGCGGCGAGCTTCTCCACGTCGCCGGTGTTCAGGGCAGCGCGCAGCTCCGTCAGCACGCTGATCACGCCATCCAGGTGACGAGTCAGATTGGCGCGATTGTGGGTGAAGACCGCGAGCAGGTCGTTGGGCGTCTGCGTGCGCAGCGACTGGAAGGCCAGGGCGAGCGTGGGGTTGACCATACGCCGCAGGTCGGGCCAGCCCTCGGACTGCTGGAGCGCGTAGAACAGCGCCGCGCCCAGCAGTGCGGGTAGCTGCTCGGTAGCGGCGGTCAGCGCGTCGTGCTCGGCGAGGTCAATGAAGCGCGGCACGCCGCCCGCCAGCCGGATCACGTCTTCGGCCAGCCGGATCGCCTCGCTGGGGCACTGCGCGTCGGGCATGACCAGGCACTCCGCCCCGCCGAGCAGGTCAGCGCTGGCCGCCTCCGGCCCGGTTCCGCCTGCGTATAGCCCACTCACGTTGACAACAGGCGTCACACCGACGATATAAGCCAGGCTCGCTCCGCGCTCGTTGGCCGGGAAGTGCTGCCGGGCCAGGGCAATGACCGGCTCCTTGAGGTCGCTCAGGTCAAGCACCACTGCGCCCGGCTTGAGCACCGGGCCGAACTGCGCGTAAGTGTCCGCCAGGCTGCCGGGCGGACACCTGACTATGACCAGGTCGGCATTCCCCACGGCTTTGGATGGCTTGCGCTCTGACCTGTCAATAGCGCCGAGCCTCTCGGCAGCCTTCAGCGCCTGGGGGCTGGAGTCGCTGCCGGTGATGGCGAACGTGTGCTGGGCCTTCGGCTGGCTCTGATAGCGCTTGAGCGCCAGCGCGAACGATGTGCTGATGCGGTCCAGTCCGATGATGCTGAGGGTAACGTGCATGGCGGTATCCTCGGTAGTCTCAGGGTGGAAGGGTTTCTGGTTGTTGGTGATTGGTTGTTGGTTCTTGGTGAGAGCGGCCCAATTTCGCGTATGCACCCTCACAACCAGCAACCAATAACCAACAACCTTCACGTGCCAGGGCGCGGTCAATTCCTATCGTCGAACGCCCGGAGTGCCAGCAGCAGGCGCTCCGTCTCGTCGCGCGGCGGGTCGGGCGACGGCCCGGCGTGGCGGCGGATCAGCGCAACGGTCAGCGGCGACGCGCCCGCTCGCTCGGCCATCTCCGCGCCCCAGACCGGGTGCTGCCCGCTGACGGCGAAGGGCAGCCGCCAGCCATGCGCCTGGCTGTTGCTCCAGGCCCGGTAGCGACGGGGCGCGAAGGCCCTGACCAGCACGACCAGCACCTTCTCCAGCAGCGAGAAGCGCACGCCGCTCTTGCCCACGTCGTGCAGCAGCGCTGCTGCCAGCAAGTCCGGGTGCGTGTGCCCGGCGGCCAGCAGGTCGCGCAGCACGCGCAGGCTGTGCTGCCGCTCCGACCGACGCATCCGCCGGTACAGCGCGTAGAGCGGCGGGGCCAGGTGCGCGCGGGCCAGCACGTCGTCTACGGGGCGCGCCCAGGCGACCAGCGCCCGCACCCCCTGCCGGAAGCGGTAGGCGGCGCTCATCCGGCTAGAACACGGGGTAGAACCCGGCAAACAATTCATACAGAAAGCGCAGCGGCGGGCCGAGAATCGCCCACAGGGGGCTGAATCCTCCCATCGCCCCCAGCAGGATGAGCAGCATGAGGGCCAGCGTCGTCTCGCGCTCGTAGCGGATCAGCGCGCTTGCGTGCTGCCGTGGCAACGTGCCCACCGCGATCTTGTAGCCGTCCAGTGGAGCTAGCGGGATCAGGTTGAACAGGCACAGCACCAGGTTGAACAGCACCACTGTGCCCAGCACGTTGTAGACGAAGGTGAGCACGCCCACCGCCCCCACGCCCTTCTGGATGATCTCCCCGCTGCCGACCAGGATGCGCGCCTCTCCCTCGAACAGGCCTCCGGAGGTCAGCAGCCGGATCAGCACGCCAACCCCCAGCGCCACCAGCAGGTTCATCAGCGGCCCGGCCAGCGAGACGATCACCAGCCCGCGCTTCTCGTTGGGATAGAACGCGCGCGGGTTGACCGGCACCGGTCTGGCCCAGCCGAACCCGGCGATCAGCGCCAGGATGATGCCGATTGGCTCGATGTGCGCGCGCGGGCTGAGCGTCAGCCGGCCCTGGTAGTAGGCCGTATTGTCGCCCAGGCGGTAGGCCGTCCAGGCGTGCGCCCACTCGTGCAGCGTGAAACCGATCACCAGGCCGATCACGCGCCCGATCAGGACTTCAGGCGAGAAAAAAGTCACCGGCGGCCTCCTATCTTCAAGCCCGGCGCTGGGCTGCGCGCGCGATCATGAGGAATCAGCGCCATCGAGCGTCTGCCCCACGACGACACCCGCCAGCGCCTCCAGCACGGTGATCACGGCGCTGTTGTCCAGATCGCCGTTGCCCATGCCGACCATCGCCTCGTAAAGCTGGTGGGCCACAGCAGTCAGCGGCATGGCGACGTGGTAGGTGCGACCTGTGTCTATGACGATCTTGAGGTCTTTGGCCTGCATGTGCGCCTTGAAGCCAGGCGACAGATCGCGCTTGAAAAGCTTGGGCGGTTTGGTGTCCAGCGCCCAACACTGCGCCGCACCGCGGCTGATCGCCTGGACGACGCGCGCCGGATCAACTCCGGCTTTCTGCGCGAGCACCAGCGCCTCGGCCATGGCGACCATCGTCCCGGCGACGACGATCTGGTTGGCGGCTTTGGCGATCTGGCCCGCGCCGCTCTCGCCGACCCAGATGATCGTCTTGCCCATTGCCTCCAGGAGGGGCAGGGCGCGGTCGAAGGCTTCGCGAGGGCCGCCGACCATGATGCTCAGCGTGCCGGCGCGCGCGCCGATGTCGCCGCCGCTGACCGGCGCATCCAGCGCCAGCACGCCAGCCCTGGCGAACTCGGCGGCGATGTGCCGTGCCGTCTCTGGCTTGATCGTGCTGTGATCGATGAAGATCAGGCCGGGGCGCGCGCCCTCGATGATACCGTCCGGCCCCAGGGCGACCTGCTCGACATCGGGCGAGTCCGGCAGGTT
>JBBIHG010000046.1:24880-25987 GCA_037447125.1 Chloroflexota bacterium | reverse complement strand
GTACTCCGCGTCTCGGCGGTTCGATCTTAAGGCCCCAGCGCGTTTGCTGATCGCTGATGGCTGGTCGCTGAAAGCTCAAAAGGAGCGCGCACCATGACCGACCCCTTGATCACCGTCACCGGCCTGGTCAAGACGTTCGACACGCCCGCCGGGCCGCTCAACGTCCTGCGCGGCATTGACCTGAGCGTGGGGCGGGGCGAGTTCGTCGCGCTGGTCGGGCCGTCGGGCAGCGGCAAGACGACCTTTCTCAACATGGTCACCGGCATTGACAAGCCGACGGCGGGGGCGGTGACTCTCGACGGGGTGGATGTGGTCGGCACGCCGCAGCGCCAGCTCACGCGCTGGCGCGGGCGCACGGTGGGTATTGTCTTCCAGTTCTTCCAACTGCTGCCCACGCTGACCGTGCTCGAAAACGTCAAGATGCCGATGGACTTCTGCCGCGTCTACGACCCACACGAACGGCGCGACCGGGCGATGGGCTTGTTGGAACGGTTGGGCATCGCTGACCAGGCGCACAAGACGCCAGATACGCTCTCCGGCGGGCAGCAGCAGCGCGTGGCGATTGCGCGGGCGCTGGCCAACGACCCGCCGCTGATCATCGGCGATGAGCCGACCGGCAATCTTGATCGCATGAGCGCGGCCAATGTCTTCCAGGTTCTGCACGAGTTGCGCGAGCAGGGGCGCACAGTGCTGGTTGTCACCCACGACCGCGAGCTGGTCTTCGACGTGCCGTGCGTGCTGATGCTGGCCGACGGCATGATCGAGGCGACCACGTTCGAGGCCGCTGCCAAACGCCGCAGCCAGGAGTTGCAGGCGGCCAAGCTGCGCACACAAGAGCGACGGGCGCTGTCGCACCACGCCTAGCGGGCAGCCGTTCATACTCGTTGCCAAGGCGACTCACCTGCCGCGTGTCAGCATCTTGTCGGCTAAGTGCAAGACAAGCGCGCCCAACACGTAAAGCAGAACGAGCAGCAGCACACCTTTGTAGGGATTCACTATGGCGATGTAGCGCGGCTGGACGTTGAACATGATCGCGCTGGCGGCGGCGTGATTGGCGACGATGGCGCCAGCGGCCAATACCAGCGGCAACAAGCGCCGCGCGCGGGG
>JBBIHG010000046.1:0-24780 GCA_037447125.1 Chloroflexota bacterium | reverse complement strand
TGTTCGCCAAGCTCAAGCGGATGAGCGCGCAGCATCTCGCGATAGGCTCGGTTGTACAGATCGCTCACCGCCGGCCAGTTGCCCAATACGTCAACCAGGCACTGATTCATCGTGTCGGGATCAGGGCAGCTTTCGCGTAGAGCAACCAATTCTGCCGAGGCCGGGCCATTCTCTGCTTGCAACAGCCCCGTGCGCGTCAAGGGGCGCACCAGCATAAAGCTCCCCCCGCCTTTCACCGCGAACTGGTCGAACACAAGATGGTTAAACAATGCGGATAGCAGCAGGGTCAGCGCAAACGCTGTCCCCACGAGTGCTGTCCGCCAAGCCGAGCGTGTGCTCAGGAGGAACAGAAGGGCAAAGGGGATGATCAGGTAGCGCCCCACAGGGCGGATCAACAGCGTCAGCGCCAATGTGACGCCCAAGGCCACATCGCCCGCTTGCCAGCGCTTTCCTCGTCGCCTGACCTGGACTAGAAACAGGCTGAAGGCCAGGCTGAGCGCGAACATGTAAAGAGGCTCGGTCGCGGTGAAGTTGTACAGGATGCCCGTTTGTGGATCGGCGAGGACCAGCAAGGCCACACCAAGGGCTAGCACTGGGCTATAGGGGCGAATGCCCCAATAGAACACTACTCCCTGCAGCGCAGACAGCACGAGTTGGAAGATGACAAGCACATAGACGCTGCCCATCCAGTAATGAGTCAGGTAGATTAGCATCGGATACAACGGGTAGATCAGTTCGAAGACAACTGGCGCATCCAGCCCGGCAAATTGCGCCGCGTAGAGAAAATAGTCGGCGGAATCGGCGCCGTGCGCCGGGGGATAGGCGATCAGAAAAATCAGCGTGCGGGCCACGCCCAGCGCCAGCAGCAGATAGACCGTCCAACGCGAGTTGGTCAGGCGGCTTAGGGTGCGTCCCCGCGCGATCAATGTAGGCGAGCGCAGGTCAGGGTCGTGTAGAATTGCGCGAGCAAAGGCCAGCAACGCACGTATCCTCTCGGAGTGTGTCCGTATCCGTGTGCGTGCCCTGCGCCAGGAGACGGGCGGCGTTATTATAGCCGCTCGCGCACCAACAATAAAGCTGGATAGAATGGTCTGCACGGCAGCATGTTTACAGCGCATCTTAAGATCAGGTACAGTGGGAGCAGGTTTGGAAGCTTATTGGACTGCCTGTTCCCCGGCACCTGGCCGTCGGGTGGAAGGAGGTTATTCATGCTTCGCAGACTTCTGCTCCTGGTGCTGATCACCACCTTTTCGCCTGGACTTGTGGGGGCACCTGCTTACGCCCAAGGGGGCGACGCCACAACCACTTACACGCTCAATATGCGCACCGGGCCGGGCGCCACTTACACCGTGCTGGTCACACTGCCCGGCGGCACACCGCTGCTGCTTGAGGCACGCAATGCCGACGCTTCGTGGCTGTTGGCGCGCACCCTCGATGGGGCGCAGCGTGGCTGGGTAGCCAGCCTCTATCTCGCTTTTTCGCCGGGGGTAAGCGCGCTGCGCCTGCCGCTCAGTGAGGAGATTCTCAGCGAGCCGGCACCAGGGGCTGCTCCTGCGCCCGCTCCGGCTGGAGGCGAACCTGCGCCGGAAGCTCCCGCGCTGGCGGGAGGAACCGCCACAACCCGCTATCAGATGAACATTCGCAGTGGGCCAGGGACGCTGCATAATGCGTTGGGCCAACTGTCTGCTGGCACCTCGCTCGTGCTCGAGGCGCGCAACGGTGATGTCTCGTGGGTGCTGGCGCATACGCCCGACAATCGCGCGCGTGGGTGGCTGGCCAGCCAGTATCTCATCTTCGCTGAAGGTGGCGCGGCCAATCTGCCGATCAGCGCAGAGATAGTGGTGGCGGGAGTGCCCACAGG
This sequence comes from Chloroflexota bacterium, assembly GCA_037447125.1. GTDB lineage: Bacteria > Chloroflexota > Anaerolineae > Aggregatilineales > Aggregatilineaceae > UBA2029. The sequence continues at coordinate 22,919 of JBBIHG010000046.1, read as the reverse complement.
TGCACCCGCTGTGGAATACGCCGGAGAACGCATTATCGAGATGCGCCCCTTCAACCCGGCAAGTGTGACGGGAATCAATCTGGCGGCTTATCCTGTCGTGGGCCGGGCGACAGGACGTGCGCGGCAAATCTTCCTGACGGGGCGTGCGTTGGGCAATAATCCTAACGTTGTAGCCAAGGTGGGCGACTGCTCGTCAGAGCATTGGTATTTCCTCAAGCCCTTCGCCTGGGGTGACTACAATCTGGGTGGCTACTCCAGCCTCCAGCCGGTCGTTGACTATTTCGGCGCATCGCTGGGATATGATAGCCAGGCGACGCACAACGGCTTCAACGCGAACGCTGTGTTGATGCCAATGTGGGCCGACCCCGCCGCCTGTCTGGAAGACGAGTCGCCTCTGGAATGCGAGTTCCGGCTCAACAGGCCCAGCGTGGCGATCATTATGTTCGGCACGAGCGATCTGCTGGTGATGTCGCCCGCTCAGTTCAACACCTTTTTGCGCCAGATTGTTGAAGACTCGATTGATGCTGGCGTGATCCCGATTCTGAGCACTTTCCCCGGCAATCTGGGCTTCTGGCAAGAGACGATCCTCTACAATCAGATCGTGGTGCGTATAGCTCTGGATTACGACATCCCGCTCATCAACCTGTGGCTGGCCCTGGAAGCGCTGCCTAATCACGGGTTGGAGCCGGACGGCTTTCATCTGGGCGAGCCGCCGTATGGCACGGCCTGTGTGCTGACGGACCCGTATCTGTCAACGGGGTACACCTCGCGCAACCTGATCACGATGCAGACACTCGACGCGGTCTGGCGCGGGGCTATGCGTTGAAGCGCGCGGGGAAAGTCGTTCGCCGCCGAGACGCAGAGGCCACACCCTTCTGCGTCTCGGCATCTCAGTGGGAAAGAGCATTACCTCGAACGTGCAAAAACCAGGCGGCGGAGCGTCGCGGAGCAGCGTCTCTGCGGGTTCTGCTGGCCGCTGAGGGCTGGCCGCGGCGGCTACTGGCAAGTGGGCGAGCAGGGTAACATTGTGCCGCCCCATGGGGCGGCGGGCGTATCCAACCAGCAGGAGGAAGATGATGAAGTACCGCGAATTGGGTCAGACGGGCTGGCAGGTGTCCGAGGTGAGTTTTGGCGCGTGGGCCATCGGCGGGTCGTGGGGGGCGGTGGACGACCAAGAGTCCATCGCCGCGCTGCACACGGCGCTCGACCTGGGCGTGAACTTCATTGACACCGCTGATGTGTACGGTGATGGGCGCAGCGAGCGCCTGATCGCTGGGGTGCTCAAAGAGCGCCGCGAGGAGGTCATCGTCGCCACCAAAGCCGGGCGGCGGCTCTCTCCGCACACAGCGGACGGCTACAACGCCGCCAACCTGGCCCGCTTCGTCGAGCGCAGCCTGCGCAACCTGGACACCGATTGCCTCGACCTGGTGCAGCTTCACTGCCCGCCCACCGAAGTCTACTATCGTCCGGAAGTCTTCGGCGCGATGGATGATCTCGTGCGGGCCGGCAAGATACGCTACTACGGCGTCAGCGTGGAGAAGGTCGAAGAGGCGCTGAAGGCCATTGAATACCCAAATGTGCAGGCGGTGCAGATCATCTTCAACATATTCCGCCACCGCCCCGCTGAGCTATTCTTCGCCCAGGCGCAGCAGCGCAAGGTGGGCGTCCTGGCCCGCGTTCCCCTGGCCAGCGGCCTGCTTACCGGCAAGATGACGCCGCAGAGCGCCTTCGCGCCGGATGATCACCGCGCGTTCAACCGCCACGGTGAATCCTTCGACGTGGGCGAGACCTTCTCCGGCGTGGATTTCCGCACCGGCCTGGAAGCCGTCGAGGAACTTCGCCCGCTGCTGCCGCCGGGCGCGACGATGGCCCGGTTCGCCCTGCGCTGGATTCTGATGTTCGACGCGGTGTCGTGCGTCATCCCCGGCGCCAAGCGTCCAGCGCAGGCTGAGGACAACATCCGTGCGTCAGAATTACCGCCGCTCTCTGCCGAAACGATGGCCAGGGTGCGCGCCATTTACGACACGTACATCCGACCCCTGGTGCATCATCGCTGGTAGGCGGGCGGCAGCCCACACAGAAGGCGCGCCCTGCCATGAAACGGACAAGCCTCTCGCTGGTAGCATTGGCCCTGGCCTGGGCGATGCTGGTGCTCGGCCTGTACTACTGGGTGCACAAACCGATCACCCCGCCACTGGCTGAGACACTCGGCGGCGCGCTGCTCGACTGCGCCACAGCCGGCGTGTTCGTGCTGATCGGTGGGGGGCTGGGGCGGGGCATCCTACGCCGCTGCCATCTGCTGTGGGGCAATGCGCCCGAACAGATCGCGGCGGCGGGGGCGGTGGGCCTGCCCGTCCTCTCGTTGCTGTTGCTGGCAGTGGGATCGCTGACTCTGGCCGGGTGGAGCGTCGCGGTGGCCCTGGCCATCGCCGGGGCGCTGGCCGGACGTGACGCGCTGGCCTGGGCGCGCCAACTGGCGGGCTGGCTGCGCGCGCCCCTGCCGCCAGGACGATGGGCGCGCTTCCTGGCGGTGCTAACGTTGGGGCTGGCCGGGCTGGCGCTGATCCTGGCGCTGCTCCCGCCGGGCAAGTGGGACGCGCTGGCCTATCACCTGGCCGGGCCGCAGCAGTACGTGGAGCACGGGCGCTTCTACGCCGCGCCGCACAACCATTTCCTGGGCTTCCCGCAGATCGTCGAGACGCTCTTCGCCGGGCAACTGGCCCTCACCGGGCGGCTGACAGGCGCGGCAGTGCTGCACTGGGGCATGGGCGCGCTGCTGCTGCTGGCGGTGGGCGGGCGGGCGGCGCGCCTGGGCGGGGCGGCGACCGGTTGGCTGTCCGCCGCGATCCTGCTCAGCGCGCAGACCGTCTGGATCGAGATGGGCATCCCCTACGTGGACCTGCTGCCGATGCTGCTGGCCGTCGTCGGGCTGGGTGTCGCCGAGCGCTGGGATGAGGCGCGCGGTGCCCCCTCACCCCCAACCCCTCTCCCTCAAGGGGAGAGGGGCTTAAGGCGTGCGTCTTTCACTCTTCCCCCCTTGTGGGGGAAGGGCCGGGGGTGGGGGGTCAGGCGGTCTCTCGTCTCTCTCCCCGGCCTGCGCCACGTCATTCTGCTGGGCGCGCTGGCCGGATTCAGCATCGGTGTTAAGTACAGCGCGCTCTGGCTGGTGATCGCCTTCGGCGTGCTGCTGCTCTGGCGGGGGCGCGGCTCCGGATGGCGCACGGCTCTGGCCTATGCCGCCGTTTACGGCCTGGCCGCTCTGGTGGTGTTCGCCCCCTGGCTGCTGCGCAACGCACTGTTCTACGGCAACCCTGTGTACCCGTTCGTCTTCGAGTCGGCGGAGATGGACGCCATCCGTCAGGACTGGTACAGCCAGCCGCGCTCTGGCCTGATCTACGGCGAGAGCGCCTGGCAGGTTCCGCTGCTGCCGCTGACGGCGACCGTCCTCGGCGTGGAGGGGGCAGGGATCTACGGGGCGGACATCGGCCCGTTGTTCCTCCTGTTGATCCCGCTACTCGTGCTGGCGCGCAGGCGGTTGGCTCCATCCGAGCGAGCCTGGCTGGGATTGGCGGGCGTGGTGACGGGGGTCATCCTGGCGGCGTGGTTGATCAGCGCGACGTTCGGCTCGTACATCAGCCTGCAAACGCGACTGGTGCTGTACCTGTTCGGGCCGCTGGCGATCATGGCGGCGCTGGCCTTGCGCGGACTGGAAAGGCTGCCGCCCAGGCCGGTTCATCTTGGCTTCGTCATCCAGGCGCTGGTGGCGCTGGCTGTTGTGTTGACCGCGATCGCTGCACTGCGCTATGTGGGCGAGCGGCGCATCCCGCTCTATTTCTCCGGCAAAGAAGGATACGAGCGGGCGTACCTGGAACATGCCCTGGGCTGGCACTATGCGACGATGCAGCGGGTCAACGAGCTGCCGCCCGGCGCGACGGTGCGCTTTCTGTGGGAGCCGCGTGCGCTTTACTGCGACAGCGTGCGCCTGCACTGTATCTCCGATTCGCTGATGGACGGCTGGTACTACGCGCGGCGGACGGTGGGGCAGGGGGGGACGGCGGACATCGCCGCGCAGTGGCAGGGGGATGGGGCGGATTACCTGCTGGTCTACGAGTTTGGCCGCGAGTTCGAGCGCGAGCACGCGGCGCTCTATGACCCCGCCGACTGGCTCGCCTGGGATGCGTTCGCCGGGGAGTTCCTCGACGAAGTGTGGCGCACCGGTACCCCTGGCGACGACGTGCAGTACATCCTCTACCGCTGGCGCGCAGCGCAACCGTAGGCGTGCATAGCCGGCGCGGAGTGCAGCGCCCCCATGGGTGTGCGTTCGGGTTTTGAGGGCAAGACCGGATGAGAGTGTGTACGGTAAGGCAGTTGAGTTCCCCTCATCCCCCGGCCCCTTCTCCCTCGCAAGCGGGGAGAAGGGGAGCAAACGCGCAATTTCCCCTCGCCCCGCTGAGGGAGAGGGATGCAGGGGTGAGGGGTTTTCGTACCCGCTCTGAGCGATTCTACGCTCAGCCGTATACAGATGGATCGCAAATCAACACCTGGCCCATAGAGGCGGTGTTTTTGTTGACAGCGGCTCCCGGTTAGCATACCATAAATATGTGGCTATAGAAGAATTACATACAGCAGGGCCGCGGGTGTGATCTGCTAGAGAGCCTTTGAAGCGATTCCAGGCGCTCTCTCTGACAGGAGTTTTTTGATGACGAAAGTTGGTATTGGCGTCATTGGCTTGGGACGTATGGGGCAGGTCTACGCCACTCATACGGCGCGCCAGATCGAAGGGGCGACTCTCGTCGCCGCAGCCGATCCCCGGCAGGAAGTCCTCGACCGTTTCACGGCTCAGGTGGCCGGGGTGGAGGCTTTCGCCCACTACCAGGACCTGCTCGCCCATCCCCAGGTACAAGGCGTCATCATCGCCAGCCCCACCAGCACGCACCGCGAGGTCGTGATCGAGGCCGCCCAGGCCGGCAAGGCGATTTTTTGCGAGAAACCCCTGGCGCTCAGCCTGGAAGCCACCGACGAGATCATTGCGGCAGTCCAGCGAGCGGGCGTTCCCTTGCAGGTGGGTTTCATGCGCCGCTTTGACCGGGGCTATGCCGAGGCCAAGCGCAAGATTGACGCAGGGGCGATCGGCCAACCCGTGACGATTCGCTCGATCGGGCGCGATCCGCACCGCACAAGTCTGGAGTTTGCCAATCCTGCTGTCAGCGGTGGCCTGATTGTTGACATGGCTATTCACGACTTCGACAGCATCCGTTGGTTGATGGCAGACGACATCCAGCGCGTCTATACGGAAGTGGCCGCGCTGGTCTATCCTGAGCTGCAGGGCGTGGGCGACGTGGACAACGCCATGATCAACGTCCGCTTCCAGGGTGGGGGCCTGGGCAATGTTGAAGTCAGCCGCACGGCCATCTATGGCTATGACATCCGCTGCGAAGTCGTTGGCGCGCAAGGGACGATTGAGATCGGCTACCTGCGCGAGACGCCCATTCTCCTGCTGAACAAAGAGGGGGTAATCCACGATGTGGTGCCCCATTTCCCCCAGCGTTTCGGCCCGGCCTACACCGCCCAGATCGAGCATTTTGTCGAATGCCTGCTTCATGACCACCAGCCCACCATCTCTGCTGAGGATGCGCGGGCGGCCTTGCAGGCCTGCCTGGCGGCGACCCTCTCTCAACGCGAGGGGCGCGTGGTGTATGTCGAGGAAGTGAGCGCAAGAAACGCCCTCTTTTGAGGGTAAAACTCGTCACGAAAGGAGGTGTTCCGCGCAGTCTGTACGCCAGAGAGTCGCTTTTCTATCCGCCGGCTGAGTTCTAGGGAGGGTTTGTCTGATGAAACGCCTGATGACTATCTTGTTGGTCCTTTTGGTGGTGGCCGCTTTTGCCGGTACCGCCGTCGCTCAAGAAGCAGCGCGTCCTTACCGCATTGTCGTCGTCACCCATGGGCAGGCTGCCGATCCGTTCTGGTCTGTGGTGAAGAATGGCGTTGACCAGGCCGGCAAAGACATGCGGGTGACGGTCGAATATCAGGCCCCCGCCACGTTCGATATGGTCGCTATGTCGCAGTTGATCGACGCCGTCGTGGCCTCCGATCCCGATGGTCTGGCTGTCTCGATCCCGGACCCCGACGCTCTAGGCCCCTCGATCAAGGCTGCTGTGGCGGCGGGTATCCCTGTGGTGTCAATCAACTCAGGCAGTGACGTGGCTGAGGAATTCGGCGTGCTGGCCCATATCGGGCAGACCGAATACGAGGCGGGCTTTGGCGGCGGCCAGCGGATGGCGGCAGCCGGAGCCACCAAGGCGCTGTGTATCAACCATGAAGTCGGCAACGTGGCGCTTGATCTGCGCTGCCAGGGCTTCGCCGATGCGCTGACCGCGGCGGGAGCTACGGTTGAGGTGCTCGCCGTTGACCTGGCTGATTTCACGGGTAGCGCCCACCGCGTTTCGGCGGCGCTGACGGCGGACGAAACGATTGATGCCCTGCTGACCCTGGGCCCCGGGGGCGCACTTCCTACGCTCCAGGCTCTTGAAACCGAGCAGTTGCTAGGCAAAGTGCTGCTGGCCACCTTTGACCTGTCGCCCGAAGTGCTGGAAGCGATCCGCGATGGTAACATGCTGTTCGCCATTGACCAGCAACAATACCTGCAAGGCTATCTGCCGGTGGTGTACCTGACGCTGTTCCTGGAGAATCTGAACACGCCAGGCGCGATCCTGGTCCCGACTGGCCCCGGCTTTGTGGTCCAAGATACTGCCGCCCAGGTCATCGAGTATGCGGCGCGCGGTACCCGCTAAAACCAGGTCTGACAGGTCGCGCAGAGTAACGCGTTGCTCTGTCTCTTGGTGATACGACCGGGGCACGGCTTAGGCTGTGCCCCGGCTACTAGTCATTGTCTTGTGCTCGGCAAACTCGCGGGTACGCCAACGGAAGATCGCCATGTCCATGAAGGCAACAACCGGAAAATCTCTTGACGAGCGCCTGCTGCGAGAGAGTCTTCTCAAGAAGCTATTTCGCCGCCCAGAGCTGGGGGCCGTGAGTGGAGCGCTGCTGGTGTGGGCGCTCTTCGCTCTCGTCGCCGGCGATCGCGGGTTTCTCAGTCTGCGGGCCACCGCCAATTTCATGGAGGTGGCTTCTCAATTGGGCATTCTGGCGGTGGCCGTGGCCTTGCTGATGATCGGCGGTGAATTCGACCTGTCCATCGGCTCGATCATCGGCGGGGCAGGCATGACCATCGCCATCCTCAGCGTGCATTATGGCTGGAACATCTGGGCCGCCATCGGCGTGGCCCTGTTGTTCTCTCTGGTGGTGGGCGCGATCAACGGCATCCTGGTGGTCCGCACCAGGCTTCCCTCTTTCATCATCACCCTGGGCAGCCTGTTCGTCATGCGCGGGATGACCATCGGGCTGACGCGCCTGATCACCGGACGCACGCAGGTGGGCGGGGTGAAAGACACCGCGGGCTATGACACGGCGGCGTCGGTCTTTGCCAGCGCGGTGCAAATCACGGATCCGGCTTCCAAGCGTGGGCTGCCGGCGGAGTTCTCGATTTCGATTCTGTGGTGGCTGGTGATCGCCGCCGTGGCCACTTACGTGCTGCTGCGCACCCGCCCTGGCAACTGGATTTTTGGCATTGGCGGCGATGCCAACGCGGCGCGCAACGTCGGCGTGCCAGTTGGCCGTATGAAAGTGGCCCTGTTCATGGTCACGGCCATGTCCGCCTGGCTGGTGGCGACGATCCAGGTGCTCTCTGCCGGGGGCGCGGATACGCTGCGCGGCGAACAACGCGAGTTCTACGCGATCATCGCGGTGGTGATTGGCGGCACGCTGCTCACTGGCGGCTATGGTTCGGCGCTTGGCGCGGTCTTCGGGGCGTTGACGGTGGGCATGGTGCAGCAGGGAATTATTTATACAGGCGTCGACTCAGACTGGTTTATGGTCTTCCTGGGGGCGATGCTCATTGTGGCCGTCCTGGTGAATAACTATATTCGCAAGCGGGCGGCGGAGGCCAAATGACGTGAGCGCTGATCACACTCCGATTGTAGAGGTACGCGGCATTTCCAAGCATTTTGGCGGAGTCATTGCGCTCCGGGGCGTCTCGATGTCTTTGCTGCAGGGCGAGGTCATGTGCCTGCTGGGTGACAACGGCGCGGGCAAATCCACATTGATCAAGATTATGTCGGGCGTTTATAAGCCAGACGAGGGTGAATACCTGGTAGACGGCAAGCCCGTCCAGTTTGACTCACCGCGCGATGCCCTGGAGCACGGCATTGCCACCGTGTACCAGGACCTGGCCATGATCCCCTTGATGAGCATCACGCGCAACTTCTTTCTCGGCTCCGAGCTGACCAAGGGCAAAGGTCTTTTGCAGCGTTTTGATGTCCGGCGGGCCGATACCATTGTCCGCGGAGAGCTACTCAATATGGGCATTGACATCCGCGATCCTGCCCAGCCGGTTGGCACGCTTTCGGGCGGTGAGCGGCAGTCGGTGGCCATTGCGCGCGCGGTCTACTTCGGGGCCAAGGTGCTGATCCTCGACGAGCCGACCTCGGCGCTCGGTGTCAAGCAGGCTGGGATTGTGCTGCGCTATATTGCCCAGGCGCGGATGCGGGGCGTCGCCGTCATTCTCATCACGCACAACCCTCACCATGCGTATCCCATTGGGGATCGTTTCACCATCCTCAAGCGCGGGCGCACGCTGGGCACTTTCACCAAAGCCGGGCTTTCGCGCAGCGAGATGATCCAGATGATGTCTGGTGGCGAGGAATTGGAAGATCTCGAACGTGAGCTGCACGAGTTCCGCGAACAGGCGAACCGCAAGCTGGCGCAGACTTCGCCCCAGGGAGAGCCTGGCGAGGTTGCCTGATCGGTGAAAAGTTGGGATGATCTGCTTCGAGCGAATCGGGAAAGAGTGTTCAAGGAAAGGATCATGACCACACTCACCACATACAAAAGCTCCCTTCATCAGATGGTTTGCACCACAAAAACGGACTACTGGAATGACTCTTCATCGGTGGATGAATTAACTTACGCGATTGAGCATGGTGCGGTGGGGGCGACCAGCAACCCCACCATCGTGGTCTCTGTCTTGAAGAAAGAAATGCACCTGTGGCGCGATCGCATCCGCGAGATCATCGTCCAGAACCCCACCTGGACCGACGCGCGCGTGGCCTGGAAGATCTTTGAGGAGATCGGCGTCCATGGGGCCAGGCTGCTGCAGCCCGTGTACGAGCGCGAGCGCGGCAAGAAAGGGCGGCTGTCGATCCAGACCAACCCGACCTTTTTCCGCGACACGAAAGCCATCGTCGCCCAGGCGGTGCACCTCCACAGCCTGGCGCCCAACGTCCAGGTCAAGATTCCAGTGACTGTGGCGGGGATTCCGGCGATCGAGGAAGCGACCTATCATGGTGTCAGCATCAATGCCACGGTGAGCTTTTCGGTGGCGCAAGCGATCGCTGTCGCTGAGGCCATCGAGCGCGGCCTGAACCGTCGCGTGGCGGAGGGCAAAGACATCGCCACCATAAGCCCGGTGTGTACGATCATGGTCGGGCGCGTGGACGACTGGATACAGGTCCTGGTCAATCGCGACACCATCACCACCAGCCCCAGCTATCTGCCCTGGGCAGGGGTGGCCGTGATGAAGAGAGCTTACCGCATCTACCAGGAGCGGGGCTATCGTGCGCGTCTGTTGGCGGCAGCCTACCGTCACCACCTGCACTGGACAGAATTCATTGGCGGCGACATGATCGTCAGCATACCCTACGAATGGCAGAAACGCTTCAATGCGTCGGCTCTCGAAGTCAAAGAGCGCATTGATGTCCTGGTCGATCCGGAGATCGTGGACGCGCTCTACCGCCTGTTCCCAGACTTCCGCCGGGCGTATGACGAAGACGGGATGACCATCGAGGAGTTTGACACCTACGGGGCGACGGTGCGCACCTTGCGCGGTTTTGTCGCTTCCTACTACGAGCTGATCGCGCTCATCCGCGAGCAGTTCATTCTGCCCAATCCGGATGTGCGCTAGCGGAGCTTGTATCTCTGCAGAGGAGCACAGCAGGCGTCGCGTTTTTTCGTGATGAGAAGTAGGATTCTCATAAGCGATGCTTCTTGTCAACAGAACTGCCTCTGTATGCCATGGCTCCAGGCGTATGAGTGCCCAGGTCGGGAACGCGGGTGCCCTATTGTAGCGCCGCGTGCCACACGGCGTTGAGCGCCTGTAGCGTGACTAGGTTGCGCAGCGGGTAGCCGCGCTGCAGGTTGGCGGGGGTCAGGTCGCCAGAGTCGCTGATGGGCGCGCTGAGGTGCCGCCCATCCTCGTTTAATCCGTGATTGGGCAGCGCCTCCAGGGCCAGCCACAGGTTCATCAGCGGCGCGTCGTAGTCGAGCGCCACCTGCACCACGATCTGGTTGTAGCGGATGGTTTGTTCCCACAACGCCAGGTTGCCCGGAAAAGTGCTCAGCAGCGGGATCACCCCGGCCTGGATCGTCTCGTGGACGATCTGGCGCAGGTTGCGCTCGAACTGCTCAGCCGGCGTGAAGAGCAGGTCCTGCGCGCCGAACATGATCACGGCTACGCTGGGCCGGCGCACCCGGTACTCGCAGCGTAGCGGCGATTCGCCGGGCTGGCAGGCCACCGGGTTGGCGAACGCGGGGTCGAGCACGGCACTGGTCACCAGGCCGTCGTAGGCGGCCAGGCTGTCCAGCGCCAGCGACGCCGCGAAATGGTCTATCACCCCCTGCAAATAGGCGAACTGGCCTAGATTGTAACGGTCCCCGCCGAATGGGCTGAGAAAATGCTGGTTGTCGGAGAGACAATCGCCCACTTTGGCCACGACGCGCGCGTTGGCGCCCAGGATACGCCCGCTTTCGTAGATGGCCCGGGCCCGGCTCATTGCGACGGGCACCACCGGGTAGCGAGTCAGGTCCAGTGCCTGATAAGGCCCACCGGAGGGCGACACGGCGGACGGCGCGAAGATGGTCTCGTTGCTGACCAGCAGGCGCGCCACAGAGGCGTCCGGAGGCAGCAGCAGATAGCGGCGCTCGATCCAGCCGCGCACGCCGCCATCCGTGCTATGCCCCAGCACCCAGACGGCGTCGGCGCTGCGCCCTTCGAGCGTCACTTTGGCATGGGGCGTGAACACCCCGACGATGGGCGCGGCGCGGTCCGGGCTGCTGAAGACGGTGACGGCGTAGGGAGTCATGGCCTGAATCTGGAACTGGGCGGCGACCTGTGGCGGCGACGGCGCGACCCAGGGCAGCGCGGCGGCGACGAGAGCGAGAGCGGCGAGCAGGAATCGACGGGACATGGGAGAGTGGTGGTTGGTGGTTGTTGTCAGTTGTCGGTGATCAGTTCCTTGCCAGACTTCCGTAGTCTTTGACGGCTTCGGAAGTCCGTTCCGCAGCAGAGCCGTACCCTCTGATCACTGACAACGAATACTGATCACTGATCACCCCCGACTTTACACGATATGCCGCTCAGTGTAAACTCGCCCAAAACCGCAAGCGGTACCTGGGCGGTGAGCCTTTGGAGCGAACTATGCTGCGACGACTGCTGGCTCTGGCCGGGGTAGGGGGCACGATCCTGGGCGCGGCATTGGGCCTGGCAGTGGAAACTGATCCCCTGGCCGGGGCCGCTTCGCCCCCGACGCCCACGCCCTTCGATCTGCCCGATCCCGTCCCTGGCCCGCTGAACCTGAATGAAGTGACCACCATTGATCTGGCGTCTTTCCCGCTGGTGCCGGAGATCAGCGAGAACGCGCGGGCGCTCTACGCGCACAGCCTCGCCCGCGGCGGCGATCCGCACGCCTTCGTCAAGGTGGGCGACTGCATGACAGACACCCCCCACTTCCTGATTCCGATCGGCGCGGGCGACTACGCCCTGGGCGAGTACACGCACCTGGAACCGGTCATTGCCCAGTTCCGCACGGAGGAGCGCGACTCCTTCGCCCGGCAGAGCCAGGCGGCGGCGGGCGGCTTCAACGCGGCCAGCGTCCTCGACGCGATCTGGGCCAACCCGGAGTTCTGCCAGCCAGGCGAGACGCCGCTAAGCTGCGAGCTGCGCATCATGCAGCCGAGCATCGCCCTGATCATGTTCGGCACCAACGACGTGCAGTACCTCACCGCCGAGCAGTTCGCCTACTTCCTGCGGGCGCTGGTCGTAGAGACTATCCGCGCCGGGGTGCTGCCCGTGCTCAGCACGTTCCCGCACCGCCCGGAGTTCCCGGAGCAGACGGTGTTCTTCAACCAGATCGTGGCGGGGGTGGCGCTGGAGTATGACGTGCCGCTGATCAACCTGTGGCTGGCGCTGGAACCGCTGCCCGACCGGGGCGTAGACCTCGCCGACCCGACGCACATGACGGTGCCGGCGTCCGGCGCGGTGTGCGCCTTCGTGGACGCGAACCTGGCGGCGGGCTTCACCATGCGCAACCTGCTGACGCTGCAAACGCTCGAAGCGGTGCTGGCGGCAGCGGAGACAACAGAGACGGCAGAGGGAGAATGAGCGGCTACTGCTGGCCGCACATCTTCCAGGTGCCGTCCTCTTTGACGGCGCGGTAGGTTGTCCCGGCCAGGCTTTGCTGGCGCGGAGCCTCGCCGCGATAGGTGATCACCAGGGTACCCTCGCAGGTGACGAGGGTCGCGTCGCCGTCCTGCCCGTTTTCGCGGCAGGCCAGACCGTCAAGTTCGGCTTTCACCGAGCGGAAGGGGACCGCTTCGAGCGCGGCCTGCGCTTCCCAGGCGGCGCAGGACAGGCGGGCGAGCTTGCTCTCATCAGCGGCGATCTTGGCCTTGAGGTAGCTTTCGATGGCGTCCGGCGCGCTGACTGACCCGGCGCACGCGGCGAGGGCCAGGGCCAGCAGGACGAGCAGAATCGGGACTGAGTGGGTGCGACGCATGAGCGTTCCTTTGCCGGGCAAGTGTCCTCAGACGGGCAGCGCACGCCGCGATTATAGTATGTTTGGGGCGGGATGGCCTAGCGGTGACAGGCGGGGCATTGACCTCACCCCCGCTCGGCGCTGACGCGCCTCACCGCCCCCTCTCCAACGTGGAGAGGGGGCAAGCCGAGCGTAGCGAGGCCGGGGGTGAGGTAAAACGGGGCGCAGCAGAGGGGCGCCCTTCCCTGGCGGATTTTGCAGACATCCCAACCGGGAGTCGACACCCAATCATCGGCAACCGGCAACCGATCACTTACAACTGACACCTGATCCCTGACAACAACCAATCACCAATCACCAGAGCAAAGGGAAGCAGAGCGATGACAAACGGACGAGCGCGTACTGTATGGGCAGGGTTGCTGATCGGCCTGCTGATCGTGACCGGCGGGGCCGCTTCTGTGACCCGCACGGCAGCGCAGGAGGGCGATCAGTGCGTGGCGCTGGCGGCCCAGGCTATCGCCGAGACGGACATCTACTGCGGTGAACTGCTGCCTGGCGAAGCGTGTTACGGGCACGGCGCGGTCAGCGCCCGGCCCCTCGGCGCGAACGAGCTCACAGCGGTGACCGCTGGTGACCGTGCGACTCTGGACACGCTGGACGCGCTGGCGACTGCCGCCGATCCCGCGGGCGGGGGTTGGGGCGTGGCCGTGCTTAGTCTGCCCGCCGCCGAGGGCGCGACGATCACCGGCATCCTGTTCGGCGACGCGCAGATCGCACGGCCCGCCGTCGCCGGGGGTGAGCGGTCCACCCTGCCGGTCTTCAACCGGGGCAGCGCGGAGATCAACTTGCGCAACGGGGCAGGTATCAATTACGCGGTAGTGGGCCAGCTCGCCGCCGGCGAAGAGGCGCTGGCCGACGGGCGCAACGAGCAGGGCGACTGGCTGCGCGTGCAGTTCGCGGGCGGCATCGCCTGGGCCTTCACCCCGCTGATCGGCTGGGAGGGCGACCAGAGCGCGATCAACGCGCTGGCCGTGCTGCTGCCCAACGACGTGACGCCGGTCAGGTTGGCGGGCGCGCCGTTCGAGTCGTTCACGCTGACGAGTGGGGACGCGCCGTGCGCGGCCATGCCTGCGGGCCTGCTGCTGCAATTCACCGGAGAGAGGCCGGCCGAGATCACGGTGAACCAGGTGACGTTGGCCTTCGCCGATGCCACGCTGCTAGTCACCGCCGCGCCGGGCGATTCCCTGACTGTCCGCGCGCTGGCCGGGACGGGGACGGTCACGGCGCGTGGCGTCCCTGTTGAAATGGCGGCGGGGCAAGAGGCGCGGGTTAATCTGGGCGGCGCTGACGGCCTGACCCCGGTCGCCGCGCCCACGGCGATGCGCGCTTACCCCTTTGCTGATATCGCCTACGCGCCGCTTGACTTGCTGGAGAAGCCGGTCGCCTGTCTGGTGGGCGCGCCCGCGCTGGACGCGCAGGTGATATTGCGCGTGGGGCCGGGGGCGCAGCGCGGCGCATTGGGCAGGCTCCTGGTGGCGACAACGTACGCGGCAGTTGGCTGGGCCAACGACCCCGACGGCGCTCCCTGGTGGCAGCTTGACACGGGCGCGCAGTCCTCGTGGGCGGCGCAGGCCGAGGTGCGCGCGGTGGGCGCGTGCCAGGCTGTTGCCCAGGTGGAGCCGCCGCCGATGGTCTTCGCGCCGCCGCCGGTTCCGGCAGGGGGCGAGGCGGTACCCGCCGGGGAAGCGGACCTGTCCCCCACCGCGAATTCCGTCTGGCAGATGCGCCCCGGCAGCGACAACATGACCGGTGAATGCTCCGGCGCGCCGGCGATCAACTTCTGCGATCACCTGGCGGCGATTGCCCCGGCGGCGGGCGGCGTCTCGTGGAAGGGGATGGAGGCCAGCCCTTACTTCCTCAGCCGGATTCGGCCCAACGTCTACGCCTATGCCGGGCCGAACGTCCTGGGCACGGGCCGGGTGAGCATGACGCTGACCTTCACCAGCGAGACGACGGTATCCATGACCATGAGCCTGGTGCTGAACAGCGAGCCGAACTGCCAGCACGTCTACTACTACACTGGCACGCGCAACTGGTGAGCGCGCAGGGGTGGGAACGGCTGGTGGCATCCGGCGTAGGAGCGTATGGCCATACGCCCCTACGGACCCTCCGCCGATCAAGGCGTTTTGTTGTAGGGGGCGGGTTTGCAAACCCGCCCCCTACACATGCAGGCGCTCAGACGCAGGCCGGGCGCGATGAAGCCACGCGGAGAGGTAAAGCAGTGTGTGCGCGCCAGATTGCGGGTGCTTTTGCTTGATCCCTGACAACTCCCCCACCATCGGCTATTATGGTATCCGGGTGCAGCTTACAAGGGGGGAGCAAACAGGTGTTCAACTCGCAGCGCGTGTCGGTGGTGATGCCCGTCTACAATGAAGAGGCGATAATCAGTGACATTCTCGATCAAGTGGCCGCCCAACCGCTGGTGGATGAGATCGTCGTCGTGGACGATGGCTCGACCGATGGCACCGCAGCTATTGTCCGGGCGCACCCCGCCGCCCGGCTGGTAGCCCACCCCTACAACATTGGCAACGGTGCGGCGGTCAAGTCTGGCATCCGCGCCGCCAGCGGCGAGATCATCCTGCTGATGGACGCCGACGGCCAGCACCCCCCGGCGGAAATCCCCCACCTGCTCCAGTCCATGGACCGCTACGATATGGTCGTCGGGGCGCGGAGCGCCGGCACGCAGGCTCACTGGCACCGCACCATCGCCAACCGCCTGTTCAACGCTTACGCTTCATACATTGTTGGTCACCCGGTGCCCGACCTGACTTCGGGCTTTCGTGCCGTACGTGCGTCCATCGCGCGCAACTTTCTATACCTGCTGCCCAACGGGTTCTCGTACCCGACCACCCTGACGATCTGTCTGTTCCGCGCCGGATACGCGGTCCATTACCAGCCGTTTGCCTCGCCGGCGCGCACAGGCGTCAGCAAGATTCGCCCGCTGCGCGACGGGCTGCGCTTCATGTTGACGCTGACCCGTCTGGGCACGCTGTTCGTCCCGCTCAAGATATTCCTGCCGATCAGCCTGCTCTTTCTGCTGGTTGGGGGGACGTACACCCTTGGCAAGCTGGCCCTGGTCAGCCGTTTCAGTGGCTTCGGCGGCTTGGCGATTAGCGTCGGCGTCGTCCTGTTTATGTTGGGATTGATCTCCGAGCAGATCGCGTTGCTGCGCTACATCAACAGCGACCGCTGACCATGCGCATTCTGGTGGACATTACCCACCCCATGCACGCGCATTTTTTTCGTCATGCCCTGATTCGCTGGCAGGGTGAGGGACATACGCTGTGCATCACCAGCCGTAATAAAGACATTACCTGGGCGCTGCTGGATGAGTTTGGCCTGGAGCATATCCGTATTGGCCGCCGGGCGCAGCGCGGCGTCGCCGGGCTGGCGATTGAGTTGGCCGAGCGTGCCTGGGGGCTGCGCCGGGTCGTGCGGCGCTTTCGCCCGGATGTCGCCGCCGCCGAAGCGGGGACGTTCCTTGTCTATGGCTGCCTGCCGGAGCGCGTGCCGGTCGTCGTTTTCTCCGACACCGAGCACGCCCGCGTCGCCAACGCGATCACCTACCCGCTGGCCCGCACCGTGATCACCCCGCGCGCCTACGAGAAAGCGGCGGGGAGGCGGCACATTCGCTACGACGGCTACCAGCAGCTCGCCTATACTCACCCGGCTTATTTCACGCCCGATTCGGCAGCGCTGGAAGCCGAGAGTCTGCGTCCCGGCGAGCCGTTCGTCATCGTGCGCCTGGTCAATTGGGGGGCCAGCCACGATGTCGGCGATTACGGCGTGCGCGACCTGCGGGCAGTGATCGCAACGCTGGCCCCCTACGGGCGGATTATCCTCAGCGCCGAAAAGCCACTGCCGCCTGACTTGCAAGCATTGGCGCTGCGCGGCCCGCGCCGCAATATGCTGCACTTACAGGCGTTCGCCCGCCTGTTCTTCGGCGAAAGTGCGACGATGGCCGCTGAGTGCGCCATGCTGGGCACGCCAGCGATCTTCCTGTCCACGTCGCGGCGCGGTTACATCGCCGAGCTTGAGCGGCGCTACGACATGGTTTACGCTTTCCACGATCCGCAGACCGGCCAGACGGACGCCCTGGCGAAGGCACAGGCGCTGCTGACCGACCCGGCGACGCCCGCCGCATGGCAGGCCAAACGCCAGCACATGCTCGCCGAACTGATTGACGTGAGCGACTTCATCGCGCGCACTGTGCCTCAATACGCGCACACCCAGCGCTCATGATGGGCCAACAGCAGACAGTGTTCAGCAAGCGGTAAGACTCATAGCGCGCTGTTCTTTTTCGCGGTCGCTTCGCGCGTTTGGAGGCGGACCGCGACTCTTGTTATGCTTGGCGGAGTGAGAACTTGATCCATACACAGCCATTGGGGAGAGATCTATGGCCGTTGAAGTCAACGAGAAGCGCACTGGAGCCGAAGAGGTTTTGTGGGACCTGAGCGATCTCTATGCCGGGGTGGACGATCCGCAGATCGAGCAAGACATCGCGCAAGTTAACGCACTCACCGATGATTTCGCCGCTACCTACCGGGGCAAGGTCGCCTCGCTCGACGCCGAGGAGCTGCGCGCGGCGGTGAGTGCCTATGAGACGATCGTCGAGGCCGCCAACAAGCCTGGCGTGTTCGCCTACCTGATCTGGACGACGGATGCGGCCAATGCCCGCTATGGCGCGCTGTTACAGCGCCTGACCGAATGGGAAGCCGAGCTTCAGCAGAAGCTTGTCTTCTTCGAGTTGGAGTGGGTCAACGCGCCGGACGAGTTCGCTCAGACCATGCTGACCCACCGTGGGCTGGCTCGTTACCGGCACTGGCTGGAGACGACCCGCCGCTACCAACCCCACCGTCTCAGCGAGCCGGAAGAGAAAATCCTGGCGGAGAAGTCCGTCACCGGGCGCAGCGCGTGGGCCCGCTTCTTCTCCGAGTTGATGGGCAACACGCGCTATCCCTTCGACGGTGAAGATCTGACTCAGGCGACGATCCTGGCCAAGCTGCACGAACCTGACCGCGCCATTCGCCAGCGCGCGGCCCAGGCTATCACCGCTGTGTTGCGCGGGCAACTGCCCACGCTGACCTTCATTTTCAACACGCTGGCCGCCGACAAAGCCTCCGACGACCGGCTGCGCTGCTACTCAAGTTGGATTGCGTCGCGCAACCTGGATAACGAAGTCAGCGACGATGTGGTTGATGCGCTGATCGAAGCGGTGACAGCGCGTTATGACATTGTCGCCCGTTATTACCGGCTGAAGCGGGCGCTGCTGGGCGTGGACAGGCTGTACGACTACGACCGCTACGCGCCCCTGCCTGCCGCCGAAAGCCATTACCAGTGGGCGCAGGCCCGTGAGATGGTGCTGCGCGCCTATGGCCAGTTCCATCCACAAATGGCCGAGGTCGCCGGGCAGTTTTTCGCCAGGTCGTGGATTGACGCACCCCCCTACCCTGGCAAGCGTGGGGGTGCCTATAGCGCGTCGGTCGTGCCGTCGGTCCATCCGTACATCTTCCTGAACTATACCGGCAACGCCCGCGACGTGATGACTCTGGCCCACGAGCTAGGGCACGGCATCCACCAGTATTTGTCGCGTGAGCAGGGGATGCTCCAGCAGCGCACGCCGTTGACCACTGCCGAGATGGCCTCCACCTTTGGCGAGATGCTCGTCTTCAGCGACTTCATGGCCAACGAGACAGACTCCGCCGTGCGGCTGGCTATGCTCGCCCAGAAGATCGAAGACTCCTTTGCCACCATCTTCCGCCAGATTGCGATGAATCGCTTCGAACACGAGATGCACACCGCCCGCCGCGGAGAGGGCGAGTTGAGCAGCGAGCGCCTGGGCGCGATCTGGATGGAGACGCAGCAGACCATGTTTGGCGACAGCGTCGAGCTGACCGACAACTACGCGCTGTGGTGGAGTTATATTCCGCACTTCTTGCAGGTGCCGGGCTATGTCTACGCCTATGCCTTCGGCGAGCTATTGGTGCTGGCCCTGTTCGCCCGCTACCGCCAGGAGGGGGACTCATTCGCACCCCGCTATCTGGAGGTGCTACGCGCCGGTGGCTCGGACTGGCCAGAGAAGACGCTGGCTCCGCTCGGCGTGGACCTGACCGATCCACATTTCTGGCAGGAGGGGTTGGGCGAGATCGAGAAGCTGGTCGCGCAGGCTGAGGAACTGGTCAACGGGGCAGGGTAGCGGCAGCGCAGGAAAAGCGATCACCGCAGTGGCGCGGAGAAGGACGGCTTTGCGGGGGCGTAAGAGCATATGGCCTACGTCCCTGCGGAGCGTGACGGCAGCAGCGCCCGGCGAGATTATCCCAGCGGAGATGAACGAGGCACTGACCCATGACCTTCCTCGGTGAGCTTCGCGTCCAGGCTCGGCAGGAGAGCCTGCGCCTCATCTCATATTTTGTGCAGGGCGTGGGCCAGCGCCTTGCCCTGTCCGACAGGGCGCTTTTTGACCTGGAACTGGCCGTCGAGGAGGCCGCGACCAACATCATCCACCACGCCTATCCGGGCGAACGCAAAGGCCATCTGCTGATCTCGGCCAGCGAAACGGGCGATTTCGTCCAGGTCACGCTGACTGACTGGGGTGTCCCGTTGGACCCGGCCAGGGTTAAGCCGTTCGACATCAACGCGCCGGTCGAAGCACGCCTCAAAGGGGGCATGGGCCTGCACTTCATCCACGCGCTGATGGACTCCGTGGAGCGCACCACCAGCGCCGAACTGGGCCAACCCAACACGCTCAAGCTGGTCAAGCTGATCGAGCGGGCCGAAGCCGAAGGATCGGCGATGAGTCCCGTACAAGAACTCAACGCCATGCGCTCGGTCAGTGAGGTGATGACCTCCAATATCAAGCTCGACGACCTGCTCAACCTGATCCTCAGCAAGCTGGTGACGACCATCAACGCCGAGCGCGGCACGCTCTACCTGGTGGACGAGGAGCGCGGCGAGCTATGGTCGCGCGTGCTGCTCCAGGACGCCGGCCCGCTGTCCGAGATTCGCCTCAAGATTGGGGAGGGGATCGCCGGGCATGTCGCGGCGACCGGCGCAGTGCTCAACATCCCCGACGCCTATGCCGACCCGCGCTTCAATCCGCAATTTGACAAAGTTTCTGGCTTCCACACACGGACGATCCTCACCGCGCCGATGCTCAACCCCCAGCAGAAGGTGATCGGCGTGGTGCAGCTTCTGAACAAGAAAGATGGCGCTTTCACCTTCCGCGACGAGCGCCTGCTGACGGCAATGGCCGCCCAGGCAGCGATCAGCATCGAGAACGCGCGGCTCTACCAGCAGGAGATTCAGCAGCAGCTCATCAACCGCGAGCTGGAGACGGCTCACTCCATCCAGGCGAGCTTCCTGCCCGATCGTATCCCGGCGCTAGATGGCTGGGATATCGGGGCGCTGTGGTGCCCCATTCGCAGTGTGGCCGGCGACTTCTACGACTTCCACGCCCTGTCTGATGAACGGCTGGGGGTCGTGATCGCTGATGTCTCCGGCAAGGGCATTCCGGCGGCGCTGTTCATGGCACTCAGCGTGACTGTGCTGCGCTATGGCATGAGCATCAACCTGCCGCCTGACGAAGTGTTGCGCCACGCCAACGAGATGATCATCTCCGAGCAACGTTCGCGCATGTTCGCCACCACGTTTGTCGGCTACCTGGCCCCGGATAGCGGCGAGATGCTGTTCGCCTGCGGGGGGCACAACCCGCCGCTGTGGTATCACGCGGCGACCGGCGCGGTAGATTATGTTACAGCGCAGGGCGTGGCCGTTGGCATTTTCAAAGAGGCCGAGTTCATCCCCGACCGGTTGCGCCTGGAACTGGGCGATATCTTCGTGCTATACACCGATGGCATCACTGAGGTGCTCAACAGCGAAGAAGAAGAGTTCGGCGAAGACCGGCTGGAGGCGCTCATCCGCCAGCATACCGCGCTGCCCGCGCAGGAACTGGCCGATCGGATTCTGGAGACGATCAACGACTTCGCCGCCGAGCAGGAGCTTTCCGATGACGCCACACTGGTCATTGTCAAGCGGGCGCGGAATGGTGAATGAGGAGGCAAACAGCCGGGCAAGCAACCATCAGTGATAGGTAGCAGGGACAATGGGTTCAGCAGAGCAGCAATAAGCCTTCCGAAATCTCACAGGCTTCGGAAGGCTTATTCGAGCATCTATGTGGGCGGGGCGTTGCTTTGTGCGCCCTGCCGTTCGCTGAGAACCACTGGTCAGCGCCTGGCCGCCGCTTATTGTTCCGCGCCCAGATCGAAGGCCTGCCAGTTGCCCTCGGCGTCGAACTGGTAAACGAGGCCGGACGGTCCGCTGAAGACGATCGTGCCGCCCTGCCGGACAACCAGCGCTGTATAGGGCAGGGTCTCGTCGGTGGCCCAGCCCAGGGCGTCGCGCACGCCGGCATAAGTGCGCCAGGCCTGTCCGAAGCGGCGAGTGGGCTGGGCAAGACCTGCAGGCACCTGGGTTTCGAGCGCGGGATCAACTTCCGGCATCCCGTCCATCCAGGTGTTCTGGTATGCTTTGTAAGTGCCGTTCAACTGCTCGGCCCCATAGGTGAGCACGAAGACCTGGTTGGTGTCCTGGACCCAGAACATCTCGCCGCGTTCGAGGGTCACCGCTTCAGCCTGCACCGGCCCGTAGGTGACCGGGGGCTCAGCTTCCGGTGATGGTGCGGTGATCGGTTCTGGCTGCGCGATTCCACCCACTGGCGTGGGCGAAGGCACAAGGGTCGGGCCGGCCGCTTCTGCTGGGGCTGGTGGCGGAGCAGCCCCCGCGGGCAACAACTTGCCGGTTGTGGGGTCCACCGAGCCAGGGGGCAAAATGACCACCTGCTGGCCGATCTGTAACACGCGTGTAGTGGGCTTCATCCCCGGATTCAGGGCGGCGACACTTTCCGCTGTCACGCCGTACTCAAAGTAGGCATAGACGATGCTGGACAGCGTGTCGCCGGGTTGGACCGTGTGGACAATGCCGCCATCAGGCCGGACGCCCTGCGGCGTGACGAAGGGCACTTCCGCCGGGACAGGTCCGGCAGCAGGGGCAATGCCGCCTTGGGTGCGTACAAGCGAGACTTTGTCCCAGTATACGTTGTTGATGGCCAGCCCGGCAGCCTGGGTCATGTATAGAAAAGCGGTGACCGAATCGCCTGCTGCCGGGGCAGCAACGCTCAGCTCGGCCCACTGATCATAGGGGGCCGCCGCCGCCGACCATACCACGCTGGCCGCGAGCGGATCTGTGCCGCCGTTGGGATCGATGCCCACCTTCAACGAAGCGCCCGCCGCTGTATCTGAGCGACGGTAGGGATGGTCGGCGATGATACACGACGTGCCCGGATCGTTGCAGGTGTAGACCCACCCATAAGCGGTCAGGCGGATCGCCTCGCCAGCAGCCAGGCCGCTGACACGCTGATAGCCGGCTGCGGTGAAAGCCGTGTAGCCTTGCTTGACGTTCCAGGAGACCTCGCCGTCTAGCACCTGGACTTTGTCGTTGTGTGGAAAGGCTTCGGGTGCGCCTGCTCCCAACCAGATACTCCACCCGTTAGGAGCCGTGCGCGTCGCCGCGCCCTGACCATAGTAAGGTTGTTCCAGGCTGCCGTTCACCAGCAGGTTGACATCCTGAGCAAGTGCGAGCCGAGGGGCCTGTCCCACCCCACTGACGACGATCACAACAGCCAGTACCAGGCTCAGCCAGCCATACCGGACCATTGCCATTGAGCTGTGTTTTGCAGTCAACACTGAGATCATCCTCCCCAAAAAACCATCCCAGCCGAGAATCAGCTACCGCCGCCGGGGGTGCCTTCATCAGTTGCAGCCGCTGTGTACCGTATTAGCGGAACGGGTGCGGATTATAGCCTGCGCCAGGGGCGGATGCAATCGGCGTGGGGCAAACGCGGGGATAGCAACTTGTAGCTTGTCGTAGGGCAGCAGTTCTTAAGAGCGTGTCTGGAAAGGGGTATAATGGTCGAAAAACGGACTAAGAGAGATGGAA
>JBBIHG010000045.1:0-26287 GCA_037447125.1 Chloroflexota bacterium | reverse complement strand
GCCGGTCTGCTCGGCCAGGATGTGCCAGGGCACCAGGTTGCTGTGGTGCTCCATCTCGCTGAGCACGATCACGTCGCCGGGGCGCAGATTTGCGCGGCCCCAGGAGTAGGCGACCAGGTTGATGCTCTCGGTCGTGTTGCGGGTGAAGATAATCTCGCGGGGCGAGGCGGCGTTGATGAAGGCGCGCACCTTCTCGCGGGCGCCCTCATAGGCGGCGGTGGCGCGCTCGCTGAGCACGTGAATGCCCCGGTGCACGTTGGCGTGGCTGGTCTCGTAATAGCGACTCATGGCGTCAATGACCTGGCGCGGCTTCTGGCTGCTGGCTGCCGAGTCCAGGAAGACGAGCCGCTTGCCGGGGTGCACTTCCTGGTCGAGCGCCGGGAAGTCCGCGCGGATGGCGGCGATGTTTAGCGGGGAGACGTTCTGTTTGGTCATGGGTGTCCTTTAGGTCTTATCTGATGCTTCCAGGACATAGCCCGCCCGCGCACAGGCGTGCGCTACAATCGGGCGCTGTTGTCTGTCAAGAATGTGCTGCGTTTGCTGTGCCACCAGCGCGTACAAACGTAGCGCAGCGCGGCATGTGTCCTCAAATGGCTCGCCGCTGAGACCCATCGCCTGCGCCTGAACCAGCGTGTATGGTTCGCCCATCTCGTCGGCTACCATGTCCCACAGTCGGTTCTCAGTGCCGTAAAGCAGGCGGCGGTGCAGCGCCAGAACTCCGGCCAGGCGCAACACCAGCACATTACGTTGCACTGCTGCCATCAGGTGCCAGCCGGCGGCCAGCGCGCCCGCCAGTTTGAGCGCCTCTTCGGCATAGCCGGCAACCTCGCGGGCGACGTATGTATCACACGCCGCCGGATTGAGGGCAGCCCATGTCCAGGCTATGGCCTCGCGCTGAAGGTCCGCCGCGCAGCCGAGGGGATCGTAAAGGATGCGTGCCTCACGCCAGGCAGGAATGGCCTCACAGACGGCAGCGGGATCACGGAAAGCCGCGCGCGCAGCGTCGGGTGTGACCCAGGTGGTGACGATCAGCCGCCCGGCGCGCAACTCATAGCGTGGCGCGCCCGATCCCAGCGCCCACAGGTCAAGATCGGAATAGGGCGTGGCGTCACCCCGCGCGAAACTGCCGAACAACACGACAGCTTGCGCGCCACTGGCAGCCAGTTCCGCCATCACTGCTTCAAGAGCAGATGTGATGCCGATCATGTTCTGCCTTCGCTCATAGCGGCAAATGCTGTGCGCCAAGCAGCACTGCCCAGCGGGAAGACTGAACGAAAGTCTCAGCAAAAGATAACAAGAAACCGGGCCACGCGCGACCCGGTTTGCCGATTGCCTCTCTCCCCCGCAGCCCCGGCTAGACCTCGCCGAGCAGCTTGCGCTCGACGTAGGCCATCATCCGCTCGCGCACGTTCTCGAACGGGATGCGATCCAGCACGGGCACGAAGAAGCCGTCCACGACCAGCTTCTCGGCTTCCTGGCGCGGCAGCCCGCGCGACATCAGGTAGAACAGCACTTCCTCTTCGATCTGGCCAGTGGCCGAAGCGTGCGTGCAGCGCACATCGTCGGCCTGAATCTCCAGGCCGGGGATGCTGTCGGAGCGGGCGTCGTCGCTCATGATCATGGTGCGGTTGGCCTGGAAGCCGTCGGTCTTCTGCGCGCCGGGCAGTGCCTTGATCATGCCCTGCCACACCGCCCGCGCGTGATCCTTGAGCACGCCCTTGAACAGCAGATCAGACGTGGTGTGCGGCGCGTTGTGGTTCTGCTGCGTGTCCAGGTCCATGAACTGCTGGCCGTCCGGGAAATAGAGCGCGCTCATGCGCCCCCACGAGCCGCGCCCGTCCAGGTCAATCTCCATGAACGCCTTGACCAGCCTGCCGCCCATCTGCCCGGTGATCCAGTCGAGCTGCCCGTCGTTGGCGACGCGGGCGCGCTGCGTGCTGAACTCGAACATGCTGCGGCCCCAGTCCTGCAGGTTGACGAAGCGCAGCGTCGCCCCGTCCCCGATGATCAGCTCGGTGGCGCCGATGAAGCTGGCGTCGTCGGGCATGGCCGGCGAAAGATTCTCGTGCAGGTAGTCAATGGACGCGCCCTCTTCGAGCACAACCAGCAGGTGACCGAGCGTGATGGCGGGGCGGCTGGCGTAGAAGATGCTGTGGGCGGGCAGCGTCACCGCCTGGCCGCGCGGCACATACAGGAAGACGCCGTGCGTCCACAGCGCCGCATTCAGCGCGGCGAACTTGCCATGCTGCGGCGTGACGGCGTGCGTCATTAGGTGGCGGCGCACCAGGTCGGCGTGGTCGTGGGCGGCGTTGCGCAGGTCGGTGAAGATGACGCCCTGGCGGGCCAGCGTCTCGCTCACTTCGTGGTGCACGAGCCTGTCGTCCACGAAGGCGAGCGTCCCGCCCTGTTCGTCGCCGAGCAGGGGGCGGCGGTTGTCGGCGGGGATGTCTTCGACGCGCCCGCCGTTGGGTGAGCGCAGGACGCCCGCGCTGTCCCAGTTGATGTGCCGGTAGTCGGTGCGCCGCCAGGCTTCATCGCTGGTAGTGGGCATGGGCAGCGCCTCATAGACCTCCCAGGCGGCCAGGCGGGCCTCGCGCAGCCAGGCCGGCTCGCTGGTGCGCGCGCTCAGCGCCTCGACATCGGCGCGAGCGAGCGGCGGCGCTTGAAATTCGCGTACAACACGACGACGGCTTGCCACAGGTGTTCCTCTCTCAGGGTGGTGGTTGGTTATTGGTTGTTGGTGATCAGTTATCAGTGATCGGTTGTCAGTTGTCAGTTGGGGCGGTGTAAAGCGCCGCCCCAGGGTGCGCTTAGCCGATGGAGCCTTCCATCTGAAGCTGGATCAGGCGGTTCATCTCGATGCTGTATTCCATCGGCAATTCCTTGGTCAGCGGCTCCAGGAAGCCGTTGACGACCATGGCATTGGCTTCGTCTTCGGTCAGGCCGCGGCTCATCAGGTAGAAGAGCTGGTCGTCGCCGATCTTGCTGACCGTCGCTTCGTGGCCGACGGTGACGCTCGGATTCTCGATCTCGATGTATGGGTACGTGTCCGATTCGCTGTGATCGTCCAGCAGCAGCGCGTCGCAGACGACGGTGCTCTTGGCGTGGGCCGCGTCGGGATAGACCTTGAGCAGTCCACGGTAACTGCTGCGCCCGCCGTCCTTGCAGATGGACTTGCTGATGATCTGGCTGGTGGTGTTGGGCGCGATGTGGATGGCCTTGCCGCCCGCGTCCTGAATCTGGTTGCGTCCGGCGAAGGCGATGGACAGAATCTCGCCGTGCGCGCCCGGCTCCAGCAGGTACACCGACGGGTATTTCATGGTGATCTTGCTGCCCAGGTTGGCGTCCACCCACTCGTGGGAGGCGTCGCCATGCACCAGAGCGCGCTGGGTCACCAGGTTGTAGACGTTGTCTGACCAGTTCTGGATGGTGGTGTAGCGCGAGCGCGCGCCGCGCTTGACGATGATCTCGATCACGCCGCTGTGCAGGCTGTCGGTGGAGTAGGTGGGCGCGGTGCAGCCCTCGACATAGTGCAGGAACGCACCTTCGTCCACGATGATCATCGTGCGCTCGAACTGGCCGATGTTGGCTGTGTTGAGGCGGAAGTACGCCTGCAGGGGCATTTCGATACGCACGCCCGGCGGCACGTAGATGAACGACCCGCCCGACCACACCGCCGCGTTCAACGCCGCGTACTTGTTATCGTGGGCGGGGATGACCGTGCCGAAATACTGGCGGAACAGGTCTTCGTGATCCTTCAGCCCGGCTTCGATGCTCTTGAAGATGACGCCCTGGGCTTCCAGCTCCTTGCGCACCTGGTGGTAGACCATCTCCGAGTCGTACTGGGCCCCGGCGCCAGCCAGGAACTTCTGCTCGGCTTCGGGGATGCCCAGCCGGTCGAAGGTGCGCTTGATGTTCTCCGGCACGTCATCCCACGAGCGCGCCTCTTTCTCGGCAGGCTTGACGAAGAAGTAGATATCGTCCTCCCTGAAGCCGGACAGGTCCGGCCCCCAGGTGGGCACAGGCTTGCTCTGGTAGATCTCCAGCGCCTTGAGACGATAGGTGCGCATCCATTCCGGCTCACCCTTCATCTCGCTGATCTGGCCGACGATCTCGGCGTCGAGGCCCTTGCGCGCCTTGAAGACGTAGGTATCGGGATCGCGGAAGCCGTACTGCTCGTCGTAGGCTTCGCGGATGCCCTGAAGCTGCTCTGCATCACCCATGATGGTTGCTCCGTTGGTTAAGGCTGTCGGCGTTCAGCTTTCAGCCGTCAGCGAGAAGCAAGAACAAAGGCGCTGTGTGTCTGCGCGCAACGGGAACCTTCGCGCTTCTCTACCTGCTGACGGCTGAGCGCTGATGGCTGACCGCTATCTGCCGCTGCCGTTCTGCTTCTCGCGCAGCCAGTCATAGCCGTGTTCTTCGAGGTGCAGCGCCAGGTCCGGCCCGCCGCTCTCCACGATCTGCCCGTCCAGCATGATGTGCACGAACTGCGGCTTGATGTAGTTGAGGATGCGCTGGTAGTGGGTGATGACCAGCACGCCCAGGTCCGGGCCATAGAGGGTGTTGACGCCCTCCGACACGACGCGCAGCGCGTCAATATCCAGGCCGGAGTCGGTCTCATCCATGATGGCGATCTTCGGCTCCAGCACGGCCATTTGCAGGATTTCGGCGCGCTTTTTCTCGCCGCCAGAGAAGCCGTCGTTGAGATAGCGCCCGGCGAAGTCGTGGTCCATGCGCAGCATGTCCATCTTCTCGATCATCAGCTTGCGGAAGGCGGGGATCGGGATGCCCTTATCTTCGGGATTGCTGGCGCGGCGCCGCGCGTTCAGCGCGTTGCGCAGGAAGTTGGCGACGGTGACGCCGGGGATGGCGACAGGATACTGGAAGGCCATGAACAGGCCCAGGCGGCTGCGTTCGTCCGCTTCCAGGTCCAGGATGTCCACGCCGTCGAAGATGATCTGCCCGGCGGTGACTTCATAGGCGGGATGGCCCATGATCGTGTTGGACAGGGTGCTCTTGCCGGAGCCGTTCGGCCCCATCAGTGCGTGAATCTCGCCCTGGCGGACGATCAGGCTGACGCCCTTCAGAATCGGCTGGTCTTCGACACTGACATGCAGATTGCGAATTTCTAACGCAGCGCCCATCGGTATGCTGTATCTCCTCACTGGTATGGTGCTTCTCAGTCACGGCTGTTCAGCCGCCAAGTCTCTCTCAATTGAGAACGTTTTGCAACGGTTCTAGCGTGATTATAACAGGTAGGCGGGGGGAAGCCAATAAGGAAGATGAACATCTTATAAAAACCTAATGTGGGCGCGTTTGTCTGCACTGCCGCCGCTGGCTTATACTCTGCTCAGTTCGCTCATTCCGGTTCTGTGAGGAGCACGGCTCATGCCCGACCAAGCACAAGATTCCGCTGCCCTGGATCGCGCGCAGAAGGAACACCTGGTGCGCGAGGCCCTGCGCGAGATCTACGATCCCGAAATCGGCCTCAACGTGGTCGAACTGGGACTGGTGCGCGAGATCATCGTCGAAGAGGACAGGCTGCACATCGTGATGATCCTGACCACGCCGTTCTGCCCCTACGCGCCGCAACTGCTCGAAGCGACGCGGCGCAAGGCGCAGGACACTCTAGGCGTCCCGACGACCATCGAGGTCGGCATGCAGCTTTGGGACCCATCCATGGCCGAAGAGGGCGCGCTGAGCGACTGGGGGCTGTTCTAGCCCGCGTTGGGCGGCGGCTGCTCTGGCTGCTCCAGCAGCAGGGTGTAGGCCCCCGTCTCGCCCGACTGCGCGCCGTCGCGCACTTCCACCTGGTAGACGCCCGTTGTGGGAATAGCCAGCGTCACGCTGAGCGAGCGCGTCCCCGCACCCTCGTTGGTGAAAAGGGCGGTTGCGCCGTCCAGGCTGCTGACGCTCAGCGCCGGGGCGAAGGTCTCTTTGGCGGTCAGGGTCAGAGTGACGGCGCTGTCTGCCTCGGCATAGAAGTAATGGCGCTGAGCGCTGTCCGGAGCCGTTAGCAGCCCCGCAACAGGCTCGCCTGGCGCCATCAGCGCGATCTGCGACCGCTCGAGGAGCAACTCATAGGCTCCGCCTGGCGTCTCCCCGTTCCAGCTCACGATGATCACGTAGGGGCCGCTCCCTTCCAGCACGATCGGGTCGAGCGTGCTGGCTCCAGCGGCAGACTCCGTGCTGGCCAGCGGTCCGTCTGGCCCGTAGGCGGTGAGGAACGGGCCGCCCGCCGGATCGTCATCGCGCACGCTGAGACGGAGCATAGTCTGATGCTGCCGGGCCAGCGCACCGATGAGGAAGTACTCGCTGGGATGCGCGGCGCTGACGGCGCCCACGACGGGCTTGCCGGGTGCCAGTTCTGGAGCGGTGTTCAGATCGCGCAGGGAGAGCAGGTACGAGCCTGCGCCCGTGTAGCGATCGGCCAGCACGGTGTACTCGCCGTCGGCGCGCAGCAGCAGCGGCCCGATGCGCGCGTTGGTGCCCTCGCCGCTGTCGTCGTCGCTGGCGAGCGTGCCGCTCGCCGGGTCGAGCAAGGTCAGCATCGTGTCCAGCCCGCTGGCGTCGGCGGGACGCATGTCAAGCAGCGCCAGGTCGCCGGCGCGCCCAGTGAACTGCCAGGCCTGGGCGGCGCTGGAACTGCTGAGGTAGCCCTGCTGCGTCTCGCCGTAGCGCAAACGCTGGCCCTGGCGCGGCGCAGGCTCGGCGCTCGCCGGGACGACGCTGATGAGAGCCGCAGTCAGCAGCACCCCTAGCAGAGTGAGCAGGCGGGTCATGAACGGTTTCCTTTCGCATCGGTGATCGGGCGCTCTGCGTCCATTATACCCCGCCGGGCAGGGGGAGGAGTGCCCTGTACCGTCCGTTTCCTCCGTCTGTTTGTCAATTTTCGTAAAACATACTACCATGCCCTCAGAGTCAGTCGAGTTGTAGTCCGAAGGAGCGTGAGGCATGGCGACGCCGTATGACGGCAAGGTGGCAATTTGGCACTGGAAGGGAGACTCAGTCGCCGAAGAGTCGATTGAGGGGCTGTGCCGGACGATCAAGAAATGGGCGCCGGCGATCACGCAGATTTGGGTCAAGACGAGCGACGGCCCTCACTGGCAGGGCAATTTCGACACCGATCGCAACCTGGCCATTGACGGCGTGGCCAGCGTGGACAAGTGGGTACGCATCCTGGACTCGTTCGGCCTGGAGTTTCATGCCTGGGCTGTGGTTACAGGGAAGGACATCAACCAGGAGGCGGACCGGATCATTGATGTGTGCAACCGGCCCGGCGTGCGCTCCATGGTCCTCGATGTGGAGCCGTATGCTGGCTTCTGGACCGTGGGCAAAGAGCCCATCCGCCCGTTTATGACGCGCATCCGGCGCGGGATTGGCGGGCGCTTCCACCTCGCTATGGCCATTGATCCGCGACCGCGCCACAGGGCATCCATCTTCCCCGGCGAATGGCGCCCGTTTGTCAATAGCGTGCACCTCCAGGTGTACTGGAACACGTTCCAGCGACCCTATGCCGAAGTTCTGGACGAGGGCTTCAATGCCTGGAAGGACTACGGGCTGCCGCTCTTCCCGGTGATGCCTGGCAAGGCGCCGCGCGACGAGATCATCGCCGGACGCGAATACGTGATCAGGCGTCATAAGGTGGCAGGCATGAGCTGGTGGCGCTTTGGCACCATGGGGCCTATTGAGTTCCCGGCTGTTAACCAGCCCATGGTGCCCATCAGCGGGGGGACGGAGCCAGAGCCGCCGGCAGCCAGGGGGCGCTATGGCATCGAAGTGGTGGTGACGCCCGACAAACCGCAGTACCGCGATGGGGCGTATGGCAGCGGCGATGTCAAGAAGCTGCTCAGCACGTTCAAGAACACCTGGGGCTGGACCTCCAAGTACAAGGCCACAGCCAAGACGAGCAGCCTGGTATGGGCGCGGTGGGACCCTCAGCTTGTGGCCAGCGGCTGGTATGAGGTATCGGCGTTCGTGCCGGCCCGCCACGCGACGACTGAGATGGCGCGCTACAAGCTGCACGGCGCTTTGGGCGCGTCCGGCGAGCTGGTGCTCCCTGTGCGTCAGGCGGACCACTACAACGTGTGGGTGCCGCTGGGCGTGTTCCAGTTCGATGCCAACAACGCCACGGCGGGCGTGGTCTTCCTCAACGATCTGACCGGCGAGGAGGATAAGAAGATCGTCTTCGACGCGATGCGCTGGCGGCAGATCGTGGGCATCACGCCGACGGAGAAGTACCTCGCCGATGGTTACGACAGCCCGGTGGGCACGGCGGCGGAGCGGAAAGGCGACAAGGTCTGGCCGGGCAACTGGTTCGACGCCACCGGCTTCGACCGCCTGTACAGGGTGGGTACGGTAAATCAGGCGTATCACACCGGCGTGGACCTGAACATGAATGAGCCTTACTGGGACGCTGACGCCCATTCGCCGGTCTATGCGGCGGCCTCCGGCGTTGTCACTTTCGCCGACCGGCTGCCCGGCTGGGGCGGTGTGGTCATCATCCGCCACGATCCATTGATCTCCACCGGGCAGGTGCTTTACGGGCGTTATGGGCATGTCGCCGATGTGCGGGTGCAGGTGGGCGATCGCGTCGTGCGCGGCCAGCAGATCAGCAAAGTGGGCAACGCGGATGGCATCTTCACCTACCACCTGCACTTCGATCTCAGCAATACCACCGTGTTGGAGACACAGCCCTGGCACTGGCCGAAGATGAACCGGACTGCCCTGCGGGAGCACTACATCAACCCGCTCGACTTCATTCTCAACCACCGGCCAGACGATCGCTAGGCGGCGGGCGTAAGGGGTCGGGTTTCGAAGCCCGACCCTGCGGTGAGCCACTGGGGCTAAGTTCAGCCTGGATGATCGCTGGCGACCAGCGTCAACACAACCCAGGCAGTGAGGGGAGAAAAAGAACGTGACCATCACACGCCTGAATCTTGAGCGTTTTACTGCGTTCGAGAATCTAAGTCTCGATTTCTCGCCCGCTGTGAATATTCTCGTTGGCGCTAATGGGACCGGGAAGACGCACCTGATGAAGGTAGTCTATGCGGCCTGTGATATCACCAAGAGCGACGTTGGATTTGTGGACAAGCTTGTTCGTGTGTTCTTGCCTTCAGGCAGAGTCCCAGGACGGTTGGTGAAACGATACGGGCAGAGCACTCGCTGCACGATTGAGGTCTTCCGAAATAACAGAAGATTACGCGCTTCGTTTTCCAACCATACCACGATGGCAGGATCAGCTACGGTCACCGGAGCAAAAGAGTGGAAAGCTGAGCCTATCCAAGCAGTGTATATCCCGGTCAAAGAAATGCTTGCCAATGCGCCAGGCTTCCGCTCCCTGTATGCACAAAGAGAGGTTCATTTCGAAGAAATCTACGCCGACATTGTAGATCGCGCTTTTCTGCCTGTGCGGCGTGGCCCCATTGACGACCGGCGAAGGCAGTTACTCGAAATCCTCCAGGGTGCCATTGATGGCAGAGTCCAGCAAAGGAACGAAGAGTTCTTCCTCCGTAACAGGCAAGGGAACCTCGAGTTCACGTTGCTGGCAGAAGGGTTGCGAAAACTGGGATTGCTGTGGCTGCTAATCCAAAACGGCACGCTGCTAGAAGGCTCTGTGCTGTTTTGGGATGAACCAGAGACTAATCTCAACCCATCCCTCTTCTGCAAGCTCATCGAGATTCTACTCGAACTGTCGCGTGGAGGTGTCCAAATCTTTGTGGCCACGCATGACTATCTCATTCTTAAGGAGTTCGATCTCCAGAAGAAGGACAGTGATCTTGTCGCCTTCCATGCTTTGTACCGTGATGAAGACTCACGGGAGCTTATGTGCAATACGGTGAATACCTACGCACAAATTGATCCAAACGCTATCGCACAGGCTTTCGCCAACGCCTATGACCGGGAAGTGGAGCGCAGCCTGAGGGGGATCAGGAAATAATGGTACTGCGAGAAGGTGATCTTGAACTCAAACTGCCTCCAGAGGCAAAAGGGTGGAAGTTTGACGATGCTGCTCATGGTCTGTCCCACTGTATGAAGGCGGTGGATTTCATTATTGAGCTTCCAGACCGTTTCCTTTTTGTCGAGATCAAAGACTCTCAGCACCCGTCTAGCAGACCCAAAGACCGGGACAAGTTTATTGGCGGGTTTAAGGCAGGAAGTCTGGATGACAGCCTCAAGTACAAATACCGCGATTCGTTTCTCTATCAATGGGCTTGCGGGAATGTGGGAGAAAAGCCCATACACTATCTCGTTCTCATAGCCCTGGACAGCCTCACTGAGGCTGATTTGAGCGTCAGGACAGATGAATTGAGGCGGCAACTGCCGCTAAATGGCCCTCCTTCGGGAGTATGGCTACAGCCAATTGTTGATGGCTGTCTGGTCTTCAACATTCAGACTTGGAATGCACATCTGCCCCAGTATCGAATCACACGATTTTCTCCATAACGAATGTTCGAATCTGCACGATCTGACCCGGCGAAAAAAGCGGTGTAGAAAAGGGGGCAGGCGCGAACCTGCCCCCTGCGCTTGCCCGACGGGCGTTCTGCGAACGGCAATTGGCTGGTATAATCCCCGGCATGGACAGAAACCGGTTCTCGCAGTTCGAGGAGCGCGTCCAGGCGCTGGTCGAAGGCGGCTTCGCGCGGCTGTTCGCCGGGCGACTCAAGCCGCGCGAGGTGGCCCTGCGCCTAGCCCGGGCGATGGAAGATGGTGCCGCGCTCGACGCTCATGGCTCCCTCTCCGCGCCGAACCGCTATCTGGTGCGGTTGCACCCCGACGATCACGCCTGGCTGCTCGATGCACACCCCGCCCTTGGCTCTTCGCTGGCCGAAGACATTGTGGCGCTGGCTCGCAATGGCGGGTTGCGCCTGGATACCGAGCCGGAAGTGGTGCTGATCTCCGACCCGGCTGTTGCCGTCCACACGATGGCCGTGCAGGCTGACCACGTGGCTGTGACGCGGCAAACCACCCGTCTGCTGCTGGAGCGCGATCTGCAGCGAGAGGAAGACCCCTCGCCGGCGCCGGCACTGCCGCCAGCTTATCTCGTCCTGGATGGCGATCGCTATGTCCTGCTCGATCGCTCGGTGATCAATATCGGGCGGCGGCGCGACAACACGATCGTGCTCGACGACCGGCGAGTCAGCCGCCATCACTGCCAGCTTCGCTACCGGTTCGGCGAATTCGTGCTATATGACCTGGCCAGCCGGGGCGGGACCTTCGTCAATGACGCGCGCATCGCCGAGTGTGTGTTGCGCTCCGGGGATGTGCTGTCGTTGGCGGGAGTCAAGCTGGTCTACGTGGTGGATGAAGGCACGACCGGCGCGCACGACGTGCCAGGCGGTGACACGCAGCTTTACGTCCGCCCGGCTGATGACGCTGATCCCCTCGACGAGGAGTGGTGAGCGTGGATGCCCTGCTGCTGGCGCTGCGCATCGTGGCTGGAGGGCTGCTGCTGGCCTTCCTGGGGGCGGTGTTCGTCATGCTCTGGCGCGACTTCAAGGTGGCGACGATGGTCGCGGATGAGCCAGGCCGTCGACGAGGCCGGCTGGTTGTGGTCAGCGCGGGCAACAGCGGCGCCGCACGCGTCGGGGCGAGCTTTGCCCTGCTGCCGCTGACCAGCCTGGGCCGCGCGCCGACCAACACGATCGTGCTCGACGATACATTTTGCAGCCAGGAGCACGCCCGCGTCACGCGGCGAAATGGGCAGTGGTGGCTGGAAGATCGCGGCAGCAGCAACGGCACCCGCCTCAACGGCGAGCCGGTGCGCGAGCCGGTGGTGCTCTCGTCGGGCGACGTGATCGGCGTGGGGCGACTGGAGCTGCGCGTCGAGCTGGGGTGAGTGAGGTGGGGCATACAGAGCGGCGACCCGGCCTGAGACAGCGATGGCCGTGCCAGGGGCGTTTAGGCGACTCACCCACGAAAAGAGGCGAATCACTTTGAACGGAACGCATGACATCATGGTGCGGCCCTTCACACCGCGCGACCTGGCGCAGTGCACCAACGTGGAGCAGGCGGTCTATGGCAGCGGCGCCTACTCCAGGTACTTCTTCCGCCAACTGCACGACCTCAACCCGGCCCTGGTGTGGGTCGCCGAAGACCGGCGCACGGGCAAGATCGTCGGGCACCTGTGCGCCGCCATCGGCCAGGGCGGCCAGGTCGGCTGGATTCTGAACACAGCGGTGCTCGCTCACTACCGGCGGCAGGGAATCGGGCGTATGTTGATGGAATGCGGCGTCGCTGAACTGCGCGCGGCAGGGGTCCGGCGGATGCTGGTCACTTCAGAGCCGGAAAACGATGCGGCCATTCGCTTGTACGAGAAGCTGGGCTTCCGCGCGGTGCACATAGCGCCCGACTATTACGGGGACGGGCGTGACCGGCTGATTCTGGAGTGCGTGGTGGAGGAGGCATAAGCCCATGGATCTGGGACTGGCAGACGCGCGCGTCTTCGTGGCGGCGAGCAGCGCCGGGCTGGGGGCGGCGGTTGCCCGTCGCTTCTGTCTGGAGGGCGCGGACGTGGCCATCAACGGGCGCGACGCAGAACGGCTAGCGGCGGTCACCGAGCAGTTGATCGTTGAGACGGGACGCCATGTGGTGGGCGTGCCCGGCGATGTCGCCGACCGCGATGCCGTCTACCGCATGATCGCTTGGGCCGCCGAGCGACTGGGGGGCCTTGATATTCTGGTGACCAACGCGGGCGGCCCTCCCCCAGGGACCTTCGCCACTGTCCAGCCAGAAGAGTACGAGCGGGCCTTCAGCCTCACCTTCATGAGCGCCGTGCATCTGATTCAGGCAGCCCTGCCCCATCTGCGCCAGAGCAAGCGAGCGGCCATCCTGACGATCACATCGGTGTCGGTCAAGCAGCCGGTTGCCAACCTGATCCTCTCCAACAGCGTGCGCATGGCCGTGGTCGGGCTGACCAAGTCGCTGGCCAATGAGCTGGGTCCGCTGGGCATTCGCGTCAACAGCATCCTGCCCGGCTACACGCGCACCGAGCGCGTGACGCAGCTTATGGAAAACCGCGCGCGTGAAGAAGGCATTTCGCTGGCCGAAGCCTACGCGCGCCAGGCGGCCAGCAGCCCGCTGGGGCGTATCGGCGAGCCGGGCGAATTCGCGAATGTCGCCGCGTTCCTGTGTTCTCCGGCGGCAGGGTATGTACACGGGGCGATGATCCCGGTTGACGGAGGCTCGATCGCGGCGTCGCTCTGACGCGCGCAGTTGCATCCAGCGCCGTCGCGCTGCCTGAGAGCGAGCGAAGGCTCGCTTTTTCGTTTTTGCGCCGTTTGGACTATACTGCGGGACTATGAGCGAGAATCTGCCTTACGACTCCGAGTCCTCCCTGTTATCGGCGACAGAATACACCGTGATCAGCGGTCACGATGTGGCTGGCGATCCTGGCCTGGCCCAACTGCGTTGCTATCTGCCGGTGCTGGCGGTGATAGCGGCCCCGTTTGCGTCCATGAGCGGGAATGATGACCCCCTCAGCCCGCTGGACCCCGTCCAGGAATGGCAGGCCATGCTGCGGGCGTTCAAAGAGGCGGGGCCCAAGCAGAAGACGACGAGCGCACCGCTGGCGCTGGTGCGCCTGATGCCGCCAACCGCTGAGCGGCTGGGGCAAGCGCTGGCCGGTCATGGCACGGACGCCTTTCGCATCGTCCACTTTGTGGCGCACGGCGAGCGCGACATGCTCTACCTGGAAGACGACGACGGCAGCGAAGCATATGCCGTCGCTGAGCACGTGGTCAGGCTGTTCCAGAGCAGCGGGGCGCGCGTCGTGGTCCTCGACGGGTGTTTCAGCCGGCGGCTGGCCCAGATGCTGCTCGACGATACGCCGGTCGAGGCGGTGGTCGGCACGCGGCGGCGCGCGGGCGAGCAGCACGCGGTCGCCTTCAATGCGCGCTTCTACGCGGAGCTGGCCAGCGGCGCGGGCGTGCGCGCAGCGTTCCGCGCCGCAGTGGCCGATCTGCGCGACCGCCCTGAGGGGCAGGCGGATCGCTATGAGCTGGTGGTTGACGACAACCGGCACGAGGTGTGGCTGGTTCTGCCAGAGCCGGCCCAGCGTGCGCCCCGGCCCCTGATCGCCAACGGCATGCCACGCACCTACGACCTGCCGGTGCCGCTGGGCTTTGTCGGGCGGCGCGAACTGCTGCGCAAATTGGGCGAGGACCTGTTCCGCTATGACCGCCGCCTGGTGTTGCTGACCGGGCCGGACGGCATTGGCAAGCGCTGGCTGGCAGCGGCATTCGCCAGTCGCTTTGGCTGGCGCTTCGCTGAAGGGGTGGTCTGGCTGCGTTGCGGCGCGGGGACCACCGCCCGCGAGGTGCAAGCTCTGCTGGCTCAGGTAGCTGGCCTGCCGCCGCTCGCGCCGCGCGACGAAGTGCTGGCGGCGCTGGCGGGGTACAGGCTGCTGCTGGTGCTGGAGCGCGCCGACGAGCTTGCGCCTGGGGCTGAACGCCGCGTTCTCGCCGATCTGCTGGCCGACCTGCTTGTCCCCGCCCATCACGCCGTGATCATGACTGCGGCCCAGCCCGACGCGGCTCTGCTGCCCTCGGGACCGACCTTCACCGCGAAGGTGCGGGCAGTGGAGCGGCTGGCCGCCAGAGACGCGCGCACTCTGGCCATGCGCCGCGCCGTGGTGCGCGGCGTCGAGACGCTGGACGTGGACACGATTGATGACTTCCTCGACCGGACGCGCCAGTTGCCGTGGCTGATCGTCTGCGGCGTGGAGATGATCCAGCGCGAGGGCGTGGATGCGCCGCTCAAGTATCTGGGCGGCCTTGACGAGGACGCCGCCGCGCTGCCCGGCGCGTACCTGCGCCGCCGGCTGGAGTGGCTGCTGGCCGACCAGCGCGATCTGCTCAAGCTGCTCATTCGCGCGCAGGGCATTCCAGACGCCCTGGATGAGCGTCTGGCGCTGGGGCTGGCCGGCGCGGATGCCGTCAGCCAGCTCGATGCGCTGATAGCTCAGGACCTGCTGCGCCGCGACGGGATGCTCGTCGTCATCCCCGACGAAGTGCGCGTGTTCATTCGCGAGCGGTTCCCCCT
The DNA here is from genome assembly GCA_037447125.1 of Chloroflexota bacterium. GTDB lineage: Bacteria > Chloroflexota > Anaerolineae > Aggregatilineales > Aggregatilineaceae > UBA2029. The sequence continues at coordinate 11,245 of JBBIHG010000045.1, read as the reverse complement.
GGACACGGCCAAACAGGCGCATATAGACCGGGTGATCGTGCAGTATTTTGCCCAGACGTGGCCTGCGGACGTGCCGCAGCCGCTGGACGCAGCCAGCCGGGCGCGGCTGAATAACCTCCGGGCATTGGTCCAGCGACAGATCAGCGGCGGGCACATCTCCGCACCGGCTGATCTGGCCCGCGCGTTGGTGGCGGCGGCTCCAGCCTTTGCCGCGGCGGGACTGGCTGAGGACTTCGTGCGCTACGCCGGAGCGCTGCGCGATCATCTCCCTGAGAGCAGCGACCTGGCCCGGCTGCAGGTGGCGATGGGCAGCATGTTGAGCGCGCTGCCGGACAAGCAGGACGAGGCCGGCTGGCTCTTCCAGGTGACGCTGGCCATCGAGCATCTCAGCCGCCCGGTACTGGCTGAGGCGAGCCTGGCCTATGGTCGCCATCTGGTGGCTGTCGGGCAGCCGGGGGCGGCGGTGGATCTGCTGGCGCGCGCCTTCCGGGCGGTGATGGCCCAGCCGCAAGATACCGATGTGCGCGTGGCGGCGACGCTGGCCTGCGAGTGGGGTCGCGCGTTGGCCGCGCGTGGACAGCACGCTGACGCGATCAAGCGTTTTCAGGGGGCATTGGCCGGCTACGCGCGCACCAGGCAGGTTGAGCCCGCTGCGGTAGCGCAGCGCGAACTGAGCGCCTCGCTGCTGGCGCTGGGCGATGCAACGCAGGCCGAAGATGTGCTCCGCCGGGCGCTGGCGACGGCAGATGCCGTAGGCCGACGCGACCTGGCCGCCGAGTTGCGCCAGCAGTTGGCCGCGTTCTGCCAGGCGCGAGCCGAACAGCTCCTCGGCGCTGAGCGCGCGGACGAGGCCGCCGTAGAGCTGGGCGACGCCGTGCGGCATCTGAGTATGGCTGTCGCTGACGTGCTGGCGCTGCACGACCACGCCCGGCTGGGACGGGTGCTCCACAATCTGGCCCGCATGCAGGCCCGCGCTGGCATGATGGACGATGGGGCGGCCAACGCGGCGCGCGCCCACGCACTGCTGGCGGCAGCGAAGTGCCTGCCGGACCTGACCGAGGCAGCGATCACGCTGGGCCAACTGCGCATGGCCCAGGGTGACGCGGTGGGAGCACAGGCGGCGCTCCACGAGGCGCTGGACCTGGCCGGGACGCTCCATCTGCCGGATGCTCTGCAACATGCGGCGGAAATCCTCGTCCGCGTTCACCAGATTCGCGCCCGGCACGCCCTGCAGGGCGACCGCGTCTTCTGCCAGGATACGGCAGTGCAGGCTGAGCAGTCGCGCCAGCGGCTGGCCGAGCTCGATCTGCGCGAGCATTCCGCTGCGCTGGAACGCATCGTTCAGGGTCTGGCCGCGCTGTGAAGGAAGTCCGCCGGGTGCCCGCTGGCGATCCGCCCGTTGTCTGACTGTCTCCAACACGTTACACTGGCTATAGGGTGCGCTGCAGAGGCACTGCCAAGCTTGTGGAGCATGGCCGATGAGCCAATGGGATACGCTGACCTGCGCCAACCATGCCGATCGCATCGCGTTGGAGCGGTGTGAGGTCTGCCACAAGCCCCTCTGCGCCTATTGCCTGTACTACACCGACGAAGGCCAGCGCCTGTGCGCCGAGCACGCCGCAGAAGCGCGAAAGCTGGGCCTGCGCGTCGAAGAGCCGGGCGCTTATGCTGACCAATTGCTGGGCGCGCAGGTGGGCGCGGATCGTAAGCGCAAGCGCGAGCGCGACGCCGTGGCTGCCGGCGTCTATACAGGCAACTCCACTGATCTGCTGGGTTTCATCGGCCTGTTGGTCGGTGGCGTCTCGCTGGTGGCTTGCTGTGGGGTAGGGTACTGCCTGCCGGTGGTTGGCTTTGTTCTGTCACTGGTCGCGCTGATCAATGCCGGCCACTCGCTCAACCCCCGGCGGACGCGGCGCATGGGCGTGCTGGGCCTGTTGGCTTCGGGCGTGTGGGTAGTGATCATCGCCGCGTGCATCGCCGTTTATGGACTGTCCATGTCGTCGGCGGTGACGGCCTTCCGGGGGGCGACCTGGTACTGGCCCACTGCGGTGAGTGTGACGGATACGCCCACGCCGGTGCCCACGCCCACGCCGACGGCGGTGCCGGACGATTTCGCCAGCGCGGCACTGGTCAGCGCGCTGGCGGGCGAGTGAGACGATCGGAGCCTGGAAAGGAGCGATGTGGATGGACGCGGTGCGGATTGGCGTGATCGGCGGTTCGGGGCTGTACTACATGCCGGAATTGGCTGATGTGGTCGAGCAGCAGCTGGAGACTCCCTTCGGGCCGCCCAGCGACGCGGTGCGTATCGGCACGCTGGCTGGTCAGCGTGTGGCCTTCATCGCCCGGCATGGGCGCGGGCATGTGCACATGCCCAGCGAGGTGCCCTATCGCGCCAACATCTACGCGCTCAAGATGCTCGGCGTCGAACGGGTGATCAGCGTCAGCGCATGCGGGTCGCTGCGCGAGGCTATCGCTCCCGGCCATATTGCCGTTCCAGACCAACTGGTGGACTGGACGCGCGACAACCGGGGCCGGACGTTCTTCGGCGACGGGCTTGTCGCGCACATCTCGGCGGCGGACCCGTTCTGCCCACACCTGAGCGCGGCCCTGGCTGAGGCGGTCGCCGACGCCGGCGGCACCGTGCACCGGGGCGGGACCTTCATCACTTGCGAGGGACCGCGCTTCGCCACGCGCGCCGAAAGCGCTCTCTACCGGAGTTGGGGGTATGATCTGGTCGGCATGACGACATCGCCGGAGGCATTTCTGGCCCGCGAAGCGGAGATGTGCTACGCGGTCATGGCCCACGTGACCGACTATGATGTGTGGCACGAGACAGAGGAGGAAGTGTCGGTCGAGTTGGTGCTGCAAACGCTGGGCGCCAACCTGCGCCTGGCGCAGTGGGTGCTGCTGCGCGCAGTTGAGCTGCTGGCAGGGGCCGGGCGTGACTGCGCCTGCGAGCACGCCCTGGCGGGTGCCCTGATCACAGCGCGCGAGGCCATCCCGCCGGAGACAGTAGCGCGGCTGCGGCCCATTGTCGGCAAGTACTTCGCGTGATGTGGCACTTCGATGCAGGACTTCCGAAGTCTTCGGAGACTTCGGAAGTCTGTTCCGGGGCGCGGCAGAGCAGTGCCCCGGAACTCCGCCGGTCTGCCAGGTACGACCGCCTCACTGCCAGCCGCTCACCGATCACTGAAAACTGACGACTGATCACCAACCACCGACCACCCATGACGCTTCTGGACTCCTACTACGCCGACGATCTGGAAGATCGCGCGCCCGTCGCGGGGCGCGAGCGACTGCTGCTGGCGCTGGGCGGCACGTTCATCCTGGTCAATCATGTGGCGCTGCTGCTGGCCCGCGACCGCCCGGCGTTGCACCTGTGGCCGGTGATGGTGTGGGCGCTGTGTGCGGCGGGGGGACATATCCTGCTCAACCGGCGGCTGCCGGCCCGCGATCCGCTGCTCTTCCCGCTGGCCATGCTGCTGACGGGCTGGGGACTCAACCTGATCGCGCGGCTGGTGCCGTCGTACGCGGTGCGCCAGACCTTGTGGTTGGTGGTGGGCATGGCGGCGTTGCTGGCGCTGACGGCCCTGCCGCGCGACCTGCGCTGGCTGCGCCGCTACCGCTACACGTGGCTGATCGGCGGTTTGGCGCTCCTCTTCCTGACCATCCTCATCGGGCAGAACCCAGCCGACGCCGGGCCGCGCCTCTGGCTGTGGCTGGGCTTCGGGCGTGTCTACTACCAGCCGTCGGAACTGCTCAAGATTCTGCTGGTGGTGTTCCTGGCCAGCTATTTCGCCGAGCATGGGCGCTACATGCGCCAGGACACGGTCCGCCTGGGGCCGTGGCGAGTGCCGTCGCCGGCGTTTTTGGGGCCGGTGCTGCTGATGTGGGGCGTGTGCGTGATCGTGCTGGTCTGGCAGCGCGATCTGGGTACGGCGACGCTGTTCTTTGCCGTCTTCATGGCCATGTTGTACCTGGCCAGTGGCCAGGCGCTGCTGCTGGCGGGTGGGGCGGCGCTGCTTGTCCTGGCCAGCGCAGCGGCTTACCACCTCTTCGCTGTGGTTGCGCTGCGGATCGACATCTGGTGGAATCCCTGGCCGACGGCTAACGCCGGTGCCTACCAGATCGTGCAGAGCCTGATCGCAGTGGCTTCTGGCGGAGTGCTGGGCCAGGGCATCGGCCAGGGCTATCCGGGGATCATCCCAGTTGTCCATTCCGATTTCGCCTTTGCCGCCATTGCCGAAGAATGGGGACTGATCGGGACGCTGGGGGTCGTCGGGACGCTGGCGGTGCTGGTCGTGCGAGGGATGCGCGTCGCCGCCGGGGCGCGCCAACCATTCAATATGCTCCTGGCCGCCGGGCTGAGCGCGCTGATCGCTGTGCAGAGCCTGCTGATCATGGGCGGCGTCCTCCGGTTGATGCCCCTCACCGGCGTCACGCTGCCATTCGTCAGCTATGGCGGCAGCGCGCTGCTGACGAACTTCGCCGCTGTCGGGCTGCTGCTGGTGTTGAGCGAGGGGGACGAACGCGCGCCGTGAACGACTCCCCGACCAGCCCCAGGGACCTGGCCCGCATGACGCTGGCGCTGCTGATCGCGTTTGCGGTCGTCGCTGCTGGCGCGACGTACTGGGGCGTGTTCGCCGCCGACAGTCTGCGCGCGCGCGGCGACAACGCCCGCAACGTCATCGCCCAGCAGCGTATCGCGCGCGGCGCCATCCTCGACCGGACGGGCGAGCCGCTGGCCTACAGCGAGCCTGGTGCCACCGGAGTCATGATGCGCCACTACCCGCACCCGGCGGCGAGCGCGGTCGGGTACTACAGCCTGACCTACGGCACCGCTGGGATCGAGGCAGCGTATGACGCAGCGCTGCGCGGAGAAGACGGACGCGCCAATCTGGACGCTCTACTCGACGAGCTGCTGCACCGGTCGCCGGCCGGCAGTGACGTGCGCGCCACGCTCGACCTGGGCGTGCAGGAAGCGGTGGTCGCTGCGCTGAAGGGGCGGACGGCGGCGGCGGTGGTGCTGGACGCGGCAACCGGCGACGTGCTGGCCCTGGCCAGCCTGCCCACTTATGACCCCAATACACTCGACGCGCAGTGGGACGCGCTGACCGCCGATCGGGCCGCCTCGCCCCTGCTCAACCGGGCGACGGGGGGTCTCTACCAGCCGGGCGGGGCATTCCAGACGGTGATTCTCGCGGCGCTGCTCGGCGCGCAGCCCGACCTGACCGATGGCGGCGAGCGCGTGCTGCTGAGGGCAGTCGAGGAGGGGAGCGCTTCGATTGTGGTGAATGGCCTGAAACTGGGCTGCACGAGCGAACCGGCGGGAGAGGCGCTGACGCTGCTCGATGCCTATGCCTACGGGTGCCCGGCGCCTTTCGCGGCGGCCTTCGAGGCGGGCCTGACGACGGATTCCCTGTGGGAGCGGTTGCGCGTGCTGGGGCTGCTCGAAGCGCCCGCCCTGACCGGGTTCCACACGGGCGCGGCGCGCATCGCCCAGCCGGACGGCGCGGCATCCGAGGCATGGATCGCGTTGCTGGCGGGCCAGGGCGCATTGACCATCACCCCGCTGCATCTGGCCCAGGTCATCGCCGCCATCGCCAACGGCGGCGGTGCCATGCCACTCCGCCTGGTGGACGCTGTGCGCGCGCTGGGGACGGGCGATTGGACGCCGGTTGGGGGGGCGGGCCCGCCAGCCGCCATGCTGCGCGCCGAAGTGGCGCGGGCGATGGAGCGGGCCATGCGCCACGCGGCGGAGGTCAGCCCCGCTGGGCGGGCGGTGCAGGCCGACGGTTTCACCCTGTTCGGGCATGGGGCGCTGGCCCACGCCGGCCCGGAGGAGACACCCTATGCCTGGTTCGCCGGGTTCGCGCGCAGTGGTGAGGAGGACGGGGCGCGGACGACGGTCGCCGTGGTCGTCGTGGAAGGCGAGCGCGACCCGGCAGTGGCGGCGCGCATAGCGGGAGTCGCTTTCGCGGCGGCCCGCAGTCGCTGAGCGCGGATGAGGGCCGGACCCATGTCCCTGGGGGAGCTGAAGCGGCTGGCGGAGTCACTGCCTGAGCGGCGGGGCTGGGATTTCTCGTTCGTGCGCGACGATGCAGACCCCGTGCCCTGGTCGTACCGCGAGGTGGCGCGGCGCTACCTGTCGCCGCTGCAGCGCGTGCTGGACATTGGCACGGGCGGCGGCGAGCAGTTTCTGGCCATGGCCGAGCACTACGGCAGCGGGGTGGGCATTGACGCCGACCCAGAGATGGTCGCCATTGCCAAGGGGAACACGCCGCCAGCGGTCGCCTGCCGCGTCAAGTTCCTGGCGATGGATGCAGCGGCGCTTGAATTCCCCGCTGACTCGTTCGACGTGGTCCTGAACCGCCACGCCCCCGCCTATCCCGCCGAGATTGCGCGCGTGCTGCGGCCCGGCGGCGTCTTCATCACCCAGCAGATCGGCGCGCGCAATCATGGCAATATCACGACGCTGTTTGGCTGCGGGCTGGACGGGCAGTACGAGCGCGAAGCGGGGCAGACGGTCGCGGCCTGGGCGCAGGCGTTCACGGCGCAAGGGTGGGCGATCCGCGCCCGCGGTGAGTACGACGTGCCGTACTTCTACCAGGACGCGGCGTCGCTGCTGTTCTGGCTGCGGGCGCTGCCCATGCCCGAGGACTTCGCCCTGGAGCACCACTGGCGGCAGGTGGCGCACATCCTCGCCGCGTTCCAGACTCCACGCGGCATCGCCACCAATGTGCACCGCGAACTGCTGATCGTCCAGAAACCGGGCTAGCGCCGCTGAGCACCCTGGTTGTTGCGCAGGCGCTCGTGTTGCCGGCGTGCGGGTGCAGGGCCAGGTCTTTCCCTAGCGCCCAGGGCCGACCAGTTGGGCGGCCATGTCGCGCAGGGCGCGCACACGGCGGGCGCTGTCCGGCTGATTGTGCTCGTCCAGATCGGCTTGGATGGCATCCATGATCTCGATCAGCTCCGGGCCGAAGACAGGCGCGTGCTCGGCCAGCAACTGGCGGGCTTCTTCGTCGCTGTCCGCGGTGATCAGGTCGTTGATCAGGCGAATCTGGGGCGGCGCGCTGCTGCGCAGAAGCTCCAGCACGCGGTCGAGCACGAGCGTCAGGCGCTCGGCTGAGCGCGTGTCGCCGGCCTGCTCCGCCGCCTGGATGTTGGCCTGGACGACGGCCAGAAACGTGTCGTCAATCTGCTCCAGATGCGAGCGGATGGCGGCGTCAATGTCCTGGCTGCCGGCGATGACGCGCAGTGTCTCGACGGCCCGCTGCAGCACGGCCTGTGTCTGGCGGTCGAGCGCGGCGGTCAGCTCGGCCAGCCGCGCGCGCAGCGCCTCAAGCTGCTCGCGCTCCGCGCCGCTGGCCTGCTCGACGCGCCGGGTAAGCTCCTGGAAGAACGTGTAATCCAGGGCGGGGCGCATCAGTCCGGCGACGGCCTGCAGGCGCTCGTCGTCGCCCGCGTACTCGATGACCAGGGTCATAAAGTCCTCGCGAGTCATCTTCTCGCCCATTGTCTGCATGCGCTCGGCGACTTCCTGCACGATCGCGCGCTGAGTCTGGGCTTCGGCCAGCATCTCTTGACCGGCGGTTGTGTGCTCGACGAGGAACTCATACAGGACCAGCAGGCCGTTGGCCATGTTGCCGGTGCCGGTGGCAGCGGCGTTGTCGGCGGTGGCGAGCAAGATATCGAAGAACTCGCTGTCAATGTGCGCGTCCTGTTCCTGGGCCAGTCGCTCCCACTGCTCAGGCTTCACCTGCAGGAACATCTCCATGACGCGCAGCTTCTCGCGCTGCGCCTCGCGCATCTCCTCAGTGATGCCGTCAGCGTCGAGGATCATGTCGATCAGGCCAGGCAAGGTAAGCGCCTGCCGGGGCTGCAAGAGGTAAGCCCGGCGCTTCTCCGGCGGGATGCTGTCGGTGACGCGGCGGGTGAGGTCGCCGATGAGATTCTCGCGCTCCAGCGGCGGGATGTTTAGCTCCATGGGGATATGGAAGAGCAGCAGCTCCTTGGCCGGGTCGTGGTAGAGAATCGGCGCGCTGATGCCGACGGTGCGCCCGCAGTTGGGGCAGGCGATCATGTTCAGGCGGCCAGAGAGAAAGCGCGCCTTGACTCCGGGGTCGCGCCCAACATCGAGAATCTGCTCGATGATCGCCGGGAACCTGTGGCCGCAGTGCGGGCAGTTCAGGGTGGTACGAATCACTTGGTTCATGACGGGTTCTCCTGCGAACCATGCGGCCGGCTGAGACCGGCGGCCAAACGCGAACAGTATACCGCGTCCATGGGGGGGACGGTAGCCCGGTTGTGCTGGCAGGGCGTGCAAAGGTTGTCAGCGACTCGCTGGACGCGGGACATGACCTCACCCCCAGCCTCGCTGTGCTCGGCTGCCCCCTCTCCGCAACGGAGAGCGGGGGTGAGGTAAACCAGCGCGCAGCAAAGCGGCGCTCCCGTCCCGGTCGGCTGCTGCGGTGACAGGGCTGAGAAAGGCGCATCAATCGCCGTGCGGCAGGATGAAGCGGAACGTGGCGCCGCCGTCGGGGTTATTCTCGGCCCAGATGCGGCCTCCGTGCGCCTTGATCACGGCGTTGGCCAGGTACAGGCCCAGACCGGTCCCCGGCGCTTTCTGCGTCAGGCTGTTATCCACGCGATAGAAGCGCTCGAAGACGCGCTCAAGCTGGTCGGGCGGCAGGCCAATCCCCCGGTCGCGCACCGAGACGCGCACGGTTGTCCCGTTGAAGTCGCCGGTGATGGTGATCGGGCCGCCCTGGGGCGAGTACTTGATCGCGTTGCTCACCAGGTTGTCAATGACCTGGTGCAGCCGCCGGCTGTCGCCGCGGATGATCGGGAAGTCGTCGGGGAAGCTGGCGCTCAGGGTATGGCGGGCCGTCTGCGTCTGGAAGCGCTCGATGGAGCGGCGCACCAGGGCGGGCAGATTGACATCATCATAGGTCAGCTTCATGCTCTCGGCCTGTAGCTTCGACGCCGCCAGCAGGTTTTCGATCAACTCGGCCAGCCGGTCGGCCTCTTCTTCGATGACGGTCAGCCCGTTCTGGATAGTCTCACGGTCCCATTCGGCATCGTCGCGGTTGAGCGCGTCGGCGTAGCCCTTGATCAGGGCGACCGGCGTCTTCAGCTCGTGCGAGACGACGGAGACGAAGGTGGACTTCAGGCGCTCGGCTTCGCGGAAGTGAGTGATGTCGCGCACGTTGGCGATCACATTGAGCAGGTGCCCCGCGCTATCGGTCAGCGCCGCGTAGGTGATGCCGACGCTGAGTGCAGACCCATCCAGTCGCTCCAGATCGCCCTCGACGTAGATCGTATCCGGCGCGCCCTGACCGGCGCGCGGACCGGGCCACCCCTGGCGAACCGCTTCCGTCAGGCTGGGGCCGATCTCGCGGCGGCGCCAGCGGATCACCTCGTCGTGGTGACGGCCAGCGGCCTGGTCTGCCCACCAGCCGGTCATGACAATGAGAGCGCGGTTCCAGCGCTCGACGTGAAGGCGGGCGTCCAGGATCATCACGCCGTCGGCACTGTGCTCAAGGATGGCGGCCAGACGCTGCCGTTCCTGGTTGGCGAAGGCGTACATGCGCGCGTTGTGCACGGCGATGGCCGCCTGGTCGGCGAAGCTCTGCAGCAGCCCGTAGTCATTCTGGGTGGGCGTGCCGGCATAGGCGCGGAAGATGAAGATGACGCCCAGCATATCCTCGGCTATGGCCATGGGCAGCGCGACGACCTGGCGCAGTGTGGGGTCCATGCGCCGGGCGATGCTGCGCATCCGGGCGTGAAACTGCTGGACATCCTCGTCCCGGCGGGCGGGCAAGGCAGGTAATTCTTGCAGCAGGGCATCGAAAAGGGGCGCCTGTTCTGGCTCGAAGCCGATGATCGCCCGCGTGTGAAAGGCACCGTTCTCGCGCAGGGCAATGATACCCACCTCGGCACTGAGCATCGAAGTGGCCGCTTGCAGCACCATGCGCAGCACCTCGCCCAGATCGAGCTGGGCGGTGATGGCCCGGCTGATGTTGAGCAGGTAGTCGCGCTGGCGGACGCGATAGTCGGGTAGCAGGAACATACCTGTATTGTAGCAGGCTGCTTTTTGCTCGTTAAGATGTCGCTGCGCTTTCTGATGGAGAACTTGTGCTGATCTTGTGCGTTTCTAACGCGGCGGAGCAGCCAGCTAGCGCCCCGGCCCGTTGAACGACCAGCCCGGCAGCGGCTCGCGGCTCTGGTGCCAGAGAGCCGGTATGGCCTCCTCACTGGTGGCCATGACCACCACCGCTCCGGCGATGGCGCAGGTGGTATTCGTGTCGCCCATGCCGCTGGCGACCAGCCACAGCGCCTCGCAGAAGCTGTCTAGATGGCGGGCGGCGCACCACAGGGCGAAGGGGACAGTGTCCTGGGCGGTGACGCGGCTGCCGTTGCCCAGTTCTGTGACAGCTTCCTCGACTGTGATCTCTGGCGGGAGGTCGCGGGCGCGGCGAATCCCATCGCGCACTTTGCTGAGGGGGATGAGCAGCATCAGGTGGCCGAGGAACTGCTCGCGCGCGGGATGAGGGGTGCTGGCCCGCCCCTGCCAGGCCAGAGCCGCCGCAGCCGCCACCGCCACCGCGCCGGCGGCGGCTTCGGGGTGGCTGTGCGTAACTTCGGCGGACGCGCGCGCATGCTCGACAGCGGCGGGGAGATCGTCGGCGAAATAGGCGCCCACCAACGCAGCGCGCGCAGCGGCTCCGCTGCCATATGACCCCTGACGCCCGAACAAGGTCGGGGCCAGCTTGCGCCACGATGCGCCCTGGCGCAGGGCGGGGAGCAGGCTGCGCATGTCCAGGCTGTAGCCGCGGGCCCGGTCATAGTGTTCGGCGAGACTGCGCGCCAGGCGATCCTGGTCAATGCCGGCGTGACGGCTGAGCACGTGGTAGACCGAGAGCGCCATGTTGGTGTCGTCGGTGAAATACCACGGCGGTCCCGGCAGCTTGCGCGTGGTGACGATGTGGTTGAGAACTCCGGGGGGGACGGAAAGACCCTGGCCGAACGCATCCCCAACCGACAACCCTTCCAGCGCGCACCGGGCGCGGGCGAGTCGTTCGGCATGGCGGGAGGACATGGCGACCTCCAGGCTAGGCAGTGTCGCGGTGCAGGACGGCAGGTGAGTGCTGGCGGCGTGGCTGTTGTGGTGATGTCTCCTCCCCCAAAGCCCCCTCATATATTTAGAGAAACAGGCTCAGACGATAGAATAGGCCATCTGAGC
>JBBIHG010000044.1:23365-26873 GCA_037447125.1 Chloroflexota bacterium | reverse complement strand
AGGGTGGGGTCAATCATCGAACAACCGCTGGTTGACTTCCGCCAACGTGCACTAGTCCCGCCAGACAGCACGAGGGCCACGCCGCTCCCGTGAACGGATCGGCGTGGGTGGATTGGATTCTCAGCTTGCGCGGGCGCGGCGCTCCCCGCGCCGGCTGCTCAGGGGCAAGGCCATGCCGAAGATGCTGCCCTGGCCGACCTTGCTCTGCACGAACACCCGCCCGCCGTGCTGCTCCACCACCGTCTTGACGATGGCCAGCCCCAGGCCCGTCCCCTTGATGTCCTGGTTCGGCCCAGGGACGCGGTAGAAGCGCTCGAACAGGCGCGTCTGTGCTTCGGGCGGGATGCCCGGCCCGTTGTCCTTCACCTCGACGAACAGATCGTCGTCCTGCACGTAGGCGCAGAGGGCTATCGCCCCGCCTTCGGGCGTGTACTTGTGGGCGTTGCTCAGCAGGTTGATCAGGGCGCGGTACATCCAGTGCATGTCGCCCTGGATGAGCGGCAGCGTCTCTGGCACCTCGACGTGCAGAGCCTGGCCGCGCTGGAGCATGGACGGCTTGATGTCGGCCACGCAGCGCTCGATCAGGTCGCGCACATCGAGGTCCTTGCACTGCAGGCCGACGCCGCTCTCAATGTGCTCCAGGTTGAGCAGGCTGTCAATGAGGCCCTGCATGCGGTGCAGCCCCTGCAGGCCGATGTCAATGATCTCGGCGATGCTGCTGGAAGCGCCCATCTCCTCGTTGAGCAGCGCGAGCGCGTTGAGCGTCACTCCCAAGGGGTTGCGCAGGTCGTGGGCCGCATCGCGGATGAAGTTGACGCGCGCCTGCTCGGCCTTGCGCAGGTGCGTCACATCCTGGACGACCATCACCCAGCCCTCGGCCTGGCGATCGCTCTCCGGCTCCTGGTGCGCGTAGACCGGCGAGACGATGGCCGACAGGAAGTGCCCATCATCCAGCGGCACCTCGAACACAGTGTCGCCGCTCTTTTCGGCGTTCATGGCCCGGCGCAGCCCGGCGCGCAGCTTGGGGTGAAGCGGGGCCTGGCGCAGCGGCAGCCCGATGATGTCCGCCCGGCGCAGGTCGAAGAGCTGCTCGGCGGTGGCGTTGATCAGGCTGATGTGGCCGTGGTTATCGGTGGCGATGATGGCGTCGCCCGTCGAGTTGAGGATGGCTTCCAACTGGCTCGACTGCTCTTTGGTGTTCTCGTACAGGCGCGCATTGTCGAGCGCGACGCCCACCTGATCGGCGATGGCCCGCAGCACGCGAATCTCGTCATCGGCGAACTCATAGGGCGAGTGGCTCATCACGCTGAGGATGCCCACCACGCGCCCGCGCGCGTGCATCGGCACCAGCGCCATCGCCTGCACGCCCTCGTCGGCGAACTCCGGCACGGCCAGGCGAGGGTCGCCGGTCAGGTCGCCGGTGACTAGCACTTCGTCGTTGGCCACGACGAAGCCGGACATGCCCCTGCCCAACGGGACGCGCATCGGCTGGGTGACGAAGTCGCGGTGCCAGCCGTGCTGGGCGCGCAGCACCAGCTCGCTGGCGGCCTCGTCCACCAGGCTGATCCCTGCCGAATCGACCGGGATCACCTTGAGCACGGCCTGCAGCGCGGTTTGCAGCGTCGCCTGCAAGTCCAGCGACTGGCTGACCGTCGCCGCAACGGTATTCAGCGCCGCGAGCTGGTCCACCCGCCGCCGGATCTCCTGCGACAAAAGCTCGTTGCGCAGCAGCAGACTGTCCGAACTGGGTGTCTCATCCATGAGCCAGAGGGCATCCGGATAATTCAGGCAGTATCAATGTTCCTGTGCCGTTATATTAACACAAAATAGGCCCGCGCGCGCCAGAGTTGGGACATCGTTTCGCAGGCGACGCCGGGCCGCGCCGCCTCACAGGATGCCCAGCGCCGCCGCGACCGCCAGCGCCAGCAGCAGCGAAGTCAGCAACAGCACCCAGGCGATCAGCCGCCCGCTGTCCTGCAGCGGCGTCAGACTCGACTCCTCGGTTTCAACAGCGCCCAGCAGGTCTACGCGCACGTCGAGGTTGCGCTGGCCGCGCGTCAGCCGCGCCGTCGCCGGGCTGCGGTCCAGCACGTGCCAGCCGTCGGCCAGATAGGGGGCCAGCGCGTCGGCCAGGATCGCCTGCGCCTCGGCGGTGCTGATCGGCTCGATCTCGGGCGGCGCGGCCCATTTGTCGCTGAGTTCGTCCTGATTTTCGGGCATCATCCCTTCACCCCTGCCGCCTTATGCGGTATAGTCTGGTGCCGCTGCCCGATGCAGGTCAGGTCAGGGCAGCAGCAAGCCAACTCACGCGCCATACGGGAGTGTCATTATGGCAAAGTCCAAGAAACGCAGCCAGCGGCGGGCCACCATGCTGGGGGCGCTCATCGGCGGCATGATCATCTTCACCTTTGTGATCACCTTGATCGCCCCCGACCTGGGAGTCCGCAGCGACTTGAACGGCGACCTGGATCCTTTCGCCACACCTATCCCCACCGCGCTGGTAATCCCCACGCCGGACCCGGACCCGCAGCTCGTCGGCAGACCGCCCCACATGCACAGCAGCGGGCTGTTCCAGACGTTCCTGCCTGCCGGGAGAGACTGGATCGTGGACGAGGGTGAGGCCTCGCCGGGCGGCGGCACGGCGCGCGTCGTCATCTCCAGCCCGCAGCGCCTAGTCGTCATCCATAACTATATCCAACCGGGCGTTGAATACGAAAGCCTGGACGCGCTGAGCGCCAATTATCTGACCGCGCAGCACTTCGCCGGGGCCTGGCAGGACTATGATGGCTGGCAGGAGACAGGGCGCGCCGTCGGCGAGGACGGCGTGGTGGTGGACTTCGCGCTCACGTCCGAAGGGCACGACTATCTGGGCCGCGCGACATCGCGCCTGTGGGAAGACTGGCTCTTCGCGGTGCGCATCGTCGTGCCAGCCAACAATCCGACGCTGCTCGACCTGCTGCAGACACTGGTCATCCCCACGTTTCAGGGATTCCCGGCGCTGCTCGCCCTGCCCACGGACTGGACTACCTATCTGGATCAGACCGCCGGGTTCGCGCTGCGCCATCCGCCTGGCTGGACAGTGGCCGCAGGCAGCCCTGGTCGCCCGGCGACGCTGCTCCTGGAGGGCGCCAGGAGCAACGAGCGCGTGCGCCTGTGGACCGAGCCAGACACGATCATCGCCTCGACGGACGCCGCGGAAGCCTGGGTGCGCGCCGCGGCGAAGGTTGACGCGGTGCTGAGCGTGGCGACAGTCCAGCGTGAGGCGGGCACAGGCTATCTGGTGGCCTACCGCACTCTGGATGCGGCGGGCGACGCGCGCAGCGCCCTGGCGGCTCTGCTCAACGACGAGGCGGGGACGCTGTTCGTCGCCGACCTGCAGATCGACTCGCCAGATGCCAATTTGCTGGACGCACAAAGCGTGCCAGAAGCCTACACTGGCGCCCAGCGGAGCGTCGCCGAGGGGTTTATTGTGCTGCCGCTCAGCAGCCGGGCCGCCGCGCCCTAGAGC
>JBBIHG010000044.1:0-23265 GCA_037447125.1 Chloroflexota bacterium | reverse complement strand
CGCCGAGGGGTTTATTGTGCTGCCGCTCAGCAGCCGGGCCGCCGCGCCCTAGAGCGGAGCGCGGGTGAGACCACGCAGGAGCGTATCGCACACGCCCCGGAGATGTGGCAGGGCAGCCCGCACTGTCTGGTCTGGCACGCACCCCGGCGCGCCTTCCCGACATCATCGCCCCCAACGAAAATCGCCAGCGGGCTTCTGCTCGCTGGCGACGATCCTGGCGTGCCTGGAGGGATTCGAACCCCCGGCATCTTGCTCCGTAGGCAAGCGCTCTATCCGCTGAGCTACAGGCACAGGTTCCAGTGGGTCGAATCATAGCATAGGCCAGCGGGCTTGACAAGAGCTTTTCATCGGAGCACGCGGATTTTTTGCCAGCGCCTCGAGATTCGCCGTCCGCACGAGCACATGCTCACCCGCCCATACCATCGTTGCCAAATATCCCACGGTACGGTACTATCCCGCCCGTCATGGGCGTATTGGTAGCGTTGAGTGTGTAGCTGGGGGGACGAGGAGTGTCGGCAGATGGCGAGCACGCCGCGTAACCCCCTCCCCGAACGCGGTCAGCGCTTCTTGAGCGGCACCATGCTGGCCGGGGCGCTCGTTCTGGTGGCGCTGGCCGGGCTGGTGGCCCTCTGGCCGCGCGGCTCGCGCGATGTCGCGCCTGCACCGGTCAGGACTGCGCCGCCGCCGCTGGGCATCGCTGCGGTGGACTATCCCACCCCGATCCCAACCCTGCCTCCCACGGCCACGCTGCCGCCTGTGGATTGGGTGCGCCCCACCGCCGATCCGGGGGCCATCGCCGCCGCACTCGATGTGCCGGTAGCAGTCGCGTTGGCCGAGGGAGCCATCGCCCGCCAGGTGGACCCGCTGACCATCATCCCCGAACGCTCGCGCAGCACCGTCATCACCTACACGGTCAAGAAGAACGATAACTTGCAGAGCATCGCCGGGCGATTCGGGCTGTCCGAGAACACGATCATCTGGTCCAACGACCGCTTCTATGTCAACGCCATGCGCATCGGCCTAGAGCTGAACATCCTGCCCGTTGACGGCGTGTACCACCGCGTGCGCGAGCCGCAGACCATCGCCGACATCGCCAGCGAATACGCGGTGGACCCCTACCACATCATCGACTCCGAGTACAACACGCTGTTCGGTGCCGTGCCGCACACAGTTCTGCCAGAGGGGTTGTGGGTGGTCGTGCCCGGCGGGACCGGCTCCACCGAGCCGATCTACTGGGACCCCGGCATCGTCATGGCCAGGGTGACGACTGACGGCAGCAATCCGGTGGGCACGGGTGTGAACGCTGGAACCGATGTCGCCTCCTTCGCTGTAGGCGATCCCGGCTCATGCGGGCGGCAGGTGGTGTCGGGCGGCTCCTCGCCGGTTGGCGCGCCGATCTGGGCGCGCTACAAGATCACGCAGGACTATTCGTGGAATCACGGGGGGATCGATCTGGCTGTGCCACCGGGCACGCCTGTCTACGCGGCGGGTGGAGGCACGGTCATCTTCAGCGGGTGGAGCACGTGGGGCTACGGCTACACGGTCGTCATCGCTCACGGCGGCACGCTAAGTCTCTACGGCCATCTGAACGGCGCGTTCGTCAGTTGCGGGCAGACGGTGACGGCGGGGCAAAACATCGCGGTCACGGGCAATTCCGGGCGGTCGAGCGGCCCGCACCTGCACTTCGAGATTCGCGGCTCCGGCGGCGCGCCGGTCAATCCCTGGAATTACCAGAGCTTCTAGCCGGGGCGTAGGTGATATGCTCCTGCGCAGGCTGGTCCTGCGCCGCGCTCAGCAATCTCCTGCGGCCTCGGTGACGACGATGTAGCCCCGGATCGTCTCAGCAACCATCTGCTCACCGGTGACTGCCGTGACATTGACGTAGATCGTGTGCAGGCCGGGGGGCAGGCCGGAAGTGTCCGCATAGACCTGCACCGTATCTCCGTTCTTGACGTGCGGCGGATAGACCTCCAACACGGGGCCGCCCTGCGGGCTGACCCCTTCCACATCCGCTCTGAAGGCGCCGGGATAACCGCTGTTGATCACCTCGAACTCGCCTACCAGAACCGAGCCGGAGCAGTATACGCTCGTCTCGACGGTCATGTCGCGCGCGTAGATGGTCAGGCGCGGCAGGTAGTCGCTGGTGCGGCGGGGCATGGCCGCCACGCGCTGGAAGACGGGCAGCGGCGAGCCGTCGGCGCGCAGCAGGCCGAACCAGCGCATGTGGCTGCACAGCGGGGTGATGTCGTGCGGATAGAGCGCCCAGTTGAGGTTCCACAGAAACATCGGCCCGGCCCAGGGCCAGTGGCGGTCGGCCCAGTCGAAGGCGCGCACCGTGTAGTCGGCCTGTGTCTGGGCGGGGACGCGCAACCAGGCGAATCCGGCGAAGTTGGGGTCGCTGTCCGAGCAGGTCACGCCGTCCTCAGCCGGGTCGCGCAGCCAGCCGAACTCGGTCATCCAGATTTGCCTGTCGTAGATGCCGCGCTCCTCGAACAGGGCGCGGATCAGCTCGACGCGGCGGAAGTTGAGCGTGTTGTAGCCCGGCTCAGTCTCCGGCGGCTGGTTGTAGCCGTAGGGATGATAGCCGAAGGCGTCGAACCACTGCGCCGCGCCGTTGTCGAGCATTTCCTCAGCGTAGTCAATGTCGCTGATCGCGCCCCGGTCGGAGGTGGTGATGGTGGGGGCCAGCCCGCCCGACACGACGATGATCTGCGGGGCGACGGCCTTGATCTGGGTGTAGGCCACGCGCAGCATCTGCGTGTATTCCCAGGCGTTGGGGCCGTGCGGCCATTCCAGGGCCAGGTTCGGCTCGTTGTGCACTTCGATGGCGTCCACGCCCAGCGCGGCCAGCTCCGCCGCACGCTGGCGGATGCTGGTGCGGAAGGCTTCCCAGTTGGTGGGCCAGGGCAGGTCCATGCGGAACAGAACGCGCTTGTGGCTGAAGGCGGGGACCTGTCCGGGTTCGTAGACCTTGACCCAGTCCATGCGCAGTTGGTCCACCAGGGCGGGGCTGGCGCTGGTGTGCGGCCCGATGTGAACGCCATAGCCGAGGTGGGGCGGCGGCAGACTGGTCCGGCTCTGCGCCGTGGCTGGCGCTGGTGTGCGGGCTGGCAGCGCGACCGTGAGGATGCAGACAACCAGCAGGACTTGGATGAGAGTTGGACGTCGCATGGGGCCATTATAGTACACAACGGCTGATTGGCGGCAATTGGGCCCACGCTCTCCACGGGCGAAAACCGGGCGAATATGCTACAGTTGTCGCGGTTTGGCAGCAGGACGCGCAAGGGTGACGCATGGCCTTCTTCGATCTGTCGCTTGACGAGCTTTGGGCGTACCAGCCGCCGCGCGAAGAGCCGCCCCACGATCGGGCGGGCGGGTTGATTCCCATCAGCGTTCGCGTCATTTGGGCTGGCGTAGCTGTAGCCATCGCTCGAAGGATGCGGGGCTTTCGGTTGACTTCTTCCCTCGCAACAGGCCCTCAACGCCAATATCCTCGTCCAGATCTGGCCAATGAATGCCATAGCCGGCGCTGCTGATCTGGAAGTTGGCCCGCTCCAGCGGCGTTCCATACGCCAGGCGGGGGTACCATGTGATTGGCACAGCGATAGTGCGCCCATCTTCCAGATCAACCGATAGCGTGTCCTCGGTTACGGAGATGTTGACCACTCTAGACAGGGTTACCGCCGCAGAAAGCGTCCCACTCATTGCGCAGTCGCTCCACGTGTTGCTTCACCAGGCGTTCGATCTCACGCAATTCTTTCCGATTATAGCCGTAATTCTCAGCGAGGATCACTTCCGGGTCGAGCCAGAACTTCGCGCTGCTGCTCTCGCGGTCAATGTGTATATGACGCGGCTCAGTGCAATCGTACGAGTAGAAATAGAAACGATACGGGCCAATTCGTAGGACTGTCGGCATAGATGATCCTGAAATGAACCGCCGTTTTCCCGGAGCCGACGAGAGACTTGGCAAGTAGAATAAGGGCACATCATGATCGCGCAGACCTGCGACATCGTGAGAATCTTAGCACGGGATTTACTCACGAGTCAATGTGCACGGGTGAGACCAGACGCCTCGACTCGTGGAATAGCAGCGGCAAAGAGCTATCTTCCAGATGACCTTGGTATTCACCCCCTCAAACGCTACAATCTACGCAGTTTCACCTGAAGAGCGCCTGACTACCAACGGGAATACCCCTTGACCCACCCACCCTCCTTCTCCGGCTTCGTCTGCCCGCTGCCGCTGCGCGACTACCCGCAGATCGTGCTGGGGCACGGCAGCGGCGGGCGACTCTCCGCCGACCTGATCCAGCACCTCTTCGTGCCCCTGTTCGACAATCCGGCCCTGGCCGCGCTCAACGACCAGGCTGTGCTGGACATCAACGGGGCGCGGCTGGCCTTCACCACCGACTCTTTCGTGATCAGCCCGCTGTTCTTCCCTGGCGGCGACATCGGCAGCCTGGCCGTGCACGGCACGATCAACGACCTGGCGGTGAGCGGGGCGCAGCCGCTGTATCTGTCGGCGGGCTTCATCCTCGAAGAGGGACTGCCCATGGACGACCTGGGGCGCATCGCCACCTCGATGGCCGGGGCGTGCCGGGCGGCGGGCGTGCAACTGGTGACAGGCGACACCAAAGTGGTCAACAAGGGCAAGGGCGACGGGGTCTTCATCAACACGGCGGGGCTGGGCCTGGTGCCGCCCGGCGTGCATATCGCCGCCGACCGCGCCCGCCCCGGCGACGCCATCCTGGTCAGCGGCACGGTCGGCGATCACGGCATGGCCATCATGTCGGTGCGCGAGGGGCTGAGCTTTGAGACGAAGCTGGTCAGCGACAGCGCGCCGCTGCACACGCTGGTTGCCGACATGCTGGCTGTGACCAGCGACATTCACTGCCTGCGCGACGCCACGCGCGGCGGGCTGGCCGCTGTGCTCAACGAGCTGGCCGGGCAGTCACGGGCCGGCTTCGCCATCGAGGAGACGGCGATCCCCGTGCGCCCGGCGGTGATGGCCGCCTGCGAGATGCTGGGCATTGACCCGCTCTATGTGGCCAATGAGGGCAAGCTGGTCGCCGTCGTCCCGCGCGAGAGCGCGGACGCGGTGCTGGAAGCCATGCGCCGTCACCTCCTCGGCGCTGACGCGGCGATCATTGGCGAGGTCGTGGCCGAGCATCCCGGCATGGTCATCGTCCGCACAGGCATCGGCGGGCGGCGCGTGGTAGACCTGCCGCTGGGCGAGATTCTGCCGCGCATCTGCTAGCGGATAACTCCCGCTCCCCGCATTCTGCCGGTCGAGGCACGTTCCCTGTGCTGTGAGAAGCGGGCTACTTGGTGTTTGGACGCCGAATGACTACAATCGGGTCCATGCGAGCGACCTTGCTGGGTCTGATCACGGTGGTGTTGGTGCTGAGCGCCGCGAGCGCGCTGGGCGCCGGGCGCAGCACACTCCGCGCGGCACTGACCGCGACGCCGGACGCCGGGTTGCCGGGCCGGGCAACGCCCACGCCGCCACTCGTCGCCACGGCGCTGCCCACGCCGCAGGTGACATCCCCCTTCGTCCTGCCCACGTCGCCGCCCACACATTCGCCGACGCCGGCGCGCGACTGCACCGCCGTCTTTCCGCTGGAAAACGTCGAGGCCATCGCTCTGGGGCGGACCACGTTCGTCCAGCTACAGGCCGCTTTTGGGCGGGCGGTGCGCGAGCGGGGCCGCGCCAGCTACTTCCGCTTTGAATCCAGCGGCTGCGTCCTGCGCGCGCTGATCGGAGTGGACGAAGTGCTGGAAGTGGAACTGCGCGACTACGGCACGCTCGGCCTGCTGCTGGCGCAGTACGGCGAGCCAGCCGCGGTGGGCATCTCCCAGGGCAACATGACCCTGCGCGATATCGGCCACGCCGTGCTGCTCTTCCCAGAGCAAGGCGTGACCGCCACTTTCGCTGCCAGGCCAGAGGCGCTGACCCTGACCGTGCCAGTCACGACGCTGACCTTTCGCCCGCCCTTCGACGCGATCCAGCAGCTCACGCGCCTCAACGCGCGGCTCATCCCATGGACGCCGCCCACCCTTCCTACCAGCACGCCGGCTGCCAGTGAAGACCGCGCCGATCTCGATCTTCTGCGGGGAAGTGATGCTCGCTGCAAGCTGAGTGGGGGCACACTGCTGCGCCCCCACCTGACCGATCAGGGTTGCGCTATTCTTCGCTGGCCTGACGTGTGTGCCCCAGCAGGGGCTGCAGCATGTTGGTGAACTCCACGGGCACGACGATCTTGGTGGCCTGGCTGGCCCCCAACTGCTTGAGCATGTCCAGGTATTCCAGGCTCATGGTCTTGCTGTCCACGCCCCTGGCCACCTGGTAGATCTTGCTCAGGCCCTCGGAGAAGCCTTCGGCGCGCAGGATGCGCGCCTGGCGCTGGCCTTCGGCGACCAGGATTTCGGCTTCCCGTTCACCCTGGGCCTGCAAGACGCGCGCCTGCCGCTCGCCCTCGGCCACCTTGACCGCGGCCTCGCGCTTGCCGTCAGCTTCGGTGACAGTGGCGCGGCGGTTGCGCTCGGCGGACATCTGGCGGCTCATCGCATCCTGGATCTCGCGCGGTGGGATGATCTCGCGGATTTCCACAGCGGTCACCTTGATCCCCCAGCGGTTGGTGACCTCATCGAGCTTGCCCTGCAGCATCTCGTTCAGTTGGTCGCGGCGAGCGAGGACATCATCCAGGATCATGTCGCCGACCAGGGCGCGCAGCGTGGTAATGGCAATGCCGCGCGCAGCCCCGCGAAAGTCCTCGACTTCGAGCACGCTGGCCGTGGCGTTGATCACCTTCATGTAGACCAGGAAGTCAATCGAGAGCGGCGCGTTGTCTTTGGTGATGCAGGTCTGTGGCTCCACGTCGAAGAAGATTTCGCGCAGGTCCACGCGCTCGCCCCGGTCAATATAGGGGACCAGCAGCACCAACCCCGGCCCGCGCGCGCCTATCGCACGGCCCAGGCGGAAGACTACCAGGCGCTCGTATTCGCGCACGATGCGCAGGGCTGCCGAAATTATCGTGAAGAGCAGCGCCAGCAGGGCGAGGAGATAGAGAAAACTTCCAGATTCCATGAGCAGACTCCTTGTCTTTTTGCACTTGCGTACAGAATAAAAACGCTGTGTGACGCCTGGGAAGCAGCAGCATCACAGCGACTTGCGACGGGAGCGGGTCTTCATATCTTCCTCAAGCGGCTCGACGATCAATATCAGGCCCTCCAGGCCGACCACGCGCACCGACTGACCATCCGCTACCTCTACGCCGCTCTTCGTCCGGGCAAACCAGGCTTGGCCCTCGAACCAGACTCGCCCGGTGGGGCGCAGCGCTTGGCGCACGCTGGCGATCTGCCCGATGTAATGCTCGTAGCCGGTGAGGGGCGGCGCCTTGCGCGAGCGAGCCACTTTGGTCACTACCACGAACACAAACCCGGCCATGGCCACGGTGGTGGTTCCCACCAGCCAGGTGTCAACGTGCAGATCTGGCAGCGCGGGCGAGCTGGGCCGGATCGGGCGAAACAGAATCAGCCCGCCCAGCAAGAAGGCCACCACCGCGCTGATCCCCAGGATGCCGGTGCCCTCAGTGTTCAGCTCGGCGATGAGCAAGACGACCGCCAGCACGATCAGAGCCACACCGGCCCAGTTCGTTGGCAGGCTGCCCAGAGCCAGGAAGGCCAGAATGAGCGCGATGACGCCCGTGATGCCTGGGATCAGCGCTCCGGGATTGTACAGCTCGGCGATGATGCCGATCGTGCCCACGGTCAGCAGAATATAGGCGAGGTTGGGATCGGTCAGCACGTGCATGAAGCGCTCAGCCAGGTTCATGGACACTTCGCGGCGCGGGGCACCGGCCAGGTCGAGCACCACTTCGCCTTCTTCCGTCTGGATGGTCCAGCCATCTATCTGCGCCAGCAGGTCATCGAGATTGCGCGCTACCACCTCAATGACGTTCAGTTGCAGGGCCTCTGTCTCGGTGATCGACTCGCTTTCGCGCACGGCGCGCTCGGCCCATTCGGCGTTGCGCCCGCGCTGTTCGGCCAGCGCGCGGATGGTCGCCGCGGCGTCGTTGACCACCTTGGAGGTCATCACCTCGTCTGCGTCGCCCCCCAGACCGACGGGATGAGCAGCTCCGGTGTTGGTGCCGGGCGTCATGGCCGCCACGTGGCTGGCCACCAACAGGAACAGGCCCGCCGACGCGGCCCGCGCGCCTGCCGGCGTGACATACACGGCGACCGGCACTGGCGAGGCCAGCATGTCCCGGATCATGTCACGCATCGAGGTATCCAGGCCGCCGGGCGTGTCCAGCTTGAGCACGACCAACTGCGCCTCGCGCGCTTTGGCGTCGCCGAGGACGCGATCCAGATAGCGGGCCGTCAGCGGGTTGATCACGCCGCGGATTTCGGCAACATGCACCGCGCCGCGCTGGTCCTGGGCCAGGGCACCGCTCGTCAGGGCAAGTCCCAGCAGGCCCACAAGGAAGCTCGCGACCAGACGGGCCATACGGTTGCGCGCCATCGAGTGCCGTCCCTGTTCTACAGGTTCCATGCAAGATGCCCCAGTGCAGTGAGCGTACAACCATTCGTTGGTCAGTGCTCACCTGTCAACTAATATTATCCCCGAATCACAGGCATTCTGCCAAACGCGGAGGGGTGTGCGCAGAGGTTGTCGGTGATTCTCTTGACACCGGCCAACAGCCTCACCCCCAGCCTCGCTGTGCTCGGCTTTCCCCTCCCCACGCCGCGGGCGGCGAGGCCCGCGGCAGGGGGCCGAGCGGGGGTGAGGTCCTGTAGGGGCGTACTGCAATACGCCCTACGAGAACGCAGCAGAGCGGCGACCCTACCTGACAGGTTTCGCATACACCCTTTCAGGCCAGAATTAGCAATTGAGCCGGGGACTCAGTATGCTCGATTTACCCGATGCTGGCGGAGGGATGCACTGTGAATACTATTGACAAGATGACGCTGCACCGGCTGGCGGCGATGAAGGATCGCCGTGAGCCGATCACCATGCTCACCGCGTATGATTACCCGACCGCAGCCCTGCTAGACCAGGCCGGCATTGATGTTATCCTGGTCGGCGATTCGGTCGGCATGGTCGTGCACGGCCTCGAGAACACGCTGCCGGTCACCATGGAGATGATGATCCTGCACTGCCAGGCCGTGCGCCGGGGGACGCGGCGGGCGCTGCTGGTCGGCGACATGCCGTTCATGAGCTATCAGGCCAGCGTGCCGGACGCGCTGCGCAACGCGGCCCGCCTGCTGGCCGAAGGCGGGGCCGATGCCGTCAAGCTGGAGGGTGGCCAGCCGGTCGCCGCGACGGTGCGCGCGCTGGTGGAGACGGGCATCGCCGTGATGGGCCACATCGGCCTGACGCCGCAGAGCGTCAGCGCCCTGGGGGGCTTCAAGGTGCAGGGCGGCACTGTTGAGGCCGCGCGCCGCCTGCTGGACGATGCGCGCGCGCTCGAAGCGGCCGGTGCTTTCAGCCTGGTGCTCGAAGCGGTACCGGCGCGCCTGGCGACGCTGATCAGCGAGACGGTGCGCGTGCCCACCATTGGCATCGGCGCAGGGGCTGGCTGTGACGGGCAGGTGCTGGTCACTCATGACGTGCTGGGGCTGTGCGAGCGCCTGACCCCCAGGTTCGCCCGGCGGTACGCCGATCTGGCCGGGGCGATGCGCCAGGCGTTCGCCGCCTATGCCCAGGACGTGCGCGCCCGCGCCTTCCCCGCGCCGGAGCACGAGTTCGCCATGGCCGACGAGGTGTGGGAGACGTTGCTGCGCGAGCTGTCGCCCGGCCAGGCGGGCTGAGCGGCCAGGGCGCGGGAGGTGACGGGTGCGGGTTGCCATTTTCGGCGTGGGCGCGCTGGGCTGTCTGTTCGGCGCGCGGCTCAGCCCTCACGCGGAGGTGACGCTGGTTGGCCGCTGGCCGGAGCAGCTCGCCGCGCTACGAGGCGGGCCGCTGCACATCATGGAGGCGGGAGGCGGCGAGTGGGATGTCTGGCTGCGCGCGACCGACGACGCGCGCGCGGCTGGCCCGGCAGATGTCGCCCTGATCCTGACCAAAACCCCCAAGACGGAGGCCGCCGCTCAGGGCGCAGCGCGCGCGCTGGCCCCGGACGGGCTGGCGATCACCCTGCAGAATGGGCTGGGCAACCTGGAAGTCCTGGCCCGTCACGTGGGTCCTGAGCATGCCGCGCTGGGCGTCACCACCCAGGGGGCGACGCTGGCCGGGCCGGGCCGCTTGATCGCCGCAGGGGGCGGGCCGACGGCGCTAGCGACGCGGCCTGCCATTGACGGGCGGGTGCGCCACTTTGCAGACCTGTGCGCGCGGGCCGGCGTGGATGTGCGCGTGGCGGACGACGTGGACGCCCTGCTGTGGGGCAAGCTCGCCGTCAGCGCGGCGATCAACCCACTGACCGCTCTGCTGCGCGTGCCCAATGGCGCGCTGCTGGAGTCCCCGTGGGCGCGCGAGCTGCTGCGCCAGGCGGCGGACGAGGTGGCCGCCGTAGCAGCGGCGCGCGGCATCCGCCTGCCATTCGACAACGCGGGGGCGCAGGCCGAGCAGGTCGCGCGCCAGACCGCGCCCAACCTGTCCTCGATGCTCCAGGACGTGCTGCGCGGCGCCGAGAGCGAGAGCGAGGCGATCAGCGGCGCGGTCGTGCGCGCCGCCGAGGTCGCTGGTGTGGACGTGCTGGCCAACCGGTTGCTCTACGCGCTGGTGCGGGCGCTGGACGAGACGACTCAGGCACGGTGCGGGGACCGCCGGTGAGTGCCTATTGTCCCATCCCGGAGATCATGCGCTTGACCGTGTCGGGGCGTTGCTCTGCTGCGCCCTGGTCTACCTCACCCCCAGCCTCGCTGCGCTCGGCTTGCCCCCTCTCTATTCGAATGGAGAGGGGGGCAGCGAGGCGCGTCAGCGCCGAGCGGGGGTGAGGTAGACTGGCCCATGCCCGCCCTGACGTGGCTGCGCCGGCTCTCCGCTTTGGACTCTGGCCATTGCCCGCCGGACGCTGCGACGGTACACTGCCCCTGCTGACTGCTGATGGCTGACCGCTCCTACCCTATTCTGCAGGAGGGCCTATGCTCACGACACCTGCTCTCAACATGATTCGCGCGATCCGTTGGGAACACTCTGGCCTGACCTGGGGGCTGGTCCCGACGATGGGCGCCCTGCACGACGGCCATCTGGCGCTGGTGCGCCGCGCGCGCGCCGAGAATGAGCGCGTCGCCGTCAGCATCTTCGTCAACCCGATCCAGTTCAACCGCCGCGAAGACCTGGTCGCCTATCCGCGCCAGGTCGCGCGCGACTGTGAGCTGCTCGCCGCCGAGGGCGCCGACCT
Source organism: Chloroflexota bacterium (assembly GCA_037447125.1). Classification (GTDB taxonomy): domain Bacteria; phylum Chloroflexota; class Anaerolineae; order Aggregatilineales; family Aggregatilineaceae; genus UBA2029. The sequence goes on along the minus strand of JBBIHG010000044.1, from coordinate 11,923 downwards.
CGTCTGGACACCCGCCGAAGAGGATGTATACCCGCCCGGCTTTCAGACCTACGTCACCGTCGAGGAGATCACCCGACCGCTGGAGGGCGCGGCACGTCCGGGGCACTTCCGCGGCGTGGCGACGGTGGTCGCCAAGCTGTTCAACGTCTTCCAGCCGACGCGCGCCTATTTTGGGCAGAAAGATGCCCAACAGGTCGCCGTCATCCGCCAGATGGTGCGCGACCTGGCCTTTCCCCTGGAGATCGTCGTCTGCCCGATCGTGCGCGAAGCGGATGGGCTGGCGATGAGCAGCCGCAACGCCCGGCTGGGGCCGGACGAGCGCTGCGCGGCCACGGTGCTCTACCGCGCGCTGCGCGCCGCCGAGGCCGAGTGGGCGCGCGGCCAGCGAACGGGCGAGCCGCTGCGGGCCGCCATGCGCGCCGTGCTGGACGCCGAGCCGCTGGCGCGGGTGGACTATGTCAGCGCCGCCGACCCGCTCACCCTGCGCGAGATTGACGGAGAGGCCGGTTCAGTTCTGCTCAGCCTGGCCGTGTTCATCGGCAACGTGCGGCTGATTGACAACATCGTGCTCGGCCCCGCCGCCGGCTAGTCACAGAGAGGGAGCGCCATGCCTGATGGACTGCCGCCCGGATCATGCTGGGTGCGTGAGGGGGTGTTGCTCGCCGGGCCGTATCCCGCCTCCCGCGACGAGGAGACGACGCGCGCCCGGCTGCGCGCGCTGCTCACCGCCGGTGTGACCGTCTTCGTAGACCTGACCGAAGAGGGCGAACGCCCCCCATACCTGGGCACTCTGCGCGACGAAGCCGCGCGAGGAGGACGGGGAGTGGTCCACTACCGCCTGGCGATCCCTGACTTCGGCGTGCCGGACGAAGCGCACATGGCCGCCATCCTGGACACGATTGACGGGGCGATTGCCACCGGTCAGGCGGTGTACGTGCACTGTCTGGGCGGCGTGGGGCGGACGGGCACTGCCATCGGCTGCTACCTGGCGCGGCAGGGCGCGAGCGGCCAGGAGGCGCTGCGCCAGGTCGCGGCGCTGCTCGGCGAGGGGTCGCCAGAGACGGAGGCGCAGCGACAGTTCGTGCGTCGCTGGGTGGGGGGGCACTAATGCGACCGCCCCTCAGTCGCCCAGCACGAGCGCCAACCCGGCGTTCACATCGTCCACCAGGTGGTCGGCGACGGGGGCCAGGGCCGCGCGCTTGTCAGCGTTGGGTGAGACGCCAATCCCCACAACATTCACATCCAGCCCGGCGCGCTGCAGCAGGCTCGCCGCGCCGCGCGCCGCCCGAATGCCGCCCGCCGCGTCCTCAAAGACGATCACCCGCGTGGCACCGTGGCGCAGCCCGGCCAGCGGCCCGCTGATCTCGCCGCGCTCGACCAGCGCCGCCGCCGCATGAAGCGAACTGGTCTCCGTTCCGGTCACCGCCGCTCCGATCGCGGTCAGCGCCTGGGCTGGCGAGGGTTTCAGATAGTCGGCGGCGGCGCGCCCGTTGCGCCAGGCCAGCCAGCCGACGCGCCCCTGCCCGATCAGCGGCAGTTGCCCCGCCAGCCCAACCAGCTCGGCGGCCAGCTCGGCTTCGGGCGGGAAGCCGCTGGGTGGATCGCCTACCGGCTCGCCGGGCGGCAGGTCAGCGGGCGGGCTGCTGGGCCGCGCGGTGAAGATGGCCGCCCCATGCCCAGGGAGGCCAGCCCAGTCGAGCAGGCGGGCGCGCGTCGGCGCGTTGAGCAGGGCGATATCGTGGGTGGCCAGGTAGCTCTCGCTGGCGAAGGCGGCGGGCTGGCCGTAGGTGGCGCTGAAACGCTCGCTGCCCAGCACGAATGTCTGGAAGGTGCGCGTGGTCAGCGTCTCGCGCACCGCGTACACGTCGCCCAGCAGCGCGCGCAGCAGCGGCAGATTGGCCGGATCGGTGCGGGCGACCAGCAGCTCCAGGTAACGCGCAGCCGGGTAGCGCCCGTCCGAGTCGTGGCGGGCGATGGCCCGCGCCTCTGCCGTGAAGTCCGGGCGATCCAGCGTGATGCCCGCCGCGCCGATGGCGGCGAAGGTCGCTTCCAGCGTGTCGCGGCGCAGCGCGGGCGCGCGTTCGAGCGCGGCCAGCAGCAGCGCACTGACACACATGGCGCCAGAGTCCCATTCATTGGTCAGGCCGCACGCCTCGAAGATGGCGATCTCGTCTTCGGTGGGACCCAGCGGGGACAGGCCCATCTGCCCGGCGATGTGGTCAACCAGGGCGCGCAGGGCGGTCTTGTACCCGACGGGATGGACGAGCACGCCGTCCACGTCGAGCAGGATCACGGTGCGCGAAGGGGTGCTCACCGGGGCCGCTCAGTTCTCATCGGCGCGCTGGGCCTGCCCAGCCAGATAGGCCTCGTACTCCTCGCGCTCAACAAGCTCGCCGTTGGTGACATCGGCGGTGACAAAGCGCCGGTTCTTGTCGAACTGGAACTGCACCTCGATCCGCTGAAAACCTTGCTGGCCCACGACGACCTTGCGCGCGAAGTAGCCGGCCATGTCCTCCGTCAGCGACAGGTCGTTGCTGCGGTTCAGACGCACGCGGATCACTTCGCCGGTCTTGGGGGCGCGGATGTAGAAGTACATCCCTTCCGGGTCGCCGGGCTTGCTGCCCCCACCAAATAGCTTCTTCAGGAAACTCACGGGGATCCCTCCTCGGTACGTGTGAGGGTAGCATACCACAGACTCGGCCCTCCGACGACGTGTGCTCGTGGCGGCGTCAGGCGGTGGGGGCCTGGGGCCCCCTACGCCCGCGCGAGACTTCACCGTCCTCTGCCGCCAACAGCGCGCTGCTGCGCGCTTTCAAGTATAATGGCGGCAGGCGGAATCTGGAGCGCAACCTTGTCAGCGCTTGCCAACGGTGCTATAATACGCATACTGTGGGCGCGTAGCTCAGTTGGTTAGAGCGCACGGTTCACATCCGTGAGGTCAGGGGTTCAAGTCCCTTCGCGCCCACTCGCATCCAGATGCCGCCACGCTCGTCCGGCGGCGTTTTACTTTCCCGGTGAGATGTGCAGGTGGCACCTCCTTCTCGTCCCGCAACGCCCATTCACCGCCTGGATGCAGTGCTGCTCTGGCTGCGTCTGCCGCTGCTGGCTGGCGTGGCGCTGCTTGGCCCGCTGGCCGGCGATGCTCTGTTCGCCGCGCGTCCTTACCACCAGCAGGGATGGCTGGTCGGAGTGCTTGTCGGCACCGCCGCCTATGGAATCCTGGGGATGCTGGTCCTTAGCCGGCGTCTGGGGGATCTCACGCTGGGGGTGTTGAGCGCGCTGCTGGACAGCGCGCTGGCGGCCATCTTCCTGTGGGCGTACAGGGGTGCGACGCCCCCGCTGCTCGTTCTGGGGACGCTCGCCGTGCTGGCCGCGTCCCTGCGCTTTGGCTGGCAGGGGACCGTGCTCGGCGTGACCCTGCTGGTGCTGACCAGTCTGCCGGCCATCGCCTTGCTTGAGTCGCCTCAGACAGCCGTGTGGGTCAACTGGGCGCTGAGCCTGGCGCTGCTGGCCGGGTTGGGCGCGCTGGGCGCTGCTTTGCATGGGCGCAGTGGGGCAAGCTGGGGCGAGCGCCTGGACGAGGCCCAACGGCTGCGCGCGGCGCGCGAGCGCGCGCGGGCCATTTACAAGATGGCCAATGCGCTCAGCGCGACCGTTGATCATCGCCATGTGCTCGAAGCGGCTCAGGAAATCAGCACGCTCGCCCTGCGCGACGAGCTGGGGCCGGACGTGCATCTGATCAGCGTGGTGCTGCTCTTCCAGGGCGAAGACAACCTGCTGCGCGTGATCACCGCCCGTGGCCTGACTCGCGCCGACGAAACAGTCGCCGTGCCAGGACGGCAGGGCTTGCTCGGCCTGGCGCTCAAGAGCGCCGAGCCGGTCTTCGCCGGCGACGGCAGCCGCGACCCGGAACTGCGCTACTTCGCCGCGTTCCAGGATGCCAAATCGGTGCTGGCTATCCCGCTGCGTGCGGGATTCGATGTGTACGGGGTGATCGTCTTCGGCGCAGATCGGGTCAACGCCTTCTCCGACGATCACGTTGAATTGATGACGGCCATTGGCACTCAGTCCACACTGGCGCTGCAAAACACCGTGCTATACCAGAATCTGCTCAATGAAAAAGAGCGCATCGTGGAAGTGGAAGAGAGCGCGCGCAAGAAGCTCTCGCGCGACCTGCACGACGGTCCCACGCAGTCGGTCGCGGCGATCGCCATGCGCGTCAACTTCACCCGCCACCTGGTCCAGCGCCAGCCCCAGCAGGCTGTCGAGGAACTGTGGCGCATCGAAGAGTTGGCGCGCCGCACGACCAAAGAGATTCGGCACATGCTGTTCACGCTCCGTCCGCTCGTGCTGGAGACGCGGGGCTTGCTGGCCGCTCTCGAACAGCTCGCCGAGAAAATGCGCGACACCTACGATACGACCGTGCTCATCGAGGGAAATGCCGAGGTCGAGCAGTTCCTCGACTCGAACGCCCAGGGGGTGTTGTTCTACATCGTCGAAGAGGCCGTCAACAACGCGCGAAAGCACGCCCGTTCGACCCAGATCTGGGTGCGGCTTATGAGGCAGAACGACCTGGTGATCGTGGAGATCGAGGACAACGGCGTCGGCTTCGACGTGGAGGCGGTGGGCGTTGGCTACGAGCAGCGCGGCAGCCTGGGCATGATCAACATGCGCGAGCGAGCGGAACTGGTGGAGGGCACGCTGCAGATCGAAAGCGCGCCCGGCCAGGGCACTCGTGTCCGCGTCCTGGCCCCGCTGACCTCGGTCGGCGGACGGCCAGCCGGCGGCAGAGACGCCCCGCCCCTGCTGCACCTGCAGAGCCAGCGCACCTCCCCGCCCCCGACGGAGACCCCACCGGCGGCATCTAGGCCACCCCGCCGGCTCAAGCCCCTCCCCATCCAGACACAGGCGAACAACCCGCCTCGGCCTGGGGGCCGGGCTGCGCCGCCTCCCCCTGCCAGGGACGAAGATACCGGCCACAAATGAGGGGCCGTGTGCGCGGCCCCTGGCGGTTGGCAGTGAGAACGGGGGTGGTGGTGTCTAGATGAAGAAGGACAGCACGACCAGCACGCTCATAAATGCAGCGGCCAGCGTCGCCATATTCTTCAGATCGGACAGCACGTAGGCGTATTCGCGGCGCAGGTCGGCTGGTCCGCGCGCTTTGGCTGCTGGCGCGGGCCGGACGATGGGCAGCGGCGCGGCTGGCACGGCTTCCTCTTCGGCGCGCCGTACAGGCCGCTCTGGTAGCTCGCCGCTGCGCTGCAGCTCGCGGCGCGCGCGTTCCAGGGTTTCGCTCGGCAGGTTGGGTCTGCGAATCCTCTTAGCCATCGGGAATGCTAGTCTCCTCACACGCAAGTCTCATCTCGCCGCGCTCAAGTGTACCACATCCCGGCGCTACCGCCCGCTGGCGATCAAGCTGGCGAAGACAATCATGCGGTGGGTGTTCACACGGTAGGGGTGGCAGGTGATCAGGGTGACGATCGGGCTGTTGCCCGGTTCCAGCACCCAGACATCATTAGGCCCGACAATTTGCTTGTCGAAGACGGCGTAAGTGTGCCAGCGCCCGTTGTTGGCCTGCACGCGGACCTCGTCGCCCGGTTCCAGGTACTGAATGTCGCGGAAGATTTCGCCGTAGATGTCGTTGTGCGCTGTGAGAACCATGTTGGCGCTCTCGCCGGGGTTGGCACTGCCCAGATAGTGCCCGACGCCCTTGATCAGGGTGTACCAGTCATCGCCGCCGTAGATCGAGGCGTCCACCTGTACCCGCGGCGAGTTGATCACGATGCGCACCGGGCTGTTGACCTGCGGCGTGAGGCGCTCGGCCTGCGGCGCGATGAGCTGGGCCATGGCCAGCGGACGGATGCTGGCCGGCAGCTCATCCAGGTTGAAGGCGCCCTCGCCGCCCGTCACGTCCGGCGAATAGTGGCCGCCGGGCAGCACGTAGTCGGACAGGCGGATGCTCAATTCCGGCAGGGCTGTTGGCGTGGCGCGCAGGGCATCAGCGTCGCGCTGAATGTCCGCCGATTTCTGCTCCAGCGCGTCAATGCGGTCCTGCTCGATGATCAACTGGTAGGCGCCCACCGCCAGCACGGCGACCACCCCCACCACAGCGATCACCTCCACAGCCAGCAGCAGCCTGTCCCAGGCGGCGCGACGGCGCGAGACGTGGCGCGGTCGCTTCCCCATCGCCCCGAAGGCCACCGCCGCCGGTTCTGGCGCGGGCGGCGGGCGGCGCTGGTCTGGGCGCTCTTCTTCCAGGTCGTCCTCAAAGCGCGGCACGTCATCGGTGATGTCGTAGGTGACGGGCGGCGCTGGCGACGGGATATCTTCCGCGGCCTCGTGTTGTTCGGGAGGGGGCGCGGGCGGCTCTGGGAAGATGTCGAGCGGAGCGGCGAATGGCACGCGGCGGCCCTGGGCCTGCAAACGCTGCAAGCGTTCCTGGCGCGCCTCGCGCTTGCGGATGGCCAGGATGCGCTCCAGCTCTTCAATGGACAGATCGTCAATGGTCCGCTTGTCGCGCATAGGTCCAGGCTCAGCCAGACTAGAAGTTCCCAGTGAGAGGGCGTCGCGTGCCACCCAGTATAGCACAACTCGCGGCGGTGGCGCGGCTAGCGCCGCTTCGTGGCAACGGCGAACACCTCGCGCTCGAAGAACCAGCGGAACGGGGGCCAGCAGAACAGGACATAACGCAGCGCGGCCAGCACGATGAACTCCTGGCGGCGCTGCGGTGGGGAATCCAGCCACACGCGCCCGGCGAATCCGGCCTGACGCAACGCCCAGCGCAGGCTCCATTGCGACTGCTCGTTGACGTGCACGTCACGGTTGTGCTCGACGAGGAACTGGCGCGGGTCGGCGGGATAGGCGGCCCCCTGGCCGACCAGCCGCCGGAAGAGGCGCACGACCGGGTAAGCGTAGCGGTCGTACCAGGCGTTGGGCGCAGTGTGAATGACCAGCATCCCGTCGTCTTTGAGGACGCGGCGCGCTTCGAGCAGGGCCGTGTGCAGTTCCCAGGGATGCAGGTGCTCCACGATGTCGAACATCAGCACGCGGTCAAAGGCGCGCGCCGGGTACGGGAAGCGCTTGGCGTCGGCCTGAGCCAGTCCCATCTTGCCGCTGGCCCGCTCAGCGTCGCGGGCGATCACGCCGCGCGCCAGCTTGATCGCGGCGCGCGCATAGTCGAAGCCGTAGGCGTCCGCGCCCAGCCGCGCGCAGTGGCGCACGATCTCGCCACGCCCGCAGGCCACGTCGAGCACGGTCATGCCCGGCGCGACCGCCGCCAGGGCGAAGGCTGCCTCCAGCCGTCGCGAGAGGTTCTCGCCATCGCTGGCCAGGAAGTCCTCATAGCCCTCGCAGGCCGTCAGGAAGTACTCTTCGGTGTAGCGCTCTGGCGCGATGGGGGCAGGACGCTGGTCGGTCAACGGGCCAATCCTCGGTCGGTGGGTTGCTCCGTCGCGATTATACAAAGCGCGCAGGGCGCGTGCTATTGATCTGGCGAAGGGGGCCACGAACAAGTTGTCAGCGGATCATCCGCCGCCGGCGAAGAGCCTCACCCCCGCTTGGCCCCCTGACGTGGGCCTCGCCGCCCCCTCTCCACACTGTGGAGAGGGGGCAAGCCGAGCGTAGCGAGGCTGGGGGTGAGGCTAAGCCAGAGCGGCGCAGAGCAAGGCCCCAACCTGACAGGTCGTTCGTGGACCCGGCGAAGAGGGCACTGCCCTGTGCTGGCAGGTCTGCCCCTCACTGCTCGTCGTGATGGTAGAGAGTCTTGAGCACGATGCCCTGGATCGTGCGCAGCCGCTGGCTGATCACCCCGGCGATGCGGCGCATGACCGTGAAGCCCAGCTCGTGATTCTCTTCCAGGAGCCGGTTGAAGGCGGGGCCATCGAAGGCCAGCAGGCGGCTGTCCTCCTGGCAGATGGCAGAGGCGGTGTAATAGTTGGGCGGCATGAAGCCCGACCAGCCCACCAATTGCCCGAACGTGCTCAGCGAGACGATGGTCAGCGGGTGGGTGAGCGCGGTCGGCTGGACCTGAACGTTCACCTTGCCGCTGAGCAGGATATACAGCCGGCTGGCCTCTTCTCCCTCGCGGAAGAGCGCATCTCCCGCCGCACAGGTGACTTCTTCCGCCAGGGCAGCGAATCGCGCGAGGTAGCTTTCCGGCAGACCCTCGAAAAGCGGGCACTGGGCGAGCAATTGAGGGGAGGTCATGGCCTGTCTCCTTGTTCCTTGTGTTGCTGGTAGCAGAAATCGTGGCGCTGGGCGCGGCGACTGATGCTCGCAGCATAGCACAAGCTGCCGCAGGGGTAAAGAGGAGATGCGCCAGCTAAGGAGATGCACGCCTCAGCCCCACACGTTCACCGCCAGCCAGACGATCATCGCAGCGCAGGCGGCCAGCATCGCGCCAAGCTGCAAGCGCCCGGTCGCATCAATGGCCGCCGTCCCGCGCATGTCCGTGCTCCGCCGCCAGAGAAGCACCGGCGCGGCCAGCACCGCCAGCACGGCCCCCAACCACAGCGGCCACAATCCCAGCAGAGCCGTCAGCGCCAGCAGCAACCCCGCCGCGCCCAGGCAGAGGTGCATGGCGATGCGCGCCCGCGCCACCCCCAGGAGGGCGGTCGTGTGGTGCAGCCCGGCGGCGCGATCCTGGTCGTCGTCGCGCACCTGGTTGTAAAGCTGCCCATAGGCGGAGATCAGCCCGGCGGCAGCAATGACCCACCAGACGCGCCCCGGCGCGGCGTCGAAGGCCAGGTAGCCGGCCAGGACGAGCAGCGCGCTGAGCATCAGCAGGTGGGCGATCACGTCGGCGAGGGGGCGTGCCTTCAGGCGTACCGGTCGCCACGAGTAGAGCAGGCCGAGCAGCAGGGTCGCGCCGCCGGTCAGGGTCGCGGGCGCGGGCAGCGCCGCGTAGAGGGCCAGCGCCAGTCCCGCAACCGCGCCAGAGGCCACCCAGCCCGTCCGCGCAAGGAGTGTCCCGCTGGCAATCGCGTTACGCGCGGCGCGCGCCGGGTCGCGCGCGTCATCCGGCACGTCGGCGAGGTCGTTGACCATGAAGGCGAAGGTCACCGCCAGGGCGTTGGCGGCGAGGACCGTCAGGACGCGCCCATCGAGCGCCACCTCCGCATGGTGAGCGGCCATGTTCGCGCCGAGCAGCGTCGCCGCCAGCGTGAAGGGGACGTGCTCCGGCCAGCGCGTCAGGCGCAGCAGCGCCCGCGCGCGGTCGGCGGCGCAGTGGCGACGGGATGGGAGGGCGGGGCGAGTCATGTGTACTGGCTGGCTTGCAGCGTGAACAGGTGTGCGTACTGACCACCCTGGCGCAGCAGCACCTCGTGCGGGCCGTGCTCGACGATGCGCCCGCCGTCGAGCACGACGATGCGGTCGGCGGTGCGCACCGTCGAGAAGCGGTGGCTGATCGTGATCGCCGTCTGGCCCTCGGCCAGCGCGTGCAGCTTGCGGAAGACCTCATACTCGGCGCGGGCGTCGAGCGCGCTGGTCGGCTCGTCGAGGATGATGATCTCCGTGTCGCGCAGGAAAGCGCGGGCCAGGGCGATCTTCTGCCATTCACCGATGCTGAGCTGCTCGCCATCCTGGAACATCTTGCCCAGCACGGTATCGTACTCGCGCGGCAGGCGGGCGACTACCTCATGCGCCCCGGACTCCTGGGCCACGCGCGCGATGCGCGTCCGGTCTGGCGGCGCGCCCACATTGCCGAACCAGATGTTGTCCTCCACGGTCAGGTTGTACTGCACATAGTCCTGCATGATCACGCTGATCGCCCGGCGCAGGTCGGCCAGGGCCAGGTCGCGCAGGTCAATCCCGTCCAGGGTGATGCGCCCTTCCGTCGGGTCGTAGAGCCGGCACAATAGCTTGATCAGCGTCGTCTTGCCCGACCCATTCTCGCCGACCAGGGCGATCTTCTCGCCGGGCTGGATGGTCAGGGTGATGTCATGCAAGGCCTGGCGCGTGCCGCCGGGATAGGTGAAGGAGACGCCCTCGAAGGCGATGCCGCGCGCCAGCGGGCGCGGGAACGGCCTGGGATGCGCCGAGCTGACGACGTGCGGCTCCAGGCGCAGGAACTCGTCCAGGTCGGCGATGAAGAGATTATCCTCATACAGCCCGGCCAGGCTTTGCAGCGCGCTCTGCAGGTAGCCCTGCCCGCGCTGGAACGCCTGGAAGGCCATGACCAGGTCGCCCAGGCTGATCGCGCCGGACAGCGCGCGGTGGGCGATCAGCGCGTAAGCGCCGTAGATGGCGAGTGTGGAAGCCAGTTGCGCGACGAAGCTGAAGACGGCCTGCCGCCGGGCGAGCTGCAGGCGCTCGAAGCGCAATCGCACGCGCAGATCGCGGAAGCGATCCATGAACAGCTTGCCCAGCCCGAAGAGGCGAATCTCCTTGGCGTGCTGCTCGCCAGTGAGCATCCAGGTGTAGTACCAGGTCTTGCGCTCGGTGGCCGTCCGCGCGCGCTGCCAGCGATAGAGCGTGCCGGAATACCAGATGCGCACCACGAAGCCCGGCGCAACCGCTGCCAGCAGCACGACGACGAAGACCCAGTTGAACGACAGCAGCAGGCCAGAGATCGCCAGCAAGGATACGGCATCGCGGCCCAGTTGCAGCAGGCCCTGCAAGATGCGCATCGGGCGCATGGACGCCTCGCCCTGGGCGCGGCGCAGCGTGTCATAGAACTCCGGGCTTTCGTAGAATTCGAGGTCAATGGCCACCGACCTGGTGTGCACGATGTCCTGCATGTAGTCGGTGACGATCATGGCCTGCGTTTGCGAGACGATGCCCGCCACCAGCCCGATCACGGTGCTGAGCAGGGAGAATGCCGCCATCAGCACCACGTAGAGCAGGACGCGGTTGAGCGCTGCGCCCTGGTCAGCCGCCCCCACGCTAGCCGTGACGCTGTCAACCAGCAGCTTGAGCAGGTACAGGTTGGCCAGCGGCAGCACGCCCTGCACCACCACCAGGGTGGCGTTGGCGACTGTCCAGCCGGGGGTGCTACGCCAGATGAAGCGCAGTGCCAGGTCCAGGCGCAGCGTGCGCCACAGCTTGGCGGTGAAGGTGTCGCGCGGGGCGTCGGAGTCCGTCACGGCATATCGTCCGGCAGGCGCAGGGGGCGAGAAGAGATCATCTCACACGGCGCAGATGGCGCCCAGCCGCTCAAGCTGGTCGAGAAAGGCGGCAACATCGTGCCCGGCCTCTTCAATGCTGACCTCAAACTCGGCAGCGACCGCCGCGGCGATCTCCTCCCCCGTGCGCACGCCGTCGAGCAGCCTCCAGATGTGCCCGCCCACCTCGTTCAGCACATAGGGACCGGTGAAGCGCGTCGAGTCTGGCCCCAACGCGACGAGAATCGTCTCGTCAATGACTTGCTCGGCGACCAGCGCCGGGTCGCGGACAAAGCACCTGTGGCGGAACGTGTCCATAGCCGGGGGTCCCTCCTCCGCGCCCTAGTATATCAGGGCGCAAAAAGGGCGATGGATAGGGTAGAATAGGGGCCTCAGAAAAGGAGGAAGTGATGCCCGGCCCTAAACCTGAACCCATCGCCTTAAACAACTAAAGTGCAGCACGAACTGGAAAAGCTGGTCGCGCGCTACACGAGGTGGTGACATGAGATTATCTCCAACCGCCGGGGGGAAACACCGGCGAGAGGAGAATCTCCCGAACGGTAAAGATGTGATTGGCCAGCCCCAAGGCCATGGCCGGCGTGCGGGGCTGATACTTTTTTTACCCAGCGGTGCCCTTAAGGGCTGACGTAAGGTTCGGTGCGGACGACACCAAATTGTAGACCGTGACGCCCCACCAGCCAAGAGCGAGTTTGGTGGCGGAGCGGCGGGAGAAGGCCAGGGACTGGCGCACCTGGTGGGCGCTCATGCGCCGCACCGTGCTGGCATCAACTTTCACCAGCCGTGCCGTGCTTTTCAGCGAA
>JBBIHG010000043.1:6026-27040 GCA_037447125.1 Chloroflexota bacterium | reverse complement strand
AGAGAAGAGAGAGTTGTGGAGAGGGTTCTAATTCTCCTCCGCGTCCTCTGCGCCTCTGCGGTTCAGGAATCTCGCCCCCATCGCGAAATGCACCCCCCGTGAAGCACCGGTTTTCGGCTTTGCTAGCAGCGTGCTAGAATGGGGCCAGATGGCGAGACGAAAGGGCGAGAGGCACCATGGCTGCTGGTGGGGGTTTCTGTGACCGACATGGTCCCTTCGACCCGCCCAACCAGACCTGCCCATACTGCGCGCAGGAAGACGCACAGCGCCGGGCGTACGGTCCTCCGGCGGGCGGCGCCCATTCGCGTCCGCAGCCTCCGGAAGCGCTAGAGGGCGAGCCAACCAATGTGGTGCACCGACCGGCTCCCCCGCCGGATGAAGGCCCGGCATTTACTGAGGTCATCCCGCGCGAGGATGCCGGTGCGCCGGAGGCTGCCCCCGAAGTGCTCGAAGTGCCGGACTTGCTGCCGGCCCCACCGGTCGCTCCGGCCCCTCTAGGCTGGCTGATCGTCAAGGCGCCGTTGGCCCGGCGGGGTGAGATCATCCCCGTGCGGGCGAACCAGATCATCGGGCGCGAGGGAGACGTGCGCTGGGATGATCCCCGGCTGTCGCGCCAACACGCCCGCGTCACGTTGGAACCTCCGCCCGACTCTCCACAGAGTGGGTCGGCTTTCCATCTATGGCCGTTTGGAACAACCAACCCGGTGTTCATCAACGGGCAAGAGATTCGGGGCGCGACGCTGCTGCACGAAAACGATGAGATCCAGCTTGGTGACACGCTGTTTGTCTTCAAGCTGCTGCGGGACTAGTCGTGAGTTGGGGCGCGCGTCATGAGAGCGGAGAGGCGCTGATCCTGAACCTGAGTGTGCCAGGAAGACACGCCGATCCGGTTTGTGCTATCCGTGAGGTGCAGAGCCTATGAGTCAACCGAGCGCCGCGCCGCTGGTAGTCCGCGTGGCCATGCACACGGACGTTGGCAAAGAGCGCGAGCAGAACCAGGATGCCATCGGGTACCTGGTTCCCGACGACCCGGTCGTGCTGGGCCGGCTGGGTCAGCTTGTGGTGCTGGCCGATGCGGATGAAACGCTGGCTCGCAGTGACCTGGCCAGTCAATTCACCGTCAGCACGATTCTTGAGAGCTACTATAACCAGGAGCAAGGCGCTCCGCCCGAGCGATTGGCGCGGGCCATCGCCAATGCGAACAGCGTTATCTACGCGGAGGCCCAGGAGAGTGGCCAGCCGATGGCCGCGACGGTGCTCAGCGCGGTCGTGCGCGGGCATGACTTGGTCCTGGGCACTGTAGGCGATGCCCCGGTCTTCCTCATCCGCGATGGCGCGCTGCGCCGCCTGACGCCCGAACTCCCGGCGCGCGCGATGCTCAGCGAGAGCGTGCTGGACGAAGCGGGCGAGCCGGCGCTCGTCCTGGGCGTCAGCCGCTCGGCCCAGGTGGACATCATCACCGGGCGAGTGCGGCCCGGCGATACGCTTGTGCTGTGCAGCGACAGCCTGGCCCGCTGCGTAGCCCCGGAAGAAATCACCCAGACGGTCATGGACCTGCCCACCGAGCAGGCTGCCGAGGCACTGGTTGCGCTGGCCAAAGAGGGCGATGGGGCCGGCGATATTTCGGTCATCGTCCTGGGCCTCAGCGAGGATCAGGATCTGACGGGCCTGCCGCGCATCCCCGATCCGCTGGAAGCCTGGGGCAGGTCGCGCCGTCCTGAGCGGGCGCGTGCGACGGGAGCCGCCGTCCCCGCCCCGGCAGAGGGCCGCGAGTCTGGCGCGCAGCAGGCCGCCGTCTGGCTGGCCGGGCTGTGGCGGCTGGTGCGCGGCAACACCATGCTGACCGGCGTGAGCATGGCCGTGGCGTTGGTACTGTTCGTGCTGCTCATGATGGCTATCGCCAGCCTGGGCGGCGACGAAGATGCCACACCTAAAGCCACACCCATCCCACCCGCGGCGCTCACGCAAACGGTGACTGTCGCCCAACAGATAACCGCTCAGGCGGTCGCCCAGGCGACGAGCGATGCGGCCTTGGCCGCGACTTCGGCGGAAGCAGCCCGGCTGACGCTGACCCCGCCGACTCCCGTCCCGACCAGCGGCCCGCAGATGGAGACAGGGCTGTGGTTCAGAGTCCTGCCCGGCGATCCGATCCCGGCCTTCGACGCGCCCAGCCAGAACGCCGAGCGCCTGACCGACCTGCAGCCGGGCAGCAACTATCGCGTGTCCAGCGTGAATCGCCAGGCCGACGCCGGGCCGTGGTACCAGGTGATTGACAACCTGGGCGCCGAGCTTCGCTGGGTGAGCGGGCCAAGCCTGCACGCACGCCTGGTCGTCGTGAACGAGGCCGGGAATCCGCTTCCCGACGAGGCACAGCCGCTCGACGTGCCGCCACCGGGCATAGACGGTGAAGCTATGCCTACACCACGCCTGGTCGCAACGGCGCAGCCCACCGAGTCCGGCACACCGGGCACCCCCGCCGCACCGCCGGTCACACCGACTTCCACCTCACGCCCGTCCATCTCCTACGGCGTCGAGGCGTGGGATGTGGGCACGATGGTGGCCCTCAAGAGCGATCTGGACTTGTGCCGCATCCCCGATGTGACGACGTGTGATGCGGGCAGCGCGTCCGAGGCTGAGATCGGGACGATCATCAAGGGGCCGGTTCCGGCGGGCGAGCACTGGTGGTGGGAAGTCGAGTTCCAGGATGGGCGCGCGGGCTGGGTGGCCCAGGTGCTGCTGGGGACTCCGTAGGGCGGCGGAGAGAGTATTCAGTGATCGGTGTCCGGTTGTCAGTTGTCAGATTGCCGGAATGACCGGCCTGGGTCATCGCATTGAGGACTGATCGCCGACAACCGATCACTGATCACCACTGGCCGCCCGCGCTCAACTCTCCACGTGGAAGATCAGCGTCGTGTCGCCGATGGTGATGCGGTCGCCATTGCGCAGGCGCTGGGCACGCACCCGCTCGCCATTGATCAGCGTGCCGTGGGAACTGCGCTGGTCTTGCAGATAGAAAACCCCTCTGCCGAAGCGCACCAGGAAGTGCTTGCGCGATACCTTCGGGTCGAACACCTGGATGTCGCAGACGGTTGAACGGCCAACCAGCGTGTCCGGCTTGTCCAGCCAGGCTCTCTGACTGGCCAACGCGCCGCCGACGCCCTCCAGCCAGGCGCGCGGTACATCGGCCTGGCGCAGCGCGGGACCCTGGACCATCATCGGGGTGGGCGAGGGGCGTGGCGCTGTGCGCGGTGGGGCGGCGGATGGCAGCGCCGGAGCAGGGCCCGGCGGGTGCTGTGGGGCGGAAGAGCCGAGCGCCAGCCCACAGCGCCCACAGACGGGAACTCCCAGCGGATTCATGGCCCCGCAGCGCGGGCAGGCAACAGCCTGTCTGGGAGGTGGCGCAGGAAGCTCGTCCACCTGGCGACCCGCGCGAACATAGAGCACCAGCAGTCCAATGCCGGTCACGAATGCGCCCAGCGCACATACGCCTACGGCCAGCAGAATTACGATCTCCACCGTGACTCCTGTGTTCTCCGCCAACGCCGTCTTGTCGGTACTGTCCAGTATAGAAGCCGCCGCCCCGCCCTGCAACAGGCAACTGGGCGGCGCGCCCATAACCCGCGCCCTCCGCAATGCGGTATACTGGAGTCAGCGCGCAGTCTCATACCAACCACCGGGCCACACAGCCGCCCATCTTGCCCATGATGGCGAGGGAGACTCATGCCGGACTCTGCCCAACCACTCCGTGTACTGATCACCGTCCCGTTCAGCGACGACCTGCTGGACAGGTTTCGCCAGGTCTCCGACCGGATCGAGCTGCTCGTGCAGCCCGCCGAGCAAACTCGCGATGTGTCAGACGAAGCGTGGGCTTCCGCCCAGGTGCTCTATACTAACTGTGTCGTGCCGGAGCCGGAGCAAGCGCCCCAACTACGCTGGATTCAGGCGCATACGGCCGGCATTGACCATCTGTGGGACCAGCCGATCATCCAGACGGCGGACGTGCTGCTCACGACGACCAGCGGCATTCACGCCCCGGCAGTGACCGAATACGTCTTCATGATGATGCTGGCTTTCGCGCACCGGCTGCCAGCGATGATGGAGCAGAAAGCGCGCAGCGAATGGCCCGCCGGCGACCGGAGCGCCTTCTTGCCGCGCGAATTGCGCGGCAGCACAGTGGGCATCGTCGGCTATGGCAGTGTGGGGCGCGAGATCGCGCGCGTGGCCCACACCTTCGGCATGGACGTGCTGGCTGTCAAGCGCGACGTGCGCCAGCCCGCCGAAGCCGACAGCTACATTCTGCCCGGTCATGGCGACCCAGAGGGCGTGTGCTTTCACCGTCTCTACCCGCCCGAAGCGCTGGTTTCGATGGTGCGCGAGTGCGACTTTGTGGTGCTGACGGTGCCGCTCACCGAGGCGACACGGGGCATGGTCAATGCCGGGGTGCTGGCGGCGATGAAGCCCACCGCCTACCTGATCAACGTCAGCCGGGGCGGAGTGGTGGACGACGAGACGCTGGCCGATGCCTTGCAGCGCGGGGTGATCGCCGGGGCCGCATCCGACGTGTTTGAGTCCGAGCCGCTGCCCAGCGACAGCCCGCTGTGGAAGCTGCCCACCCTGATCATCAGCCCGCATCTGGCCGGGGTTGCGGCAGATTACCGCGAGAAGGCGGCGCAGGTCTTCGTCGAGAATCTCCGGCGCTACCTGGCGCGCAAGGACTTGCTCAACCTGGTGGATCGCACGCGCGGCTATTGAGCGCCCGGCGCGAAACCGCCCGGCTCTGCCGGACGTAGAAGAATGCTGAAGGGGAGATCGGTAAGTCGCCGTAAGGTGTAGCTAGAGGGAAGGTGAGAAGATCATGGCCAAGGCAAAATCGCAGCGAGAGAAGAAAGCCGACGCAGTGCCGCGCAAGCCGCTCGATGCCTTCGTGCATCACCAGGCGCGGGCGCTGGAAGAGACCGGCAAGGCGTTTGCCGCGCTGCTGCCCAAGGATTTCCGCACGCACGCCGGCAGCGCGCTCGACGAAGCGCGCGCAAGTTGGGAAGCGCTGTTCGACGGCGCGCTCGACGCGCTGGAGTGTGGCGTGGATAAGCTGCGCGGCAAACCAAGCGCAGGCGACGACAAGGAGAAAGTGAAGGTCGAGGTCGAGTGACCGCCCCCGTCGTCACAACGAAACCCGGCGCCGCGCAGGCGCCGGGCTGTTTGAGACGGATTGTTCGCCGGCCCGCTTGGGCCAGACGGTCTGGTGGAGCGGCTGCCTAGTTGGCCCCCAGGCGCACGACTTCGCTCGCCTGCGGCCCCTTCGGCCCCTCGGTAATCGAGAATTCGACCTGGTCGCCCTCGTTCAGGTTGCGATAGCCGCTGCCGACGATCGCGGTGTAGTGCACGAAGACGTCCGGGCCACCTTCATGCGCGATGAAACCGTAGCCCTTCTGCGCATTGAACCACTTGACCACGCCGGTAAGACGTTCTGCCATGTTGGGGGTGCTCCTTTTGCCCACTGATAGAACAAACAGTGTGGGCGGTTGTTGCGGTGCGGGTCAAGAATCAACCCGGTGCCTGCGAATCCCACCGGGCGTCGTCTTTCTCGCCGGTCCTGCCAACAGCCTGCTCCACTACACCCGAAATTGTAGTGGACGTTCGGGGCAGTGTCAACAAACGGGCACGGGGCGTGCGCAGGAATTATCCCCTATGGCTCATCGTCCGGGCGCGGGGGCAGCGGGTCAACCGTCACGGCGTCGGGGGCGCCGGGGTCGCGGGCGGGAATGAAGGTGTCATCCACATAGCGCTCCATCCACGAAAGCTGGTAGTAGGCCGGGCGGCCCCGCCAGCCGCTGTCGTAGCCGGCGATGTTGACCGCCCACCAATATTCCTCATCATCCGGCGTCCAACTGATGTCGGCGATGTAGATGGTCGTGACCAACCCGACCCAGGGCCGCCAGTGCGCGGCGGCGTAGCGGTAGGCGCCGACCAGATAGGCGGCCTGCGTCTCTTCGTCTACGGCGTGCCAGTGATAGGGCGAATCCGGGCGCGGGTCGGTTGTCCAGCCGACTTCGAGCAAGGCGACCTGTTTGTGCGCGTCTCCCGCCGCCACCATGATGCCGCGCATGTCCTCCACATGGCGGAAGACCATCCAGCGATGCCCCAGCTCGCGCTCGGCCTCATCGGGCGACATCTCCGGCGGGTACTTATAGCCGGGCGCGTTGAGGCCCAGGACATCGAAGTGAGGGGCCGCCCCCGCCGCGTACATCTGGCGCAGGTAGTCCATGTCGGGGATCGCTTCCGGCAGACCAGTGCCGGTGGGGGCTAAGCCAGCGGAGATGACGATCGCGTCCGGATCGGCGTCGCGAATGGCTTCGGCGCACGCCGCCAGCAAGGTCACGTAAGCCGCCGCGTCCGGCGGGTAAGCGAGCCATTCGCGGGTGAGGTTCGGCTCGTTCCACACCTGGTAGGCGGCGATTTGTCCCCGGTAGCGGGCGGCCAGCGTCCCGCAGAACTCAGCCCACGCCGCCAGGTCCAGCGGCGGGTCACCGGGCGCGTCCGGTGCGGCAACCGCCCAATCCGGCGGGCCGTCCAGCCGGGCCACAACCTCCAGCCCGCGATAGTTCACCTCATCTACCACGCCATCGGCCCTGTCCCAGTGCCACTCGCCGCGCACTGGCTCGATGTCGCTCCACGAGAAGCGCTGCTTGACGTGGCTGAACTTCATCAGGCGGATGTTGTCCAGATCGAGTGTGCGCATGGTCTCGTTCCACCACAGGAAGGCGTGGATGCCATAGGTCAGCGAAGGGAAGGCGCGCTCGGTCACGGCTTGCGGGGCCAGGTCGGTGGGGATGGGCGGTGTGGCGGCCGGCCTGGCCGGGACGGCTTCGCCGCCGGCGCTGAGCAGCAGGCCAGCCCCGCCGGCGATCACAGCGACCAGCGCGGCGAACAGAGCCGCGCGCAGCCTGCGGGCGCGGCGGAGTGGAGACGGGTGCGGGTCGGTCACGGGTTCAGGGGTGCTCCTTGTGGGCAGTTCCGTAGGGGTGCTGCTCTGCTGCGCTTCGCCAGACTTCCGAAGTCTCGCAGACTTCGGAAGTCTTGATACTCGCGCCTGCGCCGCTTGACCTCACCAGCCTCGCCCCGTGCGTCCTCAGGCAAAGTCCCCCTCCCCGCCCTGGTTGTGACCAGAGCAGAGAGGGGGATTGAAGGGCGAAGAGCAGCGAGACTGGCTGGCTTGCCTAACGCTCGCGGAAGTTATAACTGGCGATGACCTCGTAGGCCGGGGCTTGCCGCCACTCCGGGCGCAGCAGCGAGTAGGGGACGTTGTCGTGGGTGGCGTCCCAGCCCTGCTGCGGGCCGTAGTTCAGGTTCCACACCCAGGCCAGCCAGACGAAGCCCCAGCTTTCCATCGCCTCAATCGCCTCGCCGATGAACTGGGCCTGCTCGGCCAGCGTGTTGTCGTTGGCGAACTCGAACCCGCGCGGGTAGCCATCCAGGTCTTCGGTGGTCGCCCAGCCAAACTCGGTGACGCACAGCTTCTTGTCGCTGCCCGCCTGCTGGGCGCGCTGGGCGTAGCCGTGCAGCGTGCTGTAGAACGACCAGGAGTGGTGCGGGTTGTCGAACGGGCCGCGGAAGGTGGCGCGCGGGTCGTTGGGCACCTGGTT
This sequence comes from Chloroflexota bacterium, assembly GCA_037447125.1. Classification (GTDB taxonomy): domain Bacteria; phylum Chloroflexota; class Anaerolineae; order Aggregatilineales; family Aggregatilineaceae; genus UBA2029. Next base: position 19,397 of record JBBIHG010000043.1, on the reverse strand, counting down.
CCAGGGCACAGTCGGGCCGATGTTGTAGCCATTGTGGTGGGCGCCGATGCAGTCGCTCACCTCCAGCATTCCGGCCTGGATCAGCATATCCATGAACACGAAATCATCGTAGGCGGCCACGCCATCGTTCCAGCCGGTCGGCGAGAGCGCCCCACTGATGACGATGATCCCCGGATCAACAGCCTTGATCGCGCTGTGGGCGGCGCGCAGCAGCGTGACATAGTTCCGCGCGCTCAGCCCATTGACCGACGCCCACTCGCGGTCGAGGTTCATCTCGTTCCACACTTCGATGGCCTGCACCATGCCAGGGTAGCGGTAGAGCAGGGTGGTGATGAAGTTGGCGTAGGTCTGCGGGTTGGCGGGCGGCCCGTGTTTATTCAGGTTAGCGCCCGGCTCGCGCGCCCACTCCGGCGCGGTGACGATGCTCAGCATGACCTTGTTGCCGTACTCCTTGGCCAGCGGCAGCGTCACGTCTAGCTCAGACCAGTCGTATTGACCCGGCTGCGGCTCGACCACTTCCCAGCGCACCTGCTCCTTGATCCAGCCAAGCTTCAGCTTGTCGCGTACCTCGCCCATCCACACTTTGTAGACTTCGGGGTCTCTGTTTGGTTTGACCTGGATGCCAAGCTGGAAACCGCCCACATCAATCGGGCGCGGGGTGAGCGTGGGAATGGGCGTCGCCACCTGGCGGGCGGGTTGGGCGTCGCTCGGCGCTGGCGGAGCAGCCGCCACGCGGGCCGCAGGCTCGCCCGGCTCACCGGCATCAGGACCGGACGCGGCGGCGGGCTGCCCGGCTGCGTCAGGGGCGGGCACTGCTTCCTCAGCCGCGGGGGCCGCGGGTTGTTCCACGATAGCGGGCGCAGCCAGCACTGGTGAAGCCGCTTCCACCGCCGGGGTGACCTCGGAATCCAGCGCGGGCGCTTCGGCGAGCGCCTCGGCGTCGGCGTTGGGCAGCGCCGCGACGCTGGCCTTCTCTGCCTCTTCGACCAGTCCGGTCGCGTAGTAGATGCCGGTGAACGTCAGAGCGCCCATGACCAGGGTGATGCCCAGCCAGGCGACGACGAAGCCGCGTATCTGGCGCTGGCGAGCCACAGCAGCCGCAGGTTGCATGATCTATACCTCCTGATATGCTTTCGCTCTTGATTGTAGCGCATAAGGGCGCACTTTAGACAACGATCGCCCTACGGCACAGGTATGCTGCCAGCCAGACACCATCCGTTCGCAGGACTCCAGCAGGCTGGCCGCCCGGCCTCCATCGCCGCGCTGCCGGTGTAGAATCTGGATAAGAAGGCAGGCCCACGCACACCGATTGCCCTCATTGCGCGTACCTATAGATAGAACGGCGACTCTCCGGAGAGGGCACACACCATGCGCATCATCGTACACACTGGCAAGGGCGGCGTCGGCAAGACGAGCATCTCCGCTGCCACGGCGCTGCGCTGCGCCGAACTGGGCCTGCGCACCATCGTCATCTCGACGGACACCGCCCACTCGCTGGCCGACTCACTGGAAGTGAGCATCGGCCCGGAGCCGGTGCGCATCCTCGATAACCTGTGGGCGCAGGAAGTGGACGCCCGCTACTCGATGGACAAATACTGGGGGCGCATCCAGCACTGGATGCTCAGCGTGCTCAGCGAGCGCCATGTCAACGACATCGTCGCCGAAGAAGTGACCATCCTGCCCGGCCTGGAAGAGGGCGCGCACTTGCTGTGGATCAACAAGTATCTCGAAGACGGCGACTTCGACGTGCTGATCGTGGACGCCGCGCCCACCGCCGAGACGCTGCGCCTGCTCAGCCTGCCCGACACGACGCGCTGGTGGTTCCAGCGCATCACCTCACTGCTGCGCGGGACCAGCGGGCGCCTGCTGCGCCCGGTCGCCAGACCCCTGATCGGTGCCGACCTACCCGACGCCGAGACGCTGGACAGCATCAACGGCCTCTTCGACACCCTGGACGCCGTCCGCGAGATCCTCGGCGACCCGGAGCGCAGCAGCCTGCGCCTGGTCGTCAACCCGGAGCGTATGGTCATCAAGGAGACGCAGCGCACCTACACCTACCTCAATCTGTACGGCTACGCGGTGGACGCCGTGCTCTGCAACCGCGTCATCCCCGACGCTGTGACCGACCCCTACTTCGATTTGTGGAAAGAGCACCAGGCCGAGAACATTGCCTATATCGGCGAGGCGTTCGGCGAGTTGCCGCTGCTGCAAGCGCCCATGTTCGATGACGAGGTGGGCGGGTTGGACGCGCTGCGCCGCCTGGCCGCCGCTCTCTATGGCGAGCGCAACCCGGCCCTGGTGATGGCCCGCGAGCAGACACACCGCATCGAGCCGGACGGCGACGGCGGTTACTACCTGATCGTCCCGCTGCCCTTCGCCGAAAAGCGCGACCTCGATCTCTATCGCGCAGCGGACGAACTGACGCTGCGCGTCGGTCCCTACCGGCGCAACATCGTCCTGCCCTACGCGCTGTGGAATCTCAAGACCGCCGGCGCGCGCTTCGAGCAGTCGCGCCTGCGCATTCACTTCGTCAAGACGGAGTCGCCGGAGGAGGAGCAGCGGAGTCCCGCATAATGCAGGGGCCGCTTCGCGACGGGGGCGAACTTCTTGAACCGCAGAGACGCAGAGGACACAGGGAAGAGCTTGTGAGGCTTCTTCACTTCCCTCTGCGCTCTTCGCGTCTCAGTGAGCTCAGGTAAAGAACTGAAGAAACGAGTTGCCGTGCCCCGGTTTACCTCACCCCCGCTCGGCGCTGGCACGCCTCGCCGCCCCCTCTCCACGCCGTGGAGAGGGGGGCAAGCCGAGCGTAACGAGGCTGGGGGTGAGGCCAAGCCAGAGCGCGGTAGTGCAAGGCCCCGACCTGACAGGCCGTTCGTGGACCCAGCGCCGAGCGGGGGTGAGGAAAACCAGGGCGCAGCAAACTGCCTGACAGGTTTTGCCCACACCCACTTCGGGAGTTTCGTGCCAGGTATGCGCCTGGTTGCCGGAATAGCCGTCAGCGTTACTTCTTGGGCTTGGTCTGACCAGGCGGCGGCCCCTCCTGGCCAATGCCGGGGTTTGTGCCACCCTGGCCGGGAGGATTCTGGCCCAGGCCGGGAGTCGCTCCATGCCCTGGGGGCGTGCGGGTGGGGGTGCCGCTCCGTTTTCCTGCCGCGCCCGGCGCTGCGGTCCGCGTGCCGGTAGCAGTGATCGTCACCGTGCCGGTCGGCGTGGGCGTCGCGGTGCCGGTAGCAGTCAGCGTGGCCGTCGGCGAGGGGCTGGCAGTGGGTGTGGAGGTCGGCGACGCGGTAGGCGTAGGTATGGGAGTCGGCGTTGGCGTGCGCTCCGGCACAAAGCCCGGCACGCTGCCTTCGTCCGCCAGACGCTGTTGGACGGCCAGGTTGCGCTCCTGAGCCTGACCTAGCCGCAGAAAGTCCTCAAAACCGGCCAGAGGCGCGGCGCGGGCGATCAGGGCTGTCTGCTGCTGAGTCAGCGCAGCGATGCGCGCGTCCAACGGAGCGCGGACGCTATGACCGGCTGCCAGCAGGTCGAGCGCCCGATCCAGCTCGTCCGAGACTTCTTCCAGCGCAGGCGGGTAGACCTCGTGGCGATCGAGCAGGCGGGTGAATTCGTCCAGACGCCGCTCGGCCAGCTCAACGCGCAGCCCTGGCTTGCTCTCCTGTGAAACAAGCGCCAGCCGCGCTCCTTCAATGGCGCGCTTGATGGGGTACAGCGTGTCGCCGGGAAGGCTGCTGGCGGACGCGCTGGTCAGCCCGGCCAGGCTCACGACTACCACGAGGAAAAGCGCCGCCGCCGCGCGCAGGGCCAGACCAGGATGCCAGCGTGGGACAGGGCGGGACGCGCGGACGCGCGGAGGAGCCGCAGCAATCTGAGCGCGCAGCCGCGCCTCGATCCGCTCGCGGGCGGCAGGACTTAACGCCGGGCGCGGTCCCAGCGCCAGGCGGCGGGCCGCTGCCAGCAATGGATCGCTGTCATCGCCGACGGCGATCACCTGGTGCGTGTGCGGTGGGATGGCGCGGTCTAGCAGCTCCATCAGCGCGCGCGTTTGCTGGTCGCTCATGGCGATTGCCCCCGCAAATAGTGGCGACCGGATTTGCTAGTGCCGAGCAGATCGGCCAGCTTTTTGAGTGCGCGATGCTGCGCGGCAGCGACGGCTTGCGGGCTTTTGCCGAGGATACGCGCTACTTCGTCGTGACTCAGGCGCTCCACGAAGCGCAGGATCAGGATCTCCTGCTGCTCGTCGGTCAGCTTGTGCAGCGCGGCGCGCAGCGCCTCGAATTCTTCGCGCTCGACCATGTCCATCTCTGGCGCCAGGTCCTGCGTGCCAGTGGACGCCTCATCGAGTGCCCCTTCCTGCCACGGGCCGCGGCGATAATGGTCGGCGACGCGCGCGGCAGCGATGCGATAGAGCCAGGCTTCGAAGGGGGCGCCGGTTGAATGATAGCCCGGCAGGCTCTCAACCATGCGCAGAAACACCTCGGCGGTAAGGTCTTCGACGGCGGCAGCGTCTGGCACGCGATAGGCGATGTAGCAGGCGATGGCGTCCACATGGCGGCGATAGAGAGTCGCCATCGCCTCGCCGTCACCGGCCTGCGCGCGCGCTATCAACCGCTGTTCCCCCTGATCGGTTGTGTCGTTCATGCTGGGTGGTTGCGTCGCTACCCGTCACTGGAACCTCACCCCTACTATAACCCGATTTCGAGCATCGGACGCAGACACACCTGACCGCCCGACCATCGTTGCGATGGTCGGGCGAGAATGTCCGGCAGGGGACCGGGCAGCCTGCGCCTGGCTGAGCGTTCCAGAGTCCACGGGGGCGTGTGACCTGGTGCCCGGCCCCCTATCTCCTCAGCGCGCTCAGTCTCTCCTGCCCTTGTCCTTGGCTTGACCTGGAGCCTGATCGCTCTTGCCTGGCCCGCCCTCGCTCTTGCCCGGAGCGGAGTCACTCTTGCCGGGGCTGTCGGGCTTGGCCGGCTTGTCGGGCTTGCCGATGCGTCCCGGCGGCTCGCCCTCCACATACCCACCCTCACCATCGCCTTCGCCCGCCTCCTCGCGGAAGCGCTCGCGGGCGCGCGCCGAAATCACCTGGCCGGGCGCCAGTTCGCTGGGATGGATATCGTACTGCTTCTTGATCTCACCCCAGCCCAGGCCGCTGGTGGCCATACCGAGCAATTCCTGGGCGGTCACCGTCCCGTCTATGTCGGCAATCAGCAGCGCACGGGCAATTTCACCGAAGCCGAAACCGTCGCAGTGCCAGCCCATGATCGTGGCGTAGTCCACCTCGAACGAGGCGGCCAGCGCCTCGGCGACGGGATGGTTCAGCCGGTCGCAGACCCCATCGTCATCGCCGTCGTCGCCGTCATCCCAGGTATCGCAGGCGTCGCCGATGCCATCCTCATCCGCGTCTGCCTGGTCGGGGTTGGGCGTCAGCGGGCAGTTGTCCTCGGCGTCGGGCACGCCGTCAGCGTCGGTGTCCTCGCCCAGGTCGCAGACATCACCCACGCCATCCTCATCCGCGTCTTCCTGCAGCGGATTGGGCGTCAGCGGGCAGTTGTCCTCAGCGTCGAGCACGCCGTCGCCGTCGTCGTCGCCGTCGCAGGCGTCGCCATACCCGTCGCCGTCGGTGTCACTCTGCGCCGGGTTAGGGATCGCCGGGCAATTGTCGGTGTCGTCGGGTACGCCGTCTTCATCGCCGTCTGGCTCGCAGGCATCGCCGACGCCGTCACCGTCGGTGTCCTTCTGGTCGGGGTTGGGCGTCAGGAAACAGTTATCGGTCTCGTCAGGCACACCATCGTTGTCATCGTCCATGTCGCACAGATCGCCCAGACCGTCCTCGTCGGTGTCAATCTGGTCTGGGTTGTAGAGCGCCGGACAGTTGTCCAGGTCGTCAGGGACGCCGTCCCCGTCGCTGTCCACGCCTTCGCCTACGACCAGCGAAGTCACCTGGATCGTGTCCCCGTCGGGCAGCAGCCAGCCGGTGATGACCACATAGTCGCCCACGACCAGAGTCGCCGGCCTGAATGCCGCGGCGGGCGCGATGGTGTAGCCGTCCACGACGATCAGGTCGTCTTCGAGAACCTCCACAAACCCTTCGATCTCGATGGGCAGCGGCGGGTCTTCTTCTGTCTCACTGTCCTGGGCGACGGCGACGCGCAGTGGCGCGCCGACAAACAGCGCCCCCAGCAGCGCCAGCACGATCAGGCCAGTAGTTACATGCTTGTGTCTGGTCATAGCGCAAGCTCCTTCAGCAGGTATGACGGGCACATCTCTTGCAAGTCATACCGCGCGACGGGCGGCAATATCACGCGCCAACGGGCGGAGTAGTACAAAAAGGCTACTGCTATGCAGGGGTGTTTCTGGTGTGGCAAGGGGAGACAAGCGCGTCTCACCCGTCCTGGCTGGCCTGCACAGTGCGCACCAGCCCCTCGATCAGCGCCTCTTTCTCCGCGTCCGACAGGCGCGCGGCGGGGTGCGCCAGCCGGTAGGTGCCCGGCGGCATCGAGCCGTCGCGGATGGCGTCGGTGATGCGCTCGGAGAGCGTCTTGGGCGGGAAGGGATCGTCGGGGTCCACGAACTCGGTGCGGATGTGGCGCTCCCACTCGGAGAAGTTGAGCGCCTCGCGGCCCTCGGTCACGTCGTACCAGACCACCCATGCGAACGGCGCGCCCCGCGCGTACCAGGGCCAGACAGTCTCGTTGCTGTGGCAGTCAAAGCAGACCGCCGCGGCCAGTTCGCGCGTCTGGGGAGAGTCCCACTGTGGTTCGCGCTCGACGGGGGGATTCTCGCGCGGGACGGGGATGAGCTGAATGGCCACGGCGAAGCTGAGCAGCAGCGCAGCGTTGATGGCCAGAGTGCGCGCCCACCAGCGGCGGGTGAGCGGTGCGGGCGGCGGTGTGGTCAAGGGCGGCTCCTCGTGGCGATGGGCGGGCGTCAGCGCAGATTATAGAGCAAGGACGCCCCGCCTGGCGCGGGCGACAAAGACAGCGGGGCACTCGCCCTGAGCGCCCCACCGTACTCGCGCATACTGCACCCCCGCTAGCTCAGCCGCCGATTTCCTTGCCCGGCTGCCAGACTTCCCACACCTTGCCGACGAGATTCGGGCCAGGCTTGAGCGTCGTCTTGCCCGGCACCCAGCCGGCCGGAGTCACTTCGCCGGTCGCGCGCACGTGCTGGTACGCCTGCACCTGGCGGATCAGCTCCTTGATGTTGCGGCCCACCGGCGGCGTCATCACTTCCATCGCCTGGATGACGCCGTCCGGGTCAATCAAGAAGCGACCGCGGATGTCTACGCCAGCGTCTTCGTCGTACACGCCGTAAATCCGCCCGATCCGCCCACCGGGGTCGGCCAGCATCGGCCAGGGGACGCCGCCCTCAACCATCCTGGAGAGTTCCTGCTCTTGCCAGATCTTGTGGGTGAAATGACTGTCCGTGCTCACAGAGTAGATGTGCACGTCCAACGCCTGAAGCTGCTCATAGTGGACGGCAACTGCCGCCAATTCGGTCGGTCAAACAAAGGTGAAGTCACCGGGGTAGAAGCACAGCAGCGCCCAGTGCCCTTTGAGCTCGGACAGCTTGACCAGCTTGAAGCTGCCCTGGTGATAGGCCATCGCCTCGAAATCCGGGGCGGGCTTGCCAACACGTGCGATCATACGCGCTACCTCCTTCGATAGTTCTGTCGAACCGGCTGCCTCTGGCGCAGCCGGGGCGACCAGGGGGCCGCGCGCTGGCTGCGTGCACGAAACGGGTTGGTCGGCCATACGATGCTCCTTCCTGTGCTGACCGTCCGTGCCGGATGCGGCTCCGGCGGGCCTGGGTCGGGACGGGTGGGGGTGGGATGCGGGGCAGTGATGCCATCCCTGCCTGCCAGTATAGCGCAGGTGGGCCGGGCGGTCAGTGTGCCTTCTCACCGATTACGGGCGATATTCTCCCGACCGGGTGCGGAGACGGGCAAACGGCGCAGAATTGGCTCTATAATGGAGTGATGAGAATGCCGGGGAGGACAGCAAGATGACACTCGAAGACATTGTGCGGGAAGCGCGCGCGCTGCCGGTAGATGAGCGGAAACGGCTAATCGGGCTGATTGTGGACACGCTCACGGAGCAGGAAGGCGTCGAGCCAGCGCGCAAGCAGCGCAGCATCCTGGAACTGGCGGGCCTGGGGGCGGACGCCTGGGAAGGGATTGATCCGCAGGAGTACATTGACCGGCTGCGCGATGAATGGGATGAGCGGTCATGACTCTGCCGGAAGTGCTACGCGACGTACGCCGGTTGGGGATTGACACGTCTCCACTGATTTATCTGGTGGAGAGGCACGCGACCTATTTTGACCAGGTTATGCTTGTCATGCGCCATATTCACGGCGGAGCGCTGGAAGGTGTAGGATCGCTGCTGGCACTCACAGAGGTACTGGTGCACCCTCTGCGCCAGGGGAACCGGACTCTGGCACGGGAATACGAGGATATTCTGCTGAACAGCGCTGGCTTCCGGCTGATTCCAGTGGATGTCGCAGTCGCGCGTTGCGCCGCCGAACTGCGGGCAGCGCACAACCTGCGCACGCCAGATGCATTGCATGTTGCCACAGCCGTTGAAGCTGATTGTGACGCCTTCTTGACGAATGACCGGAGTCTGAAGCGCGTGCACGAGTTACGGGTGCTCACACTGGATGATCTCAAGCAGGATTGACGACAAGACAGAGGGGGAGTTCCACTATGACAGGGAAGTTGCAGCGGTTTCTCCACTGCGCGCGGTGTGGAAACACGAAGCGCACGGGTTTGTGCGACAAGGAGGGATCAGGGTGGGGCGAGTGACAGGTAAAGTGGCCATTGTCACTGGCGGGGCGATGGGCATCGGGCGCGCGATTGCCGAGGTGCTGGCCGAGGAAGGCGCTGCCGTCGCCGTGACCGATGTGCTCGATGCTCAGGGTGAGGCAGTGGCCAGGGATATCTGCGAGCGGGGTGGGTCGGCGCGCTACTGGCATATGGACGTGGCGCGCGAGGCTGAGGTAAGGACGACGCTGGCCGCGATTCACGCCGCGCACGGACGCATTGACATTCTGGTCAACAATGCGGGAGTGGCCGGCGCGGACAAGCCAACGCACGAGATCAGCGAGCAGGAATGGGACGCTGTGTTCGCCGTGGACGTGAAGGGCGTGTTCTTTTGCACCAAGCACGCGGTGCCCTGTATGCGCGCGCAGGGCGGCGGCAGCATCGTCAACCTGTCGTCGATCTACGGGCTGATCGGCGCGCCCGATATTCCCCCCTACCATGCCGCCAAAGGCGCGGTCCGCCTGATGACCAAGACCGACGCGATCCTCTACGCCAAAGACCAGATTCGCGTCAATTCTGTGCATCCGGGCACGATCCTGACCGAGCTGGTGGAGGAGATGGCGCGTAACTCAGCCGAAGGCTACGAGGCGTATATGCGGGGCCGCGCGGCGATCCACCCCCTCGGCCATCCGGGCGAGCCGCGCGACGTGGCCTACGGCGTGCTCTACCTGGCTTCGGACGAGGCGAAGTTCGTCACGGGGGCCGAGCTGGTGATTGACGGGGGCTACACCGCGCAGTGAGCGAACACGTCACGCGCGTGGCGGCGCCGGGCCGGGCAGCTCCCGCTTGTCTCTTTGGGCGTGCGCGGGAGGGGTACAACCGTCGGCTGGTGCTCTGTGACCAGCGGTGCCGAGGATAACGCTGAGAGCCGCTCTCGTCCTGTTCCTGACAAGAGCCGGTATAATAGAGACAGCCAGTTAACGATGGGTGAGGTAACGTGATGAGTGCCGTGACGCTTGAGCAAGTGGTTCGTCTGGCTGAGCAGTTGGACGCAGCCGACCGCGCCGCCCTAGTTCAGCGCCTGCAAGCGACTCTTCCGCTGGAGAGCGGCCTTGCTGTGACACGTGACATGCTGCTGGCTGAGCTAGAGCAGTTGCGGGCAGCGGGAGCCTTTGCGGGTGCCGAGAGCCTGCGCAACAAGTACGCTGATCCGCCCCTAGATCTGGGCGACGAAGAATTGCGCGCCAGCATCCGTGAGTTCTCGACCGAATGGGAGCAAGACCTTGCCGACCTCTTCGACGACGATTAGGCCGCTCTACGTAGTTGATACCAACGCCCTGATCTGGTATCTGAAGCAAGACGAGAAGTTGGGTGATCATGCCATCGTGGTCTTTGAGGCGGCGGAGCGAGGGGAAACTCGGCTCATCATTTCGGCCATCGCGGTGGCCGAAATGTATTATGCGGACAAGAAACACCATCTCTTCCACGACTTCCGGGAGGCTTATCTCTCGCTCAGAGCCAGGCCTTACGTCAGAATCGTCCCGTTTGCCCCAGATGATGTGCTGGATTTCGACCAGCATAGTGGTGTGCCGGAGATGCACGATCGCATCATCGCGGGGCTCGCTCAGCGGATAGGCGCACCGTTGCTTACCTCCGATCCGTTGATTGTCGGCGCGGGGCTGGTTGAGACAGTCTGGTGAATCTCGCCTTCCCTGCTCCCGCGGCCGCTTGAGCACGACCATCCCCAGCGGCGGAATCGTCCGGCTGAGGCTCCGGGTTCCCCCCACCTGATCGCCGCCCTGTCAGCCCAGCACCCACAGCGCGACCATGCCGGCAGCGATGGACAGCAGGGTGCTGCGCGCCCGCCAGGCGACAACTGCCGCCACGCCTGCGGCCAGCAGGTGAGTGTTGGCCGGCGACAGGTCGAGCGAGCCGCCCGGCATGAACACCGCCGGGAAGATGATCGCCGACAGGGCCGCCGGAGGCACGTAGCGCAGCGCGCGGCGCATCCCCGGCGGGAGGGCAGCGTCGCCCAGCCAGGCGATCACCGACAGGCGGACGCTGTAGGTCACGATGACCATGCCCAGGATCGTCAGCCAGGTGCTCATGGGATGCGCTCCACTGCGCTGCTCTGCGCGCTGCCAGGGGACGGTGCCCACCCGGCGCGCTCAGCGCCCACTCCAGCGATGATGCCGGCCAGCACGGCGGCGATCAGGCCCAGGTTGTAGGGCAATTCGCGCCCGGCCAGGGCTACGCTGCCGGCGACCAGGGCGGCCAGCACAGCGGGGCGATCCTTCAGTGTGGGGATGAGCAGGGCGATGAAGGTCAGGGCCAGGGTGAAGTCCAGGCCCCAGCCTGGCGGCACCTGCGCGCCGAGCAGCACGCCCGCCGCCGTGCTGAGTTGCCACGACACCCACAGGGTGATGCCCGCGCCAAACGTGTACCAGTGGCGCGCCGTGTCGCGGGCGGGACTGGCGGCGTTCTTCTCATAGTGGGTGATGGCCACGGCATAGGCTTCGTCGGTGAGCAGGAAGGCGAGCAGGTACTTCCAGGCGCGGCTCAGGTGGTGGGTGTAGGGCGCCACGGAGGCGCTGTAGAGCATGTGGCGCAGGTTGACGATGAACGTCGTCAGCACGATGATCGCCCCCGGCGTCCCGCCGGCGAACAACTGCGCGGCGATGAACTGCGACGAGCCGGCGAAGACGAACAGCGACATGCCCAGCGCCACCTCCACCGGCAGCCCGGCGTTGGTGGCGGCGATGCCGTAGATCATGCCGAAGGGTGACGTGCCGAGCAGGATGGGCAGTTGGGCGCGCACACCGCCCCAGAATTCCGCGCGCCGGGAGACCATGGGCGTTCCTCTTCAATGGGTGTCTTCGCAGCGCCCGCAGTGTAGCGCAGCGCGCCCGGCGCGTCCTCGTGCGTTTTGCATAGAAGCGCGCGGCCAGGTCCCGCGATCAGCCCTCCATCGTCAGGCTGATCGGGCAGTGATCGGACCCCATCACGTCTGGATGAATGTCCGCAGACAGAACACGGTCGCGCAGGTCGGGCGTGATGAAGAAGTAGTCAATGCGCCAGCCGACGTTACGCGGGCGAGCGTTGCCCCAGTAATTCCAGTAGGTGTAGTGGCCCAGCTCGTCGGGGTGCAGGTCGCGGAAGACGTCCACGTACCCGCGCGCGGTCACCTCATCCAGCCAGACGCGCTCCTCCGGCAGGAAGCCGGTCGTGTTCTGGTTTTCGTCCGGGCGGGCCAGGTCAATGGGGCGGTGGGCGGTGTTCACATCGCCGCAGAAGATGACCGGGCGTCCCTTGGCGCGCAGTCGCTCGGTGTAGTCCAGAAAGGCGGCCTTGTAGGCCATCTTGAAGGGGACGCGGCTGTGATCGCGCGCGCCATTGGGGAAGTAGGCGCCGATCAGCACGAAGTCGCCGTAGTCAGCGACGATGGTGCGCCCTTCCTGGTCGTATTCAGGGATACCCAGCCCGATCTGCACATCGCGCGGCGCGACTTTGCTGTAGAGCACCACGCCGCTGTAGCCCTTCTTGACCGACGACCACGCCCAATAGCTGTGGTAGCCATCCGGGTCGCGCAGCGCCTCGTCAATCTGGTCGGGGTGCGCCTTCGTCTCTTGCAGGCAGAGCACGTCTGGCTGAGTGGCGTGAATCCACGCCAGCAGTCCTTTGCTCTGGGCGGCGCGAATCCCGTTCACATTCCACGAATACAGCCTGAGCATGGGACCCCCTTGCCGGGTGAAGGGCGGCCTGAGCGCGTCACGGCGCGCTGACCGCCAGCGTGTCAAGCATACTCGCGTAGACCTGCGACCACAGGTCCCAGCCGTACTTGCCGGTCGTGGTCAGGGCGAGCACGACGGCGCGGCCGTCGTCCAGCGCGAACGCGCCGATGGTCGTGTTCACTGGCGGGTCCTGCGCTTCGTCGCGCACCACGCCGATGGTGCCGCTCAACGCGCCCGCGGTCCATTCCGCAGTCTCCGGCTCGGCCAGCGCAGCGAGCGCCGCCTCGACGGACTCGGCGAAGGACGCCTCGAACACGGCGCGCTCGGCGAAGCGGTTATTCTCTGAGGGTGAAATAGTGATCAGGATATCGCCCTCGCCGGGGGCCGCGTCAAAGTAGCGTTCGGGGTAGCGCAGGCTCAGCCCGCCCGCCGCGATCTCGCCGTCCAGGTCCATGATCAGCGGCATCGGGCACTCATCGTCGCTGGGGTCGGCGCAGCCGGGCAATCCGCTGACGATCCCGCCGCCGGTGCCCACGTTCAGCCCCAGCCCGCCCTCCAGGCTCACGCCGCCGGATGAACTGCCGGTTTCTGCGGTCGGCTCCGCCGTGCTGGGGGGCCTGTCACTGTCGCTCCCACAGGCCGCCGCGCCCAGCACGAGGAGCAGCAGCGCCACCCACCTCCACATCCGGCTCGGTCTACGCATAATTCTCCTCCTCGCACGCACCAGTACGGGGCCGCCAGCGCCCGCCACGCAGAGTCTAGCGGGCCGCGCCGCCGGTGGCAACAGGCGCGATGCGTTCGCCCTGACGAGCCATCGTCGCAGCGGCGCGACGTGTTATACTGGGGGTGTGTTCAGATGCCACGCAAGCAGGAGCG
>JBBIHG010000043.1:0-5926 GCA_037447125.1 Chloroflexota bacterium | reverse complement strand
TCTGTGGGCGGAGTTCACGGCCAGAGGCGGCGACCAGGAACAGCAGGTCGAGAAGTTCCAGTCCGATGTGAACGCCTTCGCCCGTGATTTCGAGGGTGAGCTGACGATCTACTACGCTGTCCAGTGGACGTTGGTCACCGCGATGACCTATCTGGTCGCGGGGCGGATGGCGCGCCGTGCCGCAACGCCCGAACAGGCCGCCGGCTATGGTCTGCTGATCGGCGTTGGCGTGCTGGCCAGCTATGGCGCGTTCTGCGTGGTGATGACCATCGCTCCCGGAGGGATCAAGCTGCTCTATCTCATGCTGTTGGTGATGGCCGGTTACTTCGGCGGGCGTAGCGCAGCGGGACGACTCTTGCCCGCCGATGCTGCTACCCCAGACCAACCCCGCCCCCAGCGCCCTTACTTCGCTCCCAGCCAGCCGGGCGTGAGGCCGGAGATCTTCTACAACATGGGCGTGCAGGCGGCGCTCGGCGGGCGGCGCGACGAAGCGCGCCAGCACTTCACCCACGTTGTGCAGGGCAACCCGCGCTATGTCGAAGCGTGGCTGCAACTGGCGAACCTGGCCGATACGCCAGAGCAGGCCTGGAACTACATTCAGCAGGCGCGGGCGATCAGCCCCCACGATCCCGCCGTGAAGCAGGCTGTGGACGTGATCTGGCCGCAGGTCGCCGCGTCCGCCGAGGCGATCAGCCCGTCTCGTGCGCAGCCGCCTTACCCTGGCGGGGCACAGGACGAAGTGACCATCCCGCGCTCGACGCTGCCAGCCGGCATCTATGGGGATGACCTCCTCCCGTCGCCCGGCGAAGAGGGCGACGGTCCGGCGCCGCCGGAGTCCACGCCGCAGCCGCCCACACCCTGAGAGCCGCTCGGCAACAAAAAAGCCGGGGGCCAGACAGCGGCCCCCGGCTTATGCTCACGCTTCTTCCTAACCGCTGAAGTAGCGGCTGGCCGCCTCGCTCACCGACAGATCATCCTCGATGATCAGGTCAATCAAGGCGCGCAGGGCATCAATGGGCACGGTGCCGCTCCACACCTGCCCGTTCGGCAGCTTGATCGTCTCCAGCGGGCTGCCATTGGCGCCGAGCATCACTGTCGGCGTGCCGCTCAGCCCGTAGTCCAGGAAATCAGTGCGAATGGCGTCGAGCGCCCCGGCGTGGGTATTCGCGGCCATGCAGGCGGCGAGCGCGTCCAGGTCAACGCCCAGCGGCTCCAGCGCACTGCGCACGCCCTCTTCGCTATAGGCTTCCTGGTAACCGATCGTCAGGTAGCCATCCCACAGCGCTTTGTGCGCGCTGAAGCCCTTGCCCTGCTCGGTGGCGCACAACGTCGCCCTGGTGGCGCGCATTGCCAGCTCGTCGCCAGCAATCGGCGCGGTCTCGATGCGCATCCGCCCCGTGTCCGCCTCAAGGGCGATCAGGCGCTCCATGGGCATGCTGTAGTTGGCGCAGTGGCCACAGGTGTAGCTGAAGAACTCGATGAGGCTGACCGGCGCATCGCTGTCGCCGTAGATCAGACGGCCTTCTTCGGCCAGGCTGGCCTGCCAGGCCTCGTCAATGGCCGCGTAGTCGGTCACGGGCGGCTCGATCACCATCGAGTCGAGAATGCCCAGGACGGTCGCCTCGTCCTCCGGTTTGGCCGAGGCCTGGATGAACAGCACCGCGCCCTTTTCCCCATAGGGCAGCAGGACGATGTGATTGGATGTGCCGTTTGTCTCGTCCGTGAACGAAACGCCGATCCCCTCCAGCCCGGCGGCGCTGAACGGCGCCACGCTGCCCCCCGTCTGTTCAGCCAGCGGGTCAAGCGCGTTTTCCAGCGTCGTATCTGGACCCAGCGTGGGATAGACCTGCAGCATGATGAAAGCGCCCTCGCCGCTCTCCAGCACGCCCGGCGCGACCAGGGCGAAATCGAAGTTCTGGCTCTGGCCCAGCGTCTGCCACATCTCTGGGATGGTGAAGGTGATGCCGTATTCTTCCCACACGAAGACCCGGGTCGGGTCAGCGACCTGTTGGCCGGGCGCGGAGGCATCGCTGACGACCGCGCCAGTCGTCAGGACGCCCAGCAGACTCAGCGCCAGCGCCAGTCCTATGAGAGTGCGTTTGATCATCGAAAATGCTCCAATGCCTGGGTGGAGATGAGAGAAGCGCGCCGCGCCCCGATCCCGCGGACAGCGCAGCACGGGCGCGCCGGGGATTCAGTAGATTATAGCGGGACGGAACGCAATCGCACAGACGCCGCGAACGACGAACGACGAACGACGGGTCTCCGCTCATGTCGGACGGCGCAGGGCCAGCAGAGCCAGCGCGCTCCCGCCGCCGATCAGCACAGCCACGGCCAGCATCAGCAGCCCGCTATACTCGTAAACGGGGTCCAACAGCGCGCGGTCGTCGTCCTTGGCATCTGGCCCGGTGTCGAGCGACGGCGCGACCAGGCCCGCGTCCACGGCGCCACTCGGAGCGGTCGGCGAGCCGGCGATGGGGACGCGGGTCGGCGCATAGCCCGGCGCTGCGCCGAAGGCGACCGTCACCTCGCGTCCGGCGCTCACCGTGACCAGGGCTGCGCCTGGCCCGGTCAGGCCGAAGCCGTCCGGTGGCAGCGCAGCGACCTCGTACACGCCCGGCACCAGGGCCACGCACTGCGGGTCGGATGACTCAGCGCTGGTCAGCGTCTCGACGCGCTCGCGTCCTGTCACCAGCAGGCGCAAGCCGGGCAGCGCCATCTCGTCGGGATCGCGGGCGGCGTTCAGATTCTCGTCGCGGAAGGCGGCGGCGCACAGTGCACCCGTGTCGGCAGCCAGGGCGGGAGGCAGCGTTGGGACGGTCGTTGGCGAGGGCGCCGGTGTCGCGGTGAGCGTTGGCGATGGGCTGGGCAGGACGGCAGGTGTGAGCGCTGGCTCGGCGGCGTCCGCTTCGGCTATGGCGGCCAGTGAGACGGTGTCCCAATAGACGCTGTTGAGGGCCAGGGCTGTCTGCTGTGTCGTGAACAGGTAGGCCGTCACCGTCTCGGCTTGCGCGGTAGCCGTGACGCGCAGCGTCGCCCAGCGGTCGTATGGCGAGGCGTCAGCCGACCATTGCACAGCAGGCGAGAGCGGGTCGAGGCCGCCGGTCGGGTCAATGCCCACGCGCAGGACCGTGTCCCCTCTATCGTCCGACCTGGCATAGGGCGGCTCGGAGATGGCGCAGCGGGCAGCGGCGTCGTCGCAGGCGAAGGCCCAGCCGTGCGCAACGAGTTCCAACTGTGTGCCGGGCGCGATGGCGCTCACCTGCTGGTAGCCCGCTGCCGTGAACACTGCCCCGTTCTGGCGCAGGTGCCACGCTACGCCGCCGCTGCGCACCTGGGGCTGATCCTTGTGCGGGAGCGCGTCGGGCGCCCCGGCGCCGATCCACAGGCCCCACCCCTGAGGTACAGTGCGCGTTGCGGCCCCTTGCGCGTAGTAGGGCGTTTCCAGGCCGCCATTGATCAGCAAGTTGGACGCGGGCTGCCAGGCCCTTGCGTGCAGGGCAGTGCCCGACCCCAACAGAACAGCCAGCGCGAGCGCCAGATGGCAAAGAGACAGAATCATGACCGGCTTTCTCAGGAATGGCATGGCAGTCGAACTGGCAACTGGTTGCTGATGGCTGCTGACACATATGCGCCAGCAATGGCCGGTGGTCAGTTGGCGGCGCTGGCCGGCTCCGATCACCGCCCGGCAGGGCCGCATGCGCTCTCAGTGTAACACGTCCCTGAATGGCATCAAAGCGATTGAGTGGCAGACGTTTCAGCCAGGAATGCGTCGAGGAGCAGGGTCAACCCGTCGGGGTCGTCTTCCGTCAGGAAATGGCGCGCTCCGGCGATCAGATGGGGTCCCCTGGCGCGCGGCAGCGCCCGCTTCCAGTGGCGAGCCAGCTCCGGCGGGAAGATGAGATCGTTCTGCCCCCAGGCGATCAGCGCTGGCGTGTTGTGCAGGGCGCTCAGCCCGCTCTCGATCTCGCGCATCATGCTCGCTGAGGGGTGGTGGGGCGAGCGGCTGATCATGCGTGGGAACTGCACCAGGGCGGTGCGCTGGCGCGGCTCGCGGAAAGGGGCGCGGTAGGCTATCATCACCGCCGCCGAAAGCTGGCGCGCCGTCCAGCGCTGCAGTCCCAGCGGAAAGGCCAGGTTGAGCGCGCCGAGCAACAACTCGCCCACGCCCGGCCAGGTCACCAGGCGCACGAAGGCCGGCACGCGGTGATCGAAGGTGTCTTGAAAGACCCACGAGTTCATGATCACCAGCCGGCGGACGTTTGCCGGGTGCCGCACAGCGTACCCCAGCCCGAAGGCAGTGCCCCAGTCCTCCATGATCAGCGTGACGTCGCGCAGCTCGAGGGTCGTCAGGCACTCCATCACGTTGTGGATGTGGCGGCGCAGGGTGTGGTAGCTGCGGCTGGTTGGCTTGTCGCTCAAGCCATAGCCGATGTGATCCATAGCTACGCAGCGGTAGCCCATGGCCGCGTAGTAGACGATCAGCGCACGGTAGGCGAAGCTCCACATCGGGTAGCCGTGCAGGAAGACCAGCGGCTCGCCGTCCGGGGGTCCCTCGTCCACGTAATGCATGCGCTGGCCGTCGCTGAGGGAGAGGAAGCGCAGCTTGAACGGGTACAGCGCGCGCGTTGTCTCGGGCAGCACCGCCGTGGCCATGAGTGTCCTTTCCTGCGCTGCTGGCAACCCGCCGCTCCACCCCGGTTGACCGCTAGGCCGGGCTGCACAGGTCTGATTATACTGTGGGGCGCGTTTTTTCGCGGACGGGGTATACTTGTACAGGTTGTCCGGGGCACAGAATCCGGCGACCAGTCGGTCTTATACTTGCTGTCTCTTATCCCAGGCAAGGAGCACGAAACGACCATGGATGTCCTGTGCATCGGTGAAGCGCTGATTGATTTCGTCTCGCGCGAGCAGGGGGAAGCGTTGGAGGCGGCTACGCAGTTCACGGCGGCACCGGGCGGCGCGCCGGCCAACGTGGCCGCCGGGCTGGCCAAGCTGGGCCGCCGGGCGCAGCTCATCGCCACCGTCGGCGATGACGCTTTCGGGCGCAAGGTGCTGCACGATCTGGAAGCGCTGGGCGTCGTCTGTACTCTGCGCGTGGACCCCGACCATTTCACGACGTTGGCTTTTGTCCAGCAGGGCAAGGCCGGGCAGCACGACTTCGAGTTTTGTGCGGGTGCACACGATTACCTGCTGCCCGACCAGGTGACGGAGGAGGCCGTGCGCGGCGCGCGGGTCTTGCACTTCGGCTCGATCAGCCTGCGCGCGCCCCAGTCGCGCGAGGCGACGCTCAAGGCTATCGCCATCGCCAGGGGCGCGGGCGTGCTCACCTCGTGCGACCCCAACTGGCGCCCGCATCTGTGGCGCGATGACGATGTGGGCCAGGCGGCCATGCGTGAAGCCATTGCCCATGCCGATCTGCTCAAGATCAGCCGCGGCGACCTGGCTTTCATCGCCCCCAATCACGGCGACGATTTCGCGGCGGCTCTGGCTGGCGCGGGCTTCAGCGGGCGGATGGCTGCGGTGACCCTGGGGCGCGACGGCGCGTGGTACCAGGCAGGGACGCTGGCGGGCGTCGTGCCCTCGCCGCACGTCAAGGTTGTCGAGACCACTGGGGCGGGCGACGCCTTCACGGCTGCGCTGTTGGACGGCCTGTTGGCCTATGATCTGGCGTTCAGTGCCATTGACGATGCGACACTGCGTGCGATTATGCAGCGGGCGTGTGCCGCGGGCGCGTTGACGGCGACCGGCTATGGGGCCATCCCCTCGCTGCCCGACGCTGCCAGCCTGGAGGCGATGCTGCGCATGGTCAGCGTGTTTGATGATCGCATCGAGGCGTGACCGTCCGCTTTGGGCGCGGGGCAAATGAAGACCAGGGCCGCTCCGGGCCTACGCCTTGGGCGGCTTCGACATCTTAGTGCAGGGA
>JBBIHG010000042.1:0-27303 GCA_037447125.1 Chloroflexota bacterium | reverse complement strand
CTACGACATCGGCTACGGCGGCCTGGATCATGTTCTGGCGTCGGGGCGCGACGTGAACGTGCTGGTGATGGACACCGGTGTGTATTCCAACACCGGCGGCCAGATGTCTAAGGCGACGCCGCGCGGCGCGGTGGCCAAGTTCGCCGCCGCCGGCAAGGGAATGCCCAAGAAGGACCTGGGCATGATCGCCATGACCTACGGCAACATCTATGTCGCTCAGGTGGCGCTCGGCACCAATATGACTCAGACGATCAAGGCGTTTGGCGAGGCGGAGGCCTACAACGGCCCGTCGCTCATCATTGCCTACAGCCAGTGCATCGCCCACGGCTACGATCTGCGTTATGGCTACCAGAACCAGAAGGACGCGGTTGAGTCCGGGTTCTGGCCGCTCTACCGCTTCAATCCCGATAACACGCGCGCCGGCAAGCAGCCGCTCATGCTCGACTCCAAGGCGCCGACGGTGGACATCGAGCAGTGGATGTACAAGGAGAATCGCTTCCGCATCCTGCGCAACGCAGACCCGGATCGCGCTGACGCACTACTGGAGATGATGCGCCAGGATGTGGCTACCCGCTGGAAGATGTACGAGCAGTGGGCGCAGTTCGACATCTAGTCATCTACGAGACTTCCGAAGTCTGACCTGGCCTCTCAGTAGAAACGCCCCAGGGTTGCGGCCCTGGGGCGTTTTGTGTCGTCAGGCGGGAATTCTACTCAGCCGCCGCCGTCACCGTGAAGAGCGTCCCCGCGCCGCGCCCAAAGACTTCCGGGAAGTAGAAGGCGTAGGCGTGGCTGGGCATCGTCTGGAACTCACCGAGCACGCTGGCCCGCACCTGATAGGTGTAGACGTAGGTGCCGCCCGGCAGGAAGTCCGCGTACAGGTTGAGCTGCTCGTCGCGTAGCTCAGACCGGTCGAACAGCCACCAGCCCCAGTACCAGCGCGGCTCGTACATCGGCTGGATGGTGGGCGGCCGATCAAGCTGGCTGGTCGTCAGCAGCGACGTGTCCACTGGCTCGGTACCCGCCGGGATGGGGTCTTCCAGCACAAAGTAGTAGATCTCCTGGGGCAGGGTGATCGTCACGCGCACGGTGATCACGTCGCCCACTTTGGCGGACGTGACCGGCGTGCCGGGGTCGTCGGCGCGGAAGTACTCGCGCGAGACGGTGATGCCCCGGCTGATCGGCCTGGCCTCCGCCGCCCACAGCCGGGTCTTGAGGTGCGCCGTATAGTACAGCACGCCCTCGCCTGCCGAGCGGGAGATCGTCACGCGGTTGATCTCGTCGCGCAGCAGGTCGCGCACCGCCACGTGCAGCACCTGACCTTCGCGCACCGTCTCCGGCGTGACTGTCCCCCCGCCCAGGCCCTCGCCGTTGATGGCAAGGCTGTAGATGTAGTCGCCGCGCATCTCGCCGCTGGCAACCATCCAGTCGGTGAGGGCCATCACCGCCCAGGCCGTCTCCTGCGTCGTCGCCCAGTGATCGCCCTGGCGGGCGACCATCAGCCAGCGCACCACATTGGGCAGCAGATCGTGATCGGGCTGGACGCGAGTCAGGGCCGCCAGCGCGATGGCCGTCGTGCGGGTGTCGCTGCTCCAGTTCCACCAGTCCGGTTTGGTGTCTTCCCAGTGCGCGCCGGTCGCCGAGAGGATCGCCGCGCTTTGCAGATCGCTGACCAGGGCGGGGATGGCGTCAGCGGCGGGGTCGTATTGCTGGTAGGCCATCAGCAGGAACGACAGCGCCCAGGTGTCCATCTCCAGCCGGTGCTCGCGCAGCATGTCCAGGTCGGCGGCCTGTGCTTGCCCGGCCCGCGCGAAGACGTAGGCGTAGAACGCCTGGCGGTTCAGCCGCCACACAGGGGTATCAATCGTGGGCCGGATCAGGTCCAGGCGGACGAAGTTGAGCGCCCGGTCGAGCATCTGCGAGTCCACGTCGAAGCCCGCGTCGCGCGCCTCGGCCAGCCCCAGCGCGGCGTAGGCGGTGATGTACGGGTTGCTCTCCATCTGGGCGAACCAGCCCCAGCCGCCGTCAGGATTCTGCTCGCGGGCCAGGCGGGCCAGTGCCTCGTCCAGCACGGCGCGCAGGCTCGCTTCCAGGGCCGGGTCGTCCAGGCCGAGGTCTTTCAGCGCGCGGTAAGTCATCACGTTGGGCAGGAAGCGGCTGATCGTCTGCTCGATGCACTGGTGCGGGAAGTTCTTCAGATAGTCCAGTGCGTCTACGGTCGTCACCGCCAGCGACGGGTCGAGGCGAAGGGTCAGCTCGCCCTGGTCAGTGTCCAGGCTGGGTGGCAGGCTGATCGCCTCGGTGCGCGCACCCTCGGCGCGCAGCATCCCACCCGTGCCGACCGTATCCGGCGCGGTGTAGCGGTAGACGGGGATGGTGCCATCCGGCCCGGTAGCCAGCATGGGTTTGGCCGCATCCTGGCCGCGCTCGCCGATGGCGATGAAGGTGAGGTCAACGTATGGCACGTCCTCGACCGTGGCCCACCACTCGACACGTGCTCGCGCCCCGGCCTCGACGCTGACCGTTTGCGTCGTGTCGCTCTCGAAGCTCACGCCGCTCGCTTGCAGCGTCGCCTGAACGGTCTGGGCGGCGTCCGTGTTGTTGTTGATCACCGCCGCCAGCGCCACGCGGTCGCCAACGACGAAGAAGCGCGGCGCCACCGGGCGCACCAGCAGCGGCAGCGTGCTCATCACCTCGGAGATCGCTTCGCCCACGCGCGTGTCAACGGTCAGGCCGCGCGCGTCCACGCGCCACGTGGTCAGGTTGTCGGGCAGGGTGAGGGTCAGGGTCGCCCGGCCCGTCGCATCAGTGACGACGCCCGGCGCCCACAGCGGCGTCTGCTGGAAGTCCTGGCGGACGGTCACCGGTTCTGGCGCGGCGCCCAGGGCGTCTGCGGCTTCGAGCGCCACGCCATCTGCCATCTCGGCGGTGGCGGTGGGCATGGCCGCCATCGGGGCCATGACCGCCTCGCGCCTGGCCTGGTCTTCGATCATCTGGTCGGTCAGCACGTCGAGCAAGGCGCGCAGCGCGACTTCCGTGTAGACATAGTCGCCTTGCGTGCCATAGAACTGCGCCTCCAGCGGGACGCTGTTGGGCGGCATCAGCGAGAGGATGGCCAGATCGGTGACGGTCACGCCCACCTCGGCGCTCACCGGCTCGCCGCGCGCGTCCACCGCTTTGATCTCCAGGGTCACGGTGTCGCCGGGCTGCGCCCGTGTCGCCGACGGCGTGATGGTGATCTCCAGGCGGCGGCTGACCGGCTCAACGTTCAGGGCGATGCTGCCCGTGCGGTAGGACGGGTTGGGCGTCTCAGCGTCGGTGCCTTTCATCAGCGCCACCGAGATGTGGATCGTCGGCACGTGATCCTCGGTGATTGGCAAGGTGTAGACGAAGGTAGACCCTTCGATCTTCACGACCTCATAGGCCTGGATGCCCGCCCGCTCGACGGCGATCAGAGCGTAGGACACCCCAGTAAACGGCGTCGGGATCAGGATTTCGGCGGTGTCGCCAGGCTGGTAGCTCTCTTTGTCGGCGATGAGGTCAATCGTGTCGCTGGGGCGGCCCCACCACACCGGCGTCGTGCCCGTCACCCAGACTTGCAGCGTGGCGCTGTTGAGCCGCTCGTAATCGTCGCGGGCCAGCGCCTGTATGCGGAAGATGCCAGCCCCTGGCGGCGTGAACGTGTAACGCGCCGTGCCATCACCCGCTGCGATCACCTGCCCGCTCTCGACATCGATCGCTTTGCGCTGCCAGGTGTACTGCCCGAACTGCCCCTCAACCGGCATACGCTCCCAGCGAATTTCCACCACTTTCACGTCGATCTTCTGGCCGGGGATGGGCTGGCTCTCTGGTGTGACGGCGATCAGGTCTACGGCTAGCGGCTGGCCCTCGCGCCCGAAGTAGCGGTCGGTGCGCAGCCCCACGTAGACATCGGCGGGGTGAGCCAGCACAGACGCCCGCCCGCTGATTACCTGGCCGCTCTCGTCGCGCACCTGGCCCTCGACGCTGATCGTCATCGGGCGGCGCGAGGGGGCGCGCGTGTCTGGCAGGGCGACGATCACCTGGCCGTTGGCGTCGGTCGTCGCTTCGCCGCCCCCCAGGCTCACCCAACTGAAGTAGTCCTGCGTCTCGTCGCTGAACGAGTAGCGACCCGGCCCACTGTAGTTGAACCATGCCGCGTCGCCGATGGCGTTCCAGGACATGGGTGCGCCGCCGACCGCGCCGCCGAAGTAGTACGACGCAGCGACCGCCGCCTTGAGCGGATCGCCCTGGGCGATCTGATCGTAGTCCGGCGTCACCGCCACCTTGTACTCTGGCACGCGGAACTCGGCGATGGTGAACGACACCTGGGCGGCGTAACGGCCGTCGAGCATGGCGTTGATGGTCGCCTGGCCGAGCTGCACGTCGTCGGGCAGGGCGATCTCGCCGTGGAAGGTGCCGAACTCGCTCAGCGGCAGGTCACCCTCGAAGAGCATCTGCCCGCCCCAGTTCACGTCAATGGCGACGCGGACGCTCTTGGCGGGTGGCACGCTGTAGGTCATGTCCTGGCGGTCGCGCACCACACCCCGGAAGTACACCCTCTCGCCGGGGCGGTAGATCGGGCGGTCGGTGTAGAGGTGGCCGGCCGTGTCGGGTAGCTCACTCTCATTCCACGATGTCCAGACGCCGTAGGTGTCCACGCCCTCGGCGACCGCGTAGACGAACGTGTCGCGGCCCGGATAGAGGTCAACGGGCAGGCGCACGACGCCATCAGCGCCGGTCTCGCCACCGGCGAGCCGCTTGCCGTCCCCGTCGTAGAGGCGCACGGCGATGCCGGCGACCGGCTCAGCGCTCTGGATGTCGGTCACCCAGATCAGCATCTCGTCGGGGCCTCGCTTGACCGTCAGGCTGGCGGTGACCACGCCCAGCGCCATCGTCTCTGGCTCGCGGGTGCGTGGGCCTTGCGCGCGCAGCAGGTAGACGCCGGGGGCCAGCCTGCCCCCCTCTTCGGAAGCGAGCAGTACCTCGTCCACGCCGTACAGTGCGGGGCCGGCGTCGAGCATTTGCGTCCACTGGCGGAGCAGCTCGCTGCGGCGGGCCAGACGCTCAAGGTCTTCGTAGTAGGCGCGCGCCGCCGTGCCGATCTGCGCGGTGTCAACGGCGTGCAGCCAGAAACGCACGGTTGGCTTGGCTGCGACGCGCATGGCGATGCGCGTATCGTCGCGGTAGGCGCTGGTGAGCATGAAACGCTCATAGGTGGGCAGCGACGCCCAGGGATCAATGACGCCGGTGACGAAGCTGAACGTATAGTCCGTCTCGATGGCGTTGCCGTAGACATCCTGTGCGCCGCGCTTGAAGCGGATGGTGTAGGTCGTCTCTTGCTGTGTGGCGAAGTCCAGATAGAGCGACTGGTCGCCATTGACCACAGGCTTCCAGATCACACCTTCCGGGCTGACGATCTCCACCTTGTCGGCGAAGGTCTCCGTGTTCATCGGCGATTTGAAGACGATGCTCACCCCTCCGCCGGGGTAGACATCGCGCGCGCCGTTGGCCGGGTCGGTGTAGGCGATGCCCGGCGCGGGCACGGTGCTGAAGGCGTAGGACAGCCCTTCCCTGAGCGTGGCCTCGCCAGTGATGCCCCGCGCGGTCGGCGCGAGGATGATCAGGTAGCTGGCTTCCAGGCGCAGCAATGCGTCCGGCTGGAAGGTCAGGCGACGGCTGTCGTCCGACCAGGTGAACTTGCCCGTCACGCGCTCGCCGCTGAAGAGCAGGGCGAACGCTGCCTCCGTGCTGGCGCGATCCATCGGCTGGCTGAACTCGATGGTCACTGGCGCTTCCAGCCGGACCTGGCTCTGATTGTGGTACGGGGAGACGTTGAGGACTTCGGGGGCCAGTGTCTTGAACTGCCAGGCGAAGGTCTCATCCAGCGTCGCGCCGAGCACGTCAGACAGCCCCGCCGCGATGCTGGCAGTGTAGGTCGTGCCGCCGCTCAGCGGCTTGGCCGGGGTGAACTGGTAGATGGAGGTGTTGATCCACTCGCCCCGTCCCTCAACCGCCGGCTCGAATTGCAGCGGATCGGGCAGCTCCTCTAGCTCGCCAGTCGAGACCAGCGGCACGACCGGGCGGTTGAAGGAGACGGTGATCATCGCGTCGGCGGCGACGCCCTCTGCGCCATCCCCCGGTATCACTGCGGCGACTTCCAGCCGCCCGACGGTCTGCACGAAGAACTTGTGTGGCTCTGCGAGCGCCACCCCGTCCGCCGACTGCGCGCCCATCCCCAGGGTGACGGCGTAGCGCGTGGCGCGCTGCCAGCCGCCGGCGGGAATGGCACGCAGGGTGCGCGTGTCTGACCACGTAAACTGCAACGGCGCGGCGGGTTCCATCTGCCACGCTGCCTCGACGCTGGCCCGGTCCATCGCCTGGTCAAAGACCAGAGTGACTGGCTGGTCGGCCAGCACTTCTTCGCCCGGATAGGGCTGCACGGCGATCACCTGCGGCGGCAGCAGTTCCGCGCCCTCCTGGGCCAGCGACTGGGCCGTGGCAGTGAGCAGCACCGCTGCTACGACCCCGACAGTGACTCGTGTTCCCCAAACAAGAATCGTGTTCACAGTTGTGCTCCCTCACTCAAGTCCGTGCATCTCTAGGACGCGCGACCGCCGCGCAAAGTTCCGGCGGGCGGAGATTGTCGGAGTGTTCACCTGCCATTATAGGACGATTTGCCGGGGCGCAAAGGCGGCCGGCAGTGGCGCCGCCGCCGCCCCGTGCGAAGGGAAGGCGCGCCGCCCAGGTGTGCCTATCGTCACTTGCAGGCTCTAGTATTTGACACTGCTGAGCCTTTCATGAAACGGGTATAGTTACAGCATAACGCGGAATGAGCAATGTCGAGGAGCAAAGATGGCCGACCTGACGACTACCTACATGGGCGTGGCCCTGAAGAACCCCTTGATTGTGGCTGCCAGTTCGATCTCGAATTATGTGGACAAGGTGAAGAAAGCGGAAGAGGTCGGCGCCGGTGCCCTCGTCATTCGCTCGCTGTTTGAAGAGCAAATCCAGCACGACGAGATGACCATGGCCGACTTCATGGAACGCGCCGCCTACATCTCGCCGGAGATTCAGTCGGCATTCTACCCGCCCATCGAGTCGGGCGGCCCGCGCGAGCACCTGATGTGGGTCGAGAAAACGCGCCGCGCCGTCAAGATGCCTATCTTCGCCAGCCTGAACGCCGTTACGCCCGGCTCGTGGACCGGCTATGCCAGGCAGCTTGAGGAGACCGGCGTGGCTGGCCTGGAGATCAATTACTACGTTGTGGCTGCTGATCCGGATGTGCCGGGCAGCGCGCTTGAGCAGAAGCTGCTCGATATTGTAGAGAGCGTCACCCAGGCCGTCTCGATCCCGGTCGCCGTCAAGCTCAGCCCGTATTACACCTCGACGCCCAACGTCGTGCGCGAGCTGGAGAAGCGCGGCGCGAAGGCGGTCGTGCTGTTCAACCGTTTCCTCCAGCCGGACATTGACGTGGACAGCGAGTCGCTGGTCAATGACATGGTGCTCAGCTCGCCGCGCGAGATGAAGGTCCCCCTGCGCTGGGTGGCTCTGCTCTATGGACGGACGGGGATGGACCTGGCCCTGAACACAGGCGTGCACAGCGGCCGCGATGTCGTGAAGGCGATCCTGGCCGGCGCCTCGGCAGTGCAGGTAGCCTCCTGTCTGCTGGAAAACGGCCTGCCCTACATCTCGACTATGTTGCTGGAACTGCAAAGCTGGATGGAGCTGAAGGACTACCGCTCGTTGGACGAGTTCCGCGGCAAGGTCAGCCAGCAGAACATCCCCGATCCGTTCGGCTTTGAGCGCGCCCAGTACATGAAGCTGCTGATGGCCCAGCAGTAGCCTTTCTCGATTTCTGACAGCACGGGGTCTTACGGGGCCTCGTGCTGTTTTTGCGGGGCGCGTTGTGAGCGTCGCTGGTCGTCAGTGGATCGGTCTTCAGTTGGAGGCTGTCAGTATGGGGCAGGGCGGACCGCCCGCACACCGATCACCAAACTGACGGCTGATCGCTGACCGCTGACAACCGATCACTGACCACTGCTCACCCCTCCGGGAACAGACTGCGGATCACGCCAGGCGATGTTGGCGGGTGCGCGGCCAGCGCCAGATTCTCTTCGATGTGCGCGGGGCTGGACATGCCCACCAGCGCCGTCGTGACGCCAGGCGTCGAGCGGGCGAATTGCAGGGCGCGCTGCGCGTCACTGGTCAGGCCAGGGAAGTAGGGCGACAGGTCGGCCATGAATGGGCTGGCCAGCACACCCTGCTTGAGCGCCGCGCTGGTCACGACGGTCAGGCCGAGTTCCAGCGCGGCGTCAATGGCGCTGTAGAAGGCGTCACCCACCTGCTGGTTGACCAGCGCGAACGCCTCGGTCATGACCAGATTGTACGGCATCTGCACGGTGCTCAAGTGATGCCCTTCGCCAGCTACCTCGAAGGCTAATCCGTACAACTCGGTGAGCGAGAGGTAGTCGGGCACATCGGGCGGGCTGCGCAGCGCCGTCCACGTGGCGATCCCGTAGGAGGCCACCGCGCCCCGGCCTACAGCGTCCTCCAGCGTCTCGAAGGCGTCCAGCATCCGCCGGCGGAAGGTCTCGCGCGTGTTGCTGATACGCTGCGTCTCCGGGTTGTGCAGGTAGTAGAGGTCTATTGTCTCCACGCCCAGGTTGCGCCGACTGGTCTCGATCATCGCATCGAGGAAATCGGGGGCCAGGCAGTGCTGGTAGCTGGCGGCGAACTCGTTGGGATGAGCCAGGCTGGACTCGATGTAGTGCTCGTATACCCAGCGGCGCGGGTCGGCGGGAAGGGCCGTTTCGAAGGGGACAAAGCCACCTTTCGTGGCGATGACGACCTCTTCGCGGCGCACCTCGCCACGCCGGAAAGCAGCGGCAAGCGCCCGCCCGACTGCGCGCTCGCTGCGCTGGAAGCGGTAGTTCACCGCCGTGTCAATCAGGTTGCAGCCGAGCGCCAGCGCCCGCTCCACCGCCGCCTGGTAGGCCGCATCTGTCGCGTCGTCGGGCGCGCCCAGGTACGTCCCCAGGCCCAGCGAGGACAGGGTCAACCCCGTGCTCGCCGGGCGGAAGTGCCCGGCGACGGCAGGCGGTTGATGTCGCGCCGCATAGGCCGCCGTGCCTTCGCTGGTTGCGCGCCCTTTGAGCATGTCTGCGCTTTCCACTCGCCGCCCGGCTACAGATAGACGAAGCTGGCTGCCTCTGGCCGGGCCAGCCACTCGGCCAGAAGCTGCGCGTGGGCGTCCTTCTCTGACAGGATGGTGTCAGCCACCGGCCAGGTGATGCCGATAGCCGGGTCATTCCAGCGAATGCCGCTCTCCGCCGCCGGGTTGTAGAGCGCTGTGCATTTGTAGTGCACAACGGCTACGTCTGACAGCGCGCAGAACCCGCGCGCAAAGCCCGCCGGTGCCCACACCTGGCGCTGATCCTCCGCCGATGCCTCGATCCCGAACCACTGGCCGAGCGTCGGCGATCCCTGGCGAATGTCCACCGCCACCAGGAAGGCGCGGCCCAGCGTCACGCGCATCAGCTTGGCCATCGGCGCGTCCCACTGGAAGTGCAGGCCGCGCACCACGCCCCGCACGGAACAGGACTGGTTGTCCTGCACGAACTCATCGGGGATGCCCAGCGCAGCAAAGGCGTCTCGACGGTAGGCTTCCATGAAATAGCCCCGGTGATCTCTGAACACACCGGGGACGATGACTTTGACAGCACCCAGATGCTCGCTCTCGATCTCAAACGGCACGTGCGACTCCCTCTGAACGCAGGGCCGGGGTCAGCGGCGGAAGAAGTTGCTGGCGATGAACCAGACGTTGGCCGGGCGCTCCGCCAGCCGGCGCATGAAATAAGGATACCACTCCGTCCCGTATCCCGCATACACGCGCACGGTGAAGCCGTCGTCGCGAAGCTGGGCCTGCAGGTTGGGCCGAATGCCGTAGAGCATCTGGAACTCGAAGGTGTCATAGGGCACATCGTGGGCGCGAATGTATGCTTTGGCCGCGGCGATCATCTTTTCGTCGTGGGTGGCAATCGCCAGGAAAGCGCCAGCAGCGCGCGCCTCCTCGCTCAAGAACAACTCGGTCAGGCGCACGAAGTTCGCGTCCACGGCGGCTTTCTTGGGGAAGGCGCGGTCGGGCGGCTCCTTGTACGCGCCCTTACACAGCCGCACGAAGGCCCCTTCCGCCGCGAGGGCACGCATGTCATCCTCGCTGCGGTACAGATACGCCTGGATGACCGTGCCCACGTTGTCGAAGTCCTGGCGCAGCGTCCGGTAGACGCGCAGCGTGCTGTCTGTGTAGTCGGAGCTTTCCATGTCAATGGTGACGTGGTTGTTGGTCGCTTTGGCGCGCTCCAGGATGCGGCGCATGTGGTCCAGGCACAACTGCTCGCTGATGTCGAGGCCAAGCTGCGTCAGCTTGAGCGAAGCGGTAGCCCGCACGCCGCCGGAGGCGACGGCGTCGAGCAGGTCGAGGTACGCCTGCGCCGCCTGGATGGCGCCTTGCTCGTCGGTCACACTTTCGCCGAGATGATCGAGCGCAACCACCAACCCGTCGCCATTCAGACGGCGGGCGATGGCGATGGCTTCGGCGAGCGTCTCGCCGGCGACGAAACGCTCGGCGCTGCGCCGGGCCGGGCCGATGTTCATGATCAGCGATTTTGCCCGGCGCGATCGAGAAAGGTAGAGAAGAGAAGAACGCAACATAGCTAAGTCCTTTGTGGAAGAGCCTGCCCATTTTTCCCTATTCTACGTTGCCGGTGTGGATGCTCACAATTCACAGCCAGCATAAGTTCTGCTGCCAGAAAGCAACAGAGCGCCCTTCACGCGCTCTGGCAGCAACCAGGGACACCCACGACGCAGCGGTCAGGAGTCGGACTCGGCGCTACCTACCGGAGCGGCCACTGCATCCCGCGAATAACCGGGAACGACAATGGCTACCCGGTAGGCTTCTCCGCTACGCTCGATCACCTGGGTGTCACCCTGGCGCTCGCGTGCACTCAGCCAGATCTCGCTGGCCAGGCGGTGCTCGAGCCAGTGCTCTTCCTGGCTTTCGGCCAGCTCGCGCAAGGTGAAAGGCGCATCCGGCGGCCACAGCCACACAGGTGCCGAAGCATCACGCTCAATCGGGTACGCGCTCACCCAGCCGGCCGCAGGCAGCACCCTCACCGGTGTGCTGCTCAACTGCCCGCAGCGTTCAAGAATCTGGTTGTAGCTGTTCTGTGGCCAAAAGCTATAGCGGCGCACGGTATGGACTTCGTCGTACAGCGCAACAGTGATGCTCTCGATGACCGGGTTGTTGTCGCCGAGTGCAACCAGCTCATCCTCCCAGTCATAGAAACCGCGCGCGATGATGTCCTCCAGAAAGGCGCGAATGGCGGTGTCGTCGGTCACGCGCGCTTCAAGGATGTCCTCGGCCCCATACTCGGTCTGAGTGCTCCATACGACCCGCCCGTCGCCCCACAGGGTACATGGCGGGATGCTGTTGAGCAGTAGGGCCGGGCTTTCTTCGGTGGGACGACGGTCCAGGCGGACGACGATCGTCTCTGCAGACCGATCCCAGTCGAACAGGCCAAGCGGGGACCCGTCGCCCTCTCCATCGTCATTGCCACATGCCGCCAGCAGCAGCGCGGCCAGTGGCAACAGCAGCCACACTCGTCGCATGACGCACTCCTCACCTGCAAAGATGCGTTACGCTGCATTGTAGTCCCGCTCTCTCCACGCCACAAGTGCCCCAGAACGTGAAAAACCCGTCTGCCAGATGCCGGGCAGACGGGGGAACACGCTCAGGCTGCGCATGGATCGTCCTGCGGTCAGGCCGGCACGCTCTCGTATGCTTGCCCTTCCCAGACGAACAGCACTCGCTCGCCCAGGGCCAGGAACTCACCGATCTGCGGATCGCGGTCGAGCAGGGCGAAGTAGGCGTCGCTGAGGAACGTGACCTGCTGCGGAGTCATTGTGTCGGCATCATACAGCGTGTCTACCCACACGCCGTCCCGCCAGACGAACGTCCGGTCGCCCACGTAGCGCAGGGGCTGGCCGCCGGCAGCAGCGTATTTCTCCGCTTCGCCGGGAGTGGCTGTTTCCTCACGAAAGGCCATCGTCGGGGCCGCGACCGGAGCCGACGCCCCGGCCAGGTTGGCGGCGGCTTCTGCCGCGTCCACGGCCACGCCGCCCGACGGCGCCGCGAACGAAGCATCGGCCTCGGCCTGGAAGAGCAACTGCGCTTCCTCGCGGCCCTCGCGCGTGAAGATGTCGTCCTCGGTGATCAGGAAGGAGGTGTACGGGGTGATGATCCCGTAGCGGATGCTCAAGCGGATGATGCTATCCACCAACTCGGGATTCTCGCCGTGCAGGCGGATCGCGTTGAGCAACGCCCCGATCTTGCGCGTCGCCCACAGCCGCGGGATGAAGACCTCCCCTCCGGCACGCTCGTGGAAGCTGACCTCGTAGGTGTAGACCTTGCGCTCGCCGTCCAGCTCGCCGACCAGGCGCACTGTCGCCGCGCCGCCGTCACGGTAGCGCCCGGCGATGATAAGCTGCGTCCCGGCGAACAGGTCGGGCAGCGGCGCGGACGGGAACATCTCCTCAACGCGGACGCCGTCCACTTCCAATGTGACATTGGTCAGCACCGGCGCGCTGATCTTGCTGTAGAGGCTGCTCACCTCGTCATCAATGCGTTGGCCGGGCCGGACGTAGATGCCCGCGCCGCGGAACGTCTGGTAGAGCTGGTCCAGCAAGAAGGTGTCCACGTCGTCGCCCACGCCGAAGGTGAAGATGCGCACGTTGGGCGGGGCGGCCCTCTCCACATTGTCGAGAATCCTGGCCGTGTCAGTCTCGCCCTCAGTCGCCAGGCCATCAGTCAGGAAGAGAATGACCGTTGGCCGCTCGCGGTCGGCCAGGCGCATCGCCTGGCGCAGCGCGCCGTCAATGTCGGTGCCGCCAAGCGCCTCCAGCCCAGCGATCCAGTCTTTGGCCTCCGCTGCAACGCTGGCCGGTTGCATGTCTTCGGCGAAGACGCGATAGCCGGTGCTGAAGACGACCAGGTTGAAGCGATCGCGGCGGTTGAGGTTGCTCAGCACGTATTTGGCCGCCTCGCGGGCCTGGTCCCATTTCTCGCCGTGCATTGAGCCAGATTGATCGAGCACGATGATGACGTCCTTCGGGATGATGCGCTCGGCCTCCACGCGCACCGGCGGCGTGATCAGCAGGGTGAAGAAGCCGTCCTCATAGGCGCTCTCGCGGTAGCTCAGCAGGTTGGCGTTGATCTCCTCGCGAGCCAGCCCGTAGTACAGGCTGAAGTCGCCGCTGGGGCGTACGTAGCTGTCCTCGTAGCCGGCGCGGAAGCGGAATTCGCCGTCGCGCGAGATGGCAACCGGGTGCGTGGGCGAGTAGATAGTGCTGATCGGGTCGTTGGAGCGCACGCTGATGCTGATGCTAAATCGCTCGACGGGGCGGCGGGTCAGGTGATCGCTGTGCAGCGGGTAGTCATAGCGCACCAGCCCATTCTCGACCGGCAGAAGCTGGCCGTACTCGATCTCGATCTTGACCTCAGAGAACGGCTGGATGGGGAAGACGCTGGCCTGGATGGCGCCTGCACCTACGTATTCCAGCAGGGCCGGGTCGCGCATCCGGCGCACGATCTCGTCGTAGATGGCGCGCGCCTCGTCGGCGTCGAGAATCCGGGCCGGGATCGGCTTGCCGTCTACCCACATGACCAGATCCGACACGGCAGCGCCGACTGGCAGTGGGAAAACGTACGTCCCCTCGGCGATGCGCGCGCTGTCATTGTAGAAGACCTGCTCGATGCGCGTCGTCGCGACCTGGTTGTCAATCTCCACGCTGACGCGGTGCGACTCGATGATCACTCCCTCGTCGCGCAGAAATGGCAAATGTGCCGTGCTGGGTGCATCGGCGGCGGCCAGCGCCGGGCCGACCCCCACCGTCAGCAGCGCGGCCAGAAGCATGAGTGTCGTCGTGCGTTTCATGGTGTCCTCCCCACAGTATTTCCGTTTGAGCCGAGAAGGGCGAATTCCCGTCTGCTATGCCATAGACGCCGACAGGCCCGCAAAGGTTCCCGCGCAGTTGGGCCTGCGATGTGCCTTTTCGCGCCAGTTGGGGCATACTTGGGGCGTGCCTGACCGCGATCGTGCCCAGTCACCAGGACACAGACCATGCCGGACCCGAACCTGCCCCCCGAGCTTGACGCTGAGCGTCTGCTGGACGCCGTTCGCCACCTGAGCGTGAGTATCGGGCCGCGCCGCCCGACCAGCAAAGGCGAGCGCGAGGCAGCCGCCTACGTCCACGAGACGATCCGCCACCTGAATCGCCGCTGGGAGCTGATCAACCAGCCCTTTCGCAGCGTGACTGGTTTTCGGGCGCGCATCGCCCCGCTGGCGGCGCTGATTGGGCTGAGCCTGCTCTTCGGGCTGCGCCGCAACCGTCAGGCCCAGATCACCGGCGGATTGCTGTCTATCGCGCTCAGCATCATGAGCCGCGACGCCTTCCTGGCCCGCTCGTCCGTCTGGGAGACATGGCTGCCGCGCGGCGAATCCAGCAACGTGATCGTGCGTATCCCGCCACGGCGCAAGATCGAGCGGCGCGTAGTCTTCCTGGCCCACCTCGATTCGGGCGTCCATCGCCTGACGACGAGCAGAAGTGTCGCCCGCTACTTGCCCTACACGCTGGGAGGCATCACGCTGATGGCGCTCACCGGCGGAGTGCTCTCCGTGCTGGCTGGCCGCCAGGCGCGCTGGCGCGGACTGCGGGCTTTTGTGGGGCTGTCCGCGCTGGGTGCGGCGGGGCTGGCCGTTGCCGATGAGACCGGGCCGGACACTGATGGGGCTGTCGGCAATGCGTCGGGCGTGGCAGTGCTGCTGGGGCTGGCCCACGCCCTCGCCCGCCAGCCACTGGAGTCCACCGAAGTTGTGCTGGCCTTCACCGGCAGCGGCACGGCGACCTGCACGGGCGCGGACGTACTGGCGACGGCCTATGCCGACTCGTGGAAAGACGCCCTGTGGGTGGCGGTGGATCACGTCGGCGCGGGGGAGTTGTGCTGGGTGACGCGGCACGGCATCAGCCCCTATGCCTACTACTATCCGCACCCCGACGCCGTGCGCGTGATGGAGCGCACCGCCGACGCGCGCCCCGACCTGGGACTGATGGGCAAGCCTGTCCTCACCGTGGATGAGCTGGCTATTCTGCGCGACCGCCACCTGCGCGCTGTCGCCCTGATGGGTTACGACCGCGCGACTGGCCTGATCCCACACTGGCGGCAGGCCAGCGACACGTTCCACGCCGTCGTGGCGGAGGCGCTGGAGCGTGCCGCTCACGCCTGCTGGACGACCGCCCGCGTGATGGACGAGAGCGACACTTGGCCGTTCGAAAGATGACTCCCCCAGCGCGGGCGCGTCTTCCCAGGAGCCTATCCTGTGCTTCCGTATTCGTCGCTCAGCCGGGAAGTGGCAGCACGACCTGACGCCGACCGTCAGCGCTGGTTGTCGTGCGCGCTCCTGCGGCGGCCCGGACGGGCCGTACCTCCCCTGGCGGCAGGAGGAAGATGATCTCCCGGTAGGGCAGGTTGTACCCGCCGCTGACGGTGCAGGCCAACGCGATCTCGCGCGGCGTCGCCGCGACGCTGAGCAGCACTTCGCTGAACTCGCCGCGCTGGTAGCCCAGGCCGATCCCGTCATCCTCGATCAGCGTGAAGTGTCCCTCGCCGCGCGCGCCGTGCGGGAAGACCAGCACCTGGCGCAGATCGTCCGTCGTCTCACCCACATAGCGCATGGCCCGGCCCAGCGGGATCAGCCCTCCGGCGGGCACCAGCAGCGGGATGCGATCCAGCGGCGCGTCGAAGTCCACTGTTCGCCCCCCCGTATGGCGTGCCCCACTGTAGAAATCAAGCCACTCGGCGCCCGGTGGCAGATAGACTTCGCGGCGGCGCATCCCTGGCTCCAGTACCGGCGCGACGAGCAGATTCGGTCCCAGCATGAAATCGAAGGACTCTGTCCGGCAGCGCGTGTCAGCGGCGAAGGCGTAGACCAGCGGGTGCACGATGGGCGCGCCGGTCCGTGCCGCCTCAAAAAACAACGTATACAGGTAAGGGATCAGTTGGTAGCGGAAGCGCAAGGTCGCGCGAACCTCGGGCAGCACCTCTGGGTGCATCCAGGGCTCGTTGGCCGTACCGTCGTCGTTCCACGAGTGGATGCACAGCCGCGGGTGGAAGATGCCCACCTGGAGCCAGCGCACGAACAGCTCCGGGTCGGGGCGCGGCCCGGCGAAGCCGCCCACGTCGTGCCCTGTATTGGGCGCGCCGCAGAGGCTCAGTCCCAGGCCCATCGGGAGGTTATAGCGCAGCGTGTGCCAGGACGTGAAGTTGTCGCCCGACCAGGTCTGCGCGTAGCGCTGGATGCCGGGGCAGCCCGACCGCGAGAGCACGAAGGGACGCTCGTCGGGGCGCGCGGCGCGCTGCGCTTCGTAGGACGCGCGCACCATGAGCAGCGTCTGCACCGGACGGATCAGCCCCAGGCGCAACGGCGCGCCGAAACCGTCGCAGCGCGCCTCGTCGTCCCACGCTTCGAACTCATTGTTGTCGTTCCAGATCGCGTCAATGCCCACAGCTAGCAAGGTTTGGCGCACCTGAGCCTGCCACCAGGCATAGGCGACCGGGTTGGTGAAATCGAGGTGCGACCCTGGTCCGCCCCAGAACGTGTTGATCTCCGGCGCGTCAGCGTCTGCCTGGCGAATGAAACCGCCCATCTGGGCCACTTCCGCGTAGCGGGGGTGCGTGGTCAGCAGGCAGGGCTTGACGTTGGCGATGACGCGCATCCCTGTCCGGTGGAACGTGGCGACCATCTCTGGCGGGTCGGGCACTCTGTCCCGGTTCCACTCGAAGACGTAGCGCTTGCCGTCCGCGCTGGTTGTGTAGCCGGACGAGAGGTGAAAACCGTCGCAGGGAATCTCGTGCCCGGCGCACAGGGTGACGAAGCGGGCGATCTGCGCCTGAGCGTCGGGCGCTTCGGTGTACTGCATGGTCGAGCCGAGGTAGCCGAGCGACCAGCGCGGGGGCAGGGCCATGCGCCCGGTCAGCGCGGCGAGCCTGGTCACCACTTGTGGAATTGTTGGGCCGTAGATGAGGTAGTAGTCGAGATCGCCGTCGTCGGCCTGGTAGGTGCGGTAAGGGCCGTAGTAGTTGTCAATCTCGCGCCCCATGTCGAAGACAGTCGTCGCCAGGTTGTCGTAGAGCAGGCCATAGGCGAGGTCAAGCTCAGGCACCAGCGTGATGTAGAACGGGAAGTGCTTGTAGAGCGGATCGCTGTGCTGGGCGTCATAGCCCAGCGCGTCGAGGTTGAGCATCCTCATGCGCAGGCCGGCTTTGTCGAGGGGGCCGGCGCGCTCGCCGAAGCCGTAGTAGTGCTCCCCCGCCCGGCGGCGCAGGGTGTGGATCACGGCCCGCGACGCCCGGTCGTAGGCGTAGGCGCGCCCAGGGACATCAGCAGCGAACTCGCGCCCCGCGCCGTCCGCCCAGCGCAGCGCGAAGGGGTCGAGGGCAATGGCGAGCGTCAACTGCCCGGTGCCCAGCCGGACGCTTTCTGCTCCGATCTCGCGGGAGAAGTCTGGCAGCGGGAACGGCGACAGGTCGTCGCGGCGGCGGCCTTCACGCGGGGCGTCACCGTCGGCGCCCACGATCATCCAGGTGCGGTCCAGGCGCGGCGCGCCGTCGGGGAAGTGCTGCACGCGGATGAGATCGTGATCGAGCACGGTGATCTGCAGTTGCTCGCCCCGCGCGCCGACAAAGACGAGCGGGTGCGCGTCCGGCTCAGCCAGCCGGACGCCCGCTGGATGCGCGATGCGCATGGTCCCTCCCGAAAGAAGCAGGGGGGCAGCAAGCCCCCCTGGCAATCCCTGCCCTGGCGCCGGGCGCTCCTAGACGATGCGCTCGCGGATAGCGGCGCTGGCGTAGTCCAGGATCGAGACGACGATGGCGATGGCCAGCACGGCGACTCCCGCCTGGCTGTAGCGCAGCAGGTTGATCTGCTGCTGGAGCAAGAAGCCGATGCCGCCGCCGCCGACGAAGCCGATGATCGTGGACATGCGCACGTTGATGTCCCAGCGGTACATGGTGAAGGCAATGTACGGCGGCACGATCTGCGGCACGACCGCGTAGACGATAGTTTGCAGGCGGTTGGCGCCTGTGGATTGGATCGCCTCAATCGGCCCGGCGTCAATGTTCTCGACCTGCTCAGAGTAGAGCTTGCCCAGCGAGGCAATGGAGTGCAGGGTCAGCGCCAACACCCCAGCGAACGGCCCCACACCCACCCAGATCACGAAGACAATGCCCATGATCAGCGGCTCGATGGAGCGCAGCGCGTTGAGCACCGTGCGCGTGGTGTTGTAGGCGGTCATGCCCAGGGGGAACGCTACCTGTGTCCCGGCCAGACCAGCCGCCAGGCCGCCCA
Source organism: Chloroflexota bacterium (assembly GCA_037447125.1). Taxonomy (GTDB): domain Bacteria; phylum Chloroflexota; class Anaerolineae; order Aggregatilineales; family Aggregatilineaceae; genus UBA2029. The sequence continues at coordinate 8,824 of JBBIHG010000042.1, read as the reverse complement.
GCGCTGCGCCGATCAGCGCGGACTTGAACACGTACATCTGCATCTCGAACAGCCCCAGATCAATCATGGCGCGAGACGGCGGGCGCTCATCCACGATGGCGCGCAGCAGATCGATGGCGTGGGCCGTGATCACGAACGCCAGCACCGCGCCGATCGCGTAGAGCAGCGTGTGGATCATCTGATCCACGTCGGTGCGTTCCAGCTTGGCGTCCGGCAGCCCGTGCTCCAGGATGCTGTCCGGCCTGTCCGGGTTGAAGCGGCGGCGGTTCTTGCGCAGCGATTCTTCGTAAGGCACGTCAATGAAGAAGATGGCCACCTGCTTCAGCACGGCGTCGCTCAGGTGCGGGTACGCCGCGCGGTAGCCGCCGTGCTCGCTGCCGCGCGAGAACTCGATGAGCACGGTGTGCGTCGCGTGCAGGTCGGGCGCGTCGCGCAGCAGCCTGTCGTACTCCAGGCTCAGCCGCTCGATGAGCAGGTGCCACAGGTCGTTGTGGACGAAATAACCGTCGGAGTCGGTGTGCAGACGCGGGCGGCCCAGCCGGTGCTCCAGGATGTGATCCTCCTCGAACCACGTCCACAGCATGGGGAAGTCGTCTAGCTCGTGCAGCCGCCCGACATGGAAGCGCTCGCGCCGCTCGTCGTCGGGCAGACCCTGCAAGAAGTGGATCAGCTCGCTCTTTCCGGCTGCGGGCCGCCCGTTGAGAATGAGGATCGGGAAGATGCCGGTCATCACTTGCTCCTGGATGCTCGCCGGCTCTGAGCAGCCGCCGCGTCAACCAGCGACTGCTTGAGGTCCCACAGCGCCTGGGTTAATGACACGTGATAGATGTGCGGGTTGACCAGCCGCAGCACGCCGGGGTCGAGCCGCTCGCAGTCGGCGGCGCGCAGGGCGCGCATGTCCTCAATGGTGGGCAGGTCGTAAACCAGCCGCCCCTCGCGCAGCACTTCGACCAGCAGCGGCTCGATCTCGGAAACATCCTCACGCGCCAGCGTGCGACACTTGGTGTGGTCGGACGGGTGGCGCAGCACCAGCCGGTCGGCGCTGGCTGGGTTCTCGTCCTCCAGGCTGAGCAGGTCGGCGGTCGCCTTGCCGCGCTCGTCATAGACGCGCCAGACGCGCTTGTGGCCGGGGTTGGGCGTCTTGTCCGGCGAATCCGACAGCTTGATCGCCGGCACCCACTGGCCGTTGTCGCACACGGCCACCAGCTTGTACACGCCGCCCAGGGCTGGCTCGCCCCACGACGTGACCAGTCGCGTCCCCGCGCCGAAAGCCAGCCGTTTGATCAGGTGGTCGGCGTCAAGACCCCAGCGCGGCGCTTCATCCCGCACCTGGGTGACGATCTGCCAGATGACCAGTTCGTCGAGATTGTTGGAGAGCACGATGGTTGTGTCGGGGAATCCCGCGTCGTTGAGCATCTTGCCCGCCTGGATGCTCAGGTAGGCCAGGTCGCCTGAGTCGAGGCGGATGCCGACTGGCTGGTGCCCCTTGCGGCGCAGTTCCTCGAAGACGGCGATCGCGTTGGGGATGCCGCTGCCCAGCGTGTCAATGGTATCCACCAGCAGCAGGCAGTCGTCGGGGTAGAGGTCGGCGTAGGCGCGAAAGGCCCCTAGCTCACCCATGCCCAGCGCCATGAAGACCTGAACCATACTGTGGGCGTGCGTGCCTTTTGGGGGGTAGCCGAGCACGCGCGAGATGCCCACGTTTGAAGAGAAGTCCGCCCCGCCGATCAGCGCCGCACGTGCCCCGGCGTTGGCTCCCCGATCCTGGCCGCGTCGCACCCCGAACTCTAGCAGCAGCCGCCCGCGCCCGCTGAAGTGCATGCGCGCGGCTTTGGTGGCGATCAGCGTCTGGTAGTTGAGGTGGTTGAGCAGCGAGGTTTCGAGTAGTTGGGCGGGGACCATCGGCCCCTGGATGACTGTCAGCGGGACGTTGGGGTGTACGACGCGCCCTTCAGGGATGGCGTGCATGGTCAGGCCATCAAAGGTGCCGTTGGCCCCCAGCCAGCGCAGGAAGTCATCGGCGAAGAGGCGCTCGCCGGTGCGCCCGCGCTGCCCGCGCAGGTATTCGATGTCATCGGCGGTCAGGTGCGCCTCGGCCATCCAGTCGAGCAGCCATTCCAGCCCGGCGTTGACGCAGTAGCCGGCTTTGTGCGCCCCATAGTCAGGATAGTCGCGAAAGAAGTGGTCGAACTGCACCATCTTCTCGTGCAGGCCCGTCCGGTAGTAAAGCTGGGCCATCGTCAGTTGGTAGAAGTCGGTGAGGAGGATGCCCTCCGCCACGCGGCGCTGTGCTTCTCTCACGGTGACTCCTTGTGCGCGTCTGGTTGTCCTCTGCCTCCATTATCCCCCATCCGCGCTGGTGTTGCACCCATTCGATCAAGATCGTGGCGATCCCAGGAGACCGGTTCTTGACGGTTCCATGGCAGTCTGCTACACTCTGTCATGGATAGCCCCCCCCTATGGGGGGAGGGGTGAGGTGATCAATGGACGACAAGACCCGATCTGAGGCGATACATCGCCTGAAAAGCGTCGCCGGACATGTCAACGGCATCATTCGGATGCTCGAAGACGACCGCTATTGCATTGACGTGATCAAGCAGATTCAGGCCACACAGACGGCCCTGGCCCGCGTCAGCGAGAGCATCCTTGAGTCGCACCTGCGTACCTGCGTCACTACTGCTATCCAGGGCGATGACGTGAGCGAGCGTGAGCGCCTGCTCTCCGAAGTCGTCGAAGTCTATCGCCACACCAACAAGCCCTGACACTATATCCTCAACATACTCAACTAAGGAGAGTCCGTCATGCCTGCCAAGACGTTCCAGGTTCCCAATATTCACTGCGGCCACTGTGTGATGACCATCAAGAATGAGGTCAGCGAACTGACCGGCGTCAGTCGCGTGGACGCCGACAAGGATACGCGCATGGTCACGGTGGAATGGTCCGAGCCGACCACCTGGGAGCAGATCAAGGGCCTGCTCGTGGAAATCAATTACCCGCCCACCGAGCAGAATTAAGGGCGTTCCAAGCGCGATGAGGATAGCGGTCAATGAAGCTGCAATCGGTTATCACATGTCCCCGCTGCGGGTTTGCCAGAGAAGAGACTATGCCAACGGACCGCTGCCAGTTTCTCTATCAGTGTACAAACTGCAACGCGATTCTGCGGCCCCAGCCGGGCGATTGCTGTGTGTTCTGTTCCTATGGCAGCACAGTATGTCCCCCCAGGCAACAGGAGGCGGGCGCATCCTAGCGAGGTACTTATGCCTGAGAAGACACTGACGCTACCCGTCACCGGTATGACATGCGCCAACTGCGTCGCTACCGTCGAACGCAGCGTGCGCAAGCTGGACGGTGTGCGCGAGGCCAATGTCAACTTCGCCAGCGAGAAGATCAGCCTGATCTACGATGACTCGCTGCTGGGGGCGGGCGATATCGTCAACAGAATTCGCAAGGCGGGCTACAACGTGCCGCAGCAGACGGTGGACCTGGCCGTTATCGGCATGGACTGCGTCAACTGCGCGGCCAATGTCGAGCGGGCGCTGAAGAAAGTGGACGGCGTGCTCGGCGTGCAGGTCAACTTCGCCAGCGAGCATGCCCTGGTCACCCTGGCGCCGGGCGTCACCCGCCAGACGCTCGTCGCCGCCGTCGAAAAAGCGGGCTACGGCGTGGTGCAGGCGGAGGACGAAGATGTCCTGGAAGACGCCGAGGCCGCCGCCCGCCAGGCGGAGTTTGAGCACAATCTGCGCCGCGTCATCGTCGGGGCGTTGTTCACCCTGCCGCTGTTCGTCCTGAGCATGGGCCGCGATCTCGGCTCGTTTGGCCACTGGGTGCATGCGACGTGGGTCAACTGGCTGTTCTGGGCGCTGGCCACCCCCGTCCAGTTCTGGGTCGGGCGCGATTTCTACGTCAGCGCGGCCAAGTCGCTGCGCGGCGGCTCGGCCAATATGAACGTGCTGGTTGCACTGGGAACGAGCGTGGCCTATTTCTACAGCGCCGTGATCACGCTGGGCATCATGAGCGGCCACGTCTACTTCGAGACCGCGGCGGCGATCATCACCCTTATCGCTACCGGCGGGCTGCTGGAGACCATCGCCAAGGGGCGCACCAGCGCCGCGATTAAGGCGCTGATGGGCCTGCGGGCCAAGACCGCTCGTGTGGTGCGCGACGGCGTGGAGCAGGACATCCCCGTCGAGGGGGTGCGCGTTGGCGACCTGGTGCTGGTGCGGCCCGGCGAGAAGATTCCGGTGGATGGAGTGGTGCGCGACGGGCACAGCGCCGTGGACGAAAGCATGATCACCGGCGAGAGCCTGCCGGTGGAGAAAGCGCCCGGCGATGCCGTGATTGGCGCGACGATCAACCGCCAGGGGTTGCTCACCTTCGAGGCGACACGGGTCGGGCGCGAGACGGCGCTGGCCCAGATCGTCCGGCTGGTCGAGCAGGCGCAGGGCAGCAAAGCGCCCATCCAGCGCCTGGTCGATCAGGTGTCGGCTATCTTTGTGCCGGTAGTAGTTGTCATTGCCTTGATCGCTTTCGTCATCTGGATGACCGGCACCGGCGAACTGGCCCCATCGCTGGTGCGCATGATCGCCGTGCTGATCATCGCCTGCCCGTGTGCGATGGGCCTGGCCACACCGACCGCGATCATGGTCGGCATGGGCAAGGGGGCCGAGACGGGTATCCTCTTCAAGAGCAGCGAAGCCCTGGAACGGGCCCACAAGCTCACCGCCGTCGTCCTGGACAAGACGGGCACGCTCACGCGCGGCGAGCCAAGCGTCACCGACTACGTGGTCAGCGAGAATGCCAAATTCGATAGTGACTCGCTGCTCAACCTGGCGGCCAGCGCCGAGCGCGGCAGCGAGCACCCCTTGGGTGCGGCCATCGTCCGCGCTGCCGAGGCGCGCGGCCTGGACCTGAGCCAGCCACAGCGTTTTGAGGCTGTCGCCGGGCAGGGTGTCCGCGCGGATGTAGACGGCCACGCGGTGCTACTCGGCAACCTAGCCTTGATGCGCGCCCACGGTGTGCACCTCAACGGGCTGGAAGCCGAGGCGCAGCGCCTGCAGAGCGAGGCCAAGACGGCCATGTGGGTGGCCGTTGACGGTGTGGCCAGCGGCGTGATCGCCGTCGCCGACACGCTCAAGGAGGGGGCCGTTGAAGCCGTGCGCCAGATGCACGAGCTGGGGCTGACCGTCACCATGCTGACCGGCGACAACCAGGCCACTGCCGAGGCCATCGCACGCCAGGTGGGCATCGAGCGCGTCTTTGCCGAGGTCAAGCCCGGCGACAAAGCCGCTTACGTCAAGCGCCTGCAGGACGAGGGTTACCTGGTAGGTATGGTCGGCGACGGGATCAATGACGCGCCGGCGCTGACCCAGGCCGACGTCGGCATCGCTATCGGCACGGGGACGGATGTGGCCATGGAGAGCGCCGATGTCACGCTGATGAGTGGCGACCTGCGTGGCGTGTCGCGCGCCATCGCCCTCAGCAAGAAGACAGTGCGCGCCATCAAGGAGAACCTGTTCTGGGCCTTCGCCTACAACGTGACGCTCATCCCGGTCGCGGCGGGTGTGCTGGCCCCGTTCGCCTGGGCGCCCGACCTCCTGCGCCAGTTGCACCCGATCCTGGCCGCGCTGGCCATGGCTTTCAGCAGTGTGTTTGTCATTGGCAACAGCCTGCGCCTGCGCCGCATGAAGCTGCACTAGGTCGTATCTCATTTCTGGGGAAAAAGATCACCGCTGAGGCGCAGAGAGCGCAGAGAAGAGATGGCTGGAAAGGGTATTGATTCTTCTCCGCGTCCTCTGCGTCTCTGCGGTTCAGGCATTTGGCCCCCATCGTGAGATGCCCCCTGCACCTAGGAACGCTTGCCGCCTGCGCGCGGCAGCGCCTACAATGGAGCCGGGAAGCCTCGCCGCTGCGCGAGCCGCCCGGCTCTTGTTAGGTTATGGATAACTGCTCTTGCTGATCGCTGACCGCCGAAAGCTGAAAGCTGACCACCATGCCGCTGCCTGCCGGTCCGATCACTGCGCTACCGCCCGACTATCAGGAAGCATACGCGGCGCACATCAGCCAGCGGAGCGCCTGGCTGCCGCTGTGTGCCCTGACACTGGCGGCGCTGCTCATCAGCGGAGGGCTGCTGTTCGGCGCGCTGGCCGCGTACCATGCTGCCGGCGCGCCCCTGGCGATCGGCGCTCTACCGGACGGCATGCCGCGTTCCCTCGGCTATGCGCTGGTGCTGGCCGTGCTGCCGCTGCACGAGGCGGTGCACGGGTGGATGATCCGGCGCTGCGGGTACTCGCCGCGCTATGGCCTGAAGTGGTACGCGCTGTATACGACAGCAGACAGCGCCTACTTCCGCCGCGATGAGTATCTGCGCGTGCTGCTGGCTCCGCTGATGGCCATCACCCTGGGAGGCACAGTGGCCCTGCCGTTCCTGCCGCTGGGGATGGCCTTGTGGGTCGCGCTGGCCATTGTCGTCAATGCGGCCGGCGTGGGCGGCGACCTGTGGATGGCGATCATCGTCCGCCGCTGCGATCCGGTGGCGCTCATCCGCGATGAAGCGGACGGGATGCGCGTTTATCTCCCTGCTGTGGCAGCTTCTTAGGATTGCGAATTGCGGATTGCGGATTGCGGATTGAAAAGCTCTCCTTGGACTCCTAGAGGTTGTTATGAACTTTTCGCAGTGTTTTCCCCTCACCCCTAAATCCCCTCTCCCTCGCGAGCGGCGAGGGGACTTGCTTTCTCTCGCCCAAGTGCTCTCCTTCTCCCGCAGCGCGGGAGAAGGGGCTGGGGGTTGAGGGAGAAAAAGTGCATAACACGCTCTAACTCTGTCGCGCCCGGAAATGAGCGATGATCTGGTCAATGGTCGTGTCGAGCGGCGTAGACGGTGCCCAGCCGATAGCACGGTTGATCTTGCTGATGTCCGGCACGCGGCGGCGCATATCCTCAAAGCCGACCTCATACGCCTGGTCGTAGGGCACGTGCACGATCTCCGACGCGCTGCCAGTGCGCGCTTTGACGCGCTCGGCCAGCTCAGCGATGGTCACTTCTTCGCTGCTGCCCACATTGAACACTTCGCCGGAGGTGCCGTTGGCGTGCGTCAGGCGGGCGATGGCGTCTACCACGTCGTGTACGTTGGCGAAGCAGCGCGACTGCGTGCCATCGCCGTAGACCTGGATCGGCTCGCCGGTCAGCGCCCACTGCACGAAGCGCGGCACGACCATGCCGTAGTTCCCCACCTGGCGCGGGCCTACCGTGTTGAACAGGCGCGCGATGGTCACCGGCAGCCCGGTCGCTTTGTGGTAAGCCAGCCCCAGGAACTCGTCGAGCGCCTTGGACGCGGCGTAGCTCCAACGGCTCTTGGTCGTCGGGCCGAGGATGCTGTCGTCGTCCTCGCTGAAAGGGACCTTGACGCCCTTGCCGTAGATCTCCGAGGTCGAGGCGATCAGCGCGGGCCGGCGGTAGCGGCGGGCTGTCTGGAGCACGATCTCCGTGCCGCCGACGTTGATCTCCAGGGTATCAATCGGGCTGTGCACAATGGAGAACACGCCGACCGCCGCCGCCAGGTGATAGATGACATCGCACTCGCTGACCAGGCGATCCATCACGGCGGCGTGGCGGATGTCCTCAATGGCATAGCGAAAGCCCGGCGTCTTTTCCAGGTGGGCGATGTTCTCGAAGCGCCCGGTGGAGAGATTGTCAATGATCGTGACCTGCTCGCCGCGGGCCAGCAGGTATTCGGCCAGATGGCTGCCGATAAAACCGGCGCCACCGGTGATCAGAGCGTGTGTCATGCGCGCAATCCTTATCGTGGCAAGCCAGGCAAGACCAGCAAACGGGCGGGATTATAGCAGCCGGGGTGATGTCTCCCCAACGGTCCCGCCCGCCTGTCTCAGAATCGGACCATCAGCCTTGCTGTTCCCGTGACGCCAGGTTGGGGGCCAGCCAGGCCAGGAAAGCATCCTCAGAGCGCGTCTGCATGTAGACTCGCCCTGGGCCGGTCAGGTCCACGACCAGGCCCTCACCGCTGAGCAGTGTCGAGCGGACGCCGCCAGCGGCCCGCACCTTGAAGCCCATGCCCTCGCTGAACGAGACCAGGTGCCCGGTGTCCACCGTGTAGCGCTGGCCGGGCGCCAGGTCAATGGGGTGGATGGCCCCGTAGCTGGACAGAATGAGCAGGCCCTCGCCGCGCGCGCGCAGCATAACCGGCCCCTCTGAGGCGAAGAAGGTTTGCGCACCGCTCCATTTGGCGTCCACCGTGACGCCCGGCGACGAGGCGACGTATGAACCGCCCTGCACCAGCAGCGATTCGCCGTGCATCTCCAGGATCATCATGTCGCCGGGCAGGGTTGGCGCCAGGTTGATCTGACCACCATGTGCTGGCGCCTGGAACACGCTGAGGAAGAGACTTTCGCCACCGAGGACGGAACGGGCGAAGCTGCGTACCAGGCCGCCTTCCAACTGCGTCTTGAGCTTCATGCCCTCGGTCATGCTGACCATCGCGCCGGATTCGACGCGTATCTCCTCGTGGGGAGCCAGGTCCACAATGGCCATCGAGTACGAGGGCCGGTACAGGATTTCAGCGCGCATAGCAGTCTCCTTATCTCGTGACCAGGCGGGCTGGTGCTTGTGCCAGCCTGCGCTCCGCTGTGGTCTGCTGCCGCTCTAGTATAGCGCCAGGTGTGCGCTGCGATCCAGTGCGCGCCCTGAGCGGGTGTATGCAAAACCTGTCAGGCAGTTTACCGCACCCTGGTTTACCTCACCCCCGCTCGGCGCTGACGCGCCTCGCCGCCCCCTCTCCATTCGAATGGAGAGATACGGTGTTGGTTGTCAA
>JBBIHG010000041.1:23768-27794 GCA_037447125.1 Chloroflexota bacterium | reverse complement strand
TGAATAACCTTGCTCCACGCCTGCTCTGAAATGTTGAGATCGTCCCAGTCCAGGTTTTCGCCGTGCACCTGGTCAATCTGGCCAGCAATCTCCAGGAGTTTCCATTCGTGCAGTTTGCGATGGAAGAAGACGCTCTTGGCAAGCTGATCGAGCGTCCAGGCTTCATGATGGGCTTGTTTTTTCTCAGGCATCAGTCATTCCTACGCCGCCAGATGTAGATACACTTGCGTAGCTCCTCGCGCCCATGAGCGCCCATTTGCTGGCTACTGTTGCCCTTGCCTGTGGGCAGCACCCAGATGACCTCTACAGAAAACCCCGCCTGCTCCGCGAAGTCTGAAAGAATCAGGTCAACCGGAATGGTTGCTCCCCCGTAACGCACGTTGTCATTGACCATCACAAAAGCTGCGCCCGGCTTGAGCACGCGTGCGCACTCGAAAATGACCAGCGCCAGTTCATAGAAATAGTGGCGCACCATGCGTGGAATGCCCGCGTTGTTGAGCGCCTTTGTTTCTTTTTGCCATTCCAGATAGTTGAGGATGGTTTGTAGAGCTCGCTGATCAGCAAAAGCCGCCGATGCACGGGCGAACACGTGGGACGAGAAGATGGTGGCAAGCCCGGCCTTTGCACGGTTCTCGACGGTGCACGACACCATCGCCTGACGAAGCGCGCGGATTTCGTCCTCATCAACACCTAGCAGGGCTAATTCCAGCGCGTAGGTGCGAGTATAGTCATAGCGATTGGCGTAGGGTGGAGAGGTGATCAGGCCATCGAACGAGGCAGTTTCAAAAGAGGGCAACAAGTCCAGACAGGAACCGCGTAAGACTTCGATTTCGCCCCGTTGGCCCAGGGTATCGAAGAAACCGGGTAGGGGGCGAGAAGGTTGCAGATCAGCATGGATTTCATTCAGCTTGTGCGTGATGGCCTCATCAAAGCTGGCAATATGGCCTTTGTGGAACGGCTTGCTACCCTGCCGTCGCCCGGAGCGATGATCCCAGCGCAGATACTGTCCGTCTTTGCGAGTGTAACTAATGTCTTCCAACACGCTCATCGCCGCGAGGCGAAGCAGCCGTGCAGCCGTCTCCGTTTCTGACTGGAGTGCCGCCAGGTACTTTTCCAGTGCTCGCTGAGTCTCGTCAGGAAATGCCTGGCGGGTAATGCGCAAATGGGCAAACGGCTTGGCGAACTGTATGTACTTCCAGGGCTGTTCGCGCCGCCAGCGGTCAAGCACCAGACGCAGGGCGGCAACATCGCCGTTCTGCGCCTGGTGGCGCACCTCCATGACTTCGCAACCTACAGGAAGCAACTCAATGCCAGTGGCGTCCAAACCACGTTCGCAGGCAGCGAATAATGTCGTCCCAACACCAGCAAAGGGGTCCAAGACACGCCCAGATTCTAATCTGAGAACGTCCAACAAGTGTTGGACGAGCGCCTCGGAGAAGCTCTCTTTATATCTGAACCAACGGTAACCGGGTTTGTTTTTGTTGGCCTGAAAGCTGACAAGCTGGCGGTTCAACTGGTGATTGACCTTGAGCTTGCCGGCAAAGCGTGCCTCTAGAGTTACGCTGTGTTCCTGAATAGCTCCCAACGCATCTTGCACTGCCGGCACGACGCTCTTGTGTTCCATGAAGCCAGGCATCCCCAGTTGGTTCTCGCTCACGCTGTCCCCTCGATTCGAGAGTATACCGTACCTGAGGGTGCAGAATCCAATCGCGGGTAAGCAAAGATCGGGGCACGCCCTCAAATGGTGAGCGTGCCCCTCCGAACCGCCTTACTGAAGCACCTCCGCGCGCCGACCGAGATCGGCGTTCAGCCCCAGCCGCCTCACTTCTCGCTGCCGCCGCGGTAGAGCAGCAGCAGCATGATCAGCGGGGTGCGGGCCACCACGGTGTGCGGCAGGTGGGGCGGCATATGCACCCAGGTGCCGGCCTGTGCCTGGCGCCGCTCGCCGCCCAGGGTCAGCTCGGCCTCGCCTTGCAGCACGAGGATCGAGGCCGGCAGGGCGGCGGTGTGCTCGGATAGCTCCTGCCCGGCGTCAAAGCCGAACAGCACGGCTTTCACGTCGTCGTCGCCGTGCAGCGTGCGGCTGATGATGCTGTCCGGCTGAATGTCCGCCAGCAGGGCGACCAGGTCCTCATAAAACACGAACTCGCTCATCGTCTGTCCTCTTGGGTGCGCTCAGGTTGCCGGTCCGTGGACTCAAGGAGGGTCCCGCTAGGGGGTGCGCCGGGCAGGTGACCTCGGCCAATCGCTGGGGGGACGCGCAGGCCCGAATCGGCCAGCTTGGCGGACTTGCCGGCAGTGTCCTCGCTGTGGGAGGGCAGTGCGCGGCGTGCTCGCCGCCGGCCCAGGTCCGGCCTGTCGGCGCCAGCCAGCGATTCCGGTAGGGGCTGCCCGGCGTCTTGACCCTTTTATGCCACATTTCCGGGGAAAATGCGACAGGTTGCGTGGGGAGCGAGATTTCCTGAACCGCCGAGGCGCAGAGGGCGCAGAGGAGAACCCAAAAAGAATCTTTGGCTTTTCTCCACGCTCTCTGTGCCTCTGCGATGATACTTTGCCCCCAAATCCGCATACGCCGCGCAGCGGGAACATTTGTCGGGCGGGGATGCGCCTGTTCAGCGTGTTGTGGCTGTTGGCGGAACGACTGTCAAAACCTCTCAGAATGGTTGGCTGGTAGCTTTTGAGAGACGGGCGCGTGTATATCTACATAGCAACAGCGCGCCGCGAGAAAAACGGCAATGGTACCCCGGCGGTGGGCTGAGACTCATGGTAACGCATATCTGAAGTGAGGTATCCGCAATGGACATCACGCGCAATTGGCGACTCAAGACCAGCCGCAGCCAACTTCTAGCCACCCGCTGCCCAGAGACTGGGGCGGTGATGCTCCCGCAGCAGACCAGCCCGGCAACCCAGCCGGAGATCGCCCCCTATACGTTCGTCCTCGCCGACGCTCAGTTCGCGCTGGCGGAAGACACGGTTGAGTTTGCGCGGGCGGCGCGATGACCGATCCGGACGCACCCATGAACGCGGACAATGCCGGGATCACCCAGGTGCGGATGGCCCACCAGGCCGCCTACTGGGATCACCTGCGCCGCGCCCAGCCGCTGGATGGCGAGGGCGTCGAGTTGTTCGCGCTCTCTGGCAAGGGGACGGTGTACAGCTTCACGACGGTGACTGCGCCTACGGAGCCTTACGAAGCCTACGCGCCGTATGCGCTGGCGCTCGTACAGCTTGACGAGGGGCCGATCGTCACCGCGCAGCTCACCGACCTGGGTGACGAGCCGGCGATCGGGATGCGCGTCGAGATGGTCATCCGCAAGCTGCGTACCGACGGCGAGCGCGGCATCATCATCTACGGGCCAAAGTTCCGGCCCTTGCTGCGCCCGGACGCGTAGGCCCGCGCTCCACCCAGAACTGACCTGTCGAACGCGCTCTGCCAAGGGCGCGTTTCTTGTTGTCCGCAAGGTGGGGATGCACGAAGTCAGCGGACGGGGCAACCCGGCCCGGCCATCAGCCGCGCCAGGTCTGCGCCAGGGGGAACGCGCACCCAGCCCGTGCCCGCCGCGTCGTCCGCGCCCAGCGCGACGCGCAGCCAGAGCGTTGGCTTTCCATCCTCGCCCAGCAGCGTGCGCTGCAACGTCACGCGAGTCAGGCGCGCGACTTGCGCTGCGCTCTGCTCAGCGCCCTGGAACGGTCTGCTGAGAACGGGCAAGGGCAGGTCGTCGAGGTTGACCAGCAGGCACGCCTCCGTGTCCAGAACGGCGGCGAGCAGGGCTGCTGCGGTTGCCACCATGTCCGGCGTGGCCGACGGGACGGGCGACGCGGTCAGTGTGGGCGACGGGGTAGCGGTGAAGGCGGCGGCGGTCGCGGTGAGGTCGGCGGCGAAGGCGGCGCGAACTGCGTCGCTCGTGGCCGCGGAATCCGGCGTGGCTGATGGGGTGAGCGTCACAGTCGGCGAGGCGGTCGGCGTGGGCGACGGGGTGGCGGTGAAGGCGGCGGCGGTCGCGGTGAGCTCGCTGGCGAAGACGG
>JBBIHG010000041.1:0-23668 GCA_037447125.1 Chloroflexota bacterium | reverse complement strand
GACGGGGTGGCGGTGAAGGCGGCGGCGGTCGCGGTGAGCTCGCTGGCGAAGACGGCGCGAACTGCGTCGCTCGTGGCCGCGGAGTCCGGCGTTGTGCTCGGTGTGGGTGACGGGGTGGCGGTGAAGGCGGCGGCGGTCGCGGTGAGCTCGCTGGCGAAGACGGCGCGAACTGCGTCGCTCGTGGCGGCGGAGTCGGGCGTGGCGGTGGCGTTGGCGTCTTGATAGGCGCGCAGCCCGACCAGTCCCAGCGCCGCGCCAACCAGCAGCGCAACCAGCGCCGCCCCGACGATCAGCGGAACTACGGGGCGGGAGTTAGACGGGAGATTCTCCGCCGCACCAGGGGGTGCGACCGTGACCGGATCGCTCCATTCGCTGGCCGAGCGCAGATCGCCTGGCGCGCGCTGCGCCCGCACGCGGTAGGTGGCGTGGACGTGGGCCACGGCGCTGGCTGGCTCGGCCACGGTGATATCTTCGCCCCGGCCCTCATCCTGGCCTCGCGGCGTGATATGCAGGACGTAGCTGCGCGCGCCGGGGATAGGGGTCCAGGCCAGGTGCTCGCCCGTGACATGGGTGAAAACCGGCGTATCCAGGCGGTCGGGTGCCTGGACTGCTGCGCTCCAGGGCGAGGGTGCCTCAGGCGCGTAGAGGGTGTTCAGCGCGCGGGCGCGGTAGAAGCGACCGACCGGGGTGTCGGGCGGCATTTCGCAATCGGGCCGTTCGCCGCGGTAGACGATGGACGTCTCGCCGGCTTCGAAGCGCGCGCTCGCTGACTCCTGCACCTCGTAGCCGGTGGCCTGGGCAATGGGCGTCCAACGCAGGGCAGGGCCGCCGTCCGGCGACCAGACGGGGGGCAGCAGCACAGACGCGGCCATTATCAGCGGCAGCGGGCAGATGGACTCGCTGGGCGGCCCGGCGACGCCCTGGTTGAGCGGGATCACGCGGTAATAGGTGGCCCGGCCCGGCGGCGGCGAGAAGCGGTAGACGATCTGCCGCCCGTCGGTGAGTTCGGCCAGCAGTCCCGCGCTGGAGAAGTCGGGCGCAGCGGACACCTCAAGCCGGTAGGCGGTGGCATGGGGCGAAGGGTTCCAGCGTAGCTCGCACAGTTCCGGCGCGATCCAGTGGTAGGTGAGGGCTATGGCGGACGGCTGGGAGACCACTGGAGCCAGGCGCAGGTCGAGCAGGGCCAGGTCGCGCGCGGCCTCCGCGCTGCGGGCAGCGAGGGCCTGGCGCAGGTCGGCGGTGGCAATGTCCGGCAGGTCGTCAGCCAGTGACGCCGCTCCCGTGGCGACGACAATCAGGCGATCCAACCCGAACAGGCTGCCGCGCTGCCAGCCGAGCGCAGCAGAGTTCGGGGCGATCCCTTCCTGTGGCGACCACGCGCCATCTCTGGCAGCGGGTCGCTCCAACTCGACGCTCAGCAGGGCGCGGTCCAGCAGGCGGATGCCTTCGCAGCCCAGCCAGGCCAGGGCCAGGGCGCCGACCGGCTGCTGGCGGTCGAGACGGCCCGCCGCGAAACAGGCCGGGCCGGGGGGGGCGTCGCGCCACAGCACGCGCTCCTCCAGCCAGGCGGCGACCGGCGCGGGCCAGTCGTCGCCGACCTGTTCCAGCGTCCACAGGCGGTCGGCCAGCGTCTCGGCGAGGATGTGAGCAGCGGGACCTTCGGCCAGGACGAAGACAAGACGGGCGGCGTCCTGGGTGAGGACGAGTGCCGCCGGCGTGCGTTCGCCATCCGGCGCGGCGGCCCGTTGATAGGCGGCCCGCCAGCGTCCGTGCAGGCTCTGTCCCCTCTCGAGGGCGTCGGTGTCGCGGCCCAGAAAGATGCGCTGAGTGCTGGTCATGCCCGATGTCCCGTCGAGGCGGTGCGGAACCCGCAGTTAGTGTAATGCTGGGGGTAGAATCGGGCAAATGACGGAGAGGATAGAGTGAAGCTGCAACAGCCTGCGACTCTGCTCAGGGTCAGGAGTCAGTGTCTTCAGATCAGTGATAGGGCGCGTCGGCGGGCAGGCCGCGCTTGCGCTTGGGCTTATCGAAGACGGGCGGGCGCACCAACGCCCCCGCCAGCGTGCTGAAGCCGATCAGGATCAGGATGCCCGGCCAGAACTTGCCGGTGGCGAAGAGCACAGCCAGCCCGGCCATCCACACCAGGCCCTGCAACCCCGCCCACAGCCCTTCCTGGGCCAGGCTTTCGGGCAGGCCGGCCAGCCCCAGCACAACCAGAATCCAGGGCCAGAAGGGAATGCTATCCACCAGGAACAACACGCCCAGGCCGATGAGCAGGATCGCCTCGGAAGCACCCTTGCATACACCGAGATGGCTGTTCATGGGCAGTTCCTTCCGCCATAAATAGTTCTACTATATCATTGTACGTCCGTTTGGGCTATTTGTTGCGTTCGTGTTGCCGCCGCTTTGAGCGCGGAGCGGGCAAAAGACGTTCACGCCCTGTTCGCAGGCCCCGGCAGACCGGCAGACGGCAGACCGCGCCCATTGTGAGCGAGAACGAATTGGCTATAATCTGGACATGCGCCGGTCCTGGGCACGCCCGGCGTATGGTCGCGAACAGCCTTCGTTGTTCTGCAGTCGAGTGCCCTATGAGCACAAGGGAGAACGTGATGAAGCGCAATGGGCTGTTGGGACTTATGGTGTTGGCTATGCTGGCTGTTCCGATGCTGGCTTGTGGCTTCCCATTGCCTGCCGGGACCACCATGCTGGCTGTCAGCAAGGCCGTTTGTGCCGAGGGCGAGGCGGTGAACACCTGTCAGGTGCGCCAGGATGCGTACCAGGCGATGAGTAAGCTTGAGTCAGTCGCCATCGAAGACCTCAGCATGACACTGTACGTTGACGGCGGGGCGAGCGTCACCTCGATGACCCTCACCGGGACCTACGAATACGTGGTCACGGACGATGAGACCGGCCTGGGGGCCAATATTCACGCCGTGCTGACCGATGCCGAGATGAGTGACTCCAGTGGCACCGAGTCGCTCGCTGGCGCCGAGTTCATCGTCTTCGGCGACAAGGCGTACACCAAGAAGCCAGGCGAGGACTGGGTGTATGAGCAGTTGGACCAGAACGCCCTGCTCGGCCTGGGCCTGATCCTCGGCCTCAGCGGCCCTACTGGCGCTGGCCTCGACCTGTTCAGCGACCCGGCCATTTTCACGGTCAGCGTCGCCGATGGCATGACCATTGGCGACCAGGCGACGCAGGCCCAGATGTTGGCGCTCAACCTGGGCGCCTTGTTATCTAACGCCGAGGCGCTGGGTAGTGTGATGACCCAGGGCTTCAGCGCGGGAGGAGGGGCGCTGGGCATGACCCAGGAAGACCTCGGCCTAGACCCGGCCCAGTTGGCGATGATGTCCATGCTGTTCCTGCCGATGTTCGAAGGCTCGGCCTTCACGACCACCGTTTACATCGGCGCTGACGACGGCTATATCCACCGCATCGAGGACAGCTACGAATTCATGATGGACACCGCTGCGCTAGGCGCGCTGGCCGAGGGCGAGCCGCAGAAGATGACCATGCGCTACGAACTATCCGGCAACCTGGTGCGTCATAACCAGCCGGTGACGATCACCGCCCCCGAAGGCGCCACGCAAGGCGAAGGCTTGCTCGGCGAAGGCGGCGGTTTGTTTGGCGGCGGGCTGGGCAGCGGCCTGCTCGGCGGCCAGTAACCGGCAGTTGCGCCTGGAAACAGGGCCATCCCCCAGCGGGATGGCCCTGTGCTTGTCCTGTCTTTTACAGAATTTTCAGGCCTTTTTTACAGTTTGGCATTGTGTCAAACTGGAGACCATGCCATACTGGGACCATATGCCTGTAAGATGAGCGTATGCCTGAACCTCAAGGAGCGTCCACTATGAAGTACCTCGCGCGAAGATTGCCCGTTGTGCTGGTCATCCTGTTGGCCCTCACCCTGGTTGCGCCCGCGTTTGCTCAGGGCGGCGATCCGCTGTGCACTGGCCTCAGCGATTCCGACTGCCAGCTCCTGCTTGGCACCAACGCGGCCATGGCTGGCGTCACCTCGTTCACCACTCCCGCCTGGGCCATTGACCTGAACATCAGCGATGGCACCCAGGAAGTCGTGTTCAACGCCACTGGCAGCGGTGGCTTCCAGTTCGCGCCGGATGGCTCGCAGTTTCTGATCCACCTGGTCATCTCAGAGGCGGCCTTCTCTTCACCGGACGGATCCCAGTCCGGCTCGGCGGAGATCATCCTCACCCCGGAGATGGGCTATGTCAACTACAACGGCGAGTGGTACGGTTCACCGATCACCGAAGAAGACCTCGCCGAGTTGGGCCTGGGCGACCTGGGCAATGTGGCGGACCTGGAAAGCCTGTTGGGCGGCACCGCCGGTCTTGGCGATGCGGCTGCGCTGGCTGGCATTGACTTGACCGGCATCATCACCACCACTCGCGGCCCTGACGAGCAGGTGGGCGGGCAGCCTGTGGCCCCCTTCGTCACTGATATCAATCTCGCGCAGCTTATCACAGCCGCGCTCTCTTCGCCCGTGGTGGCCGAGGCGCTGGGCATGGGCGGCGCGGACCTGGGCATGGGGGAGATGACCCCCGAAGACATCCAGATGATGGGCATGATGTTCGCCCCGATGCTCGGCCAGACGACGCTATCGTTCGAGCAATGGGTCGGCGTGAACGACGGGATGCTGCGCCAGATCGCCTTCGACATGGTGATCAACGTTGACCTTTCCATGTTCGACCCCGAAGCAGCTCCTATCACTGGCAATATCTCGTTCATGTCTGGGATTGACGGCTTCAACCAGCCGCTCAGCGTCACCTTCCCGGATAGCTACCGCCCGATTGAGGAGTTGGAAGCGCAGCTTGACGCGCTGGGCGCGGGGTTCTAGCCACGTCGCACGCGCCGGCCCCTTGCTGGCAGGTAAGGGGCCGGCGGTTTCCTCGCCCCATGGCTGGCACGCCCGGCGCCAGCCCTCATGTCAACTCGCCCAACTCGCTTGGGTCAGACCATCCCCCGAGGAGAAAACATGAGCATCCAACGTCTGATGCGCTCTGTGTCATGTGCGGCGCTGATCTTGCTGCTGGCCGCCGGCCCTGTCTATGCCGCCCTGGCCCAGGATGAGCAACCGCCAGTCAACTGCAATGGCCTAAGCGACGCCGACTGCCAGATCATCACTGACGCGACCGCAGCCATGCAATACATCCATGCCTTCAGCGTGCCCGAATGGGGCATGAGCCTGGCCATGGACGACGGCGAGAACCCCATGCAAGTTCGCCTGGCTGGTTCCGGCATACTGGTGCTGCCTCGATCTCTCATGGCGCTGGCCAGCGATCTGCCGGCGACGGCCGGCCTGACCGATCTGGCCCCCTTCATTGCCTTCTACGAGCAGCTTGACGCTGCCACCCTTGTAGCCATGCTTGAGGAGGCGGGCGTCTATCTCGTCCTCGATGAGGTGGTGCTGCCCGACCCGTCGCAGTCGTTCAGCGGCCCCATCGAGATCATCTTCAAAGAGATGGGCCTCTACCTGCACGCGCCCTCGCCCACCGGCAGCGAAGCCTGGTTCGGCGACAAGCTGGCTCTGACCGCGGAAGACCTCAGCGAGCTGGAAACTGAGCTGGCCGACCTGCTCGCCGAGCTGCAGAGCGATGAGACGGCCCAGATGCTCGCCCAGATCTCGGAGCTGAGCGGGTCAATCGAGCGTCTGAACGCGCTGATGGGTGCTCACATTACCTCCACGCGCGGCCCGGACGCCGTCTTCAACGGCCAGACCATGTACACCTTCACCACCTCGTTCGACCTGCCCGGCTTCCTGAGCGACCCGGACCTGGCCCCGGCGCTGCTCAGCCTGCTCAAGAATCCCGCCCTGGCCGCGCTGGAAGTTGACATGGACGAGTTGGAGACGCTCAACGAAACCCAGATTCAGTTTGTGCTGATGACCGTCGGCCTGCTCATCGCCGACTCGTCGATCACCATGGAGCAGTGGATCGGCGCCGACGACAGCTACGTGTACCGGGTCGGCCTCGATATCTCGCTCGATCTCAACCTGGCGCTGTTGGAGGAGGAAGCAGGACCGCAGAGCGCCACCATTGATGGCTCGGCCTACCTGCTGTTGGACGACATCAACACGGCCACGCTCGACGGCGTCGCTGTGCCCCTGGTCTACTACGATCTTGACAAGACCGACGCCTTCCTGGTGGGCACGCCCGACCTGATCAAGAGCCAGATCGTACTGGGCCAGATGGTCAGCGGTGTCTTCGAGAGTGCGGGCGAAGCCAGGGATATTTACAGCCTGGACCTCAACGCCGGCGACTCGGTCGAGATCGCGCTGGTGTCAGAAGACTATCCCTATCTGAGCGTCTATGGGCCGGATGGCTTCCTGGTCACCGAGTTCGACACCTATTACGAGCAGACAGTGAGTTTCACCGCTGAGGAGAGCGGCCTGCACCTGTTCGTCGTGTATTCGTATTGGGACATGGCCTACGACATGACGGTCAGCGCCCCGCAGCCGTGAGGGCGGGGAATATCTCGAATGGGGCAAAGCACCGCTCGTTTCGTTCGGCGAATGATGAAGATAAACAAACTGTAGGGGAGGGTTTCTAAACCCTCCCCTACGGATCTCTGGTTTTTCTCCCAGCGTGGGCCAGGCTGCAAACAGGGCTTCTCCGAGCGCCACTAGCCGCTCGCCTGTGGCTCCAGCGAAGCATCTTCTGGGATCAGGTCGAGATTGCGACCAACCGTCGCCAGACCCTTCAGGGCGCGGTCGAGATGCTCTTTGCGATGCGTGGCCATGTAGCTGGTGCGCAGCAGGGCGCTGTTGGGCGGGACGCCGGGCGACACGACCGGGTTGGTGTAGACGCCCTCCTCGATCAGGGCGTGCCAGGCCAGCACGGTGCGGTAGTCGTCGCGGATGTAGATGGGGATGACGGGCGTGTTGCTCGTGCCGATGTCGAAGCCCAGCCGCTTCAGCCCGGCGCGCATATACTCGGCATTCTCCCACAGACGCTGCACATGCTCCGGCTCGTTCTCGATGATATCCAGCGCGGCCAGCACCGCCGCCACGTTGGAAGCGGGCAGGCTGGCGCTGAAAGCGAACGACCGCGCGAAGTGCTGGATATAGTGAATTGTCTGCTCGTCGCCAGCGATGAAACCGCCAATGGACGCCAGCGACTTGCTGAACGTGCCCATGATCAAGTCCACTTCGTCGGTCAGCCCGAACTGCCAGGCCGTGCCGTGACCCTCGCCCAACACGCCGATGCTGTGCGCGTCGTCCACCATGATCCGCGCGCCATGGCGCTTGCAGATAGCGATCAGCTCCGGCAGAGGGGCAATGTCGCCGCCCATGCTGTACACGCCGTCCACGATCACCAGCTTGCCCGCGTCCTCCGGAATCTTGGCCAGGGCATATTCCAGGCTGTCGGGGTCGTTGTGCGAAAAGCGGCGCATCTCCGCCTGGTTCATACCGCGCGCCATGAAGCAGCCGTCCACAATGCTGGCGTGGTCGTCTTTGTCCAGGATGGCGAAGTCGTTGCGCCCCACGAGGGCCGAGATCGTGCCGACGTTGGTCTGGTAGCCGGTGGAGAAAACAATCGCCGCCTCTTTGCCCACGAACTTAGCCAGCCGGTTGTCCAGTTCGAGGTGGAAGGCCAGCGTGCCGTTGAGGAAACGGCTGCCGGTGCAGCTTGTCCCAAAGTGCTCAATGGCCTCGATCGCCGCCTGCTTGACTTTGGGGTGCATCGTCAGGCCCAGGTAGTTGTTCGAGCCGATCATCACCACTTCCTTACCCTTGAAGGTGGCTGTGGTGGCGTCGGAGTCCTGGAGCGGCTGGAAGAACGGGTACAGTCCCATCTCCATCGCTTCGCGGGCGCGGGTGAACGTGCGCGTCTTGTCGAAAATGTCCTTCATGATAATGCGATCCCTTTTCTCCTGGCCTGCGGCCACGGGGCATCCTGCTCAGCTACAGCGCCCGCGCGCAAACCCTCGCTGACTCGTCTAAATGAAACGGGGTGGAATCGGGTGAGCGCCGGCAGGCACAGCCATTGCCCCCCTGTGACCTCATGGTCCTCATTGTAACGGACAGGACACGTCTTGGCGACAAACGATCACCGGGGCGGTTTGTGACTTTCGCACAGGTTACCGGGTTGCTTCACCAGTCTAGCGCGTCGGGCGGAATATCCTGGTTGTCATCCAGGGCCCACTGTTGTGCCGAAGCGCCGGGCATCGTCCTGGGCGGTAGGGAATCCGGCGGCGGCGCGGACGGGGTGCTGCGCCTGGCGCGCTGCCCCGTGGCAGCCGGCGGCGGATCCAGCGGATGAGTCTCTGGGAACCACAGCGCCTCCAGCCAGTCCACCAGCCCGGTCACCATGTCGGGAGTCAGGCGGGCGGCGGCCTCGAAATTGTGCGGCGAGAACGCATACAGCCGCCCGAAGCCCTGGCGCGTCACCAGGATCAGATACGGCTGCTCCCAGCGCTCGCGCGTCCAGAGCACGGTGATGCCGTTGTCGCGCCGCAGCAGTTCCATCCACCGCGCGCGGTCCGGCTCCACCAGCGGCGAGAGGTGAAAGCGCAGCGCCAGCGCGCCGAAGAGCGTGAAGGTGAAGGTGAGCGCCGCCGTCTCGTCGAGCGCGGCATCTACCGTCAGCGTCGCCGCGTCGTCATTGCTGCCGAAGGTCGCCGTCGCCTGGCGGCACAGCGGCTCACCTGCCTCCGGCGCAACCCGCAGGTGCGAGAGCAGTGGCGCGTTGGCGAAGCGCCGGGCGAGATCGTCGTCCAGGTCAATCTCGCCGGCGAAGAACTGCTGCAGCATGACCGGGGCGCTGGTCCACAACCGCCGGGCGTCGCCGGACTCGCGCAGGGCCAGCGTCAGCCGCTGGCGGTCCTCGTCCGTGATGCGCCGCGTCAGGGCGCGGCTCAGCCGGATCAATTCCTCAACCGGGATTTCGTCGAGGTCAGACGGGCGGCGGGGCGAACCCGCGCGCGGCGACTCAGGCATGGGTGACTCCTGCACAAACGGGCGTGTGGCGACCATTATACGGCAGGGTGGCAGAAACCGAAACCAATCAGCCGCACAGGAGCGCTGGGGTGCGTGCAAAGGTTGTCAGCGACTCGCTTGCCGCGGGGGTGAGGTAAACCAGGGTGCGGCAAACTGCCTGACAGGTTTTGCATACGCCCGAGCGCTGAACCTGCGTGGCGTCCGGTGCAGAAGGGGGTAAGATCGGGGCGTGTTGGCCCGCCGGGCGCGCAGGGTGGCGCGGCGGAGAGGGCGGGCGATGGAGGCAGTGAGTTTGAGAGGCGTGAGCGGCTGGTGGTGGCAGCGGCGCAGACGGAGCGCGCACGTGATTCGCGTGCGCACGGCCTGGGTGCGCGCCGGGCTGATCGTGCGCTACGGCCCCGTCGGCGTGATCTGTCATGGGCTGCGCCCGCGCCGGACCTATGGGCGTGGCGTGTTCGGCGCGGCCGGCCTGGCTGCCGATGCGCTGGCCTTTGACGGGCAGCGCAGCAGCGCCTTCAACGCCCGCATCGCCCTGGAGCAAATACAGCGGCTGAGCCTGGTCACAATCGCGCTGCCGGCCAGCCGCCGGGACCGAGCTCTCGCTGTCCACTATGACAGCCCGGATGGGTGGCGAGTTGCCGTGTTCTCTGGCGAGAGCGTCCCCGAGCTGGCTGAGACGATGAGCGCCGAAGGCGCCATCCCGCTCCATGATGCGGGCGAGGGTCAGGATGACTTCGGCCCGGCGCGCGCCACGCGCATGATCCAGGATATTTACGGCGAGTGGATGCCCGATCGCCAGGGGATGCTCTACCTGGCCCCAGACCGGCTGCTCTTTGAGTGGCGCGACGCGATTCCGCTGGCGGCCATGACTCGTCTGGATGTGCATCACGGCAGCAGCGGCCGGCGCGCGGACGCGCTGCTGCGCGTGGAATACGCTGCGCCGGACGGGGCGCACCTGGCTGGCGGATTCCTGGTGGATCACGCTGGTCGTTGGGCCGCGGCCATCGTGCGCCGGGCCGATGTGTCGCTGGCCGTTCACGAGGGGCGCAAGCGGAAGGAAGCGTGAGGGCGCATCAGACCCAAAGAGCAGCGCCCCGCAAGAAAGACAGGTGAGAGGTTGCATGGAGATCGCGCTGTTGGTGCTCTTGCTCATCGTCATTGGGGCGGCGCTGGCCTGGGATCTGCTGGCGCAGCGAAGACATATCGCGCGCATGACCTCCGCGTGGACACATGCCGGGCAAACCGTGCAGGCCGGGCCGCTGGGCACGATCAGCCGGGGTGACCGGCTGGCCCGTGTCCTCAGGGATCGTGCCTTTGGGATGCTGGCTGTGGTTGGCGGGCGGCTGGTCTTCGCCGGGCACCGCACCGACGCGCTAGATAGGGCTGTGCCGCTGGAGGCGGTGCGCTGGATCGGGCTGCGCACGCGCGTCAAGACGGCCTGGAACCGGCGCATCGAAACGCCGGAACTGGTCATTCACAGCGAGGAGACGGATGGCTGGCACGTGACCGCTTTCATCGAAGGCCCGCTGGAAGCTTTCGCCGCGCAGCTTGGCGCGCTGACCGGGCTGCCCGTTCACGCAGTGGGCGAGGCCTTTGAGGACTTCGGCCCTGCTCCGGCGGTGTACGTGGTGCCCGAAGGTGAGGGCAGGTGGCGACCGGCAGTGGCCAGCCAGCCCGATCCCTACGCATTGCCGCCTGGCTGGATGGAGGCGGCGTTGTGGTTGTACCTGGCGCCAGACCGGCTGCTGTTCGACCGGACGCATGCCATCCCGCTGGCCCGCGTCCGGCGCGCGGTGGTCACCGAGCGCGGAGTCCGGCCGGCGGAGAATCCCTTCGACGAGAACCTGCTGCGCGTCGAGTATGAGGGCGCAGAGGGTGTGCGCTGCGTGGCTGGCTTTGTCGTGCGCAACGCCGGGGATTGGGCGGGCGTTCTGGAAGCGCGCGCCGGAGTGCCAATCCTGCTGCGCAGTGCGCCGGGTGAGAAATAAAAAATTCCTAAAAACCGTGCTCTACGGGTTGCGGGGAGCCGCCAAACAGGTCACAATGGGGCAAGAGCAGGTGGTGGGAAACAACGAGGAGGGGGGACCATGACACGGCTCCCCAACGTGCCAGCCCCGGGCGAACAGAGCGACCCCGAATATCTCCAGACAGAAGCTGCCGATGGCCGGATTCCGGATGGCGAAATGCCCGGTCTGAGCGGCGTGACGCGCAGTCGTCCGCTGCCGCTGGCATTCGTGACCGAGATAGATGATGCCGACGACCAGGCAGCGCGCGATCCGCAGACGGTGTTGCGCCGTTCTGGGACGGACAGCCAGATGTTCCCTGATTGGCACCCGGAAGTGAGCGTGGCTGAGACGCGGCTCGATGGCAGCGGCGACGATCTGCCCCACGAGGCGATCATTGATCCGGCGCAAGACAACGCTGGGTTGCAGCCCGACTTGCTCTAACGCAGATAGCCTCGGCCGCATGGCCGAGAGACCGCTAATGCTCCAGAAGCCGCCTCGACGGGGCGGCTTTCTTGTTGCGCCAGCTAGGGGATGACATAGCCTGCCGCCGATACACGTGCCTCGCTGATCAGCTCCGGACTCACACTGATGAACGGAAACTGTACCTCGAAGCTCGCTTCGGCGCCGGCGGGCCATGCGCCCTCGTCGCTTCCGGTGCTGACCACGGCATGGGCCAGCCCGACCAGTGTCTCGTCCGGGCCGAGCAGAATCACATCAACCACGGGGAAGCGTAGATCGGCGGCGGCGGTGTTCCGCGCGGTGCCGCGAACCGTGTAAACCCCATTTTCGTCCGTGCCCTGGCTGGTCACGCTGGCCGGCAGGCTGAAGACCCCTTGCAGGCGCGCCTCGGCGGCGGGGTTGTACCACAGCCAGTACTGCGAGGCGGCGTAGCCGTCGGGCAGCGCGAAAGACTGCCCAACGTAGAAGACCTGTCCGGGAGGGATATCGGTGATCAGCGGGTTGGCGGATGCTTCGCTCAGCTTGAAACCATCCTTGTCGAGGGCGTAGATTACTGCGTCCACCTGGCTGAGCACCTGGCTGCTGTCATTGCGAACCTCGGCGAAGAAATAGCCCGTGCCGTCTTGCACGCCCTCGTTGTAGGTGAGCACGGTTAACCCCTTGCGGACGCGCAGGCCGGCTTCTCGTGGCTCCAACTCGAACCCTTCGGCTGGGTCGCCCGTCGCGTCTGTAGTGGATGGGGTGTTGGTGGGACCAGGGGGTGGGGCCGAGTCGTCGCCACATGCGGCGAGCATCAGGGCCAGGATCATCAGCAGTGGCAGCCAGGTGCGCATGGTGAACATCCTCCGGTGAAGGGGCGTGTACGCTCTATTATACGCCGGACAGGGCAGCGCGCTTATGTCCCGGCTGCTGAGGCTGCTGAGGCTCCGACGCCGGCTGGCATCTCGTCCCAGGTACGACCCTCCAACAGCCGCCCGGCCTTTTTCTTGTGAACTCCTCCCCACTGTTTGAAGAAGAAGGGGACTCTTGCCTGAAGACACTGATCACGAATTTCCACCACCCAGGCTTGTTGCACCGGCCTTGCCCTCGGCCCCGATTCGCCGCCAGCAATCACCCAGTCAATGCCGGAGAGATCAAGTTCGGGCAAAGGCCCTAAGAGCGGTTCAAGGGAGAGGAATTTAACGGCGGCGTCGGTGTGTCGCAAGTGATCGATCCGATACACGTAACGCTGATTCTCGACGCTGACTCCCATCCAGATATTGGGAGACCAGGGAAGTCTGCCGTTTAGCTCGGACAGCCGCTCGGCTCGCTTAGTGAGAATCTGAAAGCGATGCCAGTGAGCGCGCCCCATGACATCGAACACCTTCAGAATGAAATCAAGGGGAACATCGTGGTGAAAAAGGTCGCTCATAGAGTTGACGAAGATAGTCTTGGGAGTCTTCCATTGCAGGGGAAGCTCCAAAACGTGCTCGTGGAGGGTCAGGGCAAAACCATTCGTGTAGTTCGGCTGCCCCATGGCTTGCAGCCGTAGGGCCATGCGCTCAGCGTAACAGTGCTTACAGCCAGGGCTAACCTTCGTGCAGCCAGTGATAGGGTTCCAGGTTGATTCGGTCCACTCGATTGCTGAACGGTCGGCCATGATGTCACCTTCTGAGGATGTCCTGAGCGATCTTGACAGCAGTTGTAGCCCCTTTGGGATTACCTGCGGCGAAGCACAACAGGTATAGCGGATTGTTGCGCGAATTGAACAATGGCAGGGGGTTTTGGGCGACGCCGGGGAAGACTGTCCGCAACCGCCCTATCATGTACTCTGCTATCATGTCAAAGTCACCCACTTTATGTCGGTGAATCTCTGGGCCAAACAGGCCAAGCCTGGTTGTAGTCTGATAGAAGGTCTCGTACCAGTCCTCGGCTCCAAAGAGACGATTCAACGCATGTCTGACGGCAGTGCCAATATTAGGATCTCGTTTCAAAAGTCGGTTCACGGCGATGCCAAGCGGAAACAAGAACCAGAGATCAATCGCCTGCGTCCGCGCGATGGCCTCGATTGTTTGCCATTCGACCTCCATGCCGTAAGGATCGAGAAATAGCACCGCGCGGTGTTTCTTCCAGTTCCTATTGTCACACATGTCTTGCAGGTAGGAATTTGCCTCCGCGTTGACCAAAACAATGTCCCCAGCAACTTCGGGAAATTCAGTGCGCAGTTCCTGTAGTGCCCGGAATCGCTGTTCATCCTTTTCGATGAAAATGTACTTGTGGAAACGCGGCTGGACCTGCAGGGCTTTGCGGGCAGAACCGTCGAGGAACTGCTGCGATTCAGCTTCTGATAGCTCAGGAAACATCAGTTGTTCTGCCTCGTCACTTCGTCTCAATGTCCGATATCCCGTGCCCGCAAAGGCATCAATGTAAGCGAAGGGGAAGCCCTTCTCCTTCATGATTGTTGCGTACGCTTTCAAATACTTCGCAACTCGCTCCAGCTTCTCAGTTGTCCAATCTCCGCCAAAGTCATGAGGTGTTTCGGGCATTGAATAATCCTCTTTCCCTGAAATACTGATGATGAAACATCCGTTCTATCACCCATTATATACCAACATGAGAGCCTGAGCCACTGCCCTAATGCGCCTATTTCTCCCCTGCCGCGCGCAGGGCATCCACCGCGCGGCGGCGCTCCAGCCGCCCGGCGAAGTCGTAGTGCTGGCGCTCGTAGTCGTCCTCCATCAGCGGCGAGGAGAAGATGAAGTCCGCCGAGGAGCGGTTCATGGCCACGGGGATGTTCTGCAGCACGGCCAGGCGCAGCAGGGCGCGCACGTCCGGGTCGTGGGGATGCGTTTCGAGCGGGTCCCAGAAGAAGATCAGCACGTCAAGGGTATTTTCGGCGATCTTCGCGCCGATCTGCTGGTCGCCGCCCAGCGGGCCGCTCAGAAACACCCGGACGGGCAGCCCCAATTCCTGCTTGAGCAAGGTCCCGGTCGTGCCGGTGGCATAGATCTCGTGGCGGCCCAGCCGCCCGATGTTGAAGCGCGCCCATTCGAGCAAGTCCTGCTTGCGGTCGTCGTGGGCGATAAGGGCGATGCGCTTGCGGCGGGGGAGCGTGCTGGTCTGGTGAGTCATGGCCGGTCGCTTTCTGTTGGCGGGCTGCTCTGGGCCGATCTAAGCACAAAACAGGCGCGCGGGCAATGAGCGCTCAGCCATCAGCCGTCAGCAACAACAGGGGCGCACCGCACTTGCTGAAAGCTGAAAGCTGCTTTCACGGCGTAGAAGCCTCGGCCCCGTCGGGCAGGTTCCACACGCCGCCGCTGACCTCGATGGCCCGCCGCCCCACGATGCGGATGCGTCCCTGGTTCTCCAGCTTGAGCAGGTGATACTTCACCGTCGAGGTGTGGAGCACACACGCCTTGCTGATCTCCTCGACGGCAGGCGAGAGGCCATCGTGCTGGCGCTTGTACTCGACGATGAAGCGGAAAACCCGCTCGCGCGTGGGTGGATGCTCATCGCTCACTGCTGCCCTCCGTGGCGCCGGTCAGACCAGGGGCGTGATACCTGGTTCCGCCGGGCGCTGCTCCCGCCTGGATGGGCATGGCCCGCCCTGCTCCCTTGTCACAGAATAGAACATTTGTTCGTTTGATCGTCAGTATAGCGGAGGGCGGGGCCGGCTGTCAACGGGGAAATAATGCGCGGCAGCGTTATGAACCGATTTCTAACGATATATAAACTTCAACTCAACGAATGGATTGCCCAGGTCGCGCGGTTCAGCGGCTGGCGGTTTGTGGAGCGGACGCGGTAACAGGCGCAGGGGCCGGGCGGCGCAGGTAGACGTTGCGGCGCACGACCATCACCCCCAAGAGGGTCAGCGTGGCCCCGAGCAGCAAGCCGGGCGAGAATGGCTCGCGCAGAATGAGCACGCCGGCGAACGCCGCGATAATCGGGTTGAAGTTGAAGTAACTTGCGCTGCGCGTGGGGCCGATCTCACGGATGGCGAGGTGAATGGCCAGAAATCCCCCCGCGCCGGACAGCATACCGCTGTAGAGGACGTTAGGGATTCTGTCCGTGGGCACTTCGGCGCTGGTCAGCGAAAAAAGCCCCGGCCCGGCCAGGACGATCATCGTCACGGTGGTGATCCAGTACTTCCAGATGGCAAGGGGCATACTGCCCAGGCGATCGACGACCGGCTTGGCGAAGACATTGGCCAGGCCGCCCGCTATCGCGGCGCCGAGCACCAGCGCGCTGCCGAGCAGGTCGTCGTGCGAGAGCCCCAGCCCGGACTCCGACCGGCTGAGCACGACCAGCAGCACCCCGCTCAGCGTCAGGACGATGCCGGCCAGCAGCCGCCGGCGAATCTCGACCATGCCAATGGCGATGCTGCACAGCGCCGTCCAGGTGGGCATGGTGGCGACGAGCAGGGCCGTGTTGGTCGTGGTGGTGCGCTTGAGGCCGAGCGAGAAGCCGACCTGATAGATCACCGGGCCAGTGAGCGTCAGCAAGGTGATCAGAGCGGCGTCGCGGCGCGTCAGGCGTAGGGCGCGGCGCTGGCGCAAGGCGACAGGCAGGATCACCGGCAGGCCGACCAGGAAACGCAGGGCGTTGAAGGTCAGCGGCTCGATGTTGGAGAGGGCGTCTTTGGCGACGATGAAATGAAAGCCCCAGATGAGCACCATAAACGACATGATCGCGTCGGCGCGGTGCTGGCGGAAGGCAGTGGTCAGCGCAGACAAGGAGATTGGCCCGGCTTTCGTGTGTGGCAAACGTAGATCGCGGGCCATTATACCGAGCGGGGGTGAGGTAAACCAAGGCGCAGCAGAGCAGCCCCCTACCTGACAGGTTTTGCTCGCACCCGCACGGCTCACTGACACTGAGCGGCGAGGACTCGAAAGCGGCGCGAAGAGACCTCCAGAGTCTGCTTGAGAGCGTCTGGTCGTTAGCGCTGAACCCTATAATTGAGCCGCTTGCGCCGAAGACAATTAGAACATATGTGCTAAAATAAGACCATGATCCCGGCGCGACGGGCGGGCACGGACCCACAAACAAAGCTGGAGTGAGCTAGATGGGTGCCGTTAGCGAAAGCCGCGCAGGCGAGTTCCGCCCGCCGCCCCGGGGTGGGATGTTGAGCGGCGAGGGAGGGTGAGGGGACAGTGCGTGAGTTGCGCGTCTGCCAGGCGATCCGGCTGCTGGCCGAAGGGCGCGATCGGGAGGAAGTGGCGCGGGCGGTGGGGGCGCTGCCGCGCACGCTGGCCGCCTGGGAGCGTGACGGCGAGTTCCGGGCGCTGCTGGCCTGCCTGGGCGAGCATAGGCGGGCGCGCGATGCTTTGGCCGCGCTGGATGACCTGACACCGGTCGCCATCGCCGCGTTGCGCCGCGCCCTGGACGGCGACGACGACGCGCTGGCGCTGCGCGCCGCCCGCGAAGTGTTGGAGCGCGTCGGGCCGCTGGCCGAGCGTTCCGCCGTGCAGACCATTCGTGTGGAGTATGGCAGCCGTGACGGTCAACCTGTGTCAGCCGCACCCTGGGCAGATCGAAATCCTGCGCCATCCGGCGCGCTTCAAGGTGGTGGCCTGCGGGAGGCGCTTCGGCAAGACGGAGACGGGGCGGATTCTGATGGTTGAGCGGGCGCTGGAGGGACGAATCTGCTGGTGGATCGCGCCGACGTACCGGCTGGCCGACGACGTGTGGCGCGGCTTCAAAGCGGCGCTGGCCGGCGTGTGGCGGGAAAAACATGAGGATATGCGCCGCATTGACCTGCCCGGCGGCGGCGTGATCGCTGTGCGCAGCGGGCACGATCCCGACGCGCTGCGCGGGGCGGGCCTCGACCTGGCCGTGCTCGACGAAGCGGCGTATCTGCATCCGGCGGTGTGGTCAGCGGCGATCCGCCCGGCGCTGGCCGACCGGCGTGGCGAAGCCCTGTTTCTCAGCACGCCGCGCGGGCGCAACTGGTTCTGGGGGCTGTGGATGGTCGGGCAGCAGGCCGATCATCCGAGGTGGATGAGCTGGCGCTTCCCGACGGCGGCCAATCCGCTGATCGATCCGGCGGAGATCGAAGACGCGCGGGCGCTGCTGCCGGAACGGGTCTTCCACGAGGAGTACCTGGCCGAGTTCCTCGACGATGGCGGGCGCGTCTTCCGTCGCGTGGACGAGGCGGCGACGGTCGAGCCGGGCGGCGGGCCGCAGCCGGGCGAGCGCTACATCTTCGGCGTGGACTGGGGGCGCGACGCTGACTTCACCTGCATCGCCGTGCTGGCGGCAGAGTCGCGGCGGCTGGTGGCGCTGGAGCGCTTCAACGCCCTCGGCTGGGCGGCGCAGCGCGGGCGGCTGACGGCGCTGGCCGCGCTCTGGCGTCCCGACGCGATCTGGGCGGAGGCCAATAGCATGGGCGGGCCGAACATCGAGGCCCTGCAAGAGGAGGGGCTGCCGGTGGTGCCCTTCACGACGACGGCCAGCAGCAAGGGGCCGCTGATCGAGGCGCTGGCCCTGGCCCTGGAACGCAGCGAGCTGGCCATCCTGCGCGATCCGGTTCTGCTCGATGAACTGGGTGCGTACACCTTGGAGCGGCTGCCCAGCGGTCGCTACCGCTACGGCGCGCCGCCGGGCCTGCACGACGATACGGTGATCGCTCTGGCCCTGGCCTGGCACGGCGCGCTGCACGGCGGGGTAGGCGTCAGCTTTGTGTAGCAGTCAGCAGTCAGCTATCAGCGATCAGGGCAAGCGCACCGCGCGAACCACTGGCTGCTGATGACCGACGACTGAGCACCGATCGCTGACAACCGACCAATCACCAACAACCGTCAAAGGAGCGCGACATGCCAATTGCCAACCGGCCATCGTTTGTCGAGCGGGCGCTGCGCCGCGCCGGGTACATTAAGTGGCGTCCGGCCAGCGTCATTCACCGCGTGGAGGCGGGCGCGCCTGGCGACCCGCTGCCGGCCATCGCCCCGGAGATCGCCGGCGCGGCGCGCTACGCGGGCGTTTACATGGGCAGCCCCTGGGTCTATGTGGCTGTCAATCGTATCGCCGAGGCGGCGGCGCTGGTGCCCTTTCGCGTGTACCGGGTGGCGGCGGGCGCGGGCAGCGCGGGCGAGGTCGCCCCGGCAGGGGCGGGCGAGGTCGCGCTGCCGCAGCATCCCTTCACGCGCCTGCTCCAGCGGCCCAATCCGCTGCTCAGCCGCTTCGAGCTGATCGAGCACACCGTCGGCAGCCTGGAGATTCACGGCAACGCCTATTGGTTCCTGGCCGGGCAGCCGGGCGGCGCGCCCCAGGAAATCTGGCCGCTGCGCCCCGACCGCGTGCAGATCGTGCCGGACGCAGCGCGCGGCGTGCGCGGCTACATCTACGAGGTGGATGGGCGGCGCCTGCCGCTCGACGCGGCGGAGGTGGTGCACTTTCGCCGCTGGCATCCGGCCAACGACTACTATGGGCTGAGTGCGCTCGAAGCAGCGCGGCTGGCCGTTGAGACCGATCGCGCCATGGCCGACTGGAACCGGCGCTACTTCGGCGAGGGAATGGCCGTCCCGGCGGGCATCGTCGCCATCCGCGAGCGGGTGAGCGACGCCGACTTCGAGCGTATCAAGCGTGAGTGGCGCGCAGCGTACGGCGGGCGCGAGCGCAAGACGGCGTTCCTGCGCGGGGCGGCGGTCGAGTGGCACAACGTCGGCCTCAGCCAGCACGACATGGACTTCCTCAACGCCCGCCGCTTCAACCGCGAGGAGATCTTCCAGATCTTCGGCATTCCGGTGGGGCTGCTCAGCGAGAACGCCACCGAGGCCAACGCCCTGGTCGGCGAACGCGTCTTCGTCGAGCGCACACTGTGGCCCAAGCTGGTGCGCCTCGCCGAGAAGATCACCACCGATCTGCTGCCCTTCTACGGGGCGGGGCTGGTCGGGCGCTTCGACGACATCCGCACGGGGGATCGTGCCCAGCAGCTCGCCGAGCTGCGCCTGGCGCGCGGCGTGCTGACCGTGGACGAGCTGCGCGCGCGATACTTCGGGCTGGGGCCGCTGCCCGCACCTGCCGAGGCACAAGCCGAGGGAAGCGAGGAGACGCCAGCGCCGGAGCCGGCGGAGTAGTCCGGCTCTGCGGACGTGCAAGGGAAGGCGCGGCTCTGCTGTGCTCTCCGTAGGGGCGTATCGCATACGCCCCTACGAAGTCCGCTCACCGTCGGCACCATGCGTGCTACAGGGGCTGGGGAGGTCGCTTAGTCACCAGCCGCAGCCGATGGCTCGGCAGTCATCACGGTGCGCACCAGTTCTGGGACGAACTCGTGCGCTTTGAGGATCTCCAGCAGCACCGGCTCGCCCTGTGCAGTCAGGTGCAGGATGCTCTGGCCGGACTGCTCGGCGTGATCAACTCGCTTCTCCAGCGCAAACCAGATCATCAGCACATCATCTTCGCGATCATAGCGCATCTTTAGGCTCATAGCGCGCCCTCCTCGCCGGGTAGAACGTCACAATACGTACCTCATCCTCATCTTCAACAAAGATCACTCGGATCAAATGACGGTCGTTGATCGCCTTCTGAGCAACAGGCGGGTCGAGATCCCTGTCCACCTGCTCCGGGTTGCGCAGCGCCTCAAGCACTTGCTCCGGTGTGATGATGAATCCCAGACGGACCAGGTCTGTAAACTTCTGCTGAGCATGTCTGGTGAAGCGAACTGGCTTGACCATCTTCTAGATCATCCGTCGTCCCCAGCACTGTCCCGTCTGCTGCGCCCATTGTACCACGCCCCACCCGTCCCGCCGCGCGACTTCGGGTACAATAGGGCCGTGCGCCCGCTGCTCACCCGAAGGGGGACTCTCTGGCATGGACGACACCACGCTG
The DNA here is from genome assembly GCA_037447125.1 of Chloroflexota bacterium. Taxonomy (GTDB): domain Bacteria; phylum Chloroflexota; class Anaerolineae; order Aggregatilineales; family Aggregatilineaceae; genus UBA2029. The sequence goes on along the minus strand of JBBIHG010000041.1, from coordinate 3,445 downwards.
ATCCTCAACCGCGTGCTGCCCATCCTGTTCCTGATCGGCCTCGGCCACTGGATTCGCCGCAGTCGCTTCGTCGCTGAAAGCACAGTGGACGATCTGCGCAAGCTGGTCGTCACCCTGGCACTGCCCTCGGTGCTGTTCATCTCCTTCCTGGAGATGAAGCTCCAGACGAAGTACCTGGTCATCTTCGTCCTGGTCTTCGCCATCAATGGGGCGCTCTTCGCCCTGGGACGCTCGCTCAAGACGCGGCTGGGCATCGAGTACCTGTACTTCCCCTTCCTGATGACCGGCTTCGAGTATGGGATGCTCGGTGTCAGCCTGTTCGGCAGCGCCTACGGCCTGGACAAGATCGGCTACATTGCCGTCATTGACCTGGGGCACGAGCTATTCATCTGGTTTGTATTCCTGGCCTTTCTGCTCATGCTCCGCGATGGGCACCAGGACCCGCGCCAACTGCTGCGCGCGTTCCTCACCTCGCCGGTGATCATCGGCATCCTGGCCGGCATCGCCTTCAACGTGCTCGGCCTGCGCCAAGACCTCTACGAGCGCCCGGTGACCGGGGCGTTCATGGCCGTGGTGCAGTTCCTGGGCGGCCTGACCATCCCCTTGATCCTGATCATCGTCGGCTACGGGATCAGGCTAGATCGCACGGGCATCCGCGAGGCCGCGCCGGTGATCGGGATTCGCCTGGCAATTCTTGTCCCGCTGGCGCTGCTGCTCAACCGGCTGGTGCTGCGCGGCCTGCTCGACCTGGAAGCGCCCTTCGAGGCGGGGCTGTTCACGTTGCTGGTGCTGCCACCGCCATTCATCATCCCGCTCTACATGAAGGCGGGCCTGCCCGACGAGCGGCGCTACGTCAACAACGTGCTGACGCTGTACACGGTCGTTTCTATCGTGCTCTTCACCATCTACTTCGTGCTCAACCCGAAGCTGTAGCCGGCCATGCCCCTCGACCCCAACGCTGTGCCGGGCCTGCTGCGCGTTGCACGGGCAGGTATAATAGGAGGCAGGAGAAGGAGGGTGCGATGACCATCGTTCGCCAGGTTATTCTCATTCCTGATGAGGACGGCGTTGGTTACACCGTCGAGGTGCCCAGTCTGCCGGGGTGCATCTCTGAGGGCGACACGCTCGACGAAGCTCTGGAGAACATCCGCGATGCCATCGCCGAGTATGTCGCCGACATGGTCGCCAACGGCGAGGAAATCCCAGACGATTACGCGCCGATGACCATCACCACGGTCGCGGTCGCGGCGTGAGCAAGCTGCCTGATCTGTCGGGCCAGCGATGTGTGGCGGCGCTGGAAAAGGCCGGTTTCTATGTCGTGCGGCGCGGCAAGCACGTCACGATGCGCCGCGATGACCCGCCGGCGCGCGTGACGATCCCCAATCACAAAACGCTCAAGAAGGGCACTGTGCGCAGCATCATCCGCCAGGCCGGGCTGACCGTGGACGAATTCCTGGCATTGCTCTGAACCGGTTTTCCCCAGGAGAACCCATGCCCCTCGACCCCAACGCCGTGCCTGGCCTGCTGCGCGCGCTGGACAGCGCCGATGTGTACGTGCGCATCACCGCCGCCGAAGCCCTGGGCAAGATCGGCAACCCGGTCGCCATCGCCCGGCTGGTCGCCACGCTCGACGACGCGCGGCCCGACGTGCGCCGCCGCGTCATCGGGGCGCTGCTGCGCATCGGCACCGAGCCGAAAGCGCGGGCGGCAGCCCAGGTGGTGCCGGGATTGGTGCGCGGCCTGGAGGACGCCGATCCGTCCGTGCGCTGGGCAGCGGAGGCAGCCCTGCGCCGCCTGAACATCTCCAGCGCACGAGCGGCGCTCGCCCGCTGGCGCGGAGTTGGGCTATGATCAGCGGGGCAGAGAGATCGCTGCCGGGCGAGTGACAAGGACAGCCTGCCGATGGCGTATGTAATCATCTCCTACATCCAGGACAACAGTCCGTTCGTGGACCGCCTGCGGGTCAGGCTGGCTGAGTCCGGCTTCGCGGTATGGGAGGGCGACGACCTGCGCGCCGGCGACGAGTGGCGCGAGACGGTAGACCTCGCGTTGCGCGAGGCGTTCGCCGTCATCGTAGTCATGTCGCGCGCGGCGAGCACCTCGCCGTTCGTCGCCTACGAATGGGCGTGCGGGCTGGGCCTGGGCGCGGACGTGATCCCGATCGTCATCGAGCCGGCCATGCTGCACCCGCGCCTGCGCGCGCTGGGCGTGCTCGATTTCACCGATGCGCGCCGCGCGCCCTGGGATGAGTTGATCGGGCGGCTGCGCATCGGCCAGGCGACGCGCGCCTATTTCTCCGCGCCCGATGTGCCTGTCGCGCTGGATGCCGAAGACCACGCCCTGATCAGCGGCGAGCTGGCTGAGATCAGCGACCTCCTGTTGGCCCAGGAAGATGCTGATACCGGTCTGATCAGCCGCCTGCTGGCTGTTCTGGGGCGGATGGGCGGCACGGCAGCAGTGCACGCGCTGCTGCGCGCCCTGCCCGACGCGCGTCCCGACGTGCACTATGCCGCCGCCGACGCGCTGAAGGCGCTGGGCAAGGAGGTGCTGCCCGTGCTGCAGGCGGCGCTCGGCGACGAGGACTCGCGCCTGCGCGCAGGCGCGGCCATGGCTCTGGCCCGCAGCGCTCCCGACGCGCTGGCCAGGGCGGGCGAGGCGGCAATCCCGGCGCTGATCGGCGTGCTGCGCCGCGACGTGGGGGCGCAGCGCGAGGCGGCGGTAGGGGCATTGGTGCGCATCGGCGGGGCGGCGGTGCCCGCCCTGGTGCGCTCGCTCGACGACGGCAACTGGGAGCAGCGCGCGCTGGCCGTGGACGCGCTGGGCCGGCTGGGCGATCCGGCAGCGGTCCCGGCGTTGGTGGGTATGCTCTCCGATGAGGATGACGATCTGCGCGCGCGGGCGGCTAGTGCCCTCGGCCAGATCGGTGATGCGAGCGCGCTGCCCGGCCTGCTCCGCGCGTTGGGCGACCGCGACGGCGTGGTACGCTGGTGGGCGGCGGATGCCCTGGGCCGCAGCGGCGATCCGGGGGCGATCCCTGCGCTGCTGGACGCGCTGCGCGCGCCGCACGAGGACATGGGCACGCGGCTGACGGTAGTCGGGGCGCTGGCCCGCCTGGGCGACGCGGCGGCGGTGCCCGGTTTGCTGGCCGTGCTGCGCGAGGGATATCTGGTCCTGCGCGAGGCGGCGGCGCACGCCCTGGGGCAGATCGGCGATCCGGCGGCGGTCGCCGGGCTGGAAGAAGCGCTCTACGACGAGCAGCAGAGCGTGCGCGAGGCGGCGCTGGAGGCGCTGGCCCGCCTGGATACGCTGGAGGCGCGCGCAGCCGTTGAGCAGTACCGGCGCGGCGAGGCCGGCGATTGGCCGTTCATGGCGCTCGGCTAGGAGCGGTGAGGGTAGGACTACAGAATAGCGTGATCCATTCAGCGACCACCCCCATCCCCCGGCC
>JBBIHG010000040.1:17985-27985 GCA_037447125.1 Chloroflexota bacterium | reverse complement strand
TCGGGGTCGGCGGCTTCGGCGGCGCGCAGCCGCTTCAGGTAGCCGCGCAGGCCGCTCTCGGCGATCTGCCCGGCCATGAAGCCCAGCCGCTCCTTGTGCAGCGCGGCGATGCGCTCGCCGTCCTCGCCGTAGACCTCGTCGGCGCTGGCGGGCCACAGCAGCCCGTCCGTCATCACACAGGCGAAGATCGCGCCCTCCAGGTCCACCGTCCCCGTCTGCACGAAGTAACGTAGCTCCGGCAGCCCGTCGAGCACGCCGATCCCCTGTGTTCGCTGGGGCAGGCCGTGCTCGTCCACGTAGTTGTGATAGAGCGCGCTGTGCAGGTTGTGGCGGCGGACCTCGGAGTGACGGGCCAGCTCGCGCAGGGGTAGGCCGGGGAAGTCGTCGCGCAGCAGGGCGGCGGTGCGCAGCAGGGCGCTATCCGCCGTCGCGCTGCCGGCGGTGGGCACGCTGAAGCGCCCGTCGGCGTAGGCGACGAGCAGCAGCGTATCGCCGGCGTGGGCGTAGCGCAGCGTGTGGGCGCGCGGGTCGTATTCGATCAGGGTCAGCACGGCGGCGGGCAGGCCCAGGCGCACCAGGCGCGGGTCGTGGGCCAGCCGCTCGTGCACGTCGGGCGGCAGCTTGAGCGCCTCCAGCGTCAGCGCGCCGAAGAGGGCGATCAGCGCCCGGCCCAGGTCGGCGTTGGCTTCGAGCAGCAGCGTGCGCAGCGCGGGCGGGCGGCCCGTCCCGATCTGGCGGGCCAGCGAGTCGCGGACGAAGCGGGCGGCGTAGGTCGCGGGGGTCAGCGGCTCGCCCTGGCGGTCGAGGTGCGCCTGAAGCGCGGGCGGCGTCAGGCGGGTGGTCGCCCCGTCAATGGCGGCGGCGATGATCTGCTCGCCGAGAGGCCCGGCTCCCAGGGCCAGCCAGGCGTCCTCATTGACGCGGTCGGGCGGGGCATGGCAGACGATCTCCAGCGCGGGCGGGTGATGGTCGTGCGCGGCAGGCATCGCGTGCTCCTTTGGAGGTGCAGGCGGCGCGAATGAAAAAGGCACTCCGCTCGGGGAATGCCTCGGTTGGAGCGGGTAACGGGATTCGAACCCGTGACATTCAGCTTGGGAAGCTGACGTTCTACCACTGAACTATACCCGCTACTCTGCCCGCAATTATACGGAGCGGGGGGCGGCGCTGTCAAGTTTTGCGGGCGTTCACGATGGGGGCGAAATGCCTGAACCGCCGAGGCGCAGAGGAAGGGCGGGATTGCGGATTGCGAATTTCGGATTGGAAAATCCTCTCTCCACACGCGGAGAGGGGGCAAGCCGAGCACAGCGAGGCCAGGGGGTGAGGTAAAGCATGTGAGCACTCGCGCTAAGGAAAGGGTGGGCTGGGCGTGTAGTACTGGAGATGTGGCCGCGACGGAGCTGGTGCGCAGGGCGCGACAGCCGCTATAATGAGCCGCTGTGTGATGAGCCAGGCGCGCGGCGGATGGCGTCAGCGGGCGGACAGACACGGATGAAGAAGCGGTGGCCGAGCCTGCTGCTCGGCGTGGCAGTGAGCGTGGTCGCGCTGGTGTACCTGTTCCGGCGCGACCTCAGCGGCGTGCAGAGCGAGCTGCGCGGCGCCGACTACTTCTGGGTGGTGCCCTGCCTGCTGCTGTCATATGTCGGGCTGTGGCTGCGCAGCCTGCGCTGGCGCGTCCTGCTCGGCTATCGCATTGCCCCGGCGCACAGCTTCCACATCCTCAACGTCAGCTATTTCATCAACGGCGTGCTGCCGCTGCGCGTGGGGGAGTTGGTGCGCGCGGCGCTGGCCGCCCGGCTTGACCCGCCGCTGCCGGTCTTCACTTCGCTGAGCACGATTGTCGTCGAGCGCCTGCTGGACACGCTGGCCGTCTTCGCCCTGATCGGCGTGGTGCTGGCGATGCTGCCGGTCGGGCTGGAGATCGGCTTCGTGGGCATGGCCCTGGGCGTCGGCGCGGTGATCGGCGTGGTCGTGCTGGCTGTGTTTGCGGCGCGGCCCGCCTGGGCCTATACGCTGCTCGGCTGGTTGGGGCGTGCCATCCCGCCGCTGCGACGGCCCGCGCTGAGGGACTGGCTGGCCAGCGCGCTGGAGGGCATTCAGCCGATCGCCTCGCCGCGCGCGATGCTGCTGGTCGTCGGCTGGACGGCGGTCGCGTGGGCCGTGTCGGTGCTGACCGGCTACTCGCTGCTGTTCGCCATCTTCGACGAGCCGACGTGGAGCGCCTCCATCGCCATGATCGCGCTGGCCTCTTTCGCCATCGCCGTGCCCGCCGTGCCGGGCAACCTGGGGCCGTTCGAGGCGGCGGTTGTCTTCGCTCTGGCCAGCACCAACCTGGTGGACGAGCCGACTGCCGCGCCGGCGGTTGCCTTCGCCCTGCTGCTGCACGCCGTCAACCTGCTGACCTATATCTCTGCCGGATTGGTCGGGCTATGGGCGGAGGGGGTGAGTCTGGGCGAGGTGACCGCAGCGGCGCAGGGATTGCGCGCTCGCGGGCAAGGCGGGGCGTCCGCCAGGGCGGAGACCAGCACAGGGACGAACGTGAGCGCATGATCGCACAGCCGGATTCCCCCGAGACGAACAACCGCCCGCTACGCATTCTGGCGGCGCTGCAATACTACCTGCCGCACCGCACCGGCGTGCCGATCCACGTGCAGCGCGTGGCCGAGGCGTTGGTCAAGCGCGGGCACCAGGTGACGATCCTGGCGGCGCGCCATTCCATCGAGCTGCCGCGCGACGAGACGATCAATGGCGTGCGCATCGTGCGGCTGTGGGCGCCGCTGCGCGTCAGCCGGGGGATGGTCATGCCCGCCTATCCCTGGGCGGCGTGGGGGCTGATCCGGCTGCACGATGTGGTCTGGCTGCACACGCCCATGCTGGAAACCTCGCTGATGGCCCTGCTGACGCGGGCGGCGGGCAAACAACTCATCGCCACCCATCACGGCGACCTGATTCTGCCACCGGGGCTGTTCAACCGCTTCGTGCGCTGGTTCACCTTCGCCAACTACCGTTTCATGGCCAGCCGCGCGGCGCGCCTGATCGCCTACAGCCATGACTACGCCGATCACAGCTACTACCTCAAGCCGTTCCGCGACCGCGTCTCGGTGATCTACCCGCCGATTGAGGTGCCGAACCCCGACCCGGAGCGCGTGGCCGAGCTACGCGAGCGCTGGAGCACCGACGGCGGGCCGATCATCGGCTTTGCCGGGCGCTTCGTGCAGGAGAAGCGGCCCGACCTGCTGATCCGCGCCCTGGAGGTGGTCAACCGCAGCTTCCCGCGGGCGCGGGTGGTCTTTGCCGGGGAATACGACATCCGCTATGAGGACACCTGGGAGCGCAACCAGGCGCTCGTCCAGCGCTACCGCGACCAGCTTATCTTTCTGGGACAGCTCAGCAGTATGCAGGCGATGGCCAACTTCTACGCCGCCTGCGATGTGCTGGTGCTGCCCAGCGACACCGAGTGTTTCGCCCTGGTGCAGGTGGAGGCGATGCTGTGCGGCACGCCGGTGGTGATGACCGACACGCCGGGCGGGCGCGTGCCCGTCACCGTGACCGGCATGGGCGCGACCGTCCCGCGCGGTGACTGGGAGGCAATCGGCAGGGCAGTGGTAGACATCCTGCAATACCGCGAGCGCTACGTCAAGCCGCGCGAGGTCATCGCCCGCGCCTTCAGCCTGGACGAGACGGTGAACCGCTACGAAAAACATCTGCGCCGCGCGGCCCGCATTCCGGGCTGGAAGTGACAGCCAATGACCCTTGATCCAGCCCTCATCGCTCACATGACTCGCAACGAGGCCGACATGGCCTTCAAGAAGCGGGTGCAGACCATCTTCGAGTGGGTGCCGCTGCCCGACGAGGCGCGCATCCTGGATTGCGCCTGCGGGCGCGGCTTCTACCTGAACATGATCCGCTATGTCAGCCGGTGCGCGCTGGTCGGGCTAGAACTGGACGATGAGATCATCCGCAAGGCGCAGCGCAATGTGGGGCATCTGCCGGGCATCACCCTCACACGCGGGGACATTTACGCGCTGTCTTTTCCAGACGACTATTTCGATGGCGTGATCCTGTCCGAAATCCTGGAGCACATTGACGACGACGTGGCCGGGCTGCGCGAGGTCTGGCGTGTGCTGAAGCCGGGCGGCGTGGTGGCGATCACCGTCCCGCACGCCAATTACCCGTTCCTGTGGGACCCGATCAACTGGATGCTAGAGCGCACCATCGGGCGGCCCATCCGGCGCGGGCCACTGGCCGGCATCTGGGCCAACCACGTGCGGCTGTACCGGCGCGAGGGGCTGCGCGCCGCGGTCGAGGCGGCAGGCTTCGTGGTGGAGGCGGAGCGATCCTTCACTCACTTCAGCTTCCCCTTCATCCACAACCTGGTCTACGGGCTGGGCAAGCCGCTGCTGGAATCCGGCCTGCTGCCGGAGCGCATGGCCGTAGCCGCCGACCGCACGACCTTCGACCAGAAGCGGGGCAGCCTGCTCAACCCGATCAACCTGGGCGTGGCCGTGCTCAACCTGTTCGACCGGCCCAACAAGCTGGACGAGCCGCCGGGGCGCAGCGCAGTCAACCTGGCCATCAAGGGGCGCAAGGCGGCGTCGTGATGACGAGGTGGCGGGCGTGGGCGCGACCAGTGCCGCTGCTGGCCGGGGCCAGCGCCGCCCTGGCGATCGTTCTGGCGCTGGACCTAGTCCCCGCGTTGCGCGGAGGCGAGCTGCTGCACTGGCAGTGGCCGCACGAGCCGGTTGCCCTGGGGCGGGCGGCGATCCTGGTTGCCACCCTGGGCGCGTACTGCCTGGGCACGGCGCGCCTGGTCAGGACGGGGCGCGGCGGATGGATCAGGGCCTGGGCTGTGCTGGGCGTCGTCGCTCTGTCCTTGCTGGCAACGTGGGTCCGCGCCGGGAATCCGCTGCACGAACTGTACTACCGCACGGTCTCGCTGACGGCGACCGGGCCGTACACCGCCGCCGGGCTGATTGACTGGTCGGATGGGGGCTGGCACGACTGGCCGGCGGTGATGGTCGAGTTCCGCGAACTGAGCCAGCACGTGGCGCTCAGCCCGCCGGGGCTGCCCCTGATCTACGCCGGGGCGGCGCCGGGCTTTGACGCGGCGCCGGGCGCGGCGCGCGCGCTGCAACGGGCGCTGGTGCCCCTCCAGTGCGATAATTACACCCTGCTGCAATTTACGGCAGCGGAGTGGGCCGCGGCGGTCGTCGGGCTGCTGATGCCCATCTGGGCGGCGCTGACGGCCCTGCCGCTGTTCGCCGCGGCTCGCCGCCTGCAAGTGGAGGCGTTGTGGCTGGCCCCGCTCTGGGCGCTGGTGCCCGCCGCCCTCATGTTCGCCGGCTCGTGGAACACCGTGTACCCAGCGCTCAGTGCGGCGGCCTTCTGGCTGCTGCTGCGCGGCTACGACGCGCGGCGCGGCGCGGGGTGGTGGGCGGGTGCCGGGCTGCTGGCTGGATTGCTGACCTTCGCCAACTTCTCACTAGTGCCGCTGATCGGCCTGCTGGGGGCCTACGCGCTGCTGCGCCACGCCCTCAATGAGCGGTGCCTGCGGCCCTGGTGGTTCCCGGTGAGGGTGGGCGCGTGGTTCGCGCTGGGGCTGGCCCTGCCCTGGGTGCTGTGGTGGCTGGGCGCGGGCAGCACGCCCTGGGCGATGCTGGAGGTGGCCTTTGACCGGCACCTGGAACTGGACCGGCCCTATGTACCCTGGCTGTGGATGCACACCTGGGAATGGGCGCTGCTGGGCGGGCTGCCGCTGGTGATCGCGGCGCTGCTGGCGCTGGTGCGCTGGAGGCCGGGGCGTGACGTGTTGCCACTGGCCCTCTTCGTCACACTGGGGCTGCTCGTGCTCAGCGGCACGGCGCGCGGCGAGACGGGCCGCGTCTGGCTGTTCTTCATGCCGTTTGTCCTGCTGAGCACTGGGGGATGGATCGCGCGGCTGGACGACGCAAGCGCGCGCGCCAGCGCCTGGCGCGGCCTGTGGGCGGCGCAGGTCATGCTGCTGGTGGCGCTGGTGAGCACCTGGGCGGTGATGGACGCGCCCGACGTGCTCCCGCGACCGGAGCCGCCCCCAGCGATGGCCGCCGCGCACGCGCACGACGCCCGTTTTGAGGCGGGCTTCCGGCTGGTGGGCTGGTCCGCCGAGGCGCAGGACGGCGTGATTCTGCTGCGCCTGAACTGGCGAAGCGAGCGCCAGATGACGACGCCTTACTACTTCGCGGCGCTGCCGGTGGCCCCCGACGGGGCGCCGGGAGAGGCGGTCGTGTGGCAGCCGGACGAGGCGCGCTATCCGGTGACGTGCTGGGGGCCGGGGCAGACAGTGACTGACACGGTGCGCCTGCCGCTGCCGGACTCGTCTGCGGCGGGCGAGTGGTTCATCAGCCTGCAGGCGTTCGCGGATGTGGATCGCCCGCTGGACACGGTGAGTGTTCTGCTGCCGGACGGCGCGCGCGACCGGCAGGTTGGGCTGGGGCCGGTGCGGGTTGGCGGGCCGTAGTGACGCCGCCCGCGCGTTGGGCCGAGACTTGGTGCGAGACGGGTGCGCGCGGGCGCCCTGGGTTTTCAAGCGGATGATGGATGGACGAGCACACTCCCGAACATGCCACTGAGACAGGTCTTGCCGGCTCCGCGCCGCCTGACGTTCCCGGCGGGCAGGAACTGGCGGCCCAGCGGGACGAGGGGACAGCAGATAGTCCGTTGAGCAGCCCATTGGTCATTGAAGACCTGACGCTGGCCGAGGCGCTCACCTACCTGGTCTGGCGGCCGGCGCAGACTGCCCGCCTGCTGTGGGGGGTGCTGATCCGCGACCCGGACGCGCCCGCGCGCGCGGTTGATCGGGCGCTGGCGGAGCGCGAGATCGCCCCGGAGCCGCCTGCGCCCGCCGCTGAGCCGGATCAGCTTGCGCCGGTTCCGGTTTCGGCCCCGGGCGATCTGCGGGGGCGGGCGGCGGCCTGGGCGCTCGGCGCGCGCGCGGCTGCGGTGTGGGTCGGAGTGGTGGCGCTGGCCGTGCTGCTGGCGCTGCGCGGGGGAACGGCCCTCTACGACGCGGCGCGCAGTCCGCTGCGGCGTGCAGCCGGCGACGCCAACGGCGCGGAGCTGTGGTTCCTGCTGGCGGGCGTGCTGTTCGTCGGGGTCGAGCTGTGGGAGGCGCGCCGCTGGTGGGTCGCACGTCTGCCTGGCCTCAACCGCCGGCTGTGGGGGCGCTTCCATACCAATGACCTGGCTCATCTATGGGTCGTTGGGCTGCTGATCATGGCCCTGCTGCTCCTCGCCCTGGCGCTGCTGGGGCTGGGGGGAGTGCCTGGGGCGGCCCTGTGGGTCGCACTGGCGCTGGGGCTGTGGGTGGGCGTCCTGCTCGGCATGACGCCGCCTCCGCCACAGGTCGCGGTGGACAGATCACCGGGAGACGGGCGGGAGGACGAAGTCTTCGTCGTGCGCTCGGCGCTGCGGGCGGCGGAATTGCTGCCCGCGGCGCGCCAGGGAGCGATCGGCTGGTCCGCCCGCATCCTGCTGATCGCTCCAGCGCTGTTGCTGTCGGTGCTGACCATCCGCTGGAACATGCTGCGCGATCCTGCCGGCAGCGTCAGCGACGTGGTGATCACCGCGCACGGGGCGCTGGCCTGGGCATTGAGCGTCGTCCTGTGGGCAGTCGTGCTGACCGGCGGCGTCCGCAGGGTCGTCTCTGCCCGGCGACCCTCGTGGCGGGCGCTGGCGAGCTGGCCCGTCCTGGCGCTGCTGGCGGTGATGGCCGTGGGCGCGTATTTCCGGCTGCACGCGCTCGACTCCACGCCGCCGGAGATGACCAGCGATCACATCGAGAAGTTGCTCGACGCGCTGAAGGTGCATGACGGCTACTACGCCGTCTTCTTCCCCAACAACGGCGGGCGTGAGGCGTTCCAGATGTACCTGGTGGCGCTGATCGCGGGCCCGCTGGGCGTCGGCTTCAACTTCACGGCGCTCAAACTGGCCACAGTGTTCGAAGCTCTGCTGACCCTGCCTGCGCTGTGGTGGATGGCCCGCCAGGTGATCGGCACGGCGACAGAGCGCGATCGGCAGATCGGCCAGTGGGTTGGCATCGCGCTGGCTGCGTTGGTGGCGATCAGCGAGTGGCACGTCATGCTGGCGCGGATGGGGCTGCGCATCGCCCTGACGCCGCTGACCACGGCCCTGGTGATCGGCCTGCTGGCGCGGGCCATGCGCCATGCACGCCCGCGCGATTTCGTGGCTCTGGGCGGGGTGTTGGGGGCGGGCGCGTATTTCTACCAGGCCAACCGGATGCTACCGCTCGTGGTCTTGATCGGGCTGGGCGTGGCCGGGCTGGGCGCGCTGTGGGCGGTGCGCGCGCGCTGGCGCTGGCTGGGCGAGACGGCGGGCCTGGCTGTGCTGGCGGTCGTCCCGCTGGCGGCTCTTGCCTACGCGGGGAGTGTGCTGGCCGGGCAGCCTGGCGCCGGCGCGCAAGACCTGGGCGAAGGCATTGGCCTGTACCTGCCGATCTTGGCCCTGGCCTGGCTGGCTTGGCTGGTGATTGCCGTCCGGCCCCACGACGACAACCGGTTGTTGACTCTGGCTCGCGGGCTGTTGATCACGGGTGGGATGGCGGTGGCGCTCTACCTGCCTATGTATCATTACAGCCGGCTGCACAGCGCGGAGTTTTGGAACCGCACGCGCGGGCGCATGTTCGGCGAAGAGGCCTTTGTGCGCCTAGACGCGGCGGGCAACCGGGTGGCCTACGAGCCGAGCCTGGGCGAGCAGCTTGAGCGCCTGTGGGCGGCCCGCGATGTCTTCCTTACGAACAGCGCAGACGCGCTGCGCATGTTCCATTGGCGGGGAGATGTTGCCTGGATCAACAACGCCAACCTGGCTCCCGCGTTGGGGCCGGTGCTGGGCGGGCTGGTGCTGCTCGGCATTGTCGTATGGGGCGTGTGGGTGGTCCGCCGGCGTGACCCGGTCTTGTGGCTGCTGCCGGCAGCGCTGCTGGTGATGATGCTGCCGACGTCGCTGACGCTGGCCTATACCATCGAGAATCCCAGCTTCACGCGGGCCAGCGGCACGCTGCCGCCCGTCTTCATGCTGGCGGCGTTCCCGGTGGGCCTGCTCGCCTGGCGGCTGAGCGGCCTGCTGCCACGTATAAGGCGCTTCCCGCTGGGGCGAGCGGTGAGCCTGATTCTGCTGGGGCTGCTGCTGTGGCGGGGCATCGGCCCGGAATGGAACCAGTACTTCAACGAGTACCGCGTCCTGTATGGTCGGACCTGGCCGCCCTACCACGAGATCGCCCGGCCTCTGCGCGAGTTCGCCCAGGGCGAGGGGAGCTTCGGCAACGCCTTCATCGTCGCCTATCCGCACTGGCTGGATCATCGCATCCTGGGGGCGCGGGCGGGCGACATCCGCTGGCCGAACACTCTGCTTGACCGCGAGGCGTTGCCGCCGATGATCGCCGCCAACCAGGGGACACCCTACGCCTACGACCCGGCGCGACCGCTCTTCGTGATGTACCATGTGGCCGATGTGGAGACGGCGGCGTACCTGTCGCGGGCGTTCCCCGGCGGCGAGAACCGGCTCTACCAATACAGTCACGAGATAGCGCCCGGTGTCATCAACCAGGGCGAGTTCTACATCTACCAGGTGTGGGCTGGAGAGCTTCCTTGAGCAGTGGCTGCCGCTGAGGAAACTGCGCGGCGGCTGTGTAGTGTATTAGGTCGCTTCCGGCGCCGGCGCCGGGGGGCGTTTGCTGCGAGTGAAGACTCTTGACGGACGACAGAGCGTACTCCGAGACTGACCTGCGCCTGACCGGCAGTGATCTGCCGGCCAGGGTGGACGTAGCCCCGCCGCCCGTCGCCGAAGCCACACCCGCGCCGCCGGCACGCGCCCACCTGTCGCGACTCCGCCGCGCGGATGCGCTGTGCTATGCCCTGCTGGCGGTGGTGCTGGCCGTGGCGGCCTGGCTGCGCTTCGACGCGCAGAATTGGGACGACTACACGCACCTGCACCCCGACGAACGCTTCCT
>JBBIHG010000040.1:0-17885 GCA_037447125.1 Chloroflexota bacterium | reverse complement strand
GATGGGGCGGGGCTGCGCCAGGGTCCGCTGGCCGTGCTCTATGCGCTGATCTGGTACGGCAGTGTGGTCTGGAACGCCGCCGCGCGCGATTACCCGGTGATCGGGCTGATCACGCTGGGCGCGGGGGGGCTGTTGGCCCTGGTCGCGCTGTCCGGAGTCAGCGCCCTGACGGGGCGGGGCCGCGCGCTCCTGCCCGGCCTGGCCGGGGTAGTTGCGTCGCTGGCGCATCTGGCGTTGTGGGCCGCGCTCGACCTGGCCGCCCCGCGCGAGCTGACGCTGACCCGTGGCGCGCTGGCGCTGGGCGCGGCCAGTCTGGTCTATGCGCTGGCAGTGCTGGCGATCTATGTCGCTGCGGGCGCGATCCGGCGGCGGGCCTGGGGCCAGGCCCCGCCCCGGCAGAGCACGACGGCCATCGGCGTGGCTGTCGGAGTGTTATGGGTTGTGCTGATGGCCGGCGTGCTGCTCGGCGGGCTGTCGCCGTGGGCGACGCTGTTCGTCGCGCTGGCGGCGACGCTGCTGCTCGTCACCGATGCCAGCGAGCTCACCGATTACGCCCTGTTCGGGGTGGCGGTGGGCGGGGCCGTCGCCAGCCGCATCAACGTCGCGCCGCTGGCCGGGATCATCGTCGTGGCGGCGGCGCTGCGCGCGTTGCCCGCGCTGGACGCGGCGCTGCACCGCTCACAGCGCTCGCGCCTGGTGGCGACAGCGCTGACCGGCGTCATGACGGCGGGAGCACTAGCTTTCATCACCTTCAGGCTATTGCAGCCGCACGCCTTCCTGGGGCCGGGCATCTTCGGACTGGAGTTCAACCCCGGCTGGCGCGAGGACATCGCTGAGGCGGCGCACCTGACCTCCGGTAATTGGGACGGGCCGCCTGACCACCAGTGGGCCAGCCGCATCCCGTACTTCTTCCCCTGGCGCAACATCGTCCTGTGGGGCTTTGGCATTCCGCTGGGGCTGGTGGCCTGGGGAGGGTGGGCCTGGGCCGGCCTGTCCATCCTGCGCGCGCGTCGGGGATGGACGCGCCACGTGATCCCGGTCGCGTGGATACTGGTCATGTTCGGCTGGCTGGGCGGGCGCTGGGTGACGACCATGCGCTACTTCCTGCCGATCTACCCGGCGCTGGCCCTGCTGGGCGCGTGGGCACTGATCGCACTGCTCAAGGCGGCGCGCAGACGCTATCACCTGCGCCTGCGGCGGGGACGGCTGGCGCTGGCGGGGGCGCTGGCCGCGTTGACCATCGTCCTCGGCTATACAGTGCTCTACGGCCTGGCCTTCCACACCATTCACCGCCAGCAGCTCACCCGCGTGGCGGCGTCGCGCTGGTTCCAGGAATTCGTGCCGGGTGACTTTGGCATCTGGATCGAAGGCGACGACGGGACGCGGCAGATGGTCAACATCGGGCGGGCGTATGTCGCCCAGCCGCCCGCCGTCACGCCCATCGAGCAGGGCGAGACGGTCGAGCTTTCGTTCACCGTCCGCGCTGAGGCCCGGCTGACCGCCATCACCTTCAACCGCCTGCTCGATCCGCTGGCCGATCCGGAGCCGGAGGCGCTGCGCGTGCGGGTGTTCAGGAATGATCCGGCCCTGGGACGCCAGCTTCTCTTCGAAGACACGATCCGCGCCGACCTGGCGCAAACCGCTTCGGTCTATGGGCAGGCGTACACGGTTGAGCCTGTTGATGACGTGCTGCTGCCCGCGCCGCTCGACCCGAACGCACAGTCCGCGCCCTGCCTGCTGGAAGTCACTGTCGTGCAAGGCGGGCCGCTGACCTCGGTGCGCGACGTGACGGACGCGGCGGGGACGGCGTTCAGCGACATCTCGCTGGGCTTGCAGATGGCGGCAGACGGCACGCCCACAACGGTTGACCTGCGCTTTGAGGCGCAACCGCTGCTGCGCGGGCACGGCGACGACATTCCCATGACGCCGACGCACTGGACGGTGGGCGGGGCCGACGCCATCCAGTTTGAGATCCCTATTGATGGCGTGATCCGTGAAATCGAGATCCCTCACCTGGGCGACCCGCTGCGCGACGCGCGTGAGGAGACGGTCCGCCTGACGCTGACCGCGCCCGACGGGACGCGGGTCTTGACCGAGCTGCGCGGCGATTTCAACGCGGGGGCGAACCCGCTTGGCCCGCCGCAGAGGGCAATCTTCGACCCGCCGCTGCGCGTCGAGCGCCTGGACGCCAGGGGCCAGCGCCAGCTTGCCACGCTGACCGTCGAGGCGCAGGACCCGATCTACACGTCCGGCGCGGTCATCGCCTGGGAAGGCGACTGGGACGACCCGATCCCCTGGACGGTGTGCCCGCTGCCGGATGACGTGGTCTACCGCGACGATCTGCCGTCGGGCCTGTCTGCGTATGACTGCCCGGCGCTGAACATGTTCGGCGGGCATGTGCAGGGCATCAAGCTGTGGATGGTCGCCGAGGACAACGAAGACAAGATCGCGGCGATGACCAACGCGCTCGACCAGGCCGACTATCTGGTCATCTCCAGCAACCGCTTTTACGACTCGCTGTCGCGCATTCCCTGGCGCTGGCCGATGAGCCTGGCCTACTATGAGGCGCTGTTCGATGGGCGGCTGGGCTACGAGTTGGTGCGCCAGTTCGAGTCCGCCCCGCAGCTCGGCCCCTTCCGCATCCGCGACCAGGTGACCCCGCTCGATGACCTGCCCGATTGGGTCAACGAGCACTGGGAAGCCGAGGAAGCCTTCCACGTCTACGATCACCCGATCGTGCTCGTCTTCAAGAAGACGGACGCCTATTCGCCGGAGAACACGCGGGCGATTCTGGAGAGCGTAACTATTCGCCCCGTCCGCACGGCGTACCCCGGCTATGTGGCCGATCCGGAGCCGGTCGGCGTGGTGACCTGGCGCGCCCAGGAAGCGACACAAAGCCCGACGCTGCTGCATCTTGGCGATGACAAGTGGGAGACGCAGCGGGCGGGCGGCACCTGGCGCGATCTCTTTGACCCGGACTCGCCCCTCAATCGCAGCCAGGTCCTGGCCGTGATCGCCTGGTGGGCGCTGATCGTGCTGGCCGGCTGGATCGCCTGGCCGCTGCTCTTCGTGGCCCTGCCCGCGCTGCCGGATCGCGCTTTCCCGGCGGCCAAGATCACCGTCTGGCTGATCGTCGGCTGGGTCGCCTGGGTCGGCGGGACGTTCAACCTGCGCGCCTGGTCGCGCGATGGCTTGGCGTTGATCCTGCTGGCGCTGGCTGCGCTGAGCCTGGCTGCGGTCTGGCGGAGGGGGGGGCAGCTCGCCGCTTACGTGCGGGCCAACTGGCGTTTCCTGCTGGCCATGGAGGCGCTGGCGTTGGTCCTGTTCCTGGCTTTCGTGGGCGTGCGCCTGACCAATCCCGACCTGTGGCACGGCAGCTTCGGCGGCGAGAAGCCGATGGACTTCGCCTACTTCAACGCCGTGCTGCGCAGTACGGTCTTCCCGCCGCTCGATCCCTGGTTCTCTGGCGGCTACATCAACTACTACTACTTCGGCTATGTGATCGTCGGCGCGCCGGTCAAGTTGCTGGGCATCACGCCGGCGGTGGCCTACAACCTGATCATCCCGGCGCTGTTCGCCATGACGGGCCTCGGCGTGTTCAGCATCGCCTACAACTGGGTGCGGGCGCGCTCGGTGAGGCCGGGGCAGATCGAAGGGGCGACGGGGCGGCCTGTGGAGGCAGCCGCAGGGGCGTATAGCTATACGCCCCTACAAAGCGCGGCGGAGCAGCATGCCGCTCTTAGAGACCATTTGAGAGATTGTTTCCCCCCACCCCAAACCCCTCCCCCACAAGGAGGGAGGGGCCTAGCGGGTGCGCTTTTCTCCCTTCTCCCCTGGTGGGGGAAGGGCCGGGGATGGGGGGCAAAGGCAGGTGCACGACTTCTCAAACGGCCTCTTACGGAGTCGCGCCCTGAGGCGTATGGCGATGTGCCCCTACAGGACAGGGCGGAGCAAAGGGTAGACGAGCCGCGCTCCCCGCAGGGCAACGCCTGGCTGGCCGGGCTGCTGGCGCTGGTGCTGGCGGTGGTGCTGGGCAACCTGGGCACGCTGCACGTCCTGGTGACCAATGTCGCCGCCCTGGACGGCTGGTCGCAGCCGCCGCTCTTTGAGCAGGTACGCCGGCAGGAGATGCAGGCCGAGCGCGACCAGTTGTACCAGAAGTTCTACGCCGAGGAAGTCAGGAAATTCCGGGCGAAGCACGGCGGCCAGGAGCCGGTTGAGGTGGGCGATATGTTCGCTGTGACCGACGCCGCCCAGCGCCGCGTGGAGGCGTATATTGAGGACTACGCCGAGCACCCGCCGCTGTGGCGTTTGTGGCAGTACGAGCTGGGCAACCTGCGCGAGCAGATCGGCGCGTTCTTCGGTGGGCTGGGCAAGGCGCTGGACGGGCGGCCGCTGCCCATGCACACGCATCGCTGGTACTGGGGGCCGACGCGCATTATCAGCGAGCTGCCCAACGGGGCCGGGCGCGGAGCCATCGCCGAGATGCCTTATTTCACCTTCCTCTACGGCGACCTGCACGCGCATATGATCGCCTTCCCGGTGACGCTGCTGGTCGTGCTGTGGCTGCTGGCTGAGATCATCGGAGCGGGGCACGCGCTGCGCACCCCCTGGGAGGCAGGGCTGGCCCTGGCCCTGGGCGCGCTGGCCGTCGGCGTGCTGCGCCCGACCAACTCCTGGGACTGGATCACCTATCTGCTGCTGGGCGTGGCCGGGCTGACTTTCGTTGCCTGGCTGGGCGCGGTGCGGACGCAACGCAGCGACCCGCCGCCGGCCATCGCCGGGCAGTTGTGGGACTGGCTGCGTCCAGGCCGGGCGCGCGAGCTGTGGCTGGTTCTGCTCGTGCTGCCGGTGATGCTGGCCGCCCGCCTGGGCTTCTACTTCTTCCAGAGCGCCCAGGCCGACCAGAAGGCGGCGCGCGGAGAGGTCGTGCCCGCAGTGACACTGAGCCTGTCCAGCGCGGTCGTCTGGATGGCCGCCGGGCTGGGGCTGGTTGTCGCCCTGTACGTCGCCGCGCTGATCGCGGCGCGCGCCCGGCTGGACCGGCGGCTGCTGTGGGCGTGGATCGGGCGGGTGGCCCTGTTCGTCGGGCTGACGTTTGTCGTCGGCCTGCCGTTCACGGCCTATTTCGCCACCGCCTACAACTCAGTCAAGCCGTGGGAGCAGGAGACGACGCCGCTGTGGGCGTATCTCTATGTGCACGGCACCTTCATCTTCCTGGCCATCTCACTGCTGGCCTGGCAGACGGCGCGCTGGCTGCGCCGCGTGCGCGTGCGCGCGCTGGAAGGGCTGGCCGTGCCCGTGCTGGGCATTGGCGGGGGGCTGCTGCTGGTGCTCGTTGGCTCCATTGTCTACGGTGTGCGCGAGGCGGCGGTCGCCCAGCTTGCCGTGCCGCTGTTCGCCTGGGCTGCGCTGCTCTTCTTCCTGCCGGGGCAGAGCGCGCTGCTGCGCGCCCTCAACGCGCTGATCGCGCTGGCGCTGGCGATCTCGCTCGGCGTGGAATTGGTCGTGCTGGACGGCGACATTGGCCGCCAGAACACGGTGTTCAAGTTCTACTTGCAGGTCTGGTTCCTATTGAGTATTGTCGGCGGGGTCGGGCTGGCCTGGATGCTGCGCAGCGCCGGGCACTGGCATCCTCTGCTGCGCGGGCTGTGGCAGGGCGGGCTGATCGTGCTGCTGGTCATCGCCGCGCTGTACCCGGTGCTGGCGACGCGGGCGCGCGCGCTGGACCGCTTCAACCGCGAGGCGACGCCACTGACGCTCGACGGCATGGAGTACATGCAGCACGCCATTCATGGCGAGTTCAGCCTGTACTTCCGCCTGGAAGGCGATTATGACATGATCCGCTGGCTGCAAGAGCATGTCGAAGGCACGCCGGTGGTCATGGAGGCGCATGTGTTCCCGTCGGAGTATCGCTGGGGTGGGCGGATCAATATCTACACCGGGCTGCCGACCATGCTCGGCTGGCGCTTCCACCAGATCCAGCAGCGCAGCCTGGAGGACATGAATCTGCTGGTGCAGACGCGCGCGAACAACGCGGCGGCCTTCTACTCGCTGGGTGGGGAAGAGGGCATCCGCGCGGCGCTGCGCCTGATCGAGCATTATGATATCGAGTACATCGTCGTCGGCGCGCTGGAGCGGGCCTTTTACGGCGACATCGCCCTGGACCCAGGCAGCGGCTTGCAGACGACGGGGCACGCTGAAGGACTGGCCAAATTCGACGCGATGGCTGCAACGGGCTTGCTGACGGTGGAGTACAGCGCCGACCGCTGCCTGAACACGGCCATCACCGACGCGACGGCCTGCCCGCCGGCGCAGGTCTACACGGACAAGATTTACCGCGTCGTAGCGGGCGCGACGCAGGGTGAAGAGACGGCATGGACGTTTCGCTGATCACTGACTGGCTGGGGCGCGAAGGCAGCTTCGTGCTGCGCTGGTGGCTGCTGGTGACGCTGGCCGGCGCGGCAGCCTGGCCGTTGCTCTACCGCCTGGCGGGCGCGCTGCCCGACAGGGGCTATACGCTGGCCCGCGCCGCCGGGCTGATGCTGGCCGGCTTCGTCTTCTGGTTCCTGGGCAGCATTGGCCTGCTGCGCAACGATCCGGCAGGGATGGTTTTCGCCTGGCTGGTGGTGGTTGCCTTGGGCGCGGTCGCCGTGTGGCGCTGGGACGAGCGCCCGGCCTTGCGTCCCTGGCTGGGCGAGCACTGGCCGCTGGTCGTGGTCACCGAAGTGCTGTTCCTGGCGCTGCTCTTCGGCTGGGCGCTGTTCCGGGCGCACAACCCGGAGATGTACAGCACCGAGAAGCCGATGGAGATCATGTTCATCAACGCCATCCGCGCCAGCGAGGCGTTCCCGCCGCAGGACGCCTGGCTGAGCGGTTACGCGATCAGCTATTACTACTTCGGTTATGTGATCATCGCCATGCTGGCTGACCTGAGCAGCCTGTCGAGCAGCATCGCTTTCAACATCACCATCGCCCTTGTCTTTGCGCTGACTGGCATCGGCGCGCTGGGCGTGGTCTATAACCTGGTGCGCACGGATGCCGCCCGGCGCGGCGCGGCGTGCGTCAACGCGCTGGGCGCGGGCGCCCTGGGGCTGTGCTTCCTGGTGCTGATGGGCAACCTGGGCACGGCGCTGGTTGAGCTGCCCTGGCGCGGCTATGCGCCGGGGTTGGTGGACGCAGCCTACTTCGATTTCTGGGATGTGGAGGGGCGTGCCGGCAGCAGCCAGGTGATCGGCGAAGACGGGACGGCGATCCGCGTCCCGGCTGACGCCGACGGCGACGGCATTGCCAACTGGGACGAGCCGCGCCTGCCGCTGGATCGCTTCGAGTTCACCTACGGCATGGGCTGGCGTTATAGCCGCGTCGTCCACGACCGCGACCTGAGCGGCGCGCCGCACCCCATCCAGCCGATCACCGAGTTCCCCAACTTCAGCTTCGTGCTGGCCGACCTGCACCCGCACGTGCTGGCCCTGCCTTTCGCCGTGCTGGCGGTTGGGCTGGCGCTGGCCCTGGTGCTGGGCGGGCGCGGGCTGGCCCGCTGGGCGTATCCCTTCTACGCCATCTGGGTGGGCGGCATGGCCTTCGTCAACTCGTGGGACGCCATTTACCTGCCGCTGCTGGTCGGCGCGGAGGCGCTGCGCCGCCTGCTGCGCAACGGGAACGGCGTCCTGCACGGGCGCGACCTGGCTGGCATCGTTCGCTTCGCGGCGATCCTCGGCGGGCTGACGCTCGTTTTCTACCTGCCCTGGCTGATCTCGTTCACATCGCAGGCGGGCGGCGTGCTGCCCAACGTCATCTACCCAACGCGATGGTCGCAGTTCTTCCTGCAGTTCGGCGTCTTCCTCGTCCTGCTGACCGGCTTCCTGCTCGTCGAGATGCGGCGGGCGGGCCGCCGCTTCAACTGGGGAGCGGGGCTGCTGGCGGCGGGCCTGCTGGCGCTGACCTTTGTCCTGCTGATGGTTGCCCTGGGGCTGCTGGCCTGGGAAAGTGATATGCGTGGGGCTGTCTTCGGCAGCACCGATCCCGGCGCGAGCCTGGGCGATCTGCTGCCGGACATCCTGGCGCGCCGCCTGGTCGGGCTGCCGACGGAGCTGTGGGTCTTCCTGCTGATCGCGTTGGTCGTCGGGCGGCTGTTCGCGCGTCCGGCTGCTGGCGACGATCCCGCCGCTGGCGCGCTCAGCCCGGCAACCGGCTTCGCCTTGCTGCTGGCTGGAGCGGGGGCCGTGCTGACGGTGGCGCCGGACTTCGTCTACCTGCGCGACAACTTCGGAGTGCGCATCAACACCGTCTTCAAGCTCTACTACCAGGGCTGGATTCTGTTCGGCATCGCGGCGGCGTTCGGGGCGTGGTCAGTGCTGGGCAAGTTCACGAAGACCGGGGATGCCGCAAGTCGCCGCGCGGTTGCCCTGCAAGGCGTCTATGCGTCGGCGCTGGTGCTGCTTGTCGCGGCGGGAATGGCTTACCCCGTCCTGGCGACGCAGGCGCGCGCCCTGGTGGACACGGGGCGGCTGGCGGCCCAGGATCGCCGGGCTGAGTGCCAGCGAGCCGCCGCGACGGGCGAGACGGTCGTCTGCGAGTCGCTGGCCGCGCTGACGCTCGACGGCGCGCCGACGATGGTCAGCGCCGACGAGTACGCGGCCATCCAGTGCCTGGCCGCGCTGGAGGGCGGGAGCGGGGCGGTGCTGGCCGAAGCGCCGGGCGGTGCCTACGAGCCGCACAAGAGTCGCTTCAGCGGGCTGACGGGCATCCCCACGCTGATCGGCTGGCAGAATCACCAGCGGCAGTGGCGCGGCGCGACCTACCTGCAGGTGATTGATTACCGCATCGAGAACGGCCAGCGGCGCGACCGGGTCAGCGACGTGCAGGACCTCTACACCACCCAGGACTGGGCGCGCGCCTGGCAGATCATTGACCGCTATGGCATTGACTACATTGTTGTTGGCGGGGCGGAACGGACGATGATCCGCCAGCTTGCCGGCGACGACGCGAGCCGCCAGCGCGAGTATGAGCTGGGGCTGACCAAGTTCGAGCAGATTCTGACGCCGGTGTGCGAGTTCGGGAGCGTCGCCGTTTATCGCGTCAGGCCGAGGTGAATGAAGGCGAACATCTGATGAGCGCACGAGCATCCGACGCGGCGCTGCCTTTCGGCGAGCCGTACCCCGACGAGGCCGACACACAGCCGATCCCCCTGGGGGCGGCGCTGCGCGTTCGCGTGACGCCGGAAGCCCTGCTCTACGCGGCGCTGGCCGTCCTGGCGCTGGTGCTGCGCGTCGGCGCGCTGGACCGCGCCCCGCTGGACGACGCCCAGGCGCGGCAGGCATTGGCCGCGCTGCGCGAAGTGGACGGGCGCGTGCCAGGCGGCGCGCTCGTCGCCGCCAGCCCGCTGACCTTCGCCCTGAACGCGCTCACCTTCGGCCTGACCGGCGGCGCGGACGAGACGCTGGCGCGGCTGCCGGTGGCGCTGGCGGGGGTGCTGCTGGCGCTGGCTCCCGTGCTGTGGCGGCGCTACCTCAACCCGCTGCCCGCGCTGGTGCTCAGCTTCTTGCTGGCGATCTCTCCTGTGGCAATGCTCGCTGCGCGGACGATGAGCGGGATCACCTGGACGATGCTGTTGGCGCTGGTCGCGCCCTGGCTGGCGCTGCGCTTCGTCGAGACGGGCGAGCGGCGCTGGGCGGCCCTGGCGACGACGGCCCTGGCGGCGATGGTCTTCCTGGCCGAGCCAGCGGGCTTCCTGACCCTGCTGGGGCTGGCTTTCGGCCTCACCTTCGCCTGGCTGACCGACGATGATCCCGGTTCCGGCGCTGCCGTCGGGCTGCGGGCGACGGCGCGGGCCTGGCCCTGGGCACAAGGCGCGCTGGCCGCTGCGCTGGTTGTCGTCGGCGTGGCGACGGTCTTCTACTGGGTGACGGCGGGGCTGACCTCGGTCGGCGGGGTGCTGTGGGCCGGGCTGCGCGGCTTTGTCGAGCGACCGGCGGGCGTGGCGACAGCCTTCCCGGCGTGGATCGCGCTGCGCTACGAGTTGGGGCTGGTTGCATTTGGGCTGCTGGCGCTGTATCACGCAGTGCGCCAGGGTGGATTCTTCGAGCGGGCGCTGGCTGGCTGGGCGCTGGCTGGGATCATCTGGTCGGTGGGCTACGGCGCGGCGAGCGCGGCCCATGCCCTGTGGATTACCCTCCCGCTGACCGCGCTGGTAGCGTTGCGCGTCACCGATTGGCTGACCGAGCGCGGCGGCGTGCTGTGGCATGTGCCGGGCTGGGGCGTGCCGCTGCACGCGCTGGTCACTTTTGGGCTGTGGCTGGCCGTGGGGCTGAGCGCCGTGCTGCTCGGCAAGCAGCTCCTCTACGACATGCCGCCGGAAGCGACCGACCTGGGGGCGCTGGTCGAGCGCCTCTTCGCCGATCTGTACAGCCGCAACACGAATTTCGAGATCCAGCAGATCGCCTCGATTGAGGTGCAGCCGGGCGTGTTCGTCTTCGCCTATGTGCTGGGCTTCATTCAGCTTCGCCTGCTGGTGACGGTGCTGGTCTCGCTGCTCAACGGGGTGCTGTTCTTCCTGGTAGGCAGCCTGTGGGGGGCGCGCGCGGCCTGGCGCGGCTTCGCCCTGGGCACGCTGGCTGCGCTGCTGCTGGTCAGTGCCGGGTTGGGCGGGCAAGCGGCGTTCAACCGCGTGGGCGACCCGCGCGAGTTGTGGCTCACCGACCCGGTGACCGCCGATGTCTACGAGCTACGCGAAACGTTGCGGGAGATGAGTCTGCGCGCCACTGGCGAGCCGCGCCAACTGACGGTCACGGCGCAGGTGCCGCCGGACGGCGCCTTGGCCTGGGCGCTGCGCGACTACCCCAACGCGGTCTTTGTGAGTGGCCTCGGCCCGGAGGTCGCGTCGGCGGCGGTGATCGCGCCCACCCGCGATGATCCGCCGCGCATGGGCGCGCCTTACGTGGGCAAAGAGCTGATCGTGCGCCAGGCGTGGGACATTGACACGCTGTCGTGGCGCGACGCGATCATGTGGCTGTATCACAGCGACACGCGCGTCAAGCCAGTGAGCGGTGGGCGGCTGACGCTGTGGGTGCGCAACGACGTGTATGGGGTGGAGCGCGTCACTGAGGAATAGGGCAGGGCCGGGGTGTAGTATGAGCATCGTGCGCGAAACACAGCATGACCTGCCGGGGCCGGCCAACGACCCGGACCTGATGGCGCTGATCGAGCGCTGCCTGGCCGGGGATCAGGCCGCATTCGCCGTCCTCTACGACCGGCACGCGCCCAGCCTGTACCGGCTGGCCTTCAGCGTGCTGCTCGTCGAGCAGGACGCCGAGGATGTGCTGCAAGAAGCAATGGTCTACGCTTTCCGCAACCTGTACCGCTACGACCCGGCGCGCGGCGCGTTCCGCACGTGGCTGTACACGATCACCATCAGCCGCTGCCGCAACGCCCGCCGCCGCAAATGGCTGCCGACGGTGGCGCTGGCCCATCTGCTCTCCATCGGGGTGGAGCCGCCCGCTCCCGCCGACGAAGAGCCGGAGCATCGCGCGGCCTGGGCTGAGCTGCGCGACTCGCTGCGCCAGGCGCTGGCGACGCTCTCGCCCCGGCTGCGCGAGGCGGTCGCTCTGCGCTATGGGCAAGGGCTGACCTACCGCGAGATGGCGGCGATCATGGACTGCCCGCAGAAGACGGCGGAGAGCCGCGTCCGGCTGGCGCACGAGCAGCTTCGCCAGGCGATGAACGCGGCGGATGCGGCGGCGCTGGCCGAGTTGTGGCAGGTGTAGAGGGGAGTCATTGGTTATTGGTTTTTGGTGATTGGTTGCTGGTTGGTGTCAGCGCGCAACGGATGCGGTTGCCTGACTAAGAACCACGAATCAATCACCGGGATGTGACCTATGCGCGACCGTCATGTAACCCATTTGCTCACGCGCTACGTGCACGGGCAGCTCGGCCCGTTGCAGGAGGCGCGCGTCGTCAACCACGTGCGCGACTGCGCCCGCTGCCGGGCAGCGCTGGCCCGTGAGGAACGGGTCGCCCACGATCTGCGCGACGAACTGGCTGTCATGGGGCGGGGGACGGCGGCACCGGTCGCGGCGGCATGGACGGGGGTCTGGCGCGAGTTTCGCTCGCCGCGTTCGCGACTGCGCGCTCTGGCTGTGCTGTGGCTGCCAGCGGTGAGCCTGGCTCTGGCGGTCGCCATTGTGCTGGCTGTGGCGCTGCCGCTGCTGGCGGGAGGCGGGGTGCGCGTCGAGGCGGCGCCGCTCCAGCCGCTTCCGGTGCTCATGGCGTCGCCGACGCCGGGCGTCACCGAGACGGTGGAGGCATATGAAGCGGGCGGGCATCCCGGCGCGCTGCCGCAGGCGACTGTCGCTCTGGCCGGGGAAGTGGGGGCCAGCCCCGCGCCCATGCCGCAGGCGACCGTTTCGCCACAGGCCGCGCTGGGCGCGGCGCACTGAGAGGGTAGCGGGTTAACCTCACCCCCTGGCCTCGCTGCGCTCGGCCTTTCCCCCTCTCCGTTTACGGAGAGGGAGAGGCGAGGCGCGTTAGCGCCGAGCGGGGGTGAGGTAAACAACCGGCGTCCTGGCAATTCGCCGGCAGGATAGCAAAGTGATGCAGGCGCGGCTCGCCGCGCGGCGCGACCTATCAGGAAAGCAGACCGAATGGCCACACGCGAACACTTCACCTCCTCGCCGGATACGCATGAGCGCGCTGTCACGCAGGCGCTGACGCGCGCCTACACCGTCAACTGGGAAATACTGGCCCTGGTGGCGCTGCTGCTGCTGGCCTTGATCACGCGCTTCTACGACCTGGGCACGCGCGTGATGAGCCACGACGAGAGCCTGCACACCTACTACTCGTGGCGGCTGTTCGAATACGGCGAGTTCAGCCACACGCCGCTGATGCACGGGCCGCTGCTGTTCCACATGATAGCCCTGGCCTACTTACTGTTTGGCGACAGCGATTTCACGGCGCGGCTGTACCCGGCGATCCTGGGTGTGCTGATCGTGGGCTTTCCCTGGCTGTTCCGGCGCTGGCTGGGGCGCACGGGTGCGCTGATCGCGGCTGCGTTGCTGTTGATCTCGCCGCAGATGATGTACTACAACCGCTATATTCGCGAAGATACCCCCACCATTTTCTTCACGCTGGTCACCCTGTATGCCATCGCGCAGTACGTGGATGGCGTTCCCGTGCGCCGCCCGGCCTGGCTGTGGGTGCTGGCGGCGGGCCTGATCGGGATGCTCGCCTCCAAGGAAGTGGCCTTCATCTACATCGCCATCTTCGGCAGCTTCCTGGTGCTGTACTGGCTGCTGCGCATGGTGCAGGATGTGGGCATCCGCCGCCGTCCGGGCGGGTTCCCGGCCTGGGAAGCGCCCTGGCCGCAGCGGGCAGCCGGGCACGCCCTGCTGCTGGTCGTGACCGGCCTTTTTGCCGTGACGATGGGCAGCTTCCTGCGCCTGCTGTTGTCGCCCGTCAGGACGGTGCCGTCGGCGCTGTGGGTGATCGTCCCGCTGTTCGCCGTGCTCTACCTGCCACTGGCTCTGTCAGGCGCTGTGCGCCGGCTGAGGCGAGGAACACCATCGGGCGGCGCGGCTTCGGCGCTGGTGGGCTGGCTGGGCCACGGCCGTTCCGCTTTCTACACCCTGGTGGCCGGGTTGATCATCGGCGCGGCGGTGGCGCTGTGGATCGTGGCCGTCCTGGATGTAATCAAGCCAGGCGACATCTGGATGCAGAGCACGGTGCGCAGCGAGTCCGATCTGCTGTACGGGCAGAACGGGACGAAGGAGTTCGCCGTTGCCAACGAGTTCGACGGGGCGATGTTCGTCCGCCTGCTGACCTGGGTGGGATTGCCGCTGCTGGGGCTGCTTTTCTTACTGTTCCTCAGCGCCGTGTTCGTCTTTCCGGGCCGGCTGGCGCTGCCCTGGCGGACCATGCTGATCATCCTGTTGGTGGCCCTGTTGGTGACCGGCGTCCTGGTCATGTTCGAGCGGCACAGTCACGTCAGCGAGACGACGACCAAGCCATTCGCGGCGGACCCGACTGCGGTCCACGCGCCGCATGGTGACCACTATGACAACACGCCCATCATCGCGGCCTGGGTGCTGGGCACGCTGATCACCTTGGCTGTCATCGGCACGCGCCTGCTGACCAACGTGTGGGACTTTCTCAACCGCCAGCCGATTTTCGACGTGCTGATCGTCATCGGCGCGTTGATCTTTCCCTGGCTGACCGGGTTCCCGCTTTTCTGGGCGGGCTACAACCTGGAAGACTACAACCCGAACTCGCTCGATGGCCGGGCCACGCTCGAAGCGACGCTGCCCGCCGTGCTGCCGTTCTTGATGGTGGCGCTGGCAGTGGGCCTGGCCTGGAACTGGCGGCGCTTTCTGCCAGCGGCGGCGATCTTCCTGGGCATCTTTGTTTTCTTCTTCACGACTGTGTTCAGCAACCAGTACGGCCTGGTGACGGGCATGATCGGATCGCTGGGCTACTGGCTGGAGCAGCAAGAGGTGCGGCGCGGCAGCCAGCCGCAATACTACTACCTGCTCACCCAATTGCTCGTCTACGAGTTCCTGCCGCTGATCGGGGCGCTGGGCGCGGGCGGATTCGGGCTGGTCAAGCTGTGGCGCTTGCGGCGCGAACGCGCCCTCGATGCGCTGGCGGCAGCCGAGGCGGAGGCCGCGAGCGCGCAGGCCGGCGAGGAGTCTCCGCTGGCGGCGGAGCCAGCGCTGGTTGGGGCGCAGGGCCGCGCCGAGGCGCTCACTCTGGCTCGCGAGGACCGCGATCCCTACCCGGACGGGGCCTCGCCGTCGCGGCTGACCAGGTCCTTCGAGCTGGCCGAGGAACTGGCCCGCCGCGCCGCCGACCGCGAATGGATAGGCGCGCTGCCTTTCCTGGCGCTGGCTGGCTGGTGGTCAGTGGCTATGCTGCTCGGCCTGACCATCGCCGGCGAGAAGATGCCCTGGCTGACGACGCACCTGACCGTCCCGCTGATCCTGGTCGCTGGCTGGTGGCTGGGCCAGGTGGCCGACGGGGTACGCTGGCGGGCGCTCGGCGTGAGCGGCTGGCTGGTGCTGATCGGCGCGCTGCCGCTGGCGCTGCTGGCCCTGGGGCGGGGTGTGCTCGGCCTGTGGGGCGGGCGGGCGTCATTCGGCGGGCGCTCGCTGGAAGACCTGATCGCCAGCGGCAGTTGGCTGGGCGCGCTGCTCGTCCTGGGCGGCGCCGTCTACGTCATCTGGCGGCTGGGCCGTCCGTTGGGTTGGGGGCAGCTTGCCCGCGCCGCGACCCTGTCCGGCGCGCTGGTGCTGGCTGTGCTGACCGCGCGCGCTGCCATCCTGGCCTGCTTCGTCAACTACGACTACGCGACCGAATATCTGGTCTATGCTCACTCGGGGCCGGCGGTCAAGACGGTGCTGGACGAGGTGGATCGCATCGCGACGATCACCAACGAAGGCACGACCATGCGCATCGTCTTCGACGATGAGTCCTCCTGGCCATACACGTGGTACTTCCGCAACTACTCCAACTACGGCTATCTGCGCGGCGAGGCGGGCAGCGTGGACTCTGCCACGCTGGATGGCGCGCGCATCGTCGTCGTCGGCAGCAAGAAGGTCGGTGATGTGCGCCGGATTCTGGGCGACCGCTACTACGAATTCGGCTATATTCGCCTGTGGTGGCCGATGCAGGAGTACTTCAACTTGAACTTCGACCGCGTGGCGAAGGTTTTCAGCACAGACGAGGCCAATATTGCCGCGCCATACTACCGCCAGGGGATGTGGAATATCTGGTGGAGCCGCGACTATCGCACCTACGGGCAGGCCATGTGCATCGAGTCCAAGCAGTTCCGCTGCGAAGGCGAGGCCAACCTGGGAACGACCGACGACGAGCGCGCCGCGTTCCGCCGCTCGTGCGAGCGGGCGGTGGTCAACGAGTGCGCCAGCGACGATCGCTTCGCCGTGAACAAGTGGCCCGTCTCTGACCGCATGTACTTCTTCGTGGACAAGCAGATCGCGGCCCAGGTGTGGGATGCGGGCATCGGCAGCAGCACGGTCAACATCCGCGAGCCTGAGTACCCTGAAGACCGTGTGTTCAAGGAGATCGTCGCCGAGCGCACGCTGGGCGAGATGGCCGGCATGATCGGGCCGCGCGGCATCGCTCTCGACGCGGACGGCGCGATCTATGTAGCCGACACCGATCGCAATCGCATCGCGGTGTTCAGCCCGGACGGTGAATTCCTGCGCGGGCTGGGCGACCCGGCGACCGCGCCCGCTGGCGCTGGTCTGCGCCAGCCGTGGGGCCTGGATATCGGCCCAGACGGGCTGGTCTACGTGGCCGACACCTGGAACAACCGTGTGGCGGTGCTGACCCGCGAGGGCGACCTGGTTCGCGCCTGGGGGCACGAAGGCGTGCCCGCGACCGATCCGTCGCCCGACGCCATGTGGGGGCCGCGCGAGCTGAAGATCGGCCCGGACGGGCTGGTTTACGTGGCCGACACCGGCGGCAAGCGCATCCGCGTCTACACGCCGGAAGGAGAATGGCAGCGCGACATCGGCAGGGGCGGCAGCGGCCTGGGGCAGGTGGACGAGCCGGTTGGCCTGGCCTTCAACCCCGTGTCGCGCGAGCTGTACGTGGCCGAGGCGTGGAACAAGCGCGTCCAGGTCTTCGACCTGGCGGGCATGCCGCTGCGCACGTTCGATGTGAACATGTGGTTCCGCAACCGCCAGTCGTACAACCGCCCGTACCTGGCCTTCAGCCCGGACGGCACACTGCTCTACGTCGTGGACATGGATGACCGGCACCGCATCGTCGCCTACAACCTGGCCGGGCAGCCCGCCATCTCCTTCAACCAGGCGGACGATCTGGAGGCAGGGACGTTTGGCGTGCGCTCGCCGGCAGGGCTGGCTGTGGATGATGCGGGGCGCGTGTACGTCGTGGACGCTGAGCAGGCGAAGGTCTACGTCTTCCCGCCGCCGGATGTCTCTGGCAGCGTGGTGCCAGTCGCGCCTGCCGATGCGCTGGCTCCCCCGGCGCCGGACGCTGAGAGCGGCGGCGCGGTGCTGCCGCCGGAGAGCGAGGCCGAGGCAGGTGACGAGAGTCCCGCCGAGGTCAGCTTGCTACCTGCGGGTTCGCCCAACGAAAACTGGACCCCGCTGGCAGAGACGATCAATGGGCTGGCGGTAGTCTACGTGCCGGGGGGCTGCTACCAGGCGGAGGCCGGGCTGCAGGTGTGCGTCAGCGCCTTCTGGCTCGGCCAGCACGAGGTGACGAACCTGGAATACGCGACCTGCGTTGAGGAAGGAGCCTGCACGCCGCCCGCCGACCGCACGGCCTACAACGCGGATGAGTACGCCAGCGCGCCAGTTGTCGGGCTGACCTGGGCGCAGGCGAGCGATTACGCGACGTGGATCGGGGGTCGGCTGCCGGGCGAAGCCCAGTGGGAGTACGCGGCGCGCGGCCCGGCGGGCTGGCCGTACCCGTGGGGCGCAGGTGAGCCAACCTGCGACCTGGCCAATACGCAGGGTTGCGGCGGGCTGCTGCCCGTTGACGGGGAGAGCCGCGCCGCCGGGCAGTCCTGGGCCGGCGCGAGCGACCTGGCGGGCAGCGTGTGGGAGTGGACTGCCGACTGGTTCGCCGGCGAACCATGGGCCGGGCTGCCGGACGGTGTGCTCGATCCGCCTGCTCCGGCTGCGGGCACTGAGCGGGCGATTCGCGGCGGGTCGTGGCGCGCGCCCGCCGATTACGCCGCCTCTGCGTACCGCGAGGCGCGCGACCCGGCGCTCGGCTTCGACGACGTGGGCTTGCGCGTGGTCTTCCCGGCGGAGGTGTTGCCATTGGCGGCGGAAGGGTAGAGCGCGCTTCATTTCCGGGGCAAAAGATCACCGCTGAGACGCAGAGAGCGCAGAGAAAAG
>JBBIHG010000039.1:12465-28536 GCA_037447125.1 Chloroflexota bacterium | reverse complement strand
CTCTGCGTCTCTGCGGTGAATCTTTCTCTCTCCACGCAAACGCTCGTTACGACTCCCGCCCCGGCTGGGTGTCCGCTTCGCGCGGCTGGCCCAGGCGGGCGCGCTCCTCGTCAACCAGCGTCGGCTCCAGCTTGCGGAAGAGCGGCCCCGGCTCGCGCAGCGCCTGTCCGGCAGGCAGGCGGCTCGGCTCCCAGCGCCCAACGACGCGCTCATCGGCGTGGTAGGTCAGCGCCTCGTGGGGGCGCTCGCTCTCCTGGAATACCTCGATGCACTGCTCGCCAAACAGCGTCCCCTCATAGCCCAGGTACTCGTGTACACGCTGCGAGGTGAAGGGCAGGAAGGGGGCCAGCAGCGTTTTGAGGTTGTCAATGCAGCGCAGAGCGGTGTAGATCGTCGTCGTCGCCGCTGCCTTATCTTCCGCCACCACCTGGAACCAGGGCGCGCGGTCCAGGTAGCCGTTGACTTCGCGGGCCAGGGCAATGCCCTCGGTCAGTGCGTCGCGCAGACGAACCGCCGCCAGCAACCCGCCGATTGTTTCAAAGCCGCCCTCCACTTTGGCGATGATCTCCTCGTCCATCGCCCGCAGCGCGCCGGGGTCGGGCACCGCCCCGCCGAAGTGCTTGTGGGCGAACTTGAGCACGCGGTTGACCAGGTTGCCCCAGGCGGCCAGCAGCTCAGTGTTGTTGCGCGTCACAAAGCCATCCCAACTCCAGTCGGAGTCGCGCGTTTCGGGGAAGGTCATGGCGATGTAGTAGCGGATCGGGTCGGGATCGTAGCGGTCGAGGATGTCCGGCACCCAGATCGCCCAGTTGCGGCTCTTGGAGAACTGCTGGCCCTCGATGTTCATGAACTCGTTGGCCGGCACGTCGTAGGGCAGCGAGATGGGGCCGTCGCCGTCAGCGGCGTACAGCCCGTCAATGCCAAGCAGCTCCGCCGGCCAGATGATGGTGTGGAACTCGATGTTGTCCTTGCCGATGAAGTTGTAGATCTTGGCGTCCGGGTTGTACCACCAGCGCTTCCAGGCATCGGACTGGCCGCTGTTGCGCGCCCACTCGACGCTGGCCGTGAAGTAGCCCATCACCGCCTCGAACCAGACGTACAGGCGCTTGTCTTCCCACCCCTCCAGCGGGACAGGGATGCCCCAGACGATGTCGCGCGTGATCGGGCGGCCCTTGAGGTCTGCGACCTTGTTCTGCGAGACGCGCAGCACGTTCGGACGCCAGGTCGCTGCCTTGACCGGATCGTTGAGATAGGCGCGTAGCTCGTCAATGAAGGCGGGCAGGTTGAGGAAGTAGTGATCGGTCTCGCGGATGACCGGCGTGCTGCCGTCGGTCTTGCTGCGCGGGTTGATCAGGTCGAGCGCATCGAGCAGGCTGCCGCAGTTGTCGCACTGGTCGCCGCGCGCGTCGGCGTAGCCGCAGACAGGACAGGTGCCCTCGACGTAGCGATCGGGCAGGAAGCGCCGCTCGGTCTCGCTGTAGAGCAGGCGTTGCGTCTCGGTGTAGAGGTAGCCGCGCTCCAGCAGCCGCAAGAAAATGTCCTGAGCGATGCGGTGATGGTTCTCGGTGTCGGTGTGGGTGAAGAGGTCGTAGCTGATGCCGATGCGCTGCTGCGTCACCAGGAAACGGTGATGGTAGTGCTCGAAGACCGCGCGCGGCGAGAGGCCCAGCCGGTCGGCTTCGACGGTGATCGGCGTGCCGTGCGCGTCCGATCCGCTGACCATCAGCACATGGTTGCCCTTCAGCCGGTGGAAGCGGGCGAAGATGTCGGCGGGCAGGTAGGCCCCGGCCAGGTGCCCGGCGTGCAGATCGCCATTGGCGTAGGGCCAGGCGACGGAAACGTGAATGTGCTCAGGCATGGTCTCCCCTTCTGTGTGCGTGCGGTCGGCTGACCGGCGGACATTGTAGCAGGCGGCGCGATGGCGAACAACGGCGAGTGTTCGGTTGTCAGTGATCAGTTTTCGGCAGCGAGCGCGTTGAGTCCACCTGAGAGGCCGTTCGAGAAGTCGTGCGCCTGCCTTTGCCCCCCATCCCCGGCCCTTCCCCCACGAGGGGGGAAGGGAGAAAAGCGCACCCGCTAAGCCCCTCCCTCCTTGTGGGGTAGAGGTTTGGGGTGGGGGAAACAACTCCTCAAATGGTCTCTGAGGGTGTCTCTAGACTGAAAGCTGATCACCGAAGACTGACAACTGATCACTCCCTACCAAACAAAAACCGCCGATTGCTGCTCGACGGTTTGCTTGCCGTGGTCTTGTGGCGCGGGCGCTACTCACGCGCGCAACGCCATCGCCGGAGTCCCTCCGACCACGGCAAGCGGCACATGCGCATCATGATGCTCCGGGCATCGTGTGGGAACTGGACTACGATCATGACCCCACTATAGGGAGGTTCGCCCTGAATGTCAATGACCCAGGCCGCGTCGGGGCATTTCACAGTGGGGGTGAAATGCTTGAACCGCAGAGAGACGCCGAGGACACCGAGGAGAACCACAAAGGTTCCCTGCTATTCTCCGCGCCCTCTGCGCCTCGGCGG
Source organism: Chloroflexota bacterium (assembly GCA_037447125.1). Classification (GTDB taxonomy): domain Bacteria; phylum Chloroflexota; class Anaerolineae; order Aggregatilineales; family Aggregatilineaceae; genus UBA2029. The sequence goes on along the minus strand of JBBIHG010000039.1, from coordinate 26,008 downwards.
TGAGGCTTTGCCCCAGAAATGAAGCGCGCCCGCCGCGTCCCGCGTACTGCTTCCTTCAGCCCGGCCTAGCCGCGCTCGTAGGTGGCGCGCAGGTACGTCTCCAGCAGGTATTCCGGGTAGCCGATGGTGCGCAGGTTCTGGTTGCACTCTTCCAGCGTGGCACCATGATCGCGCCAGTAAGGCACGCGCTTGATCAGCGTCTCCACTCGCTCGCGGGGGGTGATGATCCAGGTGTCTTTGGGCACGTGGCCGAAGAAAATCACGTCCATTTCCCCGATCAGGTTCTTGCTCTTGAGGAAGGGCGCGATCAGCACGACCTTGCGTGCCTGGCGTTCCTCCACCAGGTACTGCCCGACAAAGCGCGCCGTGCCGCCCAGGTCCACCAGGTCCTCGATGACGCCGATGACGCAGCCCTCAACCTGGATGGACAGGGGATGGATGATGCGCGGCTGGTCGAGCGGCTCGCCCGGGCCGGCGTAGTAGCGCACGCCGAGCGTGCCGAACTCGATCGGCGGGATGTTCTTGTTGAGCGTCCAGGCCAGGTGATCGTGCAGCAGCACGCCGGGCAGCAGGCCGCCCATGGTGATCATCACGGCGTGGGTGATCTGCTCTTTGGTGCGGATATTGTCTATCTGGTAGCGGTAGACCTGGCGGGCCACTACCGAGGCAATATAGGCCGACACGTGGTCAGGGACGAACAGAAACTTGAGCGTATCGTAGGCGACCTCAACTCCGTAGGGGTCCTTCCAGAAATCGGGGTCTATGCGGTAGTCGTGACACTTGATCTGCTCGTCGTAGGCAGACATGCGCTTCTTCCTGACTGAACTGGGCCTGGACCTGGCTAACATCGCGCGCCCCTGGATGAGTGATCAGCCTTTTGCCAAGACGGCGAAGTATCGTCACTCGTCAGGCTGCTGACACCGCCGTCACCGCCAGCGGCAGCAGAAGCTTATCCCGATCGTGCTTGCTCACATTGAACACGGCAAAGCCTACCACGCGGCCATCCAGAGTGCGGCGCTCAAAGACATCGTCGCTGATTTCTTCCAGCAGAGATGGAGCGTCTTCGAAGGTCACTTCGAGATAGTCGCCTTCCCGGTCATACCAGACTCTCAGGGACGCCATACGATCTCTCCCCTCTTCAAGCGAGCTGTAAAGTAGGCTGTCAGCACAAAGGCATCGTCTATTCCTACTTTGACCGCAACCACCCGATACTTGCGGGTCACTGGCGTCTTTTCATATAGGCGGTGATAAGCTCGAACTGACTTGTCTTTGACAGAGACAATAACAAGATCTGGCTCGGCGAGCGTCTCAGCGAGACGTTCACGCTGTCCGGCCATCTCAGGGTGATCCAGAATATGCGCCCAGCGCTCGTCCGTCAGCCTGATCGGGCGGTTCTGGTGATCAGGAAGAATCGCGAAATCCGCCATAGAGCAGACTCACAGCGGCGACCCCTATCTACGACCGCCGGCCAGCCCTGCCCCTGCGCGCTAGCGGCTGGTGGACATAGGCATGATCACGTGGACGAAGTCGTCGCGCCCGGCAGGACGCACCACGCCCGGCGCTGTCGGACCGCTCGTCTCCAGCACGACCTGGTCTTCGCGGATGACGCTCAGCACGTCAATCAGGTAGCGGATGTTGAACGAGATCTCCACCGCCTGCCCGTCAATGCTCGCGTCCACCGGGGCCTCGGCATCACCTTTCTCCTGCGAGCGCCCGGCGACCGTCACGCGGCCCGGCACGCCGACCATGCCGCTCGGCTCAACCAGCACGCGGGCCGTGTTCGCCGAGTCCTTGGCAAAGACCTCAGAGCTGCGGCAGGCGGCCAGCAGTTCGTCGGTATAGGCGAGCACCTGCGTCTGGAAGCTCTGCGGGATGATCGCCTCATAGTCGGGGAACTTGCCCTCGATGAGCTGCGAGACAACGACCACATTCTTGAGGCTGAACATGATCTGCCCGCGCCCTTCGGGCAGGCCGAGCAGCACCTCGTCGTCTTCGTCGCCAATGATCCGCGCCAGTTCGGCCAGTGTGCGCGCGGGGACGATCAGCGGCTCGGGCGAGCGATCGCCAGTGCCAAGCTCCAGCGTGGCCATGCGCACGGCGAGCCGGTAGCCATCCGCCGCCGCCAGGGTAAGCTGATCGCCGTCGAAGCGCATTTGCACGCCGGTCAGGATGGGGCGATTGTCCTCTTTGGCGGTGGCGAAGACGACCTGCTCGATCATCTCGCGGAAGGCACTCGCCTTGACCGGGATGGCCCGCGCCGGGTCGAACTCTGGCATGAGCGGGTATTCGGCGGCGTCCATGCCTTTGATATTGGCCGACTTGGCCCCGCAGCGCAGGTGCAGCGTCAGCGTACGCGGGTCGAGTTCCATGTCCACACGCTCGGAGGGCAGCGTGCCAACCAGTTCTTGCAGCGTGCGCGCGGGCACGGTGATCGAGCCAGGGTGCTCGACCTTGGCGCCGATCCAGTGGGTGATGCCCAGTTCCAGGTTGGTGGCGGAAAGCTGCAGGCGCGCGTCATCCGTCGCGATCATCACGTTGGCCAGAATGGGCAGCGTGGGCCGGCTCTGAATGGCGCGACCAACGATAGATAACCCCTTGTGCAGATTCTCTTGCAGGACAGAAACACGCATACAAGCTCTCCTACAGTTGGCGCAGCGCTAAGCCGGTTTGGCCGTCGGCATCATTATACCTTATTCCGTCGTGCCAGGCTGATCAACAGCCGTGCGGGACGGAGATGTTAGGCAGCGTGCCCAGCGCCGCCACATCGAGCGCATAGTGCAACACCAGCGTCCCGGAGACGGTGGACGACGCGCGATCCGCATACAGCAGGCGCACCCCGCTCACCACCGCCGAAATCTCGTAGCTGGGCACGGCGTCAATCTCCGGCGCGAACCACAGGTCCGCCGCCAACGTCACAGTCCCATCCGGCCCCGGCTGAATCGCTGGCAGGCGCGCGTCGGCAGGGGCGAAGGTGTACTGCCAGGCGGGCAATTCGTCGAGCGTCTGGCGGTGACCGGTGGGTAGAGCCTGGGCCACCCCGCCGATGATCTGCCCTGCTGACAGGTCGGCGATGTTCGCGCCGCCGGGCTGCTCCTCCCCGTCAGTGGAACAGCGGCCATTCACATCCACCGTGTAGTAATCGTTGCTCAGGCGCACGCCTTCCAGACGCAGCGGGGCGTCGCCGGGCAGGAAGGCGCTCCCTTCGATCTCCAACACAACACGTCTTGCCTGGCCTGGCTCGTTGCCTTGCACCTGCACGCTGATCGTCCCCAGCGCCGGATCGCCGCTAGCCTCGAACACGCCCTCGAAGCTGCCGGTGACCGTGTAGGTCCAGCCGGGGTGGGCTGCCAGCCCGCGGTCAATCGGGTCGAGCGCCAGCGTCCCGAAGCCAGACGGGGGAGCGTTCTCGGTCAAGAAGATGGCCGTTGGGATGGTCTCCAGGCTGGCCAGCGTGGGCACGACGAAGCTCTCTTCGTCGCGGGATGAGGTGCACGCGCTCAGGGCAAACAGCCCCATCACCAGCCAATACACGGGCGCTCTACGGGACACCATGAGGGGATTGTCTCTCCACTGTCATCGCCTGCCGGTCGAAGCGTGCCTGAATTATAGCGGGTTCGCTGGCGCGGGGGTAGCAGGTATCCACACTGGCGATAAGCTGTCTAATAAGGTAAGAGAGACTGAAACACGTTTGGCTAATTCCAAACGGCTTGACATAAAATGACAACGTTGCCATAATCTATCTGGCTCACTGCAAACGTTTCAGGATTTGTTACATCGGGATAATCCGGTCTATCCCCATAGACGCAAAGTATCAGGGGTGGGAACTTGCGTACCGAGGGCATGAGTTATCATGCCCTGCCCTACAATCGGCTAGGGCATTCGTTGTTCGCCAGGGAGCTGGCGAAGGAAGGGTCCACCCATGTCCGCCATGCTTGAACAGGTCGCGGAGACTACCTACTCTCTTCTTCAGCACAAGCTCGCTGACAAGCCCGTCGTGCTCATCTATCCCCGGCACCGCAGCCGGGCGGCTCTCGTGGCTCTGCTGCTTGATCTGTACGGCCAGCAGATCGCCTATTACGCGCTGACTCCAGATGACGCGGTACTGACCGACTGGCTGCGCCACATGGCAGCGGACTCGGCGCTGGCGATGTCCCTTGGCGGGCAGACGCGCGCCGCGCTCGATGCTGGGGCCGGGCCGGAGGACCTGGCCAGCGCTCTGGCCGCCGACCTGGGTCAGATGAAGGGCGACAGGCACCTCTTGCTGCTCGACCAGTTCGACAACCTGACCTTCGACGCGGCTGCTGGCCGCTTCTTCCGCACGCTGGCAGCCAGGCTGCCCAAGCACGTCCAGATCGTGATCAACGCGCGGCTGCTCGGCTTGCAGCCCTGGAATGACCTGATCCACGCCGGGCTGGTCGCGGTGATAGGCAACGACCGGGCTATGGGCGGCGGCATCTTCGGCGATGAGCCGGGGCGCGGGCAGCTTGAGGTCTTCGCCCTGTCCGGGGGACATGTCTACATGGATGGACGCCCGGTGACCAGTTGGGAAGGCTCGCTGCCCCGGCACCTGTTCTACTTCTTCGTCGATCACCCGATGGTCACCCGCGACGAAATCTTCAGCGTCTTCTGGCCGAAGATGGCCATCAAAGAGGCGACCAACGTCTACCATGTCACCAAGCGCAAAATCTCCGAGCGGCTGGGTCACGAGCTAACCAACTATCAATCCGGCTTCTACGTGCCCTCGCCGAAGCTGAGCGTTCACTATGACGTAGCCCTGTTCGAGCGGGCGGTTGACAGCGCCACCGAGTTCGACGCCGACTCCCCGGCCCTGTGGCACAAGGCCGTCCAGCTCTACCGCTCGCCCTTCCTGCCTGCGATCAGCATCCCATGGGTCGAACAGCGCCGCCAGGAACTGCAGAGCAAGTACGCCCAGGCCTTGATCGGGCTGGGCCGCTACCATCGCGACCAGGGCGACACAGACCAGGCCCTCGGTTATCTGCTGCGCGCTCTGCGCGAGAAGCCCGACTGGGAAGACGTCCATCGCGACGTGATGACCATCTACCACCAGCAGGGACGCACGGACGACGCGGTGGCTCAGTACCACCAGCTTGAGCGCACGCTGGCGCGCATGTTCAATATCGCGCCCGGCAAGGAGACGCGCCACCTGTTTAATGCCATTCGCGCCGGTTAGCGGCCCGCTCATGGCATCGCTTCGCGCCCAAGACCCGGCGCCGTCCTGCCTTGTGGGCGGCGCTGCCGTTCTCACCCTAACCCGCACGCCTGCGACTTCAAGCCCATGACTCGCACCCCTCGCCCTGCCCAACCGGAGATCGTGCGCCACGTCGCGGACGGGCCGCACACGCTCACCGTGGAGGTCACTCGCGACCAGCGCCTGCGCAAGTCGGCGCGTTGGACGCTGCACGGCGAGACGATTCAGGTGCGCGTGCCACAGCGGCTGGGGCGCAATCAGGTTGACAAGCTGCTAGACAGGATCGTCGCCCGCGTGATCAAGCAGCGCGCCCGCGCCCGCCGTCAGAACGACGACGACCTGGAGCGCCGCGCCCGCCGGATCAACCGCGCGCACTTCGACGGCGAGCTGCGCTGGCACTCGATCCGCTGGGTGGACAACATGCGGCAGCGTCTGGGGAGCTGCACCAGCGGGGGCAGCACCGACGGTGACATCCGCATCAGCGATCGCATCAGAGAGTGGCCGGACTACGTGGTGGATTACGTCATCGCCCACGAGCTGGCTCACCGCCGCTACCCGGATCACAGCGCCAGCTTCTGGGAATACCTGGCCCGCTACCCGCACACCGACCGGGCGCGCGGCTTCATCGAGGGCTTCGCCTACGCCCAGCGCGCCGACCCCGATGAGTTGCTCTGACATCGCAGCGCGCCGCATCGAGCGTCGCCAGGCCGGGGGCGGGGCCGGGGCCGGTTGCTCACCGATCGGGGGCGTTCGCGCCGCGTGCACAACCTTCGGGCCCCTGCCTGCGTAGAAGGGATCAGACCGTCCGTCTCCAAAGTCCCCCAAGGGAGGGGCCCATGTCTTGCCATTCCGACTCCAACAGGCGCTTCTTGATGGCGCTGGCGCTCATGTTGCTCGGCCTGTTCTTGCTGACCGGGCTGGGCGTGTGGTGGCCGCTGTTCTTCGTGATCCCGGGCCTGCTGCTGCTACTCCCCGCGCTGTACGGCGGGGCGACCGGCGCCGTCCTGTTCGCCATCCCTGGCATGATAGTCACCGGGACGGGGGCGCTGTTCGCCGCGATGACCATCACCGATTACTGGCAGGCCTGGGCCTACGCCTGGACGCTCTACGGCGCGTTCCTGGGCATGGCCTTCCTGCTGATGGGACGCCAGCTCTCCAACGCCAGCCTGGATACGAGCGGGCGCTGGCTGATCCGGGCCAGTCTGTTGGCCTTCGTCGCCTTTGGGCTGTTTTTCGAGCTAGTCATCGGCATCGGTATGCCGAGCTTGCAGGCCGGCCCACTGGTGCTGATCATGCTGGGCTTCTTGCTGCTGCTGCGCAATGGGGCGGGCAGGCGTCAGATCGCCGGGCCGGACGACGGCTTCAGCAAAGCCAAGCGCAAGGCCAAGCGGGGCGAGGAGGCGCTGTTCAGCGGTCCGCTGGTCTACGGCACGCGCGTGCGCTCGCGTGGCGGCGCGCTGCCCAGCCCCGAGCACGACAAGAGCGATTGGTGAACTGGAGATCACCACAAACGCCACGACCGGCTGAGTCGTGGCGTTTGCGATCAGGCGGGGAGGACAGGATTCGAACCTGCGAACCGGTTTAACGCCGGTTAACCGCTTAGCAGGCGGCCCCAATCGTCCACTCTGGCACCTCCCCACAGGGTTATACAGTTGTCTGGCGGAGGGAGAGGGATTCGAACCCCCGGAGACGTATAACGCCTCAGTGGTTTTCAAGACCACCGCCTTAAACCACTCGGCCATCCCTCCGGGTTGCCTCTCGTTGGAAGGCCCCTCCGAGGCGGCATCAGTATATCATGCCCGCTGGCGCCGGTCAACGGTACGCGACGCCGGATTCCTATCAGAATCCGGGCGGGCTGTCCCTCAGGCGGCAGGGGCCGGAGCGATCTGCTCAACGGCGCTGGCGATGATGCGCGCCGCCGCATCGAGGGCAAGCTGGCCTGTGTTCAGGATCATGTGATAGAGCGCCGGGTCGTCCCAGGAAATGCCAAAGAAGCGCTTGAGGTACTCGGCGCTGGCCCGGTCGCGCTCGGCGATGGTCAGCTTGAGCTCGCTTACCCCGCTGACGCCCCGCTCGCGCAGGCGATAGATGCGCTCCTCCAGCGGGGCGACCACGCGGACGTGCAGCACCCCTGGTTTGCCCTGCAGCACTGCCTGGCCGCCGCGTCCCACGATGACGATGTCGCCTTGTTCGCAGACGCTGGTGATCGCGTAGCGGATCAGGTCCACGCATTGGGCCTCGTCCATCTGGCGAGAGGTCAGCGTGTCAATCAGCTTATGCGCTTCCTCACGAACCAGGAGTTGACGTACAGTACGAGGGCGGCTCTGTAGCAGGCGCGACAGGAAATCCTGGACTCTGTAGCGTTCCTCAGAGAAATCCACAACCTCCGCCTCACCCAGGCCGGCAGCAGCAGCAGCTTCGATCATCACTTGCTTGTCGAAATAGCGATAACCGAGGACCTCGCAGACACGCGCGGCAATCTCATCGCCTCCGCTTCCTACCTGACGGGAAATGGTGACCACAGCCATGTCGCACCTCCCACACATCTAGCGCGTAACGATCGTCACAAAGCACAACGGAATCGCTGGCGCGGGGTGGGCGTCGCGGCGCCCCCGGCTACAGTGATTCCGCTGTGTGGTTTCCCCGCCAGCGCTCGTCGCAACTGTAGGGTCGTGTCGGCTCCAGAGCTGCAAGAAGCGCTCTCTCTCAGTATACGAGAATTCAGCATGTTTTGTCGAGAGCCGCGCAGCGGTGGGGGGTGCAGTTCACGATGGGGGCGAGATTCCTGAACCGCAGAGGCGCAGAGGACGCGGAGGAGAATTAGAACTCTCTCTTCTCTGCGCTCTCTGCGTCTCAGCGCTGATCGTTTTCCCCCGGAAATGAAGGGCACCCGCAGCGGTGATGCGCCGTCTCCAAGGCCGGGCGTGCGCCTCCCGCAAGCGTGCTTGCCAGCGCGCGCTAGCGCTCGTACAATGAAGACGGGGTGTGGGGCGGACAAGCTCCCCACAGAGTGACAGGGTGTGGTGCGATGGCGATCTTGTTGATCATTGAAGATGACGCCGAGCTGGCGAATATGATGACGCTCGCTCTCGGCAAGCGAGGTCATCAGGTTTACACAGCGGCCAATGGCGTCGAGGCGCTCTACCAGATCAACGCCTACCAGCCAGAACTGATTATCCTGGACTTAATGATGCCCCTGGCTTCCGGCGAGGCCGTGTTGGAGCACATCCGCCAGAGGCCGGACCTGCGTGAGACGCGCGTGCTGATCGTCTCGGCGCTGCCGACGGCCCATCAGTTGGCCGAGCGGCTCGGTGCAGATGGTGTGCTGCAGAAGCCGGTGGACATGCCCACTTTCCTCGCCCGCGTCGAGGAACTGCTGCGCCAGTCTGAGCCGGAGTAGGCGGGCGCGCTCAGGGGCGCAGCACCACTTTGCCCACGCTGCGCCGTTCCTGGATGTAGCGGTGGGCGGCGGCGGCCTCCGCCAGCAGAAAGACACGGTCCACGTGCACGCGCACGTGCCCGGCGGCGTGATAGGCGAGCATCTCCCCGGCCCAGGCGCGCAACAGCGCCTCCTGATCCCACAGGCGACCAAGGTTCACGCCCAGCACGCCGCGCGTATCGTTGGCCAGGCGCACGGGGTTGAGCGCCAGCCAGGGAACGCCCAGCGCGAACTTGAGCAGTCCCCACACGGAGCGGCGCAGCCCCGGCGTGAGCGCCGTCACCCCGCAGATCACCAGCCGTCCTCCTGGCCCCAGTGTCCGGTAGCTGCGCATCCACGAGCGCCCGCCGATGGAGTCCAGGGCGATGTGCACGCCTGTGCCAGCGGTCAGGCGCTCGATCTCGCGCACAAAGTCGTACTGGCGATAGTCAATCGGGTGCTGCACGCCCCGCTCCCGTAGAAAATCATGCTTGCCCGCCGACGCTGTGCCGAAGATCGTCGCTTCGTGCAGGCGGGCAATGTCCACTGCCATCAGGCCGACTCCGCCCGCCGCTGCCTGGATCAGCACACGCTCGCCGCGCTTGATGCCGCCCAGCGCCACCAGCCCGGCATAGGCCGTCAGCGCCGACACGAGGAAGGCCGCCCCCTGCTCAACGGTCATGTCGGCGGGGTGCGGCAGAACCTGCCCGGCGGGGATGCACACCCGCTCGCTGTAGCCGCCGAAGCGCGTCAGCCCGATCACCGCCTGGCCGAGGAGGGCGGCGTCTGTACCCTCGCCGAGCGCGTCAACCCGCCCGGCGACCTCGAAGCCGGGCACAAAGGGGAGGCGCGGGGCATCGGCGTACATACCCAGCCGCCCGACGATGTCGGCGAAATTGACACCGATCGCTTCAACGGTGATGCGCACCTGGCCGGGGCCGGGCTGCGGCTCGGGGACGTCGCGCACCTGCAGGACTTCGGGCGGGCCGGCCTTAGGAATCCACACCTGGCGCATGGAAGAACTCCGTTGTCTGTCTGCGTGCAGACCGGGTATAACTGGCGCAATCGGTGCCGAGCTTACCACGCGCCCGGCGAATCGTCACACGCCTTTGCCTGGCGCGCTCTCGCCAGACCTGTCAGGAGGCAGGGCGCGGCACTCCACAGTGGCTCTGCCCGACTACCACTTATGTTCATGTCCTTCTCCGCCGCCCGGACCCGCCAGCAGGCCGCCGCGCTCGGCTTCACCGAGGCGGGGGTCGTCCCCGCCGCGCCATCGCCGCGCCTGGATGCCTATCTGCGTTGGATCGAGGCGGGGATGCACGGGACGATGGGCTACCTGGCCCGGCCCGACCGCCTGGCCCGCCGCCGCGACCTCAACGCCATCCTGCCCGGCGTCCGCTCACTGGTGATCGTCGCGCTCAACTACGCGACGGACGCTGTCCCGCTGTCCCTTCTAAGCGATCCCCGGCGGGGGCGCATCTCCAACTATGCCTGGGGCGCGGACTACCACGCGATCATGATACCGCGCCTCGAAGCGCTCGCCGCCTGGCTGCACGGCGAAGTGGTTAGCCGCGTCTACGTGGATACGGGGGCTCTCCTGGAGCGTAGCCACGCGCAGAGAGCCGGGCTGGGCTTCATCGGCAAGAACACCCTGCTCATCCACCCCCGGCGCGGCTCGTATCTCTTCCTGGGCGAAGTGCTGACCACCCTCCCCTTCGACACCTACGACGCGCCGGGCCGCGAGACGCTGTGCGGGACGTGCGCGCGCTGCCTGGCCGCCTGCCCAACCAGAGCGTTCCCGCGCCCCTACGTGCTCGACGCGCGGCGCTGCATCAGTTACCTGACCATTGAGCTGAAGGGGGCCATTCCCGAAGACCTGCGCCCGCTGCTGGGCAACTGGGTCTACGGCTGCGACATCTGCCAGGAGGTCTGCCCGTTCACGCGCAAGTTCTCCGCGCCGACAGGCGAGCGTGCCTTCTGGCCGCCTGATGCTGACCGGGCCGCGCCGCTGCTGGCCGGCTTGCTGGCGCTGGATGAGGAGAGCTTTGGCGCGCGCTTCGCCGGGTCGGCCATCGGGCGGATCGGGCGCGAACGCCTGGTGCGCAACGCCTGCGTCGCAGCGGGCAACAGCGGCCTGGCGGAGTTCGCTCCGCGGCTGGCTCGCCTGGCGCGGCATGACGAGTCTGGGCTGGTGCGGGAGCACGCGGCCTGGGCGCTGACCCGGCTGCGGGCATGATGGCAGGGCGCAGGCAGCATAAATTCAGCGCACGACGTTGGAACGTCGTGCGCTGAAGCACAAGGAGGAAAACGTTGGCGCAACTCTGCGCGAAAAGGGGTTGACTTTCGATCAGATCTCTGGCAAACCAACTATATACCTATCATATCCCAAGAAGCGATCAATGGCTTGTGACAAGCTGCACGTAGAATGTAGATAGCTGTCACAAACTGGCACCAACCCGGACGCCGCCTCCGTAGAAAAGGAAGTGCCGCGCCCAGACTCCCCAGCTAGACGCGGCGTTCCCCAACAAAACGACGATAAGTTTAGAGGAGGCAGAAGAGAAACACCTTCCCAGCTAATGCGCGCGATCCTGGGAGATCGTCACACCAGCCTGCTGTCACACACCCTCAGCATACTTCGCCGCGATATGGCTCAGTAGGGCCCAAAAGCGTGATTATCTGTGACATTCGTCACAAGCGAGATTCCAGCGGGCGGTGCGCCACGCTCTCATCCGCCGGCGCCAGGGGCGTAGGGCAGCTCAGCCAGCGTATAAGACGAGGTGGGGCTGATCACCAGCGTGCTGATCCAGGCGCGTAGCCCGTCGCCCGTCTCGACGTAGAGCCACTGGTTATCCGCGCTGCGCCCATAGAGGGCCAGGTCGGTCCAGAAGGGTACCGTCGCCACCATGTCGAATTCCTGCCCTGGCCCCGCGCGCAGGATGCTGCGCTCTGCGTCCGTCTTGACGGTGCCCTGGAGCGACCCGAACGGGCGCACAGGGAGCGGCAGTGCCTCATCGTAGACCGGTATCTCGCCCGGCACGCGCACGTCCAGAGCGGCCCGTGGCACCCAGCCGATTCGCCCGTCATAGGTGCGCACGTGCAGCCATTCCCCATCGCTGCTGCGCCCCAACACGCTGACGGGGCGCCCGGCCCTGGCCTGGGTATTGCTCACTGCCTGGGGCGCCGGACGGCTGTACAGTGGCGTGGGCTGGACCACTTCGGCATCCCCTGGCAGGGCCACGACCTCGATCGCCGGCAGAATCTCGGTGGGCAGGTGGGCCACCAGGGCCGGGTCGTAGGGCACGACCGGTGAGACACTGTCTCCGCTCAGTGTGGCGCTGTAGCCGGCGAAGATCACGGTCCCGCTCTGGGCCAGGATCGTCTCGCGTCTCAAGGCGCTGACGACCAGTGCATCTCCATCCATGGCGATCAGCGCCAGGCCGTTCACGGCCATGTCGTGACCGTTGACGCGCAGCAGAGTGAGCGCGTTCGGCGGCGACTGGACCAGCACGCCGGGCCGGGCGAGTTCCTCGCAAGGGAACGGCCCGGCGGGCACCAGAAGGTGGAACGCCGCGCCGGGGGGCAGGTCTGTCGTCTCGTCGAAAAACAGCTCCGCCGGGCCAAGCACGAGCAGCGTCGCCGTCTGCTGGCCGTTCACCAGGTCTGGCACGGTCAGACTGGCCAGGCTCCAGGCTGTGCCGTCGCCGGGCAGGGCGCGCAGCGCAGCCAGGCCATTGAGCTGCGCCCGGCTGCCCACCTCAGTCACCGCCTGCCCGGACTGCATTTCAAGGGTCACTTCACCGGCGGCGGCGCAGGCGATCGCGGCGGGCGCGGCGAAGCAGTGCTCCATCATGCCCACCGTTGCCGCCTCGTAGATGGCAGCGCAGCGATCGGGCTCCTGGGCGCGCGCCATCCCCGGCACGGCAGCGAGCAAGCCCACCAGGACGGGCAGGACTGCGGCGAGCGGTGGCAGGGGTCGGGTCATCAGCGGCGTCCTCGTTCATTCCGGCGGTCGTCACAGGCGCCCAATTATAGCGAGCCATGCTGTTTGCGCACGGGCTATCTGGCAGGCAGAAAGCGCGGCGAATATTGCACAAAGCGCCGCTCTTCTGTACATTCCAGGATAGTGGCGACTCCGATCTGGCCCGCCGCACTCCCAACTAGACGCGCGTGTTTTGCAGGAGCAACCCCATGCGTAGACAGGTGATTCAAGCGATTCGGTTCATAGCGTGGGCGCTGCTGATCGCCGCGCTCATCCCGGCCAACGGTTTGCTCGCCCAGGGCAGCACAGTGGGCGGACTCGACCGCGTGGCGCTGCTGCACGACAGCCGCGACGACCTCTATCGCACGCCTGCCGGCCCCGTGCCTACCGAAAGCGCGGTGACGCTGCGCTTCCGCACGGCGGCGCGCGATGTGGACTCTGTCACCGTGCGTGTGTGGGACGACCGCACCCAGACGCAGACGCTGCTGCCGATGAGCGTGATCGCCACCACGCCGGACGGCTACGATCTGTGGGAAGCGACACTGAGCACGGGCAAGACGCCGACGATCTACTGGTACCGCTTCCTGGTCAGCCGGGGCGACCAGACGGTGTACTACGAGGACGACACGCGCCCCGGCGCGGACGGCCTCTACTTCCCGGCCAACGAGGGCGGGCCCGGCACCGTCTACGACGAAAGCCCCGACCTCAGCTACCAGCTCACCGTCTACGACCCGGCCTTCTACACGCCCGAATGGATGCGTAACGCGGTCGTCTACCAGATCTTCCCCGATCGCTTCCGCAACGGCGACCTGTCCAACGACCCCGCCGACGACTCGCTGGAGTTCTACGACGGGCTGCGCGTCATCTTCCACGAGACGTGGAACGAGCCGCCCGTGAACCCACGCCAGCCGGGTGAGTACGCGGGCCACTGGAACGC
>JBBIHG010000039.1:0-12365 GCA_037447125.1 Chloroflexota bacterium | reverse complement strand
TGTCGTCGGACAGCCCTTTCTTCGACCGCTACGGGCGCTATGAAGAAGCGGGCGCGTGCGAAAGCCTGGACTCCCCCTACCGCAACTGGTTCTTCTTCGTGCCGCCCAAGGGCGAGCAGCCCTCGTCGTGCGTGGATAACCCACAGGGCGCGACCTACTATGTCTCTTGGGCCGGTTTCGACAGCATCCCCAAGCTCAACAGCGACAACGCCGGCGTGCGCCTGTACGTCTACACCGGGCGCAACAGCGTGGTGGCCACCTGGGGGCGGGAGGACATCGGCGGCTGGCGGCTGGACGTGGGCGGTGATATTGACCCTGGCGGCCCGGCCAGCGACTACTGGGAAGGCTTCCGCAACGCCGTGCGCAACGCCAACCCGGAGGGCGTGATCATCGGCGAAGAATGGGGCAACGCCACGCGCTGGCTGCTGGGCAATGAGTGGGACTCGGTGATGAACTACCAGCTTCGGCGGGGTATCCTCGGCTTCGTGCGCGAGGAGGACTACACCGACAACGACGCCAACGGCGACCGCCTCCTCCACGCGCTGACACCAAGCCAGCTTGATGGGATCATCCAGGACATCGCCGCCGACTACCCGCCGCTGGCCAACCAGGCCATGATGAACTTGCTGGGCAGCCACGATACGTCGCGCGTCCTGTTCGTAGTCGGCGACACGCAGCGCCACAAGCTGGCCGCCCTGCTACAGTTCGCCCTGCCCGGCGCGCCGACGATTTACTACGGCGATGAGATCGCCCTGGACGCACCCAGCGTCAGCGACAGCAGCACCCTGCAGGACGATCCCTACAATCGCGCGCCGTATCCCTGGCCGGATACCGACGGGGATCATTACGGCCCGCCTGATGAAGACATGCTCGCCTTCTACCAGGCATTGGCCGCGCTGCGCCACGCCAACCCCGCGCTGCGCGAGGGCGAGATGATCACCCTGCTGGCCGACGACGCGACCGGCGTCTACGCCTTCCTGCGCCTGGACGCGGCAGCGGGCAACGCCGCGCTGGTCGTCGCCAACAACGGCGACGCCGCGCAAACGGTGACGCTCGACGTGAGCGGGCTGCTGCCCGAAGGACTCGCCCTCGCCCCGGCCTTCGCCCAGGTGGGCGAGGCGCGCACCGTCCCGATCAACGTCGGTGGCATCCTCACTGGCGAGCTACGCCTGGTGCAGCCGGCCGAGCCAGCGGTCGTCACCAATGGCGCGCTGACGGTGACGGTCGGTGCGCTCAGCGGCAACATCTGGGCCGGGGCGCGCCATGCCTCGTTCGTCGCGCCCCGGCCGCCGGCGAACGTGACCGCCGAAGGCGTCAGCGGGAGCGTGACCGTGACCTGGGAGGCCGTCCCCGCTGCGGCGGGCTATCGCGTCTACCGCAGCCCGGTGGCGACGGGCGGCTTCGCCCCGGTGGGCGACGCTGTGGCGGGGGCGAGCAGCTTCGCCGACACGACGACGACGGACGGCTACCGCTACTTCTACGCAGTGGCGGGCGTCAGTGCGGACGGGCTGGTCGGGCCGCTGAGCGCCAGCATCCCCGCTGTGCCCAGCGCGGCCATCAGCGAGGCTTACTTCCTGGCAGACGACATGCCGGCGCAGATCACTCTGGCTTACGGCGCGACGACGACCGTTCGCGCGGCGGTGCGCATCCCCGGCGCGACGGAAGCGAACGGCCCGGCAGTGGGCGTGCTTGCTGAGGCTGCATTGCTCCCTGCCGTAGCCGCCGAGATCAGCGACCTGCTCGCCTGGACGCCCATGCAATACGCCGGGGAAGAGGATGGCGCGGACGTCTACGAAATCGCCCTGCCGCTGAGCGCCGCCGGGGACTTCGTGCATCTGGCCCGCTTCAGCAGCAATGCGGGCGAGACGTGGACGGTCGTCGCCCTGCCCGACGAGACATTCCCGCCACTGACAGTGCTGGCACCCGACGACACCGAAGCCCCCGCGCCGCCCGCCTCGGCGGAGATTCTGCAGGCGTCGCTGGCGGGAGTGATCGTCACCTGGGAGGACTCGCCTGCCGAAGACGCCGCTGCCTACCGCGTCTACCGCACCTTCGGCGGCGAGACAGTCCTGGCCGGTGAAGTCCCCGCAGACGCCGAGAATCGCTTCGCCGACCGGGCGGTGAGCGCGGGCAACACTTATGCTTACGCGGTATCCGCTGTGGACACGGCGCTCAACGAATCGGCGCCGGTGAGCGCTGGCGAGGCGAAAGTGCAGCGGCGCGGCATCCCGGTGACCTTCATCGTCACCGTGCCCGACTACACCAAAGAGGGGGTGGGCAACGTGTTCATCGCCGGCGACTTCGGCACCAGAGACCTGCCCAACTGGGACCCGGCGGGGATCGAGATGACGCAGGTGGACGACCAGCACTGGACGGTCACGCTGGAACTACCGGAGAGCGCCGCCGTCGAGTACAAGTACGTGCGCGGCACGTGGAACGCCGTGGAGAAAGGGCCGGAGTGCGAGGAGATCGCCAACCGCAAGCTCACCGTCACCGTCCCCGAAGGCGCAAGCGAATTGATCGTGGATGGCGACATCGTCGCCAAGTGGCGCGACCTGGACAAGTGCGGCTAGGCGCATCCGAGTCGCTTGTGTCTGGCTGCAGGGGCGTATGCTGATACGCCCCTGCGGACCTCACCCCCGTCTCGGCGCTAGCGCGCCTCGCCTCCCCCTCTCCGAGCGGAGGGGGGGACAGACCGAGCGCAGCGAGGCCAGGGGGTGAGGTCAATCTCTGGCGCCCAGCCGCTCAGTGGTCGGTGCTGCCAGACGTCTAGTCGCCGCCAGTCGCCGGCTCAACCGTCACAGTCGGCTCCAAACCCGTCTGCGTCGAACCGACCAGGGCCTCCAGATCGAACAGGAACGGGCTGTTGGATGGGATGACGATGATCCTGATGTCGTCGCCAAGCTGCTCGACATAGCGCCATTGGAGCAGTAGCGGATTCCGGCCAAGCTGTTCGTTGATCAGGCGCAGCGCCTCGGCTTCGCCCGTCGCACGCGTCACGGCGGCGTCGGCGTCACCGCGTGCCAGCTCGCGCACCTGCTCAGCTTCCTGCCGCCGCTGCTGCACGCGGAACTCGGCCTCCAGCGCCTCCTGTTGGGCAACCTGTTTGCGCTCGATGGAAGCCACGTATTCCGGCGAGAAGCGGATGTGGCGAATCAGGATATTGGTCAGTTGAAAGCCTTCCGGCTCGATCAGGCGACGAATGCTCTCTTCAACGGACTGGACCAGCAAGGTGCGGTCGCCAGCGTAAATCTCCTCCACGCGGAACTCGGTCAGTGAGGCGCGGGCTTCACTGCGCAGCGTGGGGCGGATGAGGCCATTGACGTAACGTTCCTGCCAGCGGCGGTGAATGATGTTGGCCTTGGCCGGGTCAATGCTGAAGATCATCGTCACGTCGAGGCTGACTTCCTGCCCATCTTGGGTCAGGGCAACGACCGCGTCGTCACCGCGCACGGCACCCTCCGTAGGCACGCCGGACACTGTGTATTCCTGCTGGGCCGTCGAGTAGATAGTCACTTCCTGGATGCCGGGGATGATGATATGCAGCCCCGGGCCCAGCGGCGTTTCTGCCATCTCGCCCGTTAGCACGTTGAAGACCACACCGACTTCCTGTGGCTGAATCTCCACCACGCCCGCCCCCAACACGAAGAACACAGCGGCGATCACCACGCCAATTACCGTCAACACGACGCCGGCACGCGCGGGATCGTTGCGCGAGACGGCCTGGGCGATCATGAACACGCCGAAGCCAGCAACAGCCAGACCGGCGATGGCCAGCACGTTCAGCATCAAGATGATCATGGGTGTTTTCTCCTTATACTCACGACGCGGTTCGCCACAGTGCGCCGCCCCGCGTCACCGGTTCAGACAGAGCCAGCCCCGATTATAACAGGCTCTCGCCCGAAAGCCTGGGTTTTGGGCAACATATCCTGGTGAAGCCGGGCAGACGCGGCGGCCCCCAGAGGGTGTATGGTAAGCTCCCCCTCATCCCCCGACCCCTTCTCCCTCCAGGGGGAGAAGGGGAGCAAAGCGCGGGATTTCCCCTCGCCCCGGTGAGGGAGAGGGTGCAGGGGTGAGGGTTTTCCGTACACGCCCTCAGCCGCCAGGCAGAGCTTGACCCAGGCGAAACTCGCTTTCTAAGCGGATTCTCATCGCTTTCAAACGCAGATTCAATGCGGGAGGTGTAAGACTGTGGTTAGATTCTGAGAACAACGAGGCCGGATAGCCCAAGAGGCTCCTATGAACAAGCGAACACTCTCAGCAAGCGTGCTGCTCATCGTCCTGCTCATCGCCGCCGCCGTCGGTGTGTGGAGTGTGCGGGCGCAGGACAGCCAAACCACCCGCCTGGCGCTGCTGCCAGCGGGCGAAGCCTACCAGCCGCGCGCGGACGAACTGAACCTGGCGCGCATGTACCAGGAAGCCACACCCTCTGTCGTCTATATTGCTGTGGCAACCGCTCGCGGTGGAGGCACCGGCAGCGGTTTCGTCATTGACGACGAGGGGCACATCGTCACCAACAACCATGTCGTCGAAGGCGCCCAGTACATCAACGTCACCTTTGTAGACGGGACGATCCTGCCCGCCGAGCTGGTCGGGCGCGACCCGGACGCTGACCTGGCCGTGATCAAGGTAGACCCGGCCAAAGCGCCCCTCAAGCCGATCACCTTCGCCGACTCCAGCGAAGCCTTCGTCGGTCAGAAGGTCTACGCCATCGGCAACCCCTTCGGGCAGGAGTTCACCCTCACCGAAGGCATCGTCAGCGCCCTGGACCGCAGCCTGACCGGTGAAAGCAGCTTCAGCATTCCCGAATTGATCCAGACAGACGCGGCGATCAACCCCGGCAACAGCGGTGGCCCCTTGCTCGACGCCGATGGGCGGGTGATCGGCGTGAATACGGCCATTCTGAGCGGCTCGCGCACGGCGTCGGGGGTGGGCTTCGCCATCCCGTCGAACAGCGTCCGGCGCATCGTGCCCTACCTCATCGCCAAGGGCGAGTACGCCCATAGCTGGCTGGGCATCGCCGGGAGCACGCTGCTGCCGGCCCAACGCGAGGCAATGGGCCTGGACGAGCATGTGAAGGGGGTCCTGGTCAGCGCTGTGACACGGGGCGGGCCAGCGGAGAGCGCGGGACTTTCCGGGGCGAAGCGGGCCATCACCACGCCCTTTGGTCGGCTGGCCGTGGACGGCGACATCATCATCGCGGTCAACGACAGGCCGATCGAGAAGATGAGCGACCTGATCGCCTACCTCGAAACCAGCACGCTACCCGGCGATGTGATCACCCTGCGCGTGCTGCGCGGCACCGACCCAGTGGAGATTCCCGTCACGCTGCAACCGCGGCCCTGACGCGGCGTCTCTGGGCGAGTCACGCAAAACGGGGCAGGCTCACACCTGCCCCGCCCCCCTTGCTGTAGCGGTTCCGCCCATCAATCCGATTTCCCCGCTCTACGCGCTACTCCCACCGCACGCTGACATTGAATCCGCGCTCGCGCACCTTGTCTATGAACACACCAGCAGGTACAGCGCGTTCCATCGGCCAGACTCCAGGCGTCACCACGCCACGCGCGATGAACTCGGCCATGATGCCCGCATGCCAGCCAGTGAGGCGCTCCATAGCGGTGAGAGCAGTGTCCTCGTCGTAGGTGTCCACCAGGTCAATGATCGCCGCCCGTTCGCTTCCGTCCTCGCCCACACCAACGCCTTTCGCGCGCATGACGCACACGTCCTTGATCGCGGGCGCGGTGATCTTGGGTTCGAGCAGCGTATGGAACACATCACGCGGGATCACTGGCTGCCCGTTGATCTCGACCGGTTCCAGCTCGAACAAGCCAAGCTGCTGAAACGCCTTGAACTGCGCGAAGTGCCCTGGCCAGCGGCAGGTCTTATTCTGGTAGGTGCGCAACTTGCCCTCATACGTGTAGGGAGCAGTGCTGGTGCCGCCGGTGGTGATAAACGCCTCCAACTGTCCTACCCCGTCAAACGCCACTGGTTCCAGTTCTTCGAACGCGCCGATCATCGTCAGTTTGCCTTCGCGCAAGACCGCTACCTGCCCATAGTACTCGTTGGTCAGGCCGTTGATGTTGAACGCGCATTGGTAGTTCCAGGGCGGGACAGGATTCTGCGGAATGCCCCCATCCCACAGATACACATCACGCGGCGTCAAGCCTGCCTGCTCCAACAGCTCGACCGCATAGGCACCCAGCGTGTTATTCATGCCAGGCCCCATGCCGCAATCCGGCACCACCGCGATTCCGGCGGCTTTGGCTTCCGAATCGCGCTCAAGCTGCTGCAGCACGGTCGGCGTGTGACCGCCATAATCAACCATGCTGACCCGCGCACGCAGCGCGGCCTCGGTCGCCACCGGGATGAAGCCAAACGGCGTGCCACACACGAACACATCCAGCCCGGCAAGCAGGGCGATCAGCGCCTCCAGATTGCCCGCATCCACCTGCGCCCAAGTGGCGACCTCACGCTGCATCAAGCGGTTGATGCGCGCCGCCGCCTGTTGCGCCACCGCCGCACTATAGTCCGCCAGCAGCACACTCGCCCCGCCACCGCACCGCACCATGTCATAGGCGGTCGCCACACCCTGCCGCCCCGCGCCAATCACGCCATACCGGTAAGCAGTCATCTGGAAAGTCCTTTCATTGATGTCTTTGACCTGTGCCGACTACAGCTACATGCGTTTCAGATTTGAGAGGAGATGTCGCGGATCGGGGGCGCGCCAACGCGCGGTCGAGGGGATTATCCAGGTTTGCGCGCGGCTCGCCTGCCGGCAGTCCTGGAAGTGCGGGCGATTCCCAACGCTGGGAGGTTGTTCGAGGGTAGAGCGCATCAGACGGGCTGTCTTGCGGCTTTGCTATCAACCCGCCGCCGAGCGACTGCTGCCCCCTGTGCGCTCAAAGCCGGCATGGGCCAGCAGGAACACGCCGGTGAGGGCCAGGAAGCCCACGGCAGTCCCGAACAGGGCCAGGAACGACAGCCCCACCACAATGCCGGTGATGATGAACGGCAGCATCCCGGTCAGCCCGGCGCAGGCCAGGTAGTGGAAGACCTGGGCCAGCACGCCGCCGCGCACCGGCTGCCGGGCGTTGGAATCGCGGGCGATCTTCACGCCGATGACCAACCCGATGGTGGCCCCAATCAGCACAGCAATCACCCACTCGGTCATGGTCTGTGCCCTCCTAGAAGAGCGTGTAGATCAGCGGGCCGCCGCCGCTTGCCGAGCCGAGCACAATCAGCAGCGCGAAAGCGATCAGGGCGATAATCATCGGGATCAGCCACCACATCTTGGCAGCCCACAGGAACGCGAACAGCTCGCCGACGATGCCCATGCGGGTCTTCAGCCCGCTGAGCGCGCCCTGGCTCTTGCCAGCAGTGGAGGGTGACGGTTGCGACATGGTTACGACCTCTTCTTGGCATCCTTGCTCACCAGGAAAGACCCGATCATCAGCCAGTCAATCTCGCTGTGGCTGAAGGTCCACCAGGCGTTGGCGGGCGAGCTGACGATCGGTTCGCCGCGCAGGTTGAACGATGTGTTGACCAGGATCGGCACGCCCGTCGCTTCGCCAAAGCGGCGCACCAGCTCGTAATAGCGCGGGTTGGTCTGCTGGTCAATGGTCTGCAAGCGACCAGTGCCGCCCTCGTGCGTCGTCGCTTTGGCCACGTCGAGCTTGTCCGGCTTGACCGGGCTGACGGCCAGCATGAAGCGCGGCAGCATGTTCGTCTCGACATTGGGGTAGTCGAAGAACTCGGCGGCGCGCTCTTGCAGCACCACCGGCGCGAAGGGGCGAAACGGCTCGCGGAACTTGATCTTGGTGTTGATGATGTCCTTCATCTCGGCGCGGCGCGGGTCGGCCAGGATGCTGCGATTGCCCAGCGCGCGCGGCCCCCACTCGTAACGGCCCTGGAAGAGGCCGACCACCTTCTGGTCGAGAATCTCTTCAACGACGCGGTCGAGCAGTTTGTCGTCGTCCTCGAACTCCTCGTAGGGGATACCCTCCGCGTCGAAGAAGGCGCGAATCTCGGCGTTGGAGAACTGCTGCCCCAGGTAAGTATCGCTCATCACCAGCTTGCGCGGCTGGCCCAGCACAAGATGGTAGGCCCACAGCGCAGCGCCGAGCGCGCCACCATCATCGCCCGCGGCGGGCTGGATGTAGACATCCTCGAACGGCGTCTCGCTGAGCAGGCGGAAGTTAGCCACGCTGTTCAGCGCCACCCCGCCGGCCATGACCAGCTTCCTGGCCCCGGTTTTGCGGTGGAGGGCGTTGGCCATAGCCAGCAGTGCCTCTTCGGTCACCTGCTGGATGCTGCGGGCGATGTCGGCATAGTGCTGGTTGCGGCGGACGATCTCGGTCTCGCCCGCGCGGTGCGGGGCGCTCCTGGCCGTGAAGAAGTCATCGCTGTGCATGCGCGGCTCGCCGAACAGGTCTACGAACTTGCCGTTGAAGCTGCGCGAAGCCGAATGATGGTAGGCGAAGTAGTCCATGTTGAGGGCGAAGCTGCCGTCATCGTGGATGCTGATCAGCTTGCGGACCTTGTCCACATAGGTCGGCTCGCCGTAGGGCGCCATGCCCATGACTTTGTATTCGCCGTCGTTGACGTGAAAGCCAAGGAAAGCCGTGAAAGCCGAGTAGAGCAGGCCGATGGAGTGCGGGAAACGCTGCTCCCAGAACAGGTCAATCGCGTTCTCGCCGTTGCCGTCCCAGGTGCTGCGGGCTATGCCCATCGTCGTCGTCGTCCACTCGCCGACGCCGTCCACCGTGATCACGGCGGCCTCATCGAATGGCGAGGCGAAGAAGGCGCTGGCCGCATGCGACATGTGGTGATCGCAGAACAGGATTTGCTCCGGGCGCACGCCGAGATGGTGCTGCAGCAGGCTCTTGATCCAGAACTTCTCGCTGACGTAGGCGATCACCGCCTCGCGCCAGAAGTCCCACGAGCGGGGGAAGGTGCTCAGTGCAGTCTGCAGGATGCGCCCGACCTTGACCATCGGCTTCTCGTAGAAGACTACGTAGTCGAGGTCCGGCCCCTGGATGCCGCCCTGCTCCAGGCAGAAGTCAATGGCGCGGGCGGGGAAGCCGTTGTCGTGCTTCTTGCGCGTGAGCCGCTCTTCCATCGTGGCGGCGACGATCTGGCCGTCGCGCAGCAGGGCTGCTGCCGCGTCGTGATAGAAGCAGGAGACGCCCAGGATGTCCATCTAGAACTGCCTCCGGGCTTCATCGGGGGTATGGCCGACCGGCGCGCGCTGGAACCAGGCGGTCGGCGGCTTGTGGATGTGCAGCGGATCGCTCAGCAGGCGCACGCCAAGCGCGAAGGGTACAAAAATCGTGCTGTAGAACAGCACGGCGAGCAAGCGGGCCTGAAAATCGCCGAACGCTTCCCCGATGATCTTCCAGCGATTCCAGGCAATACGACGCAGCTCAGACACCATGTATTCCTCGTCGTGCTCTGGATGGTGGGCGGCTTCCACCCGCAGTGGCAAGCTGTCCCGGCAGCGTACCGCCATTATACAGGGCGACTAGGGGCTGTCAATAGCGGCACGCCGTGGCCGGGCGGCGCGGGGAGCGGGAGGCGCTGCACGTCTTGGGCGCGAGTCCGGCGTGCGGCGGTTCGTCAGACTTCCGAAGCCTGCTGTGGGCCGTTCTCCGTCGAAGCACAATTCTCTCTTTGGTCGCTTTGCCCAAAGTCCTTGACAACGCCGCCAAACCCTGCTACCTTTTGAAGCACAGTCGCATACACGCAAAAGCGTTGATCTGGAATAGTACACACCGAAGCGGTGTTCAGAGAGCCGCCGGGGGCTGCGAAGGCGGTACAAGCGCCGGTGTGGAATGGGCCAGGGAGCTGTGCGGTCGAACGCGCTCGCGCCACTAGCCCGCACCGGAGACACTACCGTTAGCAGGGTGACGGGTATCGAGGCGGCCCAGATCAAGCGGGCTGCGTCCGTACCTCAACGAGTGAAGCTGGCTTCTCCCCGCATCTCCGCGCATTCACCGGGGATGCTTTTGTTTGTGGGGACAGTCGCTTAATCAGGGTGGCACCGCGGGAATCTCCTCTTCTCGTCCTTGAGCGCAGGGGGAGATTCTTTTCGTTGGTAGCACTGCTGCGGGAGGCGCACTGATGGCACTGTCACCGGAACACCTGCGCACGCGCGCGCCGATCACCCCGGATCGGGCGGCGGCCCATCGCCTGTTCGAGCGCGGCGATCTGCTCCCCGTCTATCGCTCGCTGCTGGCCGACCTGGAAACGCCCGTCTCGGTCTACCTCAAGCTGGCCGGTATGGGAGCGTCGTCGTTCCTGCTGGAGAGCGTGGAGGGCGGCGAGCAGGTGGGGCGCTACTCGTTCCTGGGCGTAAACCCCAAGGGCATGATCACCGTCCAGGGCCAGCGGGTGACGATCACCCGGCACGGCCAGACGACGGCGCGCGACCTGGCCCCCGGCGAAGACCCGCTGCACATCATCGCCGCCGAGTTCGAGCGCGTTCGCCCGGTGCGGCTGGAAGGGCTGCCGCGCTTCGTCGGCGGGGCGGTGGGCTACCTCAGCTACGATGTCGTGCGCCATTTCGAGCGGCTGCCGGCCACCGCCAGCGACGATCTGAATGTGCCCGATGCCGCCTTCCTGCTGGCCGATACGCTGGTCATCTTCGACCACGCCAAACACCAGCTCATCGTCCTGGCCAACGCGCACAACACCGGCGATCCCGACGCCGCCTACGATGACGCCGTGCGCCGCATTGACCAGATTCTCGACGCGCTGGCCGCCCCGCTGCCGTATATTGACGAGTGCCCCGCAGTGAGCGATGGCGATCTGCGCTCCAACGTCACCCGCGAGCAGTTCGAGGCCAACGTCCGCGCGGCCAAAGAGTACATCGCCGCCGGGGATGCCTTCCAGATCGTGCTCTCGCAGCGTTTCAGCCGCCGGACGTGCGCGCCGCCGTTCACTATCTACCGGGCGCTGCGCGCGCTCAACCCCTCGCCCTACATGTTCTTTCTGCGCTTCAGCGACGACCTGGCGCTGATCGGCGCCTCGCCGGAAATGATGGTGCGCCTGGAGGAGGGAATCGCCACCGTGCGGCCCATCGCCGGGACGCGCCCTCGCGGGCGCGACGAGGCTGAGGACGACGCCCTGGCCGCCGAGCTGCTGGCCGACGAGAAGGAGCGCGCCGAGCACGTCATGCTGGTGGACCTGGGCCGCAACGACCTGGGCCGCGTGTGCGAGTACGGCACGGTGCGCGTCCCGCACATGATGATCGTCGAGCGTTACTCACACGTCATGCACATCGTCAGCCAGGTGCAGGGGCGGCTGCGCGCCGGGCTGAGCGCCTTCGATCTGCTGCGGGCCACCTTCCCTGCTGGCACGCTCAGCGGCGCGCCGAAGGTGCGGGCGATGGAGATCATCGAGGAGCTTGAGGGCACGCGGCGCGGGCCGTATGGCGGCGCGGTGGGCTACTTCAGCTTCGACGGCTCGATGGACACCTGCATCACCATCCGCACCATGCTCATGCGCGGCGACCAGGTGACCTTCCAGGCCGGGG
This sequence comes from Chloroflexota bacterium, assembly GCA_037447125.1. GTDB lineage: Bacteria > Chloroflexota > Anaerolineae > Aggregatilineales > Aggregatilineaceae > UBA2029. Next base: position 832 of record JBBIHG010000039.1, on the reverse strand, counting down.
CGGGCATCGTCGCCGACAGCGACCCGGCCCGCGAGTATGAGGAGACGATCAACAAGGCGCGCGCGCTCGCTGTGGCCGTGCAGAACGCCGAGCGCGGGTTGGGATAGATGGGATGCTTGACGTTCACGGGCGCAGCAGAGCAGCGCCCCTACGCAAAGCAGCATTCAAGGGAGACGGCCATGATCCTGGTCATTGATAACTACGACAGCTTCACCTACAACCTGGTGCAGTTGATGGGCGAGCTGGGCGCCGACCTGACGGTAGCCCGCAACGACCAGATCACCCTTGACGAGATTCAGGCCCTGCGCCCGTCGCACATCGTCATCTCGCCCGGCCCCGGCACGCCCGACGATGGCGGCATCTCGCTCGACGTGGTCCGCGCCCTGGGGCCGACGACCCCCATCCTGGGCGTGTGCCTGGGCCAGCAGTGCATCGGCCAGGCCTATGGCGGGCGCGTCGTGCGCGCCCCGCGCCTGATGCACGGCAAGACCAGCCTGATCTACCACAAGAGCGCCGCGCTGTTCACCGGCGTGCCCAGCCCGTTCGAGGCGACGCGCTACCACAGCCTGATCGTCGAGGAGCCGCTGCCCGACGCGCTGACGGTCACCGCCTTCACCGAGGCCGGTGAGGTGATGGCCCTGCGCCACAAGCAGCATCCGGTTGTCGGCGTGCAGTTTCACCCGGAGAGCATCCTGACCAAATTCGGCGCGCGCATCGTGCAGAACTTCCTGGAGCGCCGTCTGTAGCAAGCGAGAAGTGATCAGTGATCGGTTTTCAGTTTGCAGTAAGGAGTGCGGCTCCCTGATTGCCGCCAACTGACAACCGATCACCG
>JBBIHG010000038.1:0-28556 GCA_037447125.1 Chloroflexota bacterium | reverse complement strand
CTGGAGCGCACGACGGGCCGGGCCATCCTCATGGACTTTGGGCTGGCGCTCAGCGTGCCGGAAGGCTCGCTGGGCGACACCTTCGGCAGCGCGCACTACATCGCGCCGGAGCAGGCGATCTCCTCGGCTAACGCCGTGCCGCAGAGCGATCTGTACGCGCTGGGCGTCGTCGTCTACGAGATGGCCACAGGTACCGTGCCCTTCGACGACCCCTCTGTGATGAGCGTGGCCCTCAAGCACCTCAACGACCCACCGCCGCCGCCCACCGCCCACAACCCGGACCTGCCGCCAGCGGTGGAGCAGGTCATCTTGCGCGCGCTCGCGAAAGAACCGGCGCAGCGCTTTCGCACTGGCGCGGCTTTCGCCGACGCGCTGGAGCGCGCCTATGCCCAGGCCCCCGCTCATTTGCACGGCGGCCCCTCGATCGCCGAGCTGATGAAATGGGAGAATGTCTCGGACAAGACGCTGCAAACGCCGCCGCCCACCTTCCCGGTGCCTGAGCCACCGTCCCCGCCACCCAGGCGAACCCCTCCTGTCGCGCCCTATGTGCTGCCGGTGCCGGGCGTCGCCTCGCGCTTCGCCGAACGTCGCCGCGAGAAAGAAGCCGAAGAAGCTCTGCGCGCCATCGCTGATGGCGATCTGACCCTCGACGAGGACGCCCTGGAGGATCTGCTGGACTCGTACGACGATCCGCGCCAGGTGGATGCGATCAAACCGCGCGCGGTGCCGGTCGCGCCCGCAGATCCGGAAGCGCAAGTCCACGAATGGTCCAGCGCGACCCGCGCCGCCCGCCCGCGCCGGCGCGTTCGCCTGCTGCTGGTCGCGCTCATCCTGCTGGCCATCGCCGGAGGCTCGGCTGTGCTCGGCACGCGCGGCGGAGACCGGAATGACGAGAAGGATACGGGCGTGAGCGCCGTCGCGCTGAGTCTGAGCGCCACGCCACCTTTCGCCACTGCCAGCGCCACGCCAACGGAGACTCAGGAGTCGGCGGACTCGCCAATGGCGATGGCGACGGAAGCCGGCGCCGCCCTGCTGGCGGATGCGCCCGGTGGCACGCCGACTCAGCCCCTCACGGCGACCCTGGCGCCGTCCCTCACGCCATCCGACATGCCCACGGAGACACCCTCCGCCACAGCGACCCCTTCGCCTACCACGGCCCCCTCCGCCACGCCGACCACGCTGCCCAGCGCCACACCCGGGCCGCCGCCCACGCTGCGCCTGCTCTACGAGCGCGACACGCTGCTGCTGGTCAACGTGTCCGACGGCGCCCTCGACATCAGAGGGCTGGTCTTCGAGCAGACGCCCGCTGACGGCCCGGCACGGTTGTTCCGCGCCTCTGCATGGGATCGCGAGGGCGTGGCCGACTGGCCAGGCTCCATGCGCGCGGGCGGTTGTTACCAGGTCGTGACCAGGACGGCCACCCAAACCCAACCCGACCGCGCCCTGTGCCCGGAGTTTCTGGGCTTTGTCCGCCTGGACAGCGACTTGCGCTACTTCTGGGGCGCTGGATCGGCGGACGCGACTTTCACCGTGCGCCTGGTTGGAGTGGTGTCGCCGCTGGCCGTGTGCGACATCGCTGCCGGAGAGTGCGGCGTCTACCTGGAAGCGGCTCCGGCTTCGCCGACGCCCGCGCCTACCATCTCCCTGGCCACCGCCATGGCCACCCCCCTGCCCGTGCCCTCGGCCACGCCAACGGCCACCGCTACGCCTTCAGCGACCGCCACCCTGCTCCCGCCAGATATCCGCCTGCTGTACGATGAGGCGCAGGTGTTGGTGGTCAATGTCTCCGGCGAAGAGCAGGACATCAGCGGGCTGGTCTTCGAGCAGTTGCTGTCCGACGGAACGGTGCTGCGCTTCGAAGCCCAGCAGTGGGACCGTCCCGACGCCATCCTTCCTCCATCGCAGATGCTGGCCAGCGGCTGCTATCAGCTTGTGACTGCCGAGGGCGTGCGCGCCCTGCCCGACGGCGCCGGGTGCGAGCGGTTGCTCGGCTGGCTACGCACTGGCATCTCCAGCCGCTATTTCTGGCTGGCCGACGATCCCGGCGCGGTCTTCACAGTGCGCCGGGCGGATGTCACCGGGCCGTTGGCGACATGTGCCATCGCTGCCGGTGAGTGCGCGTTCGGCCTGGGGGCGGAGTGAGTCTGCTGGTTGTCGGTAGTTGGTGATGGGTTGATCGCTTCGAGAAGGGATGCTGTGACGCTCACGGTTGATCTCACGGAGAAGGTCGCCCTGGTGACGGGGGCCGGGCGTGGTATTGGCCGGGCGATCGCTGCCGCCCTGGCTGGAGCGGGCGCGACGGTGGCGGTCAACGATATTGACGCGGCCAGCGCCGGGCGCACGGCGCGCGCCCTCGGCGCGCCCGCCCGCGCCTACCCGGCGGACGTGAGCGATCCCGTGGCGGCGCAGGGGATGGTGACCCAATGCGCCGCCGATCTGGGCGGGCTGCACATCCTGGTCAACAACGCCGGGATCGAGCCGCACGCGCCCATCCTGGAGATGTCGCTCGACGACTGGGGGCGCACGCTCGCCGTCAACCTGAGCGCGGCCTTCTATACCAGCCAGATCGCAGGGCGGATCATGCGCGCGGCGGGGGGCGGCGTCATCGTCAACATTGCCTCCATCGCCGGGCACAACATCCCGCTGCCCAACCGGGCCAGCTACGTCGCCAGCAAGGCCGGGCTGATCGGCTTCACCAAGGAGTGCGCCCGTGAGTTCGCCGCGCATGGCATTCGCGTCAACGCGGTCTGCCCTGGCGTCATCGCCACAGAGATGACCGCCGCCTTGCGCGGCAACGCGGCGCAGATGCAGAAATGGCTGGCGGACATTCCTCAGGGGCGGCTCGGCCAGCCAGACGACGTGGCCGGCGTGGTGCTGTTTCTGTGCAGCGACGCGGCGGCGTACCTCACCGGCCAGGCGATTAACGTGGACGGCGGCAAGGTGATGCTGTAGAGGTCAGCCGTCAGCCAACAGCCAGACAATAGAGCGCGGCTCTCCTGGACTTCGGAAGTCCTCGAAGACTGCCGAAGTCTGAGCGTCACCCCCGCGTTGCCCCGACTCAGGCCGTGTGATAATATGACTGCCACACGCAGGCGGTCGCGCGAACCCACTGACCGCCCGGCGCGGCAATCGGCACAGAATCGGCACGCAGACGAGTGAAGGGGCAGCGCGATGAGTCGCCAGGTGTTGGCCGGGTTTATTGTCCTGAACGTGATTGTTTCGCTGCTTGTCGCTTTCAGTGTCCTCGTCGTCGGCGGCTATTTTGACAACGATGAGCCGGCCCCCGCCCCGACCCAGTTCGTCATCCTCACGGCGACGCCCATCCCCGGCATGAACATGCAGCCCGCCGAATACCAGGGCACGGTTGACGCGCTGCAGCTCACCGGCACGGCCCTGTTCGAGCGCGCCGAAGTGGTGGCGGTGGTCACCGCCACGCCGGACCAGAGCGGAGGGCCGGCCGTCGCCGACGTGACGGCTGTCGCCACGATTGACCCGGCGCGGCTGCCGCCCGTCCCCACCGATCTGCCGCCTGGGGCCGCGACCCCGGAGCCGCAAGTCGAGGACGACGGCTGCGTGCGCTATGTCGTGCAGTCGGGCGACTTCATCATCAAGATCGCCCAGGAGTTCGGCGTGTTTCCGGGTGATATCCTGCTTGCCAACAACATGACCGAAGCCGACGCCACTCGCCTGCAGATCGGCCAGGTGTTGATCATCCCCGTGCCGGGCTGTGCGGCGCTGATCACGCCGACGCCCACGCCTTCGCCAACCAATACGCCCTTCTCGCTGACGCAGCGCGCTGCCACCGTCACGCTGCCGCCTACCGCGATCAATGCCCAGGTGGTCATCGCCGATGTCATGGGGTGGGGCAGCGTCACTAACGAGGCGGTCGAGATCCGCAACGTCGGCAACGTCATTAATCTGCAGGGCTGGATGCTGACCAACGGGCGCGGCGACACCTACCGCTTCCCGGAGTTCCGCATGCAGCAGGGCAGCCTGGTGCGCGTCTATTCGCGCCAGGGACAGAATACGCCGGTGGCCCTCTACTGGGGGCGCGAGGTGCCCGCCTGGCGACAGGGTGACACCGTGACGCTGGCCGATGCGGGGGGGCAGGTGCAGGCGACCTTCCGCGTGGGCGAGACGGCGCCGCTCTTCCAGGAAGCGACGCTCCAGCCAGGGGGTTGAGCGGCAGGGGACTGCGGGCGCATTCTGCACTGTCAAAGCGGTCCTGATGCGAATTGACGATCATGATCGGTAACCGTGTAGGGGAGGGTTTCGAAACCCTCCCCTACACTGACTCTGGCAGTTTGAGGAGACCGTTGTCGAGCGGACAGTGGTCTTTTTGATGCGCGGAGCGGCTGAAGTGAGCCATGATCCGGCTCAGGCGGGGGCCGAAGCGAAAATCGATCGCCCTGAATTGAGGATGGGTGCGTACAAAACCTGTCAGGTAGGGGCGCTGCTCTGCTGCGCCCTGGTTTGCCTCACCCCCGCTCGGCGCTAACGCGCCTCGCCGCCCTCTCTCTCCGCGTTGGAGAGGGGGCGAGCCGAGCGTAGCGAGGCTGGGGGTGAGGTAGAACAGCGCGCACGTTTGATGCAATCGCCCTGGAATTGAGGGCGGCTGCTTTGCCCCCGGCCCTGCATTCGCGCTACAATCCTCTTGAACGAAGCGCCGATGTGGAAAGTTGTGATCATGACTATTCGTGAGGTTATCACGCCGCAAAACCCGGTTCTGCGCAAGAAGGCGCACAGGGTGCGCGACTTCAACGACCCCAGGCTGCAGCAGCTCATTGATGACATGGTTGAGACCATGCTGGCTGCGCCTGGCGTGGGGTTGGCCGCGCCCCAGGTGGCGGTGAGCCAGCGGGTGATCGTCGTGCAACTGCCCGACGACGAGGAGTCGAAGCAGGAATATGGCGAGGATGCCGGCGTGCTCTACGCCCTGGTCAACCCGGAGATCGTGCGCGCTTCGCGCGAGATGGTGGACGGTGTGGAGGCATGTCTGTCCATCCCCGGCTACTATGGCACGGTCAGCCGTCACGTGGCGGTGACCGTGCGCGGTCAGGACCGCGCCGGCAAGCCGATCCGCATCAAGGCGCGCGATTGGCTGGCGCGCGTCTTCCAGCACGAGATTGATCACCTGGATGGCGTGCTGTTCATAGACCACGCCAGCGAGATCTGGCGGGCGCAGGGTCATGAGTTCAGCGCGGAGCAGCCGGATCCCTTAGCGGGGCTGATCGAGGCTGTGGAGCAAAGCGAGAGCTAGCCGCCCGCCGCCGTGGCTGAAGAGATCGTCCGTTGACGAGTCGCCGGGGAAGGGCAAGCTGCCTTCCCCGGCGAGTGTTTGGCAGGCTGGCCCTGAGGGCTGCTGCATGTGGCTGTGAAGAACGCGGAACCTGCGTATCGGCCCCCGCGGGTGTTTATTTCTCGACTTCAGCGCGAATCTTTGTCTGTTTCTCCAACTCCGGCAGGCAGCCCAGCAGCGTCCAGTAGATCACGTTCGTCTTGGCGTCCTTGAGTTGTTCCCATTCCTTGGGAATCTCGATGTCCTCCAGCATGTCTTTGGGCAGGGTGACATAGAGGTACATCGTCGCGCCCATGTACGGGTCGTCGTCCAGCGCCAGACACACCGACAGCTTGCTCTCTTTGTCGATCTTCAGGTTCTCCGGCTCGGCGAGGTCTTCTTCCTCCAGCCCGGTCAGCGCGCCATAGACGTAGGGCAGCAGGTAGCTGATGTCCTCTTCGACCAGGGCGAAATCGCGGTCGAACAGCGCCGCGTCGTCAACGAACTTGCTCATGGCGTCCACGGTCAGCTTCAGGTCTTCGCTGGTGTCCGGGTAGGTCTCGACCAGCCATTCCTCAATATCGGCCAGCGGCACCTGGAAGTAGGCAAGTGGGTCTTTGGGTTTCTTGCCATCGCCCGCCGTGCCGAACAGCGAGTCGCTCAGGTCCCCACTGGCACCCACCAGAATCATGCCGGCCAGCAGCCCAATGACGAATCCTGCCAGCAGGACAATCGTGCTAGGACGGTTCATAATGCGTCTCCCTTTCCCTGTCAAAAGCGCCTCTGCGCCTGTGTTCTCGCTGAAGTGGCAACGCTCCGGACGTTGCCCGGTTGAGACCCCGCCTGCCCCGTCTCGCCCTGTGATGACGCTCCTGGCCATGCCTTCACCCCGCCAGCTCAGAGCTCGCGCCTCAGGCAGCGCCCTCCGGCGGGCCGGTCGCGGTCAGCGGCGCTGGCCGAGCCACAGAATCAGCGCGGCTCCCACCACGGCCACAAGGGCTACAGCCCCCGTCGCCGGGCCGAGCGCGGTGCCCTGCAGGTCCTCAGCAGAGGCATCCCAGGCGGTGACGATGAGCACAACGAGAGCCAGCCCCAGGGCAGCCCCTGCCCACAGCAGACGCCTGTTGCTTCGCGGTGCGCGCCGGACCTCCATACTCCATTGTACACCAAGTCGCTGGCGCAGGCGCGCCTGAAAGGCGCCTGGTGGGCGCACATCCGGCCCCGCCAGGTCGCGCAGCGCGTGCCCTGCCCGGACACGCGCATCGGCACTCGCCTGGCGCTCACATGCCAGCCAGCGCGGCCTCGACCGAGTCGTAGTGTTCGAAGAAGCGATCGAAGCCGATGATCTTGAAGACGCGCTCGACCTTGGGCGTGAGCGCCACCAGGCGCAAGTCGCCGTCGCTGGCGCGATTGCGCGTCAGGATGTCGGCCAGCGTGCGCAGCCCGGCGCTGTTGATATAACTGACGCCGGCCATGTCGAGCACAATCTTGTGCTTGCCCTCGCTGGAGGCAGCCTGGAGGATGGCGTCCATCTCGCCGGCCCCCACGCTGTCTACACGCCCTTCGAGGACGAAGACGGTAATGCCATTGTGATCGCGTTCAGTGATCCGCATCAGCCCTCCTCCGTGACTCTGGTCAATCTCGCCACCCCGCCAGCGGGCGGCACGCCCGCCGGCGGGGGATCATTCGCGACCTGCCACCAGGCGCTGGTCAATTTCCTCTTGCACCACCAACTGCCCGTCGCGCACTTCCTCGACGCGCGGAATCTGCCCAGCCAGGTCGCGGTCGTGGGTGACCATGACGATGGTCGTGCCCTGGGCCACCAGGTCTTCGAACATGGCGAAGACCAGGCCAGCCGAGACGGCGTCGAGGTTGCCCGTCGGTTCGTCGCCCACCAGCACCTTGGGGTTGTTGGCCAGGGCGCGAGCGATGGCCGCGCGCTGCTGCTGCCCGCCCGAGATCTGGCTGGGATACTTGTGGGCCACGTCGGGCAGGTCCACCATTTCCAGCAGTTCCATCGCCCGCTCTTTGCGCTTGCCGCGAAAAGTGCCGGTGTAGTGCAGGGGCATCATCACGTTCTCCAGCACGGTGAGCGTGGGCAGAAGCTGGAAAAACTGGAAGACGACACCCACAGTGCGCCCGCGCCACTTGGCGACCTGGTTTTCGCTCAGGTTGGTCAGGCGCTGGCCGGCGACGAAGACTTCGCCAGAGGTGGGGCGGTCAATGCCGGTGATCATGTTGATCAGCGTGCTCTTGCCGCTGCCCGACGGCCCGACAATGGCCACGAACTCGCCCTCTTTGATCTCCAGGTTGATACCCTTGAGCACCTTGAGCGGGCCCGCCTTGGTCTTGTAGATCTTCTCGACGTTTTGCAGCGAGATGACTGATCCGTTATGCGCGTTGCCCATGATCTGTTTTCTCCCACACGCTTATTGGTAGCGTAGAATGTCGGACACGGTGCGCCGGGCGGCGGCGATAGACGGCCACAGGCTGGCGACCGTCGCCACGATGATCATACCCACCAACCCCAGGCCCAGCACCCACAGCGGATAGCTGAATTCGATGAAGTCGGCGAAGCCCAGCCCGTCCAGCAGACTGACCGCCAGCAAGTAACTCAGCGGGACGGCGAGCACCCAGGCCAGCACACCGATCAGAAGGCCCTCCACCAGGAACTGCGTGACGATAGTGCCTGAGCCGGCGCCGATCGAGCGCATCACGCCGATCTCCTTCTGGCGCTCGTAGACGGCCATCGAGAGCGTCGTCAGCAGGCCGATTGCCCCTACTGCCGCCATCACCGCCGAGGTGATCTGGAAGATCATGTTGAAGACCAGAAAACCGTCGGCGATCTCTTGCTGCTGCTGCACCTGGTTGAAGAAACTGGCCGTCACGCCGCCCGCCACCAGCGAGTCCGAGATAGCGGCGATCACGTCGTCCACCTCTGCTGCGCTGGGGTCGGCGGCGGCCACTGTCACCAGGTAGGCGTTGGGCAGCGGCGGGTCGTCAGACGGGTCATCGGGCGTGCCGGCGTCACCCAGCACAAACCCGGCCAGGCGGGACAGGTCTTGCCAGCTCATGAACACAAAGGGGAACGGATACGAGGCGACGCCGATGATCTCGTATTCGCCCGTGCGCCCGCCCGCCGACACCACGATCCGGTCGCCCGCTGTCTTGCCTACAGATCTGGCTGCTGGCGTGGTTAGCACAATGCCGGGGCGAGCCGGATCGTCCTGCCAGCCAGTGCCCTCGTCATACGTCAAATCAATGGCTGGCGACTGCGGATCGAAGCCAATGGCCTGCAGCTCGTCGCTGCCCTCAAAGCCAGCCCCGATGCTGATCAGCGTCCCGCTCAGGTCAAACAGGCGCACCAGGAAGCCCACGCCGGGGTTGACGGTCTCTACGCCGTCCACGTCGCTGATGCGCCGCGAGACCTGGTCGAAGTCTTGGGCTTCGTTGGGGATGGCCATGATCTCGTACTTGAAGGTTTCGAACAGGCTGGCGATCTCAGCGTTGATGACGGTGAACATGGCGAAGACGCCCATGAAGGCCGAGGCGGCCAGCGTCAGCGTGATCACCGTCAGGGCCAGGCGACCCTTCTTCTGCACGACGTTGCTCAGCGCCTGGCGGATGGTGATCGGCACCGGCAGCGCCTTGATCACGCGCGCAGAGAGGCCGCGCCCCCACGTACCCGCAATGCCCAGATCGGTCATGGCGTCCATGATCGTCACGCGCGTCCCGTTGAAGACAGGCACAAACGCGGCGGCGACGGGCACGAAGAGGCCCATGGCCACGCCGACGATCACGCCCACCGGCGAGACCTTGAAGCCCTCAATCAGCGTGAAAGCGAAGGGGGCCACGCTCTGGGCCATGACCGAGCCGACGATGACGCCCAGAATCACGCCGGGGATCGTCCCCAGGATGCCGTAGACCAGGGCGATGCCGGCGTAGATGATGAAACTATCCAGGCGGGTCGCGCCCAATGATTTCATCACGCCGATCTGCCGCTTCTGCTCGACGACGATGGTGTTGACCACGTTCATGACCAGGAAGCCGGACACGACCAGGGCCACCACGGCCAGCATGTTGAGGATGGCAGTGACCTCTGCCACCTCGCCGATCAAGAAATAGTCGTCGGGGTTGTCCAGCCAGTAGAGTGTAGGGATGTAGTTGGTCCGCTCGGCGACGACTTCCATCAGCCGGTCGGCCTGGTTCTCGCTGGTCTCGGCATCAATATAGCGCAGGTAGAACGCCGTGAAACCGGAGAACTGCGCGATACGCCTGGCGTCGTCCAGCGCCGCATAGAAGCGGCGCTCTGGCTGGTTGCGGTCGCCAGTAGTCGTCACCCAATAGGGGTGGAAGACTACCCCCGAGACCGTCCACGCCTCGGCCTCTTCGCCCTCGCCCAGCAGGCGGAAGGTGACGGCGTCGCCCACCACCAGGCCATACTCGTCCGCAGTGCGCCGCTCGACGGCGATCTGGTTCTGGCCTGGCTGGGGCCACTCGCCATCAACCAGGCGCATTGGTTCAAGCTGAATCGCCTCGAACGGCTCGGAGTAGGCCAGCAGATCGGCTTCGCGATAGCGCTCATCACCAGCCCGCTGCCAGAAGACAGGCGCCGCTACCTGGCCTTCGATGCGCGTCACGCCAGGGATCGCCCGGCGGTAGCGGATCAGGTCGAGCACCTGGTCCTGGCCGGCCTCGGTCGTGACGTTGGTGCCCGCGGCGGGCACGGTCACGTAGAGGCGGGTCATGGCCACTTCGTCTGGGTTGATGTCCGCCCGGATCTGCCGGATGAGCAGGTCGTTGGCTGAGATGAGGGTCACTGCGCCGAACACGCCGATCAGGATGCTGATGGCCACCAGCGCCGTGCGCCCCTTGCGCGACAGGATGTCGCGGATGATCTTCTTGCCACGTGTCTTGATCATGATCCCCCGTCCTTCGCCATCCTGCTAACCGCGCGTCGCCAGCCGCGTGCGCGTGGCGCGCAGCTCTGCCGTGCGGCGGCGCGCCGCCGCTTCGAGCGTCGTCTGGCCGATGGTGCCGTCCACCAGTTCGTAGACCTTGGGCACGTTGCGCACCAGCTCGCGGTCGTGGGTCACGATGATCACCGTCGTGCCGCGATCGGCCAGTTGCTGGAAGAGATCGTACACATTGCCCGCGCTCATGCGGTCCAGGTTGCCCGTCGGCTCGTCGCCGACGATCAGCGGCGGATTGTTGGCCAGCGCCCGGGCGATGGCTACGCGCTGCTGCTGCCCACCGGAAAGCATGTCGGGCGTCTTGTAGGCCTGGTCGGCGATGCCGAAGCGCTCCAGCAGCTTGAGGGCGATGTCCTTGCGCTCGCGCGGCTTCCACACGTTGGCGAAATCCATCGGCGCGACCACGTTCTCCAGGACGGTGAGCGTGGGCAGAAGCTGGAAGAACTGGAAGACGATGCCCACGTTGCGCGCGCGCCACTTGGTCAGCTTGCGCTGGGGCACCTGGGTGATGGGCACGCCGCCCACCAGAATATCGCCAGAGGTCGGCGTGTCTACCGCTGTGAGCATGTTCAGGAAGGTGGTTTTGCCGCTGCCCGACGGGCCGATGAGCGTCACAAAGTCGCCTTTGTGAACCTCCATGCCAATGCCACGCAGCACATTGAGCGGCCCTGCCGGCGTGTCGAAGGTCTTGACCAGGTTATTGATCTGGATGAATGCCTCAGCCATCGAGTCTTTCTCCTTTGTCTCTGCCTGGCGACCCGCCAGCGCAGTCTGAGGTGAGGGTGAGAACCAGCCCCTACGAGCGACCGAGAGTCAATACGTCGCAGCGGCGAGAAGGTTGCGCGCAGACGCTGCTGCCTGTCTGGCGGCTGAGCATGGCGTGGCGGTTCGTCGCGTCTCTCTCTCGCCGGCGCGCGTTCCCGTGGGAACGGTAAGCGGCCAGTTCACAGTTGACGGATAGCGAATCGTGAGCGCTTGCCGATGATACCTGGTCGGCCCGCCAAAGACAACCGCGCGGCAGGGTGCGTGCAAAGGTTGTCAGCGACTCGCTGGACACGGGACATTGACCTCACCCCCAGCCTCGCTGCGCTCGGCTTGCCCCCTCTCCACAGCGCGGCGAGACGCGCCAGCGTCGAGCGGGGGTGAGGTTACCCATCGGCAGCAGATAATCCGCTGACAACTTGTTCGTGGACCCCTCTTTGCCCGCACCCCTTGCATCGACGGAGATAGTAGTTTATAATAGAACTACTATGACCACCTGTCGTCGTTGCAGCTTATATTTAGGCTCAAGTGTACAAGTAGTGCGCCTGGATTTTGTCGGGGCGCTGCTTGCCGCGCCCGGTAGGGGCGGGTTTGCAGACCCGCCCCTACAAAAAACACGATTTGCACTCATTCTACGGTTGAGTCTATATTTAAGCTCGTCTAATTCATTGATTAGGCTCCCCCTAAAATTTAGGGGGCAAACAGCGCTCATTTTCGGCTACACTGGCTTTAGTCACTGTGGTTGCGGTTCCTGTGCTCGCCCTGCACAGGGAATTTGGAACAGGATACCCCCCATGATGATCCAGCTTGAGCAGGTCTCCAAGCACTACCAGATGGGACCCGTGCGCGTCACCGCGCTCGACAATGTGTCGCTCACCATCGGCAAGGGTGAGTTCGTCGTCGTGCTCGGCCCGTCGGGCAGCGGCAAGACGACGCTGCTCAACATCATCGGCGCGCTCGACGTGCCCAGCGAGGGTACCGTGCGTGTCAATGGCGACACCGTGTCGCTCGGCCAGCGCGGCGACCGCTTCAGGTTCCGTCGCCAGACGGTCAGCTTCATCTTCCAGACGTTCAATCTCTTCCCCGGCCTGACCGCCCTGGAAAACGTGCAGTTCGTGCTGGACATGGCCGGCGCGCCCAACAGCCACGAGCAAGCAGTGGCCGTGCTGACCAGCGTCGGGCTGGGCGAGCGCGTCAATCACTTCCCGCACGAGCTTTCCGGCGGCGAACAGCAGCGCGTGGCCATCGCCCGTGCCCTGGCGACGGGCAACCCCGTCCTGTTGGCCGACGAGCCAACCGGCGAGCTGGACTTCCAGACTGGCATTCAGATTCTGGGGTTGTTGCAGGTGCAGGCCGAGGCGGGCAAGACGGTGCTCGTCGTGACGCACAACCGCGAGATCTCGCGCATCGCTGACCGCGTGATCGAACTAAGCAGTGGGCACATCGTGCGCGACGGCCCACCGCGCGACGGCAAAGCGGCCATCGCCGACCTGCAGTGGTGAGGAGGCAGCCATGACTAACTGGAGACTCTGGCTGCGCTGGTCGTGGCGCGACCTGCGCAAGCGCTGGTTGCAGGTGGTCGCCATTGCGCTGATCATCGCCCTGGGCACGGGCGTCTTCGCCGGTCTGTCCGGCCAGAAGATATGGCGCACTGCCTCCTATGACCTCAGCTATAGCCGCCTGAACATGTACGATCTCAAGCTGTCTCTGGCCAGCGGCAGCTTCCTCGATGGGGACGAGCTGCGGGCAACCATCGCCGGCGTTGCTGGCGTGCGCGCGGTGGAGACGCGCCTGATCGAGCCAACGCTGGTTGAGGTCGTCCACGACGGCGAGACGATCCTGGTGCGTGGCCGCATCGTCGGCGTGGACGTGTCTGACAGCGGCCCGCAGGTCAACAGTGTGCATGTGGAAGAAGAGAGCGGGCGCGCCCTGACCCCCGCCGACTCCGGGCAGAACGTGGCCGTCGTCGAGTATAAGTTCGCCCGGCACCACGACCTGCAGCCCGGCGACTCGGCCCGCATCAGCGGCGACGTGGCGCTTGCTCTGGTCGGGGCGGGCCATTCGCCGGAATACTTCATGATCATGCCAGAGACGGGCGCGTTCTTCGCCGAAGCGGACTATGCTGTGTTGTTCGTCCCGCTGGCGACTGTCCAGGCACTGAGTGACCGTGCCGGGCTGGTCAATGACGCGGTGATCCTGCTGGACGATGGTGCCGACCGCGACGCCGTGCAAGCCGCGCTCGAACGCCAGTTGGCTGCTACCTTTCCCAACACCGGTTTTGAGTTCACGGTCAAAGAGGACGACCCTGTGTACGCCGTGCTGTACAGCGACGCCGAAGGCGACCAATGGGTTTGGAACATCATGGCCATGCTGTTCCTGATTGGCGCGGCGCTGGGCGCCTTCAACCTGGCCGGGCGCATGGTCGAGGCGCAGCGCCGCGAGATCGGGGTCGGGATGGCGCTCGGCCTGCCCCGGCGCTGGATTGCGCTGCGCCCGATGCTGGTCGGCGTTCAGATCGCGCTGTTGGGCACGGTCTTTGGGGTGTTGGTCGGCCTGCTGCTCAACCGCGCTTTCGCCGGCCTTTTGCATGACCTGGCTCCGCTGCCCTATTGGGACATTGACTTCTACCTGCGCGGCTACATCCAGGCCACGATTCTGGGCGTGCTGCTGCCGGTGGTCGCCACGCTGATCCCGGTCTGGCGAGCGGTGCGCGTGGCGCCGGTGGACGCGATCAAGACGGGCTACCTGGTGGCCAAAGGTGGCGGACTCGGTCGTCTGCTGGTGCGCGTCCCCCTGCCGGGCAAGAGCTTCACCCAGATGCCCCTGCGCAACGTGCTGCGCTCGCCCTGGCGCACCGCGCTCACTGCCCTGGGCATCGCCATCGCCATCATGATCATGACCTTCATCGTCGGGGCGATGGACAGCTACGTGGCCACCATGCAGCGCGCCGACAACGCCTATCGCCACCAGGGGGCTGAGCGCATCCTGGTGGACCTCAACTTTTTCTACCCCACGAGCAGCGACCAGATCACCGCGCTGGCGGCATTGACCGGCCCGGACGGACAGCCCCTGTTCGTGCGGAGCGAGGCCGCGCTGCTGCTGGGCGGCACGCTGATCAAGGGTGATGTGAGCATTGACACGGCGCTGGAGCTGCACGACATGGCGCAGGCCATCTGGGTGCCCGCCCTCCAGCAGGGCGCGCTGGCGGCGGAGGAGTCGGGCCTCATCCTCTCCGAGAAGGCCGCCGCTGACCTGGGCGTGGACGTTGGCGACACGGTCACGCTGAGGCATCCCCGCCGCGAAGGGCTGCTGGCCTTTCGCCTGGTCGAGAGCGACGTGCCGGTGATCGGCATTCACGACAACCCGATCCGCCCGCTCACCTATATGCCGTTGCAGGGCGCAGCGCTGATGGGCCTGGAAGGCGTGGCTAACCAGCTTGTTCTCGACCCGGCGCCGGGCGTGACTCGCGATACGATCAGGGCAGCGCTGCTGACGCAGCCGGGTGTGATCTCGGCCAGGTCCATCGCCGAGTTCTCCGAAGGCGTCGAGAACTTGCTGGAAATGGTGACCGGCATGCTGGCGGTCGTGCAGATGGTGGCTGTGCTGCTGGCTTTCCTGATCGCCTTCAACTCGACCAGCATCAGCGTGGACGAGCGCGTGCGCGAGATCGCGACCATGTTCGCCTTCGGGTTGCCGCTGCGCACCGTCACCCGTATGCAAATGGTGGAGAATGCCCTCATGGGCGCGGCCGGCACGTTGATCGGGCTGGCGCTCGGCTGGGCGGCCCTTACCGCCATCTTCTTCGCGCGAGCCGAGATCGAGATGGCCGATCTCAAGTTTGCCATCGTGATCGAGCCGCAGACGGCGCTGCTCGCGGCGGTGCTGGGCGTGATCGTCGTCGGGCTGACGCCGCTGCTGAGCATCCGCCGCATGCGCCGCATGGACATCCCCTCGACGCTGCGCGTGATGGAGTAGCGCTTAGCGCGCTTAGCTGTTGGCTGACGGCTGATCGCGGAGCCGCTATAATCTGGGCGTTGCCGTCCACACAGGAGGTGCGCCCATGGTCATCGTCCACGTGTTCTGCCACGTCAAAGCGGAGTTCATCGAGCCGTTCAAGGCCGCCTGCCTGGACAACGCCCGCCACAGCGTCCAGGAGCCAGGCATCGCCCGCTTCGACGTGATCCAGCAGGCCGACGACCCGACGCGCTTCGTGCTGGTCGAGGTCTACCACACGCCCGACGATCCCCCACGTCACCGCGAGACGGCGCACTACGCGCGCTGGGCGGAGACGGTCGGCGACTGGCTGGCCGAGCCGCGCAGCAAGATCGTCTACGCCAACGTCTTCCCCGACGACGAGGGATGGGGGTAGCTCATGCGCTTCGAGTTCGCCACTGCTGCGCGGATTATCTTCGGCGAGGGGACGCTGGCCGAAGTCGGGACGCTGGCCGCCAGCCTGGGACGCTGCGCCCTGGTCGTCACCGGGCGCTCGGCGGAGCGGGCCGCGCCGCTACTGGCCCGCGTGGACGCGGCGGGCGTCGCCTACCAGACCTTCGCCGTCGCCCACGAGCCGACCGTTGACCTGGCCCTGGGGGGCACGCAGCGCGCCCGCGACCTGGGCGCCGACCTGGTGATCGCCTGCGGCGGCGGCAGCGTCATGGACGCGGGCAAGGCCATCGCCGCCCTGCTGACCAACCCCGGCGACCCCTTCAATTACCTGGAAGTGATCGGGCGCGGCCAGCCACTGCCCAACGCTGCCGCGCCGGTTATCGCCATCCCCACCACTGCCGGGACGGGCAGCGAGGTCACGCGCAACGCCGTGCTGGCCTCGCCGGAGCAGCGCGTCAAGGTCAGCCTGCGCTCGCCGCTGATGCTGCCCGCCATCGCCCTGGTGGACCCGGAGTTGACCTACGACCTGCCCCCGGCTATCACTGCCTACACCGGCCTGGACGCACTGACTCAGGTCATCGAGCCGTTCGTCACCCCCGCCGCCAACCCGCTGACCGACGCCATCTGCCGCGAGGGCATCATGCGGGCGGGGCGCGCACTGCGCCGCGCCGTCGCGCGCGGCGATGACATCGAGGCCCGCGCCGACATGGCTTTCGCCGCGCTGTGCGGCGGGCTGGCCCTGGCCAACGCCAGGCTGGGCGCGGTGCACGGCTTCGCCGGGCCGTTCGGCGGCATGTTCGACGCGCCGCACGGGGCCGTCTGCGCGGCGTTGCTGCCGCACGTCATGGCCGCCAACGTCGCCGCGCTGCGCGAGCGCGCGCCGGAACACCCCTCGCTGCGCCGCTACGAGGAGATCGCCCGCCTGCTGACCGGCGACGCGCGTGCCACCGCCGACGAGGGCGTGGCCTGGGTGCGCGATCTGGTGGCCGACCTGGGCGTGCCCGGCCTGGCCAGCTATGGGCTGGACGAAGCGGCCTTCGACACGCTGATTCCGGCGGCGGGGCGTTCGAGTTCGATGAAGGGCAACCCGGTCGCGCTGAGCGACGACGAACTGCGCGCTATCCTGTCGCGGGCGCTGTAAACAGGCATGACCCGCTGGCAGGCCGACCTCACCCTGGGCTTCGTCGCGCTGATCTGGGGCTCGACCTTCGTCATCGTCCAGAACGCGCTGGACGATGCCGCGCCGCTGACCTTTGTCGCCTGGCGTTTCACCCTGGCCGCGATCCTGCTGGCGGCGCTGTTCCGCCGCCGCGTGAGCGGGCTGACGCGGGCGGAGCTACGCGCCGGCGCACTGATCGGTGTGTGGCTGGCCGGCGGCTACGTCTTCCAGACGATTGGCTTGCAGACGACGACCACGGCCAAAGCCGGGTTCATCACCGGGCTGAGCGTGGTCATCGTGCCCCTCCTGGCGACGGCCCTGCTGCGCCGCCCGCCGGGGCGCGGCCCGGCTCTGGGCATCCTGGCGGCGACGGTCGGGCTGGGCTTCCTCTCGTTGGAGCGCGACCTGAGCATGGCGACCGGCGACCTGTGGGTGCTGGCCTGCGCGCTGATGTTCGCCCTGCACATCGTCAGCGTGGCCCACTTCGCGCCGCAGCACGACACCATCCGCCTGACGACGGTGCAGATCGCCACCGTCGCTGTGCTGGCTGGCGGCTCCTCGTTCGTCTTCGAGACGCCGCGCGTGGATTTGCCCGCCGAAACCTGGGGGGCGATTGCCTTCACCGGCCTGGTAGCGACGGCGCTGGTCTTCAGCCTGCAGGTCTACGCGCAGCGCTTCACCACGCCGACGCACACGGCCCTGCTCTTCAGCCTGGAGCCGGTCTTCGCCGCCTTCTTCGGCTGGTGGTGGGCCAATGAGGTGCTCGGCACGAAGGAACTGGTCGGCTGCGGGCTGATCCTGGCCGGGATGATCGTCGCTGAGCTGAGCGACGGTCACGCAGTGGAGCCGGACACCGAGGAGCGCAGCGCGCCGGCCCTGGCTGTTGAAGCCTCGCAGACTTCGGAAATCCTGTAGCGACAGCGCAACGCAGCGCGCGCAGAATAAATAACGAGAGCGTGTTTGTTAAGTCGTTCCCCCCACCGCTAACCCCTCCCCCACGCTGCGCGGAGGGAGGGGAATGGCTCGCGCATCATTCTCCCCTTCCCTCATTTTGGAGGGAGGGGCCGGGGGATGGGGGCTTTTACAGACACGCTCTTATCCCCCAGGATCGAGCGTTGGCACGACGGGTGGGCGCGGCGTGTTGGTCGGCAGCGGCGTCGGCGTGTTCGTCGCCGGCAGGACGATCGGCGTGCGCGTGGGCTGCGGCGTGCGCATGGCGCGGGGCGTGTTCGTCGCCGATGGGGTGGTGCTGGGTGTGAGCGTCAGCGTCGGCGACGGCGTGACCGTCATCGTTGGCGTGGACGTTTCAGAGGGCGTGGCCGTCAGGGAGGGCGTGAGGGTTATCGTCGGGGTGGAGGTGGGCCGGGCCTGCTCGGTCTGTGTGGCGAAGACCGACTGGCGGGTGGCCTCCAGGTTGAGCGCCAGAGTAGCCGTTGGCGCGCCGGTCGTCTGGGCATCCTCCCCGTCCTCGCCGCCCAAAAGCCCACCCCATGCTGCCGCGCCGAGCGCGATCACCACTACCAGCACCACGGCCAGCCCGGCCAGCGGCGCGGCCTGGCGCAGCGGCAGCCTGTCGCGGGGCGGCTGCGCTGCCTGGGGCTGCTCCACGGTCAGGCGCACCCAGTCGGCGATCAGACGCGCGGGCAGGGCGTAGGTGTCCGCCTGGGCAATGGCCACGCCCTTGTAGCCAAGCCCGCGCAGGGCGGAGGCGAGCTGGGTCTTGTTCAGGGCGTATCCCGCGCCGAGCAGCCAGCCGCGCACCACATCGAAGGAGAACGCCTCGCCCGGCGCTTCTTCGTCCAGGCGGACCAGGGCGACCAGGGTGTGGCGCTCGTTGGGCGTCAGGTCGCGCCACAGCGGGCTGAAGATCTCGTCGGCCTGGTCGAGCACGGCGGTGTGCACGGCGGTGAGGTCGTGGGCGGTGACCGGCCCGGTGTGATGGCGCTCCTCCGAGCGGCGGAACAGCAACCGGCAGATCGAGTGCAGCAGGAACGGGTGCCCGCCGGCCTGGGCCACAATCCCTTCGACCACCCCGTCCTCATAGTCCAGCGTGCCCGCGACCGGCTCGCGCACCAGGCGCGCGGCGTCGGCGCGGCTCAGCTCGCCCAGCCGCAGGTGCAGCGACGGGTCGCTGAGCAGCTCGGTGCCTAGCACGCGGTCTTCGTGCGTGGCGTCCAGGGCGAAGACCAGGACCAGACGCTCATAGGTGCCCAGTAATTCGGCGAAGTAGGCGAACAGATCGCCGGGCAGCCGGCCCTCGTCCATCGCGTCGAATAGCAGGTGGGCGTCGTCGAAGACCAGCAGCAAGTGGCGCAGGCGCAGCGCCGACATCGCCACCGCCAGGTACTCCGTCTTGAACCAGCCGCGGGGGTCGGGCGAAGCGCCTGCCTCGGCGGGCGCGGGCCAGTCGGGCAGGCGGTAGGTGCTGGCGCCCGTCTCTTCGAGCGTGGCGCGAATCTCCTCGGCCAGCGCGGCGAGCAGGCGATCCTCGGCGGACAGGTCCAGCGCGCTCAGGCGGATGAGGCAGGGCCGGTAAGGCTCGCCTAGCTGGTGCTCAAGCTGCCCCAGCACAGCGCTCTTGCCCAGGCCCGCCCGCCCGATCAACACCAAACCGTGCGCCAGCGGCGCACCGACCAGATGCTGGCGGAAAAAGGCGAAGACGTCCTCGCGCCCGACGAAAGCGACCGGGCCAGCGGCAGTGAAGTGGGGTTCGTAGGGATTGGCCGCGCTCATAATCTTGCTCCCAGGGGGTGGTGCCCAGTTCGTGGTGTAGTGTACCCGCGAGCCAAGTCGTGGGGCAAGTGGTGCGGCGAGCTTCACCCCACTCGCCGCTGGCCAGAAGCTGATCCCCCGTCCGCGCCGAGAATGATGTATCATGGAAGCAGGGGGAGCCATGACGCCACTGCTGGATTACGAGATGCTGCGCGAGCGCATGGTGCGCGAGCAACTCGCCGCGCGCGACATCACCGACCCGCGCGTGCTGGAGGCGATGCGCCGCGTGCCACGCCATGCGTTTGTCCCCGAGCAGTACCGCGCCCATGCCTACGAAGACGGCCCGCTGCCCATCGGCAGCGACCAGACGATCTCGCAGCCGTACATTGTCGCCCTGATGACGCAGATGCTCGAACTGACACCCGCCGACGCAGTGCTGGAAGTGGGCACCGGGTCTGGTTACCAGGCGGCGGTGCTGTGCGAGTTGGTCCGTTTCGTCTACTCGCTGGAACGCTACCCGGCGCTGGGCGAGCGCGCCCGCGCGGCCCTGACGGATCTGGGCTATCACAACGCGGAAGTCTACATCGGCGACGGCAGCCAGGGCCTGCCCGACCAGGCGCCTTTCAACGCGATTATCGTCACGGCGGCGGCCCCGGCCATTCCCGGCCCGCTGCGCACGCAGCTTGCCAATGGCGGGCGGATGGTCATCCCCGTCGGCGATCGCTACCAGCAGACGTTGCAGCAGGTGCGGCGTAAGGGCGATACGTGGCGTGTGGAGGCGCTGATTCCGGTGATGTTCGTGCCGCTCTACGGGCAGCACGGCTTCGCGCCCCCCGACGACCCGCTCGCCGACGAGCTCTAGCGGCCAGTCCGCCCGTTCAGGTTGCGCAGGTAGTGACTGGCAAAGCCGCCCCCGTTCGTCGCCACGATCACCCCGGCCAGCTTCTGCACTTGTAGCTCGCCGTAATGGCGGATCAAGCGGGTGATTTGCTTCTCCATCACGTTCATGAACTCCTCCCAGCTCACGCCTGGGGGAAGCTGAGGCTCCTGGATGGGCTGCATGCTGTTGAGGTAATCGAGGACTGGCTCGACATCGGGGAAGTGGAAGGCGCTGGGCAGATCGTAGCGGGCGACGGCGCGGAAGAAGCGGGCAGCCTGCGCCGGGCCATTCTCCAAGGTGAAATTGCGGTGAGTCAGGACAAACTCCTGGCGAGGATAGCCCAGCAGCGTGCAGGCGCGGCGAGCCAGCGTGTCCAGTTCGGGCATAGTCGCCGCGCTGTTGGTGGCGGCGACCAGCACCCCGGCAGGCTTGAGCACGCGCCGTAGCTCGGCCAGGGCTTGCGTGATGTCGGGCACGTGGTAGAGCATGTGATTGGCCAGCACCATGTCGAAGGTGGCATCGGCGAAGGGCAGATGCTGCACGTCCAGGTTCAGGGCCGGGGCGCCTCGGCCACCGGCCTGCTGCGCCATACCCCATGACAGGTCGCCAGCGATATACAGCCCGTCCGGGATGCGCTCGCGCACCAGGTCGCTGTAGGTGCCCGGCCCGGCACCGACGTCCAGGACCCAGGCGTCGCCGGGCCAGCCCACTGTATCCACGACCCAGCGCGGATAGTCTATCTTGGGGCGGCTGTACAGTTCGTGAGTGCGCATACGCACCTTCAGGTGCTTATCGGTGGCGTAGGCGTCGTGGCTCAGGATGTGGCGGTCGGTCGTGGGGTTGATTTCACCCATTGTGGGCCGTGTCCAATGCTGTGCGATGCGGGCGCGACCTTGCCCTGGCAGGTCGCGCGCACCCGGTCGCCAAGCAAACACAGGCGGCGGTCACGCGGCTTGTGCCGCGGGGCCGGGCCGCCCCATGCGCTTCTGTTGAACTACTGAGCAGTGTAACATGGTTGTGGGGAAGTTCGGCGTGGCCTGGCCGGTTTTCAGATCGTTTTCACGTTTGCCCATTGCTGGATTGCTGGGTGCTGGTTTGCGCGAAAGGACGTGTAAAGGCACAATCGGGGGCCATCCGGCCGTGTGCCGGGCAGCGGTTCTGGTCATTGACAACTGACAACCGCTCACTGCCGACCAACGCCCAGCAGCCATCTACTGCGGAGGGAACGGTGAGCCATCCAACGGGGACCGGCGGCGTTTCGCCGGAGCAGGTACGCGCGGCAGCGGAATTGCTGCGCGCCAGCCGGCACCTGGTCGTGCTGACCGGCGCGGGCGTCTCGAAGGAGAGTGGCATCCCCACCTTCCGCGACGCGCTGGATGGCCTGTGGGCGCAGTACGATCCGGCGCTGCTGGCGACGCCGGGCGGCTTTCGCCGCAACCCCAAGCTGGTCTGGAATTGGTACCAGTACCGGCGGACGCTCATCGCCCAGGCGCGGCCCAACGCCGGGCATCTGGCGCTGGCTGCCCTGGAGCATCATCTGCCGTCCGTCGTTGTGATCACCCAGAACATTGACGGGCTGCACGTCGAGGCGGGCAGCAGCGACGTCATCCCCGTGCACGGCGACATTCACCTCAACAAGTGCTTCGCCAACTGCCAGGGCGACCCGACGCCCATTGACATCAACACGCTGGACTGGGACGCGGATGCCGGGCCGCCGCGCTGTCCCCACTGTGGCGCGTATGTGCGTCCGGCGGTTGTCTGGTTCGAGGAGATGCTGCCTCCCGCGGCCATTGACCGCGCCTGCGCGCTGGCCCGCGCCGCCGACGTCATGCTTGTGGTGGGCACGTCCGGCGTGGTGCAGCCGGTCGCCGGACTGCCCTTCCTCGCCCGCGAGCACGGCGCGACGATCATCGAGGTCAATCCTAACCGGACGCCCATCACCCGCGTGGCCGACCTCTTCCTGGCCGGGCCGGCGGGGGTGGTGCTGCCCCAGGTCGTGGCGGCGCTGATCGAGGAGTCCGGCGATGGGTAGACGGCTGACCCTCCTGGTGCTGCTCGTCCTGTTGGCGGTTGGCGCTGCAGCGCCGGCTGCGCCTCCTGCGGCGGCGCGACAAAGCCCGGTCGGGCGTATTGACGTGTTCGTCGGCGACGACCCCGAGACCGGCCTGACGCGCCTCTACTTTCTGGACGCGCTGAGCGGCCTGAGCACCGTCGTCAATGTGGAGGGCGGACGGCATTTCGCTGTGGTGGGCGACTACGTCATCTATGAGAAGGCGCGCAGCGGGGCGATCATGCGCGCCGACGCCCGCGGCACGCTGGAGCCCCACCCCTTCATCCGGCGCGGCACCGGCATTGAGCAGATCCGCTGGGCGGCCTCGCCCGACGGGAGCGCCATCGCCTGGGTGGAGGTCAGCGCGGAGGGAGTGTCATCCATGTTCGCTGCCCAGGCAGATGGGAGTGGGCTGCGCCAGCTTCCCATCTCCACGCCGGGGGGCGGGCAAATGCTGCTGCCGCTAGCCCTGTCCAATGGCATGACCCAACTCATCTACGACGCGGCGCATCCGCTAGAGACCTCGCCTGACGCGCTCTTCGAGGTCTATGAGTACATCGCGGTGTACCATATCGCGGACGAGCGCTTCTTCACGCTGGGGAGTGAGCCAGCCTGCCCATGCGCGGCGGCGGGGACGCCGGACGGGCGCGCGCTGGCTCGCCTGGAAGCGGCGGGCGGGCGCGGGCCGTTCGCGCTGCGCCTGTGGGACGTGCAAGGTGGTGCGGACGTACTGGTGCCCGCGCCGAGCCTGTCCTACCGCCTGGCGGGCGATCTGATCGTCAACGACACGGGGGCGCTGGCCGCCTACAGCGCCGCCATCAGCGAGGGGCCGCCCTACGCGCTGATCGTGGCGGACGTGGCGGCCCGCCGCCAGCGACTCGCCCAATCGTCAGAGACGATCCGCTACCGCCCGCTGGCCTTCACAGGCGGCGACAGTCTCCTGCTGCTCACCGACGCAGAGGCGGGCGGCACGTTCAAGCTGGACCTGACGACGGGCGAGCTGGTCAGCGTCTCCGACAGGCGCTATCTCGGCGCGATCGGCGTCCCGTGAGCGGGGCGGCGACGGGCACATCCGGCGTGGGGCGCGATTCTCTGAACCGCGGAGACACAGAGGACGCAGAGGAGACTGTTGAGAAGAACTAGTACATCAGGGCGGAAATCGGTGCGCGGTTGGGCCTGATGGACCCCTATCCCCCCGGCCCCCTTTCCCCGCTCGCGGAGAAAGGGGGAGCAGACTCAAGTCCCTCCCTGCTGGCGGAGAGGGATTTAGGGTGGGGGTCAATCATCGAACAACCGCTGGTTGACTTTCGCCAACGTGCACTAGGAAGGTTCTTTGTCCTTCTCCGCGCTCTCTGCGCCTCTGCGGTGATGCTTTGCCCTGAAATCCAGACACGCCCCGGCGCGCAGGCCATTTTTCGTCCGCGCAGGCGGGTTGGTACAATAGCCGGCGCAGGTTCTCCTATCGTCTGGACTGAGATGTGATGCGTATCAAGGCCGGTCGCAAATGGAAGATCACGCTGCTGCTCGTCTTTCTCGCGCTGCTCGGCATCGCCGGGCAGGTCGAGGCGGCGGACGGGATGCGCGGCGACCGGTGCGTGGTCGGGCCGGACGACTACATCGTTGAGGACTTCTACTTTTTCTGCCGCCTGCTCGATGTGTACGGCACCATTGACGGCGATCTGATCGGCGTGGCCGCCGAGATCACGCTGCACCGCGGCAGCAAAGTGACCGGCGACCTCTGGATAGGGGGCGGCAGGCTGCTGGTTGAAGGCACCGTCGGCGATGATATTCACTTCGCCGGGCTGACCGTGATCATCACCGACACGGCGCGCTTCACCGACTCGCGCATTGATCTGGTGGCGGCGGCGCTCAATGTCGAGCTGCGGGCAGACGCCGTGCTGCCCGGCGATTTGCTCGTCTACGGCTACCAGGCGCGCGTCGCCGGGACGGTCGGCGGCGACATTGACTTCGGCGGCGAGGCCCTCATCGTCGAAGGGGTGATCGTCGGGCGTGTGGATGCGGAGGTCGGCGACTCGCGGCGCACTGCTGATATGCCAGACCTGCCCTTCTATAATCTTTCCTTCGAGAACCCAGGGCTGACCATTCTGCCGGGCGCGCTGATCGAGCGCGACGTGGCCTACCGCTCCGTGTCGCAGGCGGAGATCGCGCCGGGGACGGTGAAGGGGCGTGTGCGCTTCGAGCGGGCCGGCGGGCAGCCCGATATCACCAAAGTGGCCCAGCCAGACGACGCCGCCCAGCTCGTGCGCGAATACGCCGTCGCCTCCGTGCGCGATGTGCTCTCGCTGCTGATCCTGGGCGCGGTGGCGCTGCGCTTGGTGCCCAACGTGGTGCGCCATCCCGCCGTGCAGGTGCGGCGGCGGACGATCCCGGCGGTGGGCTGGGGCCTGGCCACTTTCATGTTGTCCATCCCGCTGGTCATCGTCGTGCTGGTGCTCGGCCTGCTCGTGGTCCTGCTGCTATCCACGATCGGGCTGGATTCGCTGACGATCATGGTGGGCGCCGGCGTGCTGCTGATGACTGGCGGCATGATCGGCGGGTTCATCTTCTTGCTGTTCTTCATGGGGCGCGTGGTGGTCAGCTTCGTCATCGGGCAGATGGTCTACCGCTACGCGCTGCGCATTGCCGGGCAGGGCGACTTCCGCCGTTGGGTGGGAATGCTGGCTGTGGGAGCGGTGCTCTACGCCCTGCTGACCAACATGCCTGTGCCCGGCCTGGGGCTGATCCTTGAGCTGGTCACGGCCCTGGCTGGCGTAGGGGCGGTGGCTATATACGGGCGCGCGCTCCTCCAGGATGTGAGGCAGCGCGGCCTGCGTCTGGACGAAGCGGGCGCGGCGATCATGACCGCTGTCACCATCCCCGCCAGGGTGACGTGGGCCGAAGCAGCGCTCCCGGCCGGCCTGGACAACCTGCCGGAAGGCTTCACCGGCTTCGACGAGGACTGGTGAGGGGGAGGCCAGACCTCACCCCCGGCCTTGCTTCGCTCGGCCAGCCCCCTCTCCATGCATGGAGAGGGGGCGACGAGGCGCGTCAGCGCCGAGTGGGGGTGAGGTAAAGTTGAGGCCGTTCCCAATCCCAGATACTCCCAATGGCTGTTCGCCCCTGAACTCCGCCGCGGAGAGAGGGGGTGAGGTAAACCCGGGCGCAGCAGAGCGGCGCCCCCTACTGCCCGATAGATGTTGCACGCACCCCCTGTTGACTCCGTCCCGTGGCTCGTGCTATGCTGAGGCAAGCTGGGGCTGGCGGCGGCGTCCGCTGCCAGCCGTCTGGACATCGGTAGGGAAGGCGCAGCGCGCAGTACAGGCGAGCGCGCGGCCCTGTTCCGCAGTGTGGAGGTGCACACCTGGGACTGTCGGCAAGACCTGGCGTGTGTGGTTCCGGCGCTGCGGACTGTATGCTCGCGGCGCTTGTTGTTGCCGGCCCGCGAACCGCACAGGTGCTGAGTGTGCTATGAGGGAGTTGCTTTGGGCGAACCACTGACAGGTCTGGTCATCCGCACGCAGAGTGGCTTTTTCACCGTTGACACCCCGCAAGGCCCCATCGTTTGCCAGCTTCGGGGCAGGCTCAAAGAGGAATATCAGGAGACTGATCTGGTCGCCATCGGCGACCGGGTGACGATCGAGCGCCTGGAGACCGACGCGGACACTGTCGGCGGCGTGATCGTCGCCGTGGCCGAGCGCGAACGCGCCCTCTCGCGCGTGTCACCCCGCTCGGCGGTGGGCACGTCGAAGGAGCGCGAGCAGGTGATCATCGCCAACCCGGACCAGGCGATCTTCATCTTCGCCGCCGCACAGCCCGACCCGCACCTGCGGATGCTCGATCGCTTCCTGGTCGCCGCCGAAAAAGCGATTGTCCCCGCCATTCGCGTCTGCGTCAACAAGATTGACCTCGTCCCCGACCTGGCGGCGACGCGCGCCCTGTTCGCCGAGTACGAGCGGATTGGCTATCCCGTGCTTTACGTCAGCGCCAAAACCGGCGCGGGGATCGCC
This sequence comes from Chloroflexota bacterium, assembly GCA_037447125.1. Lineage (GTDB taxonomy): Bacteria > Chloroflexota > Anaerolineae > Aggregatilineales > Aggregatilineaceae > UBA2029. The sequence continues at coordinate 2,349 of JBBIHG010000038.1, read as the reverse complement.
GCGCTGCACGACGCGCTGGTGGGCAAGATTTCCGTGTTCACGGGGCCGTCGGGGGTGGGCAAGACCAGCCTGCTCAACGCCATTGAGCCAGACCTGGGCCGCCGCGTGAGCGAGGTCAGCACAGCGACGACCAAGGGCCGCCATACTACGCGCTACAGCGAGATGGTGCCCCTGGCCGAGGGCGGCTACGTGGCCGATACGCCGGGCATCCGCGCCATCTCGCCCTGGGACGTGGAGCCAGACGAGCTAGACGGCTACTACATCGAGATCGCGCCGCTGGTGGCAGACTGCAAGTTCCCGGACTGCACGCATACCCACGAGCCGGGCTGCGCCGTGCGCGCGGCGGTAGAACGCGGCGCGGTCAGCGCGGAGCGCTACGACAGCTACCTGCGCCTGCGCGAGATGCTCGAAGAGGAATACGTGTACTAGAGCGTGGTGTTGCACTTCTCAACCCCGACTCCCGGCTAGTGCACGTTGGCGGAAGTCAACCAGCGGTTGTTCGATGATTGACCCCACCCTAAATCCCTCCCCGCCAGCAGGGAGGGACTTGAGTCTGCTCCCCCTTTCTCCGCGAGCGGGGAAAGGGGGCCGGGGGGATAGGGGTCCATCAGGCCCAACCGCACACCGATTTCCGCCCTGATGTACTAGCGCGAGGCGTCGCGCTCAACAACCGACGTGTACACGTCGAAGGCGGGCGGGTTCTCCAGGTGCTTCTTGACCGCGCACAACTGCGCCGAGCGAATCACCGCGTCCTTGTACTGCTCCGGGAAGTCGGGCGGAAGCTGGATGTCCAGCTCGATCTTGTCGATCAGGCGCGTGTAGGGGTTGGTGTGCATACGCTGGATGATACGCAGATCGTCGGTGGGCAGGCCGCGCTGCTGGCAGAAGCTGAGCACGTAGATGCCCGCGCAGGTGCCGATGGAGGCGAGAAACAGGCCGAACGGCGCGGGGGCTGAGCCGTCCTGGTTGGTGGGGATGACCATGTCGCCCGCTATCGCGTCCACGCGCAACCCGCCAGGGAAGACGATTTCCATTTCCATGAGTTGACCGTTCCTTTTGCCTCAGTGTGCTTGAGCAAGGCCATCGTTCTAGGGCTTTAGATGCAGGCGCGCCGCAAAGGATGCGCCCGGTGGGGCGGCACGTGACAGTACTGTGCGGATTGCGGGGCAAAGCATCATCGCGGGGGCAAGCAAAACCTGTCAGGCAGCAGAGGGCCTGTTCTGCTGCGCCCGCAGGGTCGTATGGCGATGCGCCCTGCGAGATCTCACCCCCGCTCGGCGCCCTCTACCGGCTGGAGGGCGTCCCCGGCGGGCGGAAGAGGTCTTCGATCAGCAGGCGGATGTCGCTGGCAATCGGCACCAGGATCGCTTCGCCGTCGTCGCCCGTGCTCAGGTACACTTCGTCGAACGAAATCTGGGCCTGGCGAATCTCCTCGGATGGAATCTTCTCGGCGCGCAACCCCAGCCGCACCATCTCCTCAAAGGACAGGTTGGTGCGGATGTTGTCCTGCATGGACTCCCACAGCGCCGGCGCTTCGGGCAGCAGCGCGGCCACGCCGCCCGCGCTGAGCACTTTGTTCCGCACGCTGAGGATCACTTCCTGCTGGCGAGTCGAGCGCCCGATGTCGCTGTCGGTGTGGCGCGTGCGCGCGTACTGCAGCAGCCGCTCGGAGTCGAGTGCCTGGCAGCCCGCGTCGAAGTGGATGGAGATGTAGCCATAGCTGCCGTCCGGGTAGCGGTCGTCGTCAATCGGCTCCGGCGGGCAGACCTCGATCGGGCCGAGGGCGTCAATGAGCGTGGTGAAGACCTCAAAGTTGATCAGCAGGTAGTACTGAATCTTGACGCCCAGCTCTTTTTCCACCATGCGCATGGCGAAGGCCGGGCCGCCGCCGCCAGGGTAGCTAATGTTGTCACCGACGATATTCGCGCCGTTGATGCGCCCGGCGCGCCCCAGGCCAGGGTATTCCACCCACAGGTCGCGCGGGATGGAGAGAATGGCTGCCGTGCTGCCTACCGGGTCGAGCGAGAGCAGGATGATCGTGTCGGTGGGGAAGGTGCCCTGCTCGCCGGCGCGCTGGTCAATGCCCAGCAGCAGCACCGAGACGCGGCGCGGGTCGTCCCAGGGGGCATAAGCGACCGCCTGCGCCTCGCCCCCAGCTTCAGGCGAAGCGGGAGTCTCCCCCGGCCCGGCGTCGTCGGGGGCGGGAGTCACGTCCCCAGCAGGGCCAGGCTCATCACCTGGAGCGGGAGTGGGTGTGGGCGGCTCTGGCGTGGGCGTAGGCTCGCCGGACGAGGGGCGGCCTAGCTGTGGCGGATCGGGCAGTTCGAGCACGCGGTCCAGTTCGGCGGC
>JBBIHG010000037.1:0-29715 GCA_037447125.1 Chloroflexota bacterium | reverse complement strand
GCCTGGCGATGAAGGTGAATGAGCGTATGCAGGCAGTCAGGCGAGTCCCGTGCCTCCGCCCATTCCACCTATGGCAAAGCCCAGAAATAACCAGGTTTCGTGCTTCTTCTTTTTCTCTCAGACGCGCTCCCACCATCATCGCTGGCACTGCTCTGCACCAGCGCTGAATCATTATAGCGAACACAGAGAAGCGGATGGTGTGGTGTAGGTGGGCGCGGCAATGGGCAATGGCAGCGGTGAGGCTGGCGAAGCCGGTCAGCATGTGCGGCGGAGGCATTTCGGACGATTCAGGCGGATTCGCTAGGCCAGCAGAGACGCAGGTAGCTCCGCAAAATAACGTGATCGTCGTTGGCCCCCCACCCCTAACCCCTCCCCCACGCTGCGCGGAGGGAGGGGAATGGCTCGCGCATCATTCTCCCCTTCCCTCATTTTGGGGGAAGGGGCCGGGGGATGGGGGTGGTCGCTGAATGGATCACGCTATTCTGTAGTCCTACCGAGACGCAGAGGGCGCGGAGAAGAACCGGAATATCCCGGTCTTTCCTCTGCGTTCCCCGCGCCTCTGCGGTGATACCTCTTCATCGGGGACAGGCGCAGCCGGGGGCTACGCTTCGGCGCTGAACATGTCCACGAAGTCGCCGTGCCAGTAGTGCAGCCAGACAGCGCTGGTCGTACCATTGACGCTCAGCATCCCCACCACCTGTCCATCTTCCAGGATGTGCAGCGTGTAGTAGCCGTAGAACGCTTCGGCCTCTTCGTCTGCCGTCAGCCCCGGATAGGCGGCGTCCAGATAGGCCTGGGCCGCCGCGCGAGCCTCCTCGGCAGAGACGGCCATGCTGACGCCATCACCGCCAGCGGGCCTGGTCCAGCGCGAGGCGGGCTGCCCCTAACCGGCGTGCATCCCATAGCGGAGGTTCCACATCATATTCGGGCCTGGCTCCGGCACGACCGCGCCATCTGCCGGGGCGATGAGGAACTCGAAAGCGCCACGTCCGCTGTCGGCTTCCATCACGTCAGCGTAGAAGTGATTGTCGAACTGCATGACTTCGCCCAAGACCAGGTTGGGGTCGTCCCAGGCGGCGACATAAGCCTGGGCCACCGCGACCGCTTCCTCCAGAGTCAGTCTGTCGCCAGCAGGGGCCAGATCAGCAGGAGGCGTCCAGGCTCCCCAGCCGCCCATCATGCCCATCATCGGGCCGCCCATCATGCCGGGGCCGCCCCAATTCCACCCATCGCCGGTGTATGGGCAGCCTTGCGGTCCGTACCAGCCGCCCATCATGCCAGGGCCGTACTGTCCGCATGACCAGTTGCCGCCAGGCCCCTGGGCGTATGCTTTCCAGGCGCTGAAACCGATGACGGCCAGGATCACCAGCAGGACCACTGTTGAGCCGTTCAACCACGACCGTTTCACCATCAGAAGTCACTCCTCTTGGCCTTGTGGGGCCGATCGTCACCGGACTCACCAAGTTCGAGGTCTTTGACGAGCGCGAGATACTCTTCGCGCGAAATCTCCCCCCGTGCATAGCGGCGCGCGGCGATTTCATGAGCAGATGGCGTCTGCGAACTCCCCTCCGCCTGGCGCGAGCCGGTCACTACCCAGCGCAGCGCCCAGATACCGAGCGCGATCACGCCGCCCCAGAACAACAGCATCCACCAGCCACCGCCCCAAGCCATGTCGAACCCATACCCGTGCATAGCAACCACTCTCCTGTCAACGGGCAATGATGTGTGATGTGCAGGCGTAGTCTCACCTCACCAGTCCTGTTCGCAGTCGGCAGGCAGGATGAGACCAGCAGTCGCCAACACCTGAGCGATCTCTGATGCCAGAGGGGATGTTGCCTCCCTGTGAGGGTTATCGGCCAGCAGAATTCGGCACCACACGTCGTGCCCATGAACGATAAGCGTCTCCGGAGTCGCCGTCTGCCCATAGACCAGCAGCACGCTGTACTGGCAATCACACAGCGCCGTGCCATGATGGGGACAGGCGCAATCTGGGAACAAAGCGCGCGCCGAGCGCAGATCAAACGACTGCGCGACATGAAAACCGGCGGCGCTCAACTGCCGGTAGATTTCGGCTACAATCTCCTCACAGGACACGGCAACACCCAACTCCTGCGGCACAGCGTCCACTCCCGCATCTCAATCCTGTGCCCAGTATAGAGCGCCGCCAGGAACGCCAGCAGCGCCAAATGCCCTGTATGCCTCTAGGCATTCTGGCGTGGTGAGTGGTGCTGGAAACGCGCTAACATAAGAAGAGACGACATAGCTCACGGGATAGGGCAATGACAACAGACCAGCCAATTCACGTCGTATTGGCCGACGATCATCAAGTCGTGCGGCACGGCATCAGACAGTTCCTGTCCGCCGCCGGGATTGACGTGGTTGCCGAAGCGGAGGATGGCGAGCAGGCACTGCGCCTCATCGAGCAGCATCGCCCCGATGTCGCCGTACTCGACATCCAGATGCCGGGCTACAGCGGCATCGAGGTGGCGCGCCGGGTGCGAGCCAGGGGAGCGCCGATCGGTTTGCTCATCCTGACCGCCTTCGACGACGATCCGTTCATCATGGCGGCGCTCGAAGCCGGGGTGAATGGCTTCGTGCTCAAAACCGCCGACATGGAGGAGATCATCGCGGCGGTTCGCGCCGTCCATGAAGGAAAATCCGTGCTCGACCCGGAAATCCTGCCCAAGCTGATGCACGCTGTTGCTGCCTTCCATGAACCGAAGACGCCCTATGACCCACTGACCGAGCGCGAGCTGGAAGTGCTGCGAGCAGTCGCGCGCGGCCTCACCAACAAGGCTATCGGTTTGCTGCTGGACATCAGCGACCGCACGGTGCAGGGCCATCTGCGCCGGGTCTTTGAGAAGCTCAACGCCGCCAACCGGACCGAAGCGGTGGTCACTGCGTCGCAGCTAGGCCTGCTAGAACTGCCTGCCTCTCATGAAGATCCGACCGCCTAGCCTGCCGCTGCAACTGCTCATCTTGGTCGTGCTGCCGTTGCTGGTGCTGTTGATGGTTGTCGCCTTCGGCGGCGTCGCCCTGCACCAGGCGGCCATGCGCGATATGCTGGTCAATCACAACGACCAGGCCGTGGCCGGTGCGGCCTCCGCCCTCTCGGAACAGTTTGCCCAGCGGCGCACGATTTTGTCCGGGCTAGACCTGGCTGGCGCTGATCCGGAGTCTGCGCAGGCACTCGTGGAAAGGTCGAGCTGGCTGGGCGCGCTGCTTGACGACGGGGTGGCGGTCTTCGCGGAGGATGGGCGCTTGCTGGCTGCCTCTTCGCCCGCTATTGACTGGCCGGAATTGGGTCAACTGGCCAGCAGCCAGGCTTCGTCTGCTTTTGTGCCTCTGGTTGAGCCTGGACAGAATGCCACGCGCATCGCCATTTCGGCGGCAGCAGGCGAATTGCGCGTAGTGGGCGTGGTGTCGCTCGACGCGCTGCCGCTCAGCAGCATTCTGATGAGCCTGCATGAATCCCCCGGCACCGCTGTCTATCTGCTGGGCGCTGATGGCGTAGTGCTGTACCACAGCGACCCGAACCGCGTTGGCGAGCGTTTTGCAGCAGCCATGCCAGGCGCCGCGCCATCTGAGCGCATCGCTAGAGAAAACAACGATGTGGTCGCCACATCCGCGCTGATTCCAGCCGCCCAGTGGCTGCTCGTCCAGGAAGAGCGCTGGCAGGAAACGCTCAGCCCGGTCATGCGCTATTCGCAGGCTGCGCCGCTGGCCCTGGTGCCGGGGCTGCTCATTGCTATGGGAGCCATGTGGTTCGGGATACGGCGGATCGTGGTCCCGCTGCGTTGGCTGGAAGCGCAGGCGACCCAACTGGCCTGGGGCGATTTCGCCGCCATCGAGCAGCAGGCCGGCGGCATCAACGAGATTAGGCACTTGCAGGCCACGCTTCAGCAGATGGCCCGGCGCGTCCAGGCGGCTCAGGTGAGTATGCACGACTACATCGGGGCGATCACTCACGCCCAGGAAGAAGAGCGCCAGCGCCTGGCGCGCGAGCTACACGACCAGACCACCCAGGCACTGATTGCCCTGGATCACCGCCAGCAGATGCTCAGGCCCTACCTGACCGATGACCCGGCAGCGGCTGAGCTGCTCGCGGGAATCCGCGCGATGATCGCGGAGACCATTGAGGATTTGCGCCGAATGGTGCGGGCGCTGAGGCCGGTCTACCTGGAGATGTTGGGCCTGGTTCCGGCGCTACAAATGCTCGCCCGCGACCTGGAACTCAACGAGAGCATGGCGATCCACTTCGAGAAAACGGGGTCAGCGCGGCGGCTGGCACCGGAGCACGAAATCGCCCTCTATCGCATCGCGCAGGAGGCGCTGAACAACGCCCGGCGGCACAGTGGCGCATCGAAGGTCTGGCTGAGCGTCCAGTTTGGCGAGAAGCAGGTTACCGTCTCCGTCCGGGACAACGGCAAGGGTTTCTCTCCGCCGCATCACGCCGCAGAGCTGGGCGAAAGCGGCACCAGGCATTTCGGCATGATGGGCATGTACGAGCGCGCGGCGCTCATCGGGGCGCATCTCCAGGTCCAATCGGAGCCAGGAGCGGGCACCACAGTGACCGTCCGGACTCCGATTGTGACATCGCGGGAGTGAGCTAACCGCTCAGCGGCGCAACCGCCAGATTGCCCAGGGAATACAGGGTTACGGGCAGGTATGCTTGTGGCCGCCGTGATCCAGGAAATTCGCCAATCCCTGATGCATACCGGGGTTATGTTCCTGGCCCAGATGCCCTGCCTGGGCGTGTTCGGCGACGTGCTGACCGAAGAACTGGCCGCAGGTGCTGCCAGGGGCCGGGCCGTTCCCCTGCGCAAACGCGGGAAGCGCAGCGCTCAGGAGGATCAGTGCGAGCAGCAGTGAAAGAATCAACTGGCGTTTCATAGTGCGTCTCCTCTGTGGTTCAATGCGTGCAGCGATGTAAGGCAGAACGTTCTGCGGGCAAAGCCCTAGCCCGACGACGCAAGCTCAACCAGCAGCGCTTCCATGGTGGCGATCTCCGCCGTCTGATCGTCAATGATCCGCCCCGCAAGCGCGCGTAAGTCCTCGTGCTCGGCGTAGTTAAGCACACGCTCGGCCATATGGAGCGCATCGTCGTGGTGATCGATCATCGCTTCCAGCCAGGCGATGTCGTATTCGATGCCTTCTACACGGTCAAGGCCGGCCATCATGCCCATCATCAGCGGCATGTCGGTCGCCGGATTGGTCGTGTGATCGCCGTGCCCCATCCCCATGCCGCTGCTTGCGCCCAACCCCATCCATTCCATCAGCCGGGACATGGGCACCGGCGCGTAGTCAATCCCGTACCACGCCGACAGCCAGCCGCGCATCAGCTCGATCTCTGGCGTCTGGGCGTCAATCACATTCTGGCACAGCGTGCGGACAGCCTCGGTCGCCGCCTTGGGCAGGCAGTGTCCAGCCATGTCCAGAGCCATCTGGTGGTGGTCTATCATCCCTTCCATGAAGCGCACCTCGGCGCGCCCGGCGCGCCCGGTGACCGGCGCATCCGCGCTGACGGACTGGGCCGCCAGGAGCAAGATCGCGCCCACCAACCCTAACAGCAAACTCAGCCGCTTCAACATGTGAATCACATCTCCTGATAGCTTCATTGCCCGTACAATACTGCAATAATACGCCCATTGAGGCCGGCTGACTATACGCCATTTGGCGTGTTGAGCGACCCCACGTGGGCCAGCATTGCCAGACCGCAGGTACCTGAAGGCCAGATTTGTGACAGATCGCGTACTGGCTTACACGCCATTTGGCGCATTTCTCTGGGCAGCCGTTGTTCTATAGTAGGAGGCACCTTATAACGCACGTCACGGAGACCCCCCATGCGACTTCTCAGGCCATCCATCCCTGTGATCCTGCTGCTGGCTGGTGCGCTGGCGCTGGCGGCGTGTGGCAGCAGCGCGCAGAACGCCACCAGCGTGGCCGTGCTGCCCGACTGGGCGCGTAGCGCCCCTCCCCGCGTGCGCGAAGCCTACCAGTACGCCGTGACCAATCCAGAGGAATTAAAGAAGTATCCCTGCTATTGCGGGTGCGGTGCGATGGGCCACACCAGCAGTTTGAGCTGCTACATCCAGGACATCGCGCCAGATGGCGCGATCATCTTTGACATGCACGCCATTGGCTGCGGCATCTGCGTGGATATTGTCCAGGATGTGATGCGTCTGAAGGCTGAGGGCAAAACGTCGCTGGCCGTGCGCGCCTACGTGGACGCCCGCTACAGTCCCTTCGGACCGCCGACCGATACACCGCTGCCCGCAGAATAGACCGATACCGATGACGCACCCTCCATCGTCCCTCTCCATCAGACCACACCCGATCTGGGCGTTGTTCGGTTTGGTGCTGGTCACGGTGCTGGTCGCACCGCTGCCGGGCGTTTCGGGAGCCACTACGCGCGAGATCGCACTGGACGCGACGCAGTATGAGTTCGCGCCGGGGCGCGTGCACGTCAACCAGGGCGACCGGGTGGTGATCACCCTCACCGCCTCGGACGTGGTGCACGGCTTCTACCTGGATGGCTATGGCCTGGAGCGGCGCGTGGAGCCGGGCATTGCCGAGCAGATCGCATTCACGGCGGACAGGCCGGGTAAGTTTCGCTTTCGCTGCGCGGTCAGTTGTGGCCCGTTGCATCCCTTTATGATCGGGGAGCTGATCGTCGAGCGCAACACGCCCTACTGGCGCGCCATTGGCGTCGTGCTGGTCGCCGCAGCGGGCATGTTGGTTCATCTATGGCAGTCGGGGAAACCCGGTTCATCATTTCAGGAGGTTGGCAATGGCACAGGCTAAAAAGCGCAGCCACAACAAGAGGCGGGCGCCCAGCAGCGCCAGGAAATGGCTCGTGGTCAGCACCGCCGGGGTTGTGTTGCTGATCGTCGCGGCGTTGGCGTTGGCGTCGCGCCAGAGCGATCCGCCTGGCCAGAAGGTCTTTGACCCGGACTTCGAGCCGCAGGTGACCGGCGCGCCGCGCCTCGAAGTGCTGCCGCAGGATGTGGTGGACTACGGCGAGGTCAAGCTAGGCACGACGATCACCACTGTCTACACCGTGCGCAACGTGGGCGACTCGCCGTTAGTCATCTACGGCGAGCCGCAAGTTGAGCTCGTCGAGGGCTGTTGACCGCCCCGCGCTGTCGTCAGTTCGACGACTATTGATCCTGGCCACGAGGCCACCGTATCCCTAACGTTCATGATGCACGATGGCATGGGCGGTCCGCACGAGTTCCGCGTCCACCTGCGCACCAATGACCCGCAAGAGCCGGTCAAGTACCTGACCATTCTGTCAGACTGGGTGTCCTGATGGCGTTGACGGAAAGACGAGTTGACCTGTTGGCGCGCGCGCCGCTGCTCAAACGCCTGCTGGGGGGGCGCGCCTTCCAGCCAGTCCTGATGCTAGTGATGCTGGCAGTGTTCACGCTGGCCATCCTCGCCGGACTGATCGGCACACCAGCAGGCAGCCGAAACTTCGGCATCATCTTCGTATGGATCGTGTGGTGGGCGCTGCTGATCGTCGTGCTGGTGCCATTCCTGGGGCGCTTCTGGTGCACCGTCTGCCCGATCCCTGCGCCGGGCGAATGGCTCCAGCGCCGCGCCATCATCCAGCGCGGCCCGGCCTGCCTGTGGACGCGCGGCCTGCGCTGGCCGCGCCGTCTGAAGAATATGTGGCTGCAGAATCTCGGCTTCCTGGGCGTGGCCGTGTTCAGCACGATCATCCTCACCCGTCCGAGCGTCAGCGCCCTGCTGCTGCTGGGCTTCCTGCTGGCTGGCGTTGTCCTGAGCGCGCTCTACAAGAATCGCGTGTTTTGCCGCCACGTGTGTCCGGTGGGTGGCTTCATCGGGCTGTACTCGCTGCTGTCGCCCGTCGAGCTGCGCGTCGCGGATCCGGACGTGTGCGCCGAGCACAAGACGAAGGACTGCGTCACCGGCAACGAGGCCGGCTATGGCTGCCCCTGGATGGTCTACCCAGGCAACCTGACGCGCAATGTCTATTGCGGCCTGTGCTTCGAGTGCCTGAAGACCTGCCCCAAGAACAACATTGTGCTCAATCTGCGTCCCTTCGGCAGCGATCTGATGGTCGCTAAAGAGCGCCGCCTGGACGAAGCCTACAAAGCCTTCATCATGCTTGGCTGCGCCCTGCTGTACTCGGCGGTGTTGCTCGGCCCCTGGGGCTGGCTGAAGGGCTGGGCCAATATGGAGTCCCTGCCGCACTGGGGCCTCTACGCGCTGGGCTTCGCCGCCTTCAACCTGGCCCTGCTGCCAGGGCTTTTCTGGCTGATCCTGTGGATCGCGCGGCGGGTGACTCGCACCCGCCAGCCCATGCGCCGCCTGTTTGTGGACTATGCCTACACCCTGATCCCGCTGGGGCTGGCGGCATGGATCGCCTTCAGCTTTGGCTTCGTGTTGGTCAACGGCAGCTACGCGCTGTCTGTGCTCTCCGACCCCTTCGGCTGGGGCTGGAACCTCTTCGGCACGGCGGAGGCGGCCTGGACGCCGCTGGGAACCGCCCTGATCCCCTTTCTGCAGGTCGGGATACTGACAGGCGGGCTGGTCTTCGCCTTGAATACGGCCTACAAGATCGCGCGCCAGCATCACGCGCACCATCAACCGGCCTTCCTGGCGGCGCTGCCCGTGAGCGGATTCGCACTGGTCATCACGCTGGGATTCCTGAGACTGTACCTGGGATGACGATGGAACGTCGGGAGGTAGTGGCCTGGGTCGCCGTCGTGCTGATCGTGATCGGCCTCCCAGGCGCAGTGTTGGGCTATCAGTACTGGTTCCGTGTGGAATCCGCCGGGCAGCGCGTCATTGACATCCAGGCCTACGCCCCGGAGAGAGGCGGGTTCGCGCCAGATGCGATTCGCGTGGCGGTCAACGAGCCGGTGACGCTGCGCTTTGCGGCGATGGACGTGACGCACGGTGTTGCGCTGGGGCCGGGGCTGGGCATTGATCTGGGCCATGTTGATCCCGGCAAGGTGAAAGAAATTTCGCTGACCTTCGACCGGCCCGGCACGTACACCTACTACTGCAATACCTGGTGCAGCCCGGATCACTGGCGAATGCGCGGGACGATCCAGGTGATCGATCCGGCCAATCCCGGATTCGTGCCACAGGCTCAGCCAGACCCGATCATTGAGGCGCTGATCGCGGAGGGCGTGGATATTGACGCCCAACATGGCGCGGGGAGCGGGCATGGTGACGCCCCCGCCCTGGTCATCGAGCGTCCGCTCTCGGCGCAGCGCGGCGCAGCTCTCCTCGGCAGCGTAACCATCCCACCCGAAGTGAGCGATCCCGCCTGGCAGCGCTCGCACCCCCCGGCCCACGCCCTTGAGTTGCTCGGCCAGGCCAACGGGCAGGTTGGGCAGGCCGATCTACTAGATGTGCTCGCCTATTTGTGGACGGCAGACGCAGCGCCAGAAACGCTGGCAGTAGCCGAGTCGCTGTACAACAAAAACTGCGCCGCCTGTCATGGGCAGACGGGCGGCGGAGATGGGCCGGCAGCGGGCACAACCGCCGAAAAGCCCGTCGCTTTCGCCGATGCCGCCTATCTATTCGAGCGGCGCAGCGACGTGCTGTACGCCAAGATTCGGCGGGGCGGGATGGGCACCGACATGCCGAACTTCGGCACCCTGTTCACGCCAGAAGAAACCTGGGCGCTGGTCGAATACCTGTGGCGACTGTCAACAGATGTATCCGCCGAGCGGCGCGAGACACCTTGACGGATCTGGCTCAGATGATGTTCCGTTCGTGAGGAGCCAGGCTGACACACACAACACGGGCCTGGAGTTGAGACGTTTGAGGAGCGACACGCGGCGGAATGGACTACGCTCAAGGCATGAACGTTTGGCCTACAACCCTTTGAAACAGAGTTCGAGTTGCCTTTCAGATAGCCTCTGTCTTTGCGCCTTTGAACGGTCATGCGAGGAGCAGGGCATGTAGCTCGCCGGACATGACCCCGGACAAGAACTGTTGATGAATCCAATCTGCGACTTGAGCCGCCGACGCCTGCGCCACTACCGATCGGGCTACCTGCCGAGGCGACTCCAGTGCCCGAACAACTGCCGACGTAGGCCGGCAGCATAAAATACGCCTTGTTCCTGGCCAGAGGCGGCTCTGGCTGGGGACAGGGATCAGGGATATCGGCTCAGCGCCGGTGCTCGAAGTCGCGGAGCAAATCGCGCAGACCGCGCTCCTGATCCGGCGCAGGAACCACGATCCGCAGCGCGCGAACCGCCTGCAGAAAAGCGGGGATATCGAACTGCTCCATCACTGACCGCACCGCCAACGACCGGGGCAGCAGGTGCTGATACGGGCCCATACTCAGCAGGTGCTCGATGGTCCGGTAGTTTTCCTCAAGATACTCCGCGATCAGGTCCGCATCCCAGGCCGACCACAGCGACTCAGTGGGTCTGCCAGGCAGCACCACTCCCAGGGACGGCTCGGGTGCCGTCAGGACGCGCTCGGAGCGCATCAGCAGATCGCGAAACGCGTGGCCGTACACGTCACCGAGCCAGTGAAACAGCCACCACCCCGGCACCGTCGGCAACACCGGCGCATCGCCTACCCGCAGCCCCAGGGCCAGCGGCAGGCGACGCGCCAGCAGGTACGATAGGTGCTGGCGCAGCGCCCGGTAGTGCAGATGCTCGGAGCTTTCGGTTCCCTGATAGCCTGCCACCCACAGCGCTTCACCATCCACCCACTGGATGCGTACTTCGCGGCCTTCGAGGATCAGCACCGGGCTGCTCAACCACTGCGCTTCGGCAAAAGCGACGGTGGCGTGGGTGTGCTGATCGCGGATCTCCACCTGGGGACCGCCCTGGTTGGCGATATTGCTGTAGAGACTGAGCGGGCACGTGGCACTGTTTTGCTGATCGAAGAGTGTATTGAGCTTGGGGCCGGGCTTCCATTCCCCAGGCCGGCCCGGCTGCAGATAGCGCCGCAGTTCCAGCTTGCCCAGCACTGCACGCAAGTCTGCGATCGGGAGGAGATTGCCAAACAGAGTGGCAAGTTCTTGTTCACGCACAGCGCCGGAGGGACTCTGCTTGATCAGGCTGAAGATCTGCTGCACGCCTACCGAGGGGCGAAACCAGGCGTGGAAGTCTGGCGGGTCCTGATCTGCCATCTCGAGCAGCGCCTCAAAGACCACCCGCTCCAGCGCATTACGGAAAAAACAGGCCGCGCGCACGGTGTCACCGCGCCGGTTACCCCGTCCGATACGCTGGGCGAAGGCTTCGCGGCTGCCGGGCGGACCGATCAGCAGCACAGTGTCAATATCGCCAATGTCAATGCCCAGCTCCAGGGTTGTGGTCGCGAAGCAGATCGCCGCCTCAGCGCTGGCAAAGGCCTGTTCCGTCTCGCGGCGGCGCGATGTGGCAATGTTCGAATAGTGCACATGGACCGCGTCCCCAAAGGGCGATTCGCGCCTGACCGCAGCGGCGTAGGCTTCGACCTCGGCGCGGCTGTTGCAGAAGGCCAGCGCCTTGCGCCACCCTCGCCAGCGGAACACAGCCAGGTAGTCGCGTAGGCCGTCCGTGGTCTCCTCTGGGAGCGCGATCAACTCCGCCTGCAACGCCCGCGCACCAGCGCTGCTGACGATCACCTGTGCGTCAGGGATGTAGCGGCTGGCAGTGCTTGCCGGCTGGCTGAGCGTGGCGGAGAGCGCCACACACTGCAACACGTCATCCGGGGCATCCCCGGCGGCCTGCGCATACTGGCGGATGCGGCGCAGGCGGTTGAGCAGCACGCGCAGATGATCGCCGCGCGGGGTGCCGTCGAACAGATGCAACTCGTCGAGGATCACACCGCGCACATTGGCCAGGACGCGCGCGTGCGACGTGAGCAGCGAATCCAGCGACTCAGGGGTCGTGATCAGCAGCGGACTGGGGCGATCCGGGCGAAAAGTATTCTGGTCGCGCGTCTTAACACTCAGTGGCAGCCTAAGCGCCTCCAGCGGCAGGCTCAGCCGCTTGAGCAGATCGGCCACCAGGGCGCGCGTCGGGGTCAGGTAGAGCAGGGTCAGCCCGGACCTGCCGGGCGGACAGTGGCGCTCGATCAGCGGGGCGATGGCGGCCTCGGTTTTTCCGCTGGCGGTCGGCGCGCTGATAATGACGTTATGCCCGGCGAGGATAGGGGGGATGGTCGTGACCTGCACCGGGGTGAAGTTGCCGTGACGCGCGAAGAAAGGGTCCCATGTTCGCGGGAGCCGGGCTTTGAGCGCCAGCCGGATGCCGCGATCGTCCATTCACCACGCTCGCCGCAAGTCGGCCAGCACTATGCCCGGCGGATCGTCAGGGTAGACGTAGAGCAGGTCGCACAGGTGCACTGCGATCTGGATCAGCCCGCGCAGATTGAAGCGGTGCCGATGCAGTCCGCGCAGCAGCAACGCTGGCGCAGCCGTGTAAACCTCCTGATAGCGCTCTGGATTGAGCGGATAGCTAAACGCCGCGCTGTGGGCCGCCATCAGATATTTGAGGAACTGCTGCACATCCTGCCTGGTGAAACGCCCATCCAGATCAATGATCTGGCGCGCCGCCAGCCACTCGTGGACCGGCATCCCGAAGTCGCTGTAGGTCATCGCGAAGAGGAAGAACAGGTGCGGCTCGCGGTTGAAGCTGATCGGGTAATCGGGCACGCGGAGATCCACCGGAATCGCCTCCCGATCGATCGCACAACAACCAGCCAGTGCGCCGCAGATCAGCGCCTGGAAGAACGCATCGGCGCGTTGGCGCTGCAGGGGGTTGAGCAGTGAATAGTGCTCGGATTCGTCAATCAGCACGGCCAGACCGCTGTAGCCCAGCAGGTGTGCCAGCGCGCTGATCGCCGTCAGGAGATAAGCATACTGCCGCCCAGTATTGCCGTTGGCGTACAGCGCCGGCGGCGTGCCGAGCGTCGTCCGCCTGAAGGCGCTGTTGACCAGGGCGTTCTTCTTGGTCTGTCCTGCCACCCAGTGCATCACGCCGCGCCGGTTGTAGTAGTTGCTGGGATCGGCCAGCACACGCAGCGCCAGTGTCAGCGGACAGCGCACCAGCCGCCCCCGTGACGCGAACTCCTCGATCGTGCCTGGCTGCTCCACGGCCCGATCCAGTAGCGGCCCCAGCCCGCGCTGCTGCGAGTCCGGATATTGCAGCGAGGCGGTCAGCGTCCGGTAAATCTCCAGGGCCTTGTTGGGCGGAGTCTCCTTGAGATCGAGGCTGGCGCGCGCCACAACAAAATTCGCCGCCAGCGCGCGCTGTGCCGCCAACTCAATCAGGTGGCTTTTACCATAACCATAATCGCCGATGACCGCCTGGACTTCCCCGGCGCTTGCCACGGCGACAGCCAGGGCATTGTCCAGCGCTTTGATCTGGGACCGCAGCCCGACGGTGAACGCTTCGATTTCGCGGACCGGCACCGTGCCCATGCGCAAGACTTCGACCGCTTGGCGGGCGCGAAACTGCACTGCATCGCGCGGGACGGGCGCCGGCAGCGGCGCCGCGGGCTGGATCGGAGCCGGCTCGCTGATCGGTGCGAGACGGCCGTCTTTGAATTCGCGCGCCGGCAGGCGGAAGCGACGGCCCGAATCGAACCGCACCTCCCACTCGGTGCCGTTGACATAGGTCTTCAGCAGAAAACCGCTGCCAAAATAGGGATGCTCGACGCGCTGGGCTTCAGACACACAACACCTCGACGATCACGCCGCTCAATAGGGGGCCTGGCTCGCATCTGCCAGTGCTGCCAGGCTGTCGAACTGCCCACGAATGGCTGCCCTGGCGTAGTCTGGCGTGATCACCTGCTCGCCTTCTTCCTTCTGGCGAAACCACTCCATCACCAGGGTCTTGACGAACAAGCGGCGGTGATGGTAGGTCAGATACGCCTCGATCGCCTGCCCCGCCATGATGCGGATGTTCTCGGTCTGAATCCCCGCATCCAGCGTGATTCCGAACGCCACCTGGAAGATGCCCAGCAGGCGCTGTCCGAGCTGGAACAGGAGCTCATCTTCGTCCAGGTCCAGGTGGGCGAGATTGATCTGCGAGCTGAAGGGATTACTGCGCGAGAAGAAGCTTGGAGCCTGCAGGCGTTGCTGGAGCGCGGGGTACTTCGGCACTGTATCCTGGACAAAACCGTTGATCACCGCATACATGAAGAGGGTCCCCGGCAGGTCTTCGCGGCAGCGATCGATCACCTCGCGTAATACATCGGTGGCTTCCCTTTCAGCGCGCCCACCCAGGCTCATCATCCGGTCGCCTTCGTCGAAGAGCAGGACCAACCCATTGTAGCCAATGGCGCGCACTGCCTGGCATAGCGAGCGCAGCATCTTGAAGGCGTTGTTCCTGGAGATGGATTCGGTCACGCCCAGCGCGCGCTGCACTCGCCCTTCATCCAGACTCGCCTTCTCGCCGTGCAACCAACGCTCCAGGGCCGTCTGCTGGGCTTCATCTCCCCGTAGCAGCGCGCGCAAGTAGCCGTGAATCGCCGCGTGATAGCTCATGTTGGCGATCGGCGTGCGATCCAGCGTTTGCAGAAAGGCTTGCACTTCGGGCAGTTCAGCGGCCTGGGGGTCCTGCGGATCCAGCCCACGCTCGCGCACCAGCGCGTGCAGTGTGCCGGTCAGAAAACGCGCCAGCCCTTTTTCCGGCACATACGGATCGGCTGGGTCGTGCCACAGGATATTAGCGGCGACGGCGATGTAGACCGAGCGCTGGTCGTTGTAGGGCGTCTCCTTGGGGCTAAGATCGACCTTGCTGACCGCATAGTGGTGCCGCCAGGCGCGGTCGCGCACGCAGTAGAGGAAATGCGATTTCCCGCTGCCGTAATCGCCGACCACCAGTTTGAACGCCGCGCCGCCATCGGCCAGATAGGAGCCGAGGTAGTGCGCCTCCAATGTGCCGAGCAGCGATTCGTTGCCGACGTTGTAGTAACTCACACCATAGACGGGAGGTGTCCCGGATTGGCCCACTGCTTCAATGATGCGCTGCGCCAACGCACGATCGGGCAAGGTCATCTGTGACTCTCCTCCCCGGGCGAACAGGCAATCAGAACAGAGTCCCCGCCACGAACTCCAGATCGGCCACATATTGCCCATCGTGCGGACCTGTGCCATTGACCACCCACAGGCTGCGGCTGGGGCTCTCCGCCTGGGTCTTGGTGGCAATGTGCAGAGTCACGCGCTGCCCCTGATAGCTGAACTGCGTGGCGAATCGGTCCAGGTCGTGGACGAACTGTGCGCGGGTGTAATCGGTGAAGCTGCGCTTACTGGGCGCGCTGTTGAAGCTGCGGCTCTGGCGCAGCAGCACCAGCTCATAATAACAGTCAATGATGCTCACGCGCGCGCCGCCCTTCTCGCTCTTGCGGCGGGTGATCTGCCACGCCGTATAGAGTTGATCGACCCAGCGCTGACCGTCTTCGTCGCGCTCTTCGATGCTTCTGGCCGCATCCTGATACGCCTTGATCAGCGGGTCCAGGCTCAGCTTGACCCCAGAGGCGACCTGAATCTTGCCGTAATGGATTGCGGCAGTGCGACTGAGGAAATTCACCGTGATCTCAAAGCGCCCCACCTGAAACTGCGGCGGGCGTCCGCCGAGGGTGAGGCCCATCGCTGCCAGCCGATCACGCAACGACGCGCCGAACTCATAGCTGAGCTGCACCTGCGCCTCATCTAGCGCCTCGCCCAGCGCGGGCAGCACGGCGGCAAGGTGATCGTCGGGCAGGCGCGAGCTCCTGAGCACCTGCACCGCGCGATCGAGCCGGACGACATCCACGATGTCGCTGGTCAGAGTCGCCAGAGCTTCGCGCAGCGCGCCGATCATCGTTGCCATCAGCTTCGATTCGCGGCGCAGATCGGCCATCAACACATCGGAAACCGTCTCCTTGAAACGAATAGCGTCCAGAGCCTGCTGAGCCTCGGCGATCTGTGCTGGGCTGAGGGTCGAGATCGGTTGGGCAGCGTAGTCGCTGAGGGCGCGCCGGGCCTGGTTCAGCGGTTCGTTGACCCGCCGGAGCCGGGTGATCAGCGCATCCGTGGCGCGACGCCGGTCCTGATAGAAGGCCAGTAGTGCTTCAAGGTCGAGCAGCAGGTCTTCGTGTGACATAAGCCCACCTGTCTGGGATCGAGTCATAGGAGCCACTCGGCTCGGTGTGATACACACCGCCGATCACCGGCGAATTGTAGCACGGTTTCCAGCCGTCGTCATCTGGCGATCCCCGGGATAGTGTATCCTTTTCGGTCGAAACATGATGCATGCTGCGGCTGGCACATAGCCCCCGCCCCTGGCCCCTCAGTCCATTGCTGCGCAGAGGGAGGGGAATCCGCCTGGCGTCTGAAGTCCTTCCCTCATCTTGGGGGAAGGATTTAGGATGGGGGGAATTTCAACCGAATTCGATACAGTACCCGCCCCACAACCTGCTTGCATCACTCCGAGAAATGGTGTAGTATGGTAAAGAGTGGTATATACCGGATTGAGCCTTGGTGACTACTGACATGCTAAACCCCAACTCCAAGGTCCCCCTCTACATTCAACTGAACGAGTACCTGCGCAAGCAGATTGACACGGGCACGTACCCGACCGGTACGCGCCTGCCCTCTGAGCGAGAACTGGCGGAAACCAATGCGGTGAGCCGGATGACGGCACGCCAGGCTTTGCAGCTCCTGATTCAGCAAGGTTATGCCGATTCGCACGTAGGCAAGGGGACGTTTGCCGCCGTGCCCAAGATCAAGCAGGAGCTGACCGAGCTGACTGGCTTCAGCGAGGAGATGCGCCGCCGGGGGATGCGCCCCAGCAGCCGAGTCCTGCGCGCAGAGATGCGGCCGGCCAGCGCAGAGATCGCCGAGCGCCTCCAGCTCCGGGCAGGGTCTGAGATCGTAGTGCTGGTCCGAACGCGCCATGCCGATGAAACAGCGGTGGCGCTCGAAGAGGCGTGTCTCAGCCACCAGTTGTGCCCCGGCATTCTGGCGCTTCACGATTTCAATCGCGAATCACTCTATCAGGTTTTGCGGGCCGACTACAACCTGCGCCTGGCCTGGGCAAGCCAGGCTATCGAAGCGCGCCTGCCCACCAAGTCGGAGTGCGAGGCCCTGGCGATCAAGCGCAGTGAGCCGGTGCTTAGCCTGACGCGCGTTACGTTCGACGCTGCCGACCGCCCGATTGAATATGTGCGTTCGGCGTATTGCGGTTCTCGATATCAGCTCAAGGCGATTCTGCGAGGTTCCAGTTCGTGACACTGGCCTTCACCACAGGGAAAAAAAACGATGTCTCTACTTTCAGGTGCGCAGTCATACATGGGTGCTGTGCGTAAGAGCCTTGATGCGATTGCGGAGGGCCAAGTCGAGGCCATTAACCAGGCTGCGCAGGCTGTGGTGCGCACGGTTGAGTCCGACGGCATCGTGTATCTCTTTGGCACCGGGCACTCTCACATGTTGTGCGAAGAGGGTCACTACCGGGCGGGGGGCTTGGCGGCGGTCTGTCCGGTGCTCAACTCCAGCCTGATGCTGCACGAAGGGGCCGTCTTGAGCACACAACTTGAGCGCACGAGCGGGCTTGGACCAGCGATCCTGGCCCGTTACGGCCCCACTGCACAGGACTTGCTGATCATCTTCTCGAACAGCGGAGTGAACAGTGTGCCGGTCGAGACGGCTATCGCTGCCAAAGAGATCGGCATGACGGTCATTGCGGTGATTGCCGCAGACTACGCGGCGTGGGCTCCCGTGGGTTCGACAGGCAAGAAGCTGGCGGACATTGCGGACATTGTGTTGGACAACCAGGGTCCGCCCGGCGATGCGTTGATCGAGGTGGATGGCAATGGTCTGCGAGTGGGACCGCTTTCCACGATTGCCGGCGCCTTCATTTTGAACGCTATTCTGACCGAAGCAGTGTGCCGCCTGGTGGCGTCTGGTGACGTGATGCCCCCGGTATATATCAGCGCGAATATGCCGGGCGCAGGGGAACATAACGCCGCCTTGATTGAAGAGTACCGCACCCGCAACCCGCATCTGTAGCCCAATGGGATCGGCTGGACACCCCGTCCGGCGCATACTCTATTCGGTTTCTGAGGAATCTAGTGAAGGAGACAGGTCATGAGAAACAAGTTCGTCAAAAGCCTCGTTTTGCTCGTCGTTGCCCTTGTAATCTTGCCCCAGATGCCTGCGGCAGCGCAAGAGAAGGTCACGATCACCTTCTGGCATATGGAGCAACCCCCCCACCGTGTCGAGCGTTACCAGACTCTGATCGACGAATTCAACGCCGCCAACCCCGACATCGAGGTGAAACAGGAGGCGCAGCACTGGGGCGAGATCTATACCAAAGCGCCCGCAGCGGTTGCGGCTGGCAACGCCCCGGAGCTGCTGTTCGCCATCCCAGACTTCACGCCGATTCTGCGCGACCTGGGCGCGGTCCAGCCTGTTGAAGACTTCGTGGCCGAGCTGGACGCGCGACACAAGTTCTATCCGGCGGCTGTCGCCCAGTACACCTATGATGGGCACACTTGGGCTGTGCCTATGTGGAACATGGCCCACTCGCTCTGGTATCGCGAGAGCGTATTCCAGGAAGCCGGTGTTGAAGTTCCCACCACCTGGGATGAGTGGCTGGCCGCAGTTGAAACACTCACCAAGGAGGGTCAGTACGGCATCGGCGTTCCCGCCAACAAGCAGCTTTACACCGACCAGACCGTGTACAATCTGATGATCAACGCGGGCGCGGACGAGATCTACAACCCCGACGGCACACTACGCTTCAATAACCCGCAGGCCGCTGAGGCCTTCGACATGTACAGCAAGCTCTACCGCTTCTCGCCACCAGACAGTCCTGGCTGGACCTGGGGCGAGGCCGAGGCCTGCTTTGCCAACCGGACCTGCGCAATGATCATGCAGTTCACGGTCATCACCACCTATGACACGCAGGCTGAAGGCGATGCTGAAGACCTGGGCGTCGCTCCTATCCCCTACAAAGAGGGTGTCGAGAACCCCGGCACCATCTCCTATGTGAATGCCGTGATGATCCTGACCGACGATCCCGCCAAGCAAGAGGCCGCCAAGAAGTTCATCAGCTTCCTGCTGGAGCCGGAGAACTATGGCCGCTTCCTCAACGCGGAACCCGGCCTGTTCCTGCCAGTGACTGAGGACGGCAGCACGGCGGAGAGCTACTGGAATGATCCGCTGGTCGTCAAGTACAAGAGCCAGATCGAAGTCATGCTTCAGAACTCGACCAGCGGTCGTCTGTTTGGCTTCACCGGCGGCAACACTTTCCCCAGCATTGCCATCATCTCTGCCCAGAATCTGCTGGCCCAGACCCTGCAAATGGTGGTCATTGACGGCATGTCACCTGCGGACGCTGTGGCAGAAGGCCAGATGCTGATGGAGGAAGCCATCGAGGAGTAAAGCGATCCTTCTACGCTGGATTGGGGGGGCGACTCTGCTCCCCCATTACACTGCATGGGACAGGTCATGCACCCGCCGACTCGCGCAAACGTGAGCAGACAAGTGGTTCGCTTGCCCAGAGTGTCAAGCACCACCCTCATCGGTTATGCCTTCGTCATGCCGCTTATGTTGTGGCTGGCAGCAACCATTCTATACCCGCTGATGGCGTCCATTGCCCTCAGCGTTCAGAACATCAAGATCATTGGCACAACCGGGCAGTATGTAGGGCTTGACAACTACTTCCGCGTTCTGGAATCGCCACGCTTTGTAGAAGCCCTCCAGCGCAGCGCCATCTGGGTGGCCGGCAATGCCATCGTGCAGACTATCCTGGCTTTCGCGGCGGCACTGATCCTCAAACAACGCTTTGCCGGCCATCGTGTCGCTCGTATCTGGATCATCCTCTCATGGATTGTGCCCACCGTGGTCGTGGTTATCATCTGGCGCTGGTTGCTAAGCTCCTCGGGCATCGTCAACTATGCGCTGGTGAATCTGGGGATCATCAGCAAGCCCGTCGGCTTTTTCGCGACGGGTGACACAGCGTTTGCCTCGGTCATCTTGATCAACTCGTGGCGCTGGTTCCCGTTCAACGCCGTGATCTTCCTGGCCGCGCTGCAGCGCATCCCCCAGGAGCTATACGAAGCGGCCGCGGTGGACGGGGCGACAAGCGTGCGCAAGTTCTTCCACATCACCCTGCCCAGCCTGCGGCCCGTTCTGTTCGTCATGGGGCTGATCGGCACGCTGATGTCGTTCAATGTCTTCGACGTGATCTGGCTACTCACTGGCGGCGGCCCTTCGGGGGCAACAACCACGCTGCCGGTGCTGATCTATGACACAGCCTTTAAGCGCTACCGTCTCAGCCAGGCCGCTGCCATGTCAGTGATGACAGGAGTGATCTTGCTCGCCTTCGCTGCGCTGTTCATTCGCTTCATGTCCCCGCCGTCCGATACGGATGAGGAGTGAGAGATGGCCCACCGGCTTCGCCGTGCAGTGCCACTGGGGCTGGCTGTCCTCATCCTGATGACCCTCGTTCTTGCGCCGTTCTACTGGATCTTCTCGTCGTCTGTCAAAGTGCCACAGGAGATCATCGCTCGGAAACCCACGCTGCTGCCCCAGTCGTTCACGGTCGAGCACTACGACAAGCTGCTCAGGCACTCGAACTTCCCAACCTATCTGGGCAACAGCCTGGTGGTGGCCTTGGGGACCATGGTGATTACGGTCTTCCTGTCCACGCTGGCCGCCTACGGGCTGTACCGGCTGCGCTTCCCTGGTCGCAACGTGCTCTTTCGGGTGATCCTCATCACCTATGCATTTCCTGGTGTGCTGCTGCTCGTTCCGCTCTACGATATGATGAGCTCGCTTGGGCTGATAGACAGCCTTGTCGCGCTGGTCATTGTCGACGTCACCTTAGCCTCTCCATTCGCAGTATGGATGCTCCAGGCGTTCTTCAGAACCATCCCCCAGGAACTCGAAGAGGCCGCCGCACTGGATGGCGCGAGCCGGTTGGGCATTATCGTCCGCATCATGCTGCCGCTCGCTGCGCCAGGCGTGGCCAGCATTGCCATCTTCGCTTTCATCACCTCCTGGACGGAGTACATTTTCGCGTCCATTCTCATCATCAGTGACGCCAACCGGACTGTGCCAGTAGGTCTGGCAGGCATCATTGGCCAATACCAGGTGGACTGGGGGCTGCTGTTGGCGGGCGCAACCGTTACCGCCCTGCCCGTCCTCGTGCTGTTTGGTCTGGTTGGCCGCAATTTCGTCGAAGGGTTGACAGCGGGCGCCATCCAGTAGTGCGAAGTCTGGCCCCATTGGGCACTCACCCTGGCCAGACATAACAAGCAGCGCCTTGACATGCTGCCATGTTTGGCTGGTTCCTCCATGTGGCAGCGCGCACAGAAGGAGACTTTGGCATGTCGGCCCCCCTGGCAATCGGTGTTGATCTGGGAACCCAACAGCTAAAAGTCCTGGCCGTAGATCTCGAGCGGGCGTTGGTGCTGGGGTCTGTCCAGGCTCCCATCCAGAATATCAAAGCTGTGCCAGGCGCTCTCGAACAAGACCCGCACCAATGGTGGCCACTCCTGAGCAAACTCACCCGCAAGCTTATCGAGCGTCTCCAACTTGCTCCTTGGGCCATTCGCAGCATTGGTCTTTCTGGACACATGCATTCCATCGTGCCACTGAGAGCCGACGGCTCACCGGCATTCAACTGTATTGTGTGGGCCGACACGCGGGCATTGACGCAGGCGAAAGCCATCAGCGCCCTGGAAGTTGTGACGTTGTGGAACCCTGCCATCGCCGGCTACAGCGCGCCCAAGCTTCTGTGGCTGAGGGAGAACCATCCCGAGGCCTATGCCGCCACGCGCCATGTGCTGTTCTCCAAAGACTATCTGCGTCTCAGAATGACCGGCGAGATGTCCACCGATTTCTCTGATGCGTCTGGCAGTCTGGTCTGGGATTTTGGGGCCAGGGAGTGGGACGCTGCCCTGCTATTGCAATTGGGCATCGCAGCGAGCCTGCTGCCTCAACCACAGGACTCTACGGCGCTCGCCGGTTATCTCACCGAGCAGGCCGCTGCGGACCTGGGGCTTGTGGCGGGCACTCCAGTGGCAACGGGGGCGGGCGACGTGGCCTGCGCCGTGATCGGCAGCGGGCTTGAGTCCTCCGACACGTTGCTGATAAACGCGGGCACGGCGGCACAGGTCATCCTCATCCAGGAACAACCGACCCCCTTTGCACCTGGGCGCGGCGTCCGCTATCTGTTCGAGCTGGGCATTGACGGCAAGGCATTTGCGATGGGGGCGCTGCCTGGCGCGGGGTTGTCACTGGAGTGGTGGCGATCTCTGCTCGGCGAGCAACTGACCTACGGCGATCTGGATGAGTTGGCCGGCGACTGGCTGGGCACGGTGGATGGCCCTCTGTTCATCCCGTTCCTGCAGGGCACCGGCACGCCCGACATCCTTGACGACTTGCTGGGCGCATTTTTGTTCATGTCCAGCTCAACAGATCGGAGCTTGCTGACCGCGGCGGTCATGGAAGGCGTTGTCTTCGGCGTGAAGCGGTGTGCGGACGCGCTCCTGGGCAATGATGGGGCAGCACAGCGCAGAGTCCTCATCACAGGGGGCGTGTCCAAGAGCCAGGTCATGCGGCGCATCTTCGCCAGCGCCTTCGGGGTGACAGCTTCCTTCCGCGACTTCTCGGACGTGTCGGCGCTAGGCGCGGTGGCGCTGGGGGCTGCGGCGGCAGGCGAGGTTGATTCTGTCGCTGGCTTCTTGCGCCGCCTGCCAGTCGACACGCACGCGGTCGCGCCAGACCCGGCGCTGGCCGAACGCTATGCGGGGATGTACGAGCGCCACCGGCGGTGGTCAGGACTGATCACACAGCACCGGCACGCCTAGAAGGTAGCGCGCCTGGGTCGGGATATAGTGCCCAGCCCGCGTGTTCGTGACTCTCACCGCGACCACGATCTGATCGCCGCATTTGATCGCCGCATTCTGGTCAGACGCGCCAGGAAGGCGCTCACCCATCATCAATTGCTGCACGAGGCCGGGGTCCAGGGTATGAGCAGGAGAGACATCTGCCAAATGGCAATGCGGGCAACCTGCGCGGCAAGCTTGAGGCGGAACCGGCTCACCCTCAGCGTATCCTCACCGAGCCGGGCGCAGGATATCGTCTGCAACCTAACCTCAATGATCCAGTGCGCATCGGCCAGGGCACGACTGTCCGCCCCGGTAGCGACGTGACGATCATCGGGTCGGGCAGCATGGTCGGGCGTTGCGTTCAGGCCGCCGACCTGCTGGCGGGCGAAGGCATCAGCGCCCGTGTGCTCTCCATGACCTCGATCAAGCCCCTCGACGCCGACCTGGTCCGACGGGCCGCCGCACCGCCAGGCGTCACAGCGCCAGTCGCGCGAGACTCTCATCCGCGTGTCGGCCCTCACCCACAGGACGATGGCCGAGATCGTCGGCGCGCTAGCTGACGATGTGCTGATGCCCGTGTTACAATTCCCTGGCGTGCGGGCGCTGCTCGACGTTGCCACGCTCGAAGATGCAGCGCTCAAGACAGCACTTATACAACGGATGGGTTAGATAGAGAGAGGACGATGGCAGCACAGATACTAGAGAACTATATCGAGGGCGCGTGGCGCGCCTCAGCGGCAGCGCAGCACGTGGCAGTCCACAACCCGGCGACGGGCGAAGTGCTGGCCCAGGTGCCGCTTTCACCGGCGAGCGAAGTGGATGCCGCAGCGCGAGCCGCCGCCACCGCGTTCGAGACCTGGCGGCGCGTCCCGGCCACCGAGCGCATCCAATACCTGTTCAGGCTCAAGGATTTGCTCGAAGCGCACATTGACGAGCTATCGCGCTCGATCACCAACGAGAACGGCAAGACCTTCGCCGAGGCCAAGGGCGAGATGCGCCGCGCTATCGAGAACGTCGAGGTCGCCTGCGGCATCCCCACCCTGATGCAGGGCGAGTTCTCCGAGGACATCGCCACCGGCATTGACGAATTCATGATCCGTCAGCCAGTCGGAGTGGCCGCCATCATCGCGCCGTTCAACTTCCCCGGCATGATCCCCTTCTGGTTCTTGCCCTACGCCGTTGCCACCGGCAACTCGGTCATCATCAAGTCGTCCGAGCGCTGCCCACTGACCATGCACCGGACCGTCGAGTTGATGGAGCAAGCCGGCTTCCCGCCGGGAGTGGTCAACCTGGTCAATGGCGGGGCGGACACGGTCAACGCCATCCTCGATCACCCCCTCGTCGCCGCGGTCAGTTTCGTCGGCTCGACGCCGGTCGCCCGCCACATCTACGCCCGCTCGTCGACCAACGGCAAGCGCGTCCAGGCGCAGGGCGGGGCCAAGAACCCGATCATCATCCTGCCCGACGCCGATATGGAAATGACCACGCGCATCGCCGCCGACAGCGCTTTCGGCAACGCCGGGCAGCGCTGCCTGGCCGCTGCCCTGGCCATCACCGTCGGGGAAGCGCGAGAGTCCTTCACCGAGGCCATCACCGAAGCAGCACGCCAGCGCATCATCGGCTACGGCCTCGACCCCGCCGTGACGATGGGGCCGGTCATCTCGCCGCAGAGCCTCAGCCGCATTGAAGGACTGATCCAGCAGGGCGTGGACGAGGGGGCGAGCCTGGTCGTGGACGGGCGCGACGCCGTGGTCAAGGGCTATGAGGGCGGCAACTTCCTGCGTCCGACCATTCTGCGCGATGTCGTCCCCGGCGGGATCATCGCCCGCACCGAGATCTTCGGCCCCGTGCTGGGCATGATGCACGTCGAGACGGTGGAGGAGGCCATCGCCCTGGTCAACAGCGGCGAGTACGGCAACATGGCCTGCCTGTTCACCAGCAGCGGCGCGTCGGCGCGCAAGTTCCGCAACGAAGCGATGGCCGGCAACATCGGCATCAACATCGGCGTCGCCGCGCCGATGGCCTTCTTCCCTTTCAGCGGGTGGCGGGCCAGCTTTTTCGGCACGCTGCATGGCCAGGGCCGTCATGCTGTCGAGTTCTTCACCCAGACCAAAGTGGTCATCGAGCGCTGGCCGAAGGAGTGGTCGCGCAAGTTCTAGCGCGGACTCGCCTGGGGAGCGCGTCTTCGGCGCACCTGGCCTTGCCCCCCATCCCCGGCCCTTCCCCCACGAGGGGGGAAGGGAGAAGAGCGCACAGCCTAGAGCGTGTTATGAACTCTGTGCACTCGGCGCGGCGGGCAACTCGCGATGCCCTACGATCACCTGAACCCCACCCTGTGGTCCCTCCCCGCTGGCGGGGAGGGACGGGCTGCTCCCCTTTCTCCGCTTGCGGGGAAAGGGGCCGGGGGATAGGGGTTGAAAGTGCATAACACGCTCTAAGCCCCTCCCTCCTTGTGGGGGAGGGGTTTGGGGTGGGGGGAGACAACTTCTCAAATGGCCTCTCAGAGAGCGGCACGTGGCGTCCAGCAGCAGCCGGCGCAGAGCCGGAGACGTATGTTCTGCTGATCGCGCGCCCGGTTCTGCTGCCCCGGGTTTGCTAGGTGACGCCATTCCAAGTACAACGGATAGCAGCGCACCCGGCCGGCCTGGGGGCCATCAGGAGATGGAGAGGCCCGTTGCTTTCCTGCCCGCCGCAAGCCATCTGCAACCCCTGGCGATCCGCCCCCGTTCTGTGGCAGGGCTGGGCGGACCCCCGGCGGGGAATTGACGACGGACAGGAGATGAGCGCGATGGACGACCTGCTGCTGGGTATTGACGTGGGAACAACTGCGGCCAAAGTTGCCCTGGTTGGCCAGGACGGGCGCGTGGAGGCTGTTCAGCAGGTCGCTTACCGCACGCAATACTTGAAGCCGGGATGGGTCGAGCAGCAGCCTGAACACTGGTGGGACGCCGTATGCGCTGCGGTAAAGGAGGCCCTCGACCGGACGCCTGGTGCCCCTGACCGGGTGGCCGGTCTGGCAGTCAGCTCGCAGGCGCCGGCCTTGATCGCGCTCGATCAGCGGGGGCAGGTGTTGCGCCCTGCCCTGATCTGGATGGATCGCCGCGCAGAAGCAGAGGCCCAGCAGCTCAGCGAATCTCTCGGCTTTGAGCGCATCTTCCAGATCACAGGCAACCGTCCCGATCCCTACTTCGTCGCCGCCAAGGCCCTCTGGTTCCAGAACCACGAGCCGCATCTGCTGGCCCAGACGCACAAATTCGTGCAGGTGAACGGGTATATCAACTACCGCCTGACCGGCTTGCATGCGGTTGATCCCACGCACGCTGCGCTGATGCAGTTATGGCATCGGGCGAGCGGCGAATGGTCAGCGGAGATATGCGGGGCCTGCGGGATAGACCCCGCCCAGCTACCGGCGTGCTGTCCCGCCCATCAGGTGCTGGGAGAGGTGACTGCCAGCGCGGCCCAGGCGACGGGCTTGCGTCCAGGCACGCCGGTGATGGTCGGCATGATTGACGCAGTGGCGGCGGCTCTGGAGGCCGGCGCCGTCGCCTTCGGAACCGCCGCGGAGATGACCGGAACCTCGACCGTGCTCATGATCCCGAACAAGCCCGGCCTCATCCACCCAAGGTTGATCGCCATCCCGCACGTGGTTCCCAATAGCCATCTGCTGGTGGGAGCGATTGTCGCATCGGGCGCGAGTCTGAACTGGTACTGCGAGCAGTTCGGCCTGATCGAGCGACAGGCTAGCGCGTTGCTGGACGCTGACCCGTTCGATCTGCTGACACAGCAGGCCGCGAAGATTCCACCGGGCAGCGACGGCGTCATCTTCTTGCCCTATATGATGGGCGAACGGTCCCCGCTCTGGCACACCAACGCCAGGGGTGTGCTGTTCGGGCTGTCTCTGGCAACGTCACGGGGCGCGATCATCCGGGCCATTCTCGAAGGCACGGTCTTCGCCATGCTGCACAATATTCAGACCGCGCAAGAGGCCGGGGTGACTGTTGACAGGCTGCGCTCGGTCGGAGGGGGGACGCGCAGCGTCCTATGGAACCAGGTCAAGGCCGACATCCTGGGCATCCCGATCGAACTGCCGGAAGCGCCGATCGGCGCGCCTTCTGGCGACGCCATGCTGGTCGGCATGGGTCTTGGGCTGTATCCCGATATTACGAGCGTGTTGCAGCAAATCGTGCGGGTCAAGACAGTGTACCAGCCCAATCCTGAACATCACGCCGTGTATCAGGCCATCTTCCCGCTGTTCTGCAAGCTGTATGCGCATCTGCGGGAAGACTTCGACGATGCTGCGTCTATCTACGCGGCGGTCATAGCCTGAGGGTCGTGCACACGCGGTCCGTAGTCCGCGCAGGTGAAGCGCGGCTGCTCCACACAAGGGAGCGGACATGCCTGCCAATTGCCAGGCGGAACCCGTGGACGTGCCGGGGTGTCCGGTCACGAAAAGCCACGCCAGCCTAATGCGTGAGGCGTCGCCTTCGCCGAGGGTGCGCCAGGCTGGGGCTGTGACCGGCGAGCAGAGGCCGTCATTGGCGGGTGAAGCGCACCCAGTCCACCAGCAGGGCCAGGGCGCGATCGGCGACTGGCCCGGCCACGTCATAGCCAAGCGTCAGCGTCAGGAACGCGCCGTCAGCGGTCAGTTCTGCCGGGATCGAGCAGGTGACCGTTTCCAGACTCGCGGCACCGACTGCCACGTCGCAAAGCGGGACACCATTCGCGCGAAGTCGCAGGGTGCGCGAGCTCAGATACGACTGCACGGCCAGGGTGATGGAGTATTCGCCCGGCGGAAGTTCGGCGAAGACATCGGCCTGCGGCAGCAGGCCCGTCCAACGAGCGGTCAGGCCGGGCACGATCTCCTCCTGCCAGTGCCAGCCCCAACCCAGGTAGGGCTGATCGCCGCTGCTCCCCACATCAATCTGGTATGTGCCCGGCGCCATCTGTGGCGGCGTGCGTGGCGGACAGCCGTCAGGGTGCCAGACCGTCCGGTAGGCAACTACCGGGCCTTCGACGAAAGCCGGACACACCAGGTCTGGCAGGCGGTTGAGGTACCCCAACACTTCCTCGACCGTCGAGTGACCCGTGTAGCGCAGGATCAGGTCGGTGTGCACGACCACGTAGCCGACCGGGTAATCGTAGATGATCTGGCGCAGTCGAGCGGCAGCCTTCTCCGACTCCAGCAAGCGGCGCTGGCCCAGCCAGCTCAGCAACGGATCGTCCGTGCGCAGATACCAGAAATGCGTTGGGTCCACGCGCGAAAGGTGGCCGTTGATCATGCGCTTGCCGTGGGTGATCCCATAGAATTGCAGCGTGGCGTAGATCGGCTCGCCGACCAGCCCTTCCCCACTCGACGCGCCAGTCGGCACTTCGACCACGACGTAATCGTACGGCTCGCGACCCATCGTCTCGTACAACTCGTAGCGCGGCGGGCCTGGCTGAATCGGGAATGGGCTTAGGGCTCGCGCATCGCCGATCACAATTACCAGCAGCAAGGCGGCACTCGCGCCACACCAGCGGGACCCGGCCAGCAGCGGTCCAAGCGTCTGCATAATGAACAACACCGCCGGGATCAGGATCACCGGGGCAAAACGCTCCGGGTAGCGAAACATGCCGCCGAGCGCATCGTGCAGCACTCCATACGGCAATGGGATCCGCGCGCCCGCAACCACCACCGAAGCGCCCGCCGACAGGACCAGCGGCGCCGGCACCAGAGCCAGCCAAAACCAGCGCCACGTCGGCAGCGCGATCCCCTTCCGCCGCGCGAGGATGCTCAGCATCAGCGCGAGCGCGAGCAGCGGCAGCAGAATCGCTCCCAGCGATATGGGCATCTCCTGCTCCCTGAGATGCTCCATGTAACCCTGGGGGAAGGGGATGCTGATCGCGGCATCGGCGGGCGTGCCGGTCAGGGTACTGCGGTCATACTCCAGCAGGTACGGCAGGGGCCCGGCGATCCACAGCAGCCCAAGCGCGATCGCTATAGCCAGCAGCCCCCACCCGACCAGGCGAGCGCGAGCAGCGTGGCTTTCGGCTTGCCAGAGCGTCAGACCTGCATAGGGCACGAGGATGAAGGCTGCGAGCACAGCGTACTGCAGGTCCACCAGGATCATGCCCCACAGTGCCACCCCCAGGATGACAGGCCACACCCGCGGGGCGCGGGCTACCTGACCCCAGATCAGCACCAGCGCGGGAATCCAGAACCAGCCCATCAGGTTCACATTGGTCCAGAACACGCCGGTGAACATGACCGGGGAGAGCATCAACATCGTGCCGCCGACCAGCGCCAGTCCTGGCCAGACTCCTTCACGCCGCAGCAACGCATAGAACGCCCCGCCGGCCAGAGCCATGGCCACGACGAAAATGGCGGTCATCGCCACCACGGTATCGAACAGCGGCTCCACTGCCGCCCAGATCGGAAACCAGAACGGCGTGAGGGTGTGATAGGCCAGGCTCGACGTGTAGGGAGCCATGACGTAGTTCGTCTCGTAGACGTTCAAGCCTGGGGTGGTGAGCGCGTGGCGAATCCACCAGTAGTTCCAGTGGAAATGGTAGAAGTCCGTGACGCGGGCCGCAGGGGCGCCGGGCAGATGCGTGCCCAGATGCAGGATCGGCATGTACAGCGAGAGACACGCCAGCAGTGCGTAGAAGGCCAGAACAGCAACCTGTCGTCTCATGAAGCTGACCCTGGAGCAGCCCGGTATCAGGCTTGCAGCCGCGCACAACTGAGAGGGGCTTGTCCAGACCCCCCAGACCCGAATCCTCACACTGTTCTAGCTGATGAGGCGGGCTGAGCGCAAGCAACCTCTCTCGCCATCGGTCTGCGCTGCCCTGCTCGATTTGCTCAATTTGGGTGCATTCGGATATTGGGGCAGAATATCAGGCTGCGGCCCATAGGTTATCAAA
>JBBIHG010000036.1:19700-30882 GCA_037447125.1 Chloroflexota bacterium | reverse complement strand
CTGCCGCTGCGAAATGGAGATCATGCGCGCTGGCCCCTCTTGGGAGATCATACTTTCTTGCGCAGCACCGAGAAGCGCACGTACTCATCTCGATAATACGCCCAATAGAACAAAACCGGTTTGTTGAACCTGCTGAAAGCGACTTCGTCAAAGCGCAGGAGGGCCGTGCCAGCCGGCACCGCGAGGAGCGCAGCCAGGCTGTCATCAGCAATCTGGGGGACGATCTCGGCCAGGGTGTGGGAGATCATCTCACCGCAGCGCTGGCGCAGGAAGTCGAAAATGGGGGCGTCGAGCTCGGCCTGCTCGTAGGGCTGGCGGATCAGGTCGGCCGGCAGGACATCCACACAATAGATGGCCGGTTGGCCATCGGCCAGGAAGAGCTTGCGGACGAAGAGCGCATCGCTGCCGACGTCGCGGCCCATCCGCCCGGCGACATCCTCCGGCAGCGGCTTGTGCTCGACGGCGATCGGCTGGATGGCCGGCGTGTGACCCGCCTGGCTGATCAGTTCGGTGAACTCATAGGCGGTCTCGACGTGGGCTTGGATGCGCAGGGCGTACTGATTGGCGTAAGTGCCGGAGCCCTGGCGGCGGAAGATCGCTCCCTCACGCTCCAGCACGGCCAGCGCGTCGCGGACGGTGCCGCGGCTGACGCCGTACTCGCTGGCGATCTCCGGCTCGGAGGGCAGGCGACCCCCGCCGGCGAACTCGTGCTGCAAACGCTGGCGCAGGGCGCTGGCGACACTCTTGGACAACGGGGCAGGCCGTCTGATAGGCATGGCACCAACCCAGAATACCAGTTGTCTATTTGTCTAACAGCTTTAATGATAGGGGCAAAGCCCCTCCCGGTAAAGTGACAATAAGCACATAGTCGCCGAGTGCGCGGCTTGCTCTTCCCTGCCAGGCTTCCGCAGTCTGTCGTCGCGCCTCCTTCGCTGCAATCTGCCTGGCGGGTCTGGACGCGATTGCCCCCGCCAGCGGGCCAGGGATGCGCCCCTGTCCGCCAGGTTGTAGTATCATAGGGGTGGGGTAGTGCTGTGCGCCCCTGTGCGTTGTCATGGCGACTTGCGGGGCTTCCCCGCCAAAACAGTTCTGAGGAGATGGTTATGACCGGATATATGTTGCCTCAGCTCACCCCCCCACCCAAAGCCGGCCCCAACGAGGCGATCCTCGTCGCCAGCGGCGACCTGCGCCTGTCCGCCAACCAGAACTGCTGGCCCGCCCAGGAGGCGATGGAACAGGCGCTCAGCGCCGCCTTCGCCAGGGAGGGGGTCACCATCAGGCGCGGCCATCCCTACGATCCGGTGGAGAAGCACGGCTTCATTTCCAGCCAGCGCATGGGCATGGATGTCTTCAAGACCATTGACCCGGACGCCCGCCTGATCGTGGCCGAGGCCGTGTGGCAGTACAGCCATCACGTGTTGGCCGGGCTGCGCGCTCATCGCGGCCCGATCCTCACCGTCGCCAACTGGAGCGGGCAGTGGCCGGGCCTGGTGGGGATGCTCAACCTCAACGGCTCGCTGACCAAGATGGGCGTCACTTACAGCACACTGTGGAGCGAGACCTTCGACGACGAGTTCTTTGTGCGCGGCATCCGCCAATGGCTTCGGGAGGGGACGATCACCCACGACGCCAGCCACGTCCGCGCCCTGGACTCGGCCCGCCTGCCCGCCGCCGAACGGCAACTGGGCGAGGCGCTGGCCGCGCAGCTCAAGCGCGAGAAGGCCATCCTCGGCGTCTTCGACGAGGGCTGCATGGGCATGTACAATGCCATCATTGACGATGAGCTGCTCAATCCCTGTGGCGTCTACAAGGAGCGGCTCAGCCAGTCGGCGCTGGTGGCGGGGATGCGCCTGGTCAGCGACGGCGAAGCGCAGAAGGCGCGCGACTGGCTCGACGCGCGAGGCGTGAAGTTCGTCACCGGCCCAAATGAAGAGACTGACCTGACCAACCACCAGATTCTCGAGCAGTGCAAGATGTACATCGCCGCCGTGCGCATCGCCCACGACTTCGGCTGCGACGCCATCGGCATCCAGTACCAGCAAGGGCTGAAGGACATGGCCCCCGCCTCCGACCTGGTCGAGGGCCTGCTCAACAACGTCGAGCGCCCGCCGGTCTATCACGCGCAGACTGGTGCGGAGCTATACCCCGGCCAGGCGCTGCCCCACTTCAACGAGGTGGACGAGGGGGCAGCCCTCGACGCGCTGGTGACCAACCGCGTCTGGCGGGCGCTGGGCTTCGACCCGGCCACCACCCTGCACGACATCCGCTGGGGCGAACACTTCAGCGGCGACGGCGTTGACAATTATGTGTGGGTTTTCCTCATCTCCGGCGCGGCCCCGGCCTCGCACTTCATCGGCGGCTACGCGGGCGCGTCCAGCGAACGGCAGCCGCCCATGTTCTTCCGGCTGGGCGGCGGCTCGCTCAAGGGGGTCAGCAAGCCGGGCGAGATCGTCTGGAGCCGCGTCTACGTGCGCGGCGGCGCGCTGCACGTGGACATCGGGCGGGCGACGGTCGTCAGGCTGCCGGACGCCGAGACCCAGCGCCGCTGGCAATTGACCACCCCCCAATGGCCGATCATGCACGCCGTGCTGCACGGTGTCTCGCGCGACCAGATGATGGCCCGCCACCAGGCCAACCACATCCAGGTCGTCTACGCCCCCTCGGCTGCGCAGGCGGACAAGGCGCTGGCGGCCAAAGCGGCCATGTTCGGGGCAATGGGCCTGCACGTCCACCTGTGCGGGGAGGTGCCGGTCGGCTAGGCGCGGCCCCGAACGTCCCTCCATCTTTCGCGGGAGCGACCATCACCGGGTCGCTCCTGTGCTTTTGGTGCAGACTGCGCACCCCCCGCGTGACCGCTGGCCCGGCTGCGGGTATAATTGCCCGTCAACACGTTACCCGCACCCGCCTTTGAGGAGGAAGGTATGGACAATCGTTTTATGGGACGAACCGGCCTGAAAGTGTCCGAGTTGTGCATGGGCACGCAGACTTTCGGCTGGGGCGCCGACGAGCCAACGGCGTACCGCATGGCCAGCATGTTTGTGGACGCCGGCGGCAATTTCTTCGACACCTCGAACATCTACAACGAGGGCAAGTCCGAGACCATGCTCGGCAACTGGCTCAGCCAGCAGCCGGATCGCTCGCGGCTGGTCATCGCCACCAAGGTCTTCTTCCCGGTGGGCGACGGCCCCAACGACACCGGCCTGACGCGCAAGCACATCCTCACCCAGGTCGAGGGCAGCCTGCGCCGCCTGAAGACCGACTACATTGACCTGTATCAGATGCACTGCTGGGACGCCTCCACCCCGCTCGACGAGACGCTGCGCGCGCTCGACGACCTGGTGTGCGCCGGCAAGGTGCGCTACCTCGGCGCGTCGAACTACACCCCGTCGCAGCTCATGCGCGCGCTCATGCTCAGCGAGATGCGCGGCTGGGCGCGCTTCGACTGCCTGCAGCCGGAGTACAGCCTGCTGGTGCGCAGCCCCGAATGGGAGCTGCTGCCGCTGTGCCGCGAGCAGGGCGTCGGCTTCCTTCCCTGGTCGCCGCTGGGCGGCGGCTGGCTGTCCGGCAAATATCGCCGCGACGCCGCGCCACCCGCCGACAGCCGCGTGGGGCGCGCCGACCGCTGGGACGACCTGCCCGAACAACGCGAGACCGAGCACACCTGGCAGATCATTGACGTGCTGTGGGCCATCAGCGAGGCGCGCGGCAAGACTCCCGCCCAGGTCGCCCTCAACTGGGTGCTGTGCCAGCCGGGCGTCACCGCGCCGATCTTCGGGGCGCGCACGCCGGAGCAGCTTGAGCAGAACCTGGGCTGCCTTGGCTGGACGCTGTCGCCCGAAGAAATCGCCCGCCTGAACGAAGTGAGCGAAATTGGCATGCCGTCGCCGTACAACTTCATCGCGCGCTACACGCGCAGGCGCGACGGGGCGTAGTCTGGCGGAAGTGATCTCAGGAGAATTGCGCGAAATCCGACGGTTTACCTCACCCCCAGCCTTGCTTCGCTCGGCCTGCCCTCTCTCCGCATGGCGAGGGGGCAACGAGGCGCGTCAGCGCCGAGTGGGGGTGAGGTAAACCAGCCTGGGGGCTCGTGAAGTATTCCCGTGTCTTGAAAATCGCTGAGGAGAATCCCCCATGCTCAAGTCCAGACTGTTGCACCCCGAGATTCTCGGAGTGCTCGGCGGGAGCGGTCACGGCGGCAAGGTGCTCATCGCCGATGGCAACTACCCGTTCAACACGCGGGCCAACCCGGCGGCGCGGCGCGTCTACCTGAACCTGGCGCCCGGCCTGCTCACCGTCACCGACGTGCTGGAGACGCTGCTGACGGCTATCCCCGTGGAGGCCGCCGACGTGATGATCACCGATAGCGGCGCGGAGCCGGACATCTACACCGACTTCCGCCGGCTGCTGCCCGGCCTGCCGCTGACCGCGACCGAGCGCTTCCAGTTCTACGACAAGTGCCTCGACCGCGACGTGTGCCTGGTCATCGCCACCGGCGAGCAGCGACTCTACGCCAACATTCTGCTGACCATCGGCGTGGTCAGCCCGTGAGGGATTGCGGAGTTCGGATTGCGGATTGCGGATCGAAATTCAGCAATCCGCAATCCGCGATCCCCGCTCTCTACGGCCAAGTCGCCCCGCCCGTCGCCAGGACGCCGCGTCCCATGAAGACGCGCTCGTCCAGGTCGTGGATGCCTGCCCGCAACGCCGCGTAGACCACGAACCATTGCAGCGGGATGAGCAGCACGAACGGGGCCAGCAATGGGTGCACGTCCGGGTAGTCGGCCATGTCGTAGACGATGGTGCGCACGTTCGGGCGGGCGCGCACCGTGTCCAGCACGCGCTGCGTCATGGCCCGCGACTCGTCCGTGCCCAGCAGAAAGACCATGTCCATCCCCTGGCGGTCGAGCGCCTCGACCGGCCCCTGGCGGAACTCGTCGCTGGCGATCACCGAGCCGTGTATCCGGATATTCTCCATGAACACAGTCAGGGCGAACTTGTAGGCCAGGCCGTAGAGCGGCCCGGCGGCGACCGTGTAGAGCAGCGTCGAGTCGGCGAACTGCTCGCTGAGGGCGGCGGCGCGCGCCTCGCTCTCGCGGTAGACGCGGCCCAGGACGGGCGGCAGGGCCAGCAGCCCCTCGA
Source organism: Chloroflexota bacterium (assembly GCA_037447125.1). Taxonomy (GTDB): domain Bacteria; phylum Chloroflexota; class Anaerolineae; order Aggregatilineales; family Aggregatilineaceae; genus UBA2029. The sequence continues at coordinate 25,743 of JBBIHG010000036.1, read as the reverse complement.
TCACCGGGGCGACCGCCGCGTTCCCTTGCAGGCGCGCCACTTCCAGCGCGAAGAGGTACACCGTCGCCAGCGGCAGGATGTACAGCGCCGTCGAGTCGTAGTCAATCAGCACGTCAGCCTCGCCCTTGACCGTGCTCTCGCGCCGCCTGGCGATGGCGATGGTGCGCGCGCCCTTGCTCCTGGCGTGGCGCAGCGCGGCGACCGTATCTTCCGTGTTGCCGGAATAGGTCGTCAGGAAGACCCAGGAGTCCGGCCCCAGCCGGGCCGGATCGCGCCAGATCAGCTCGTAGCCGGTCAGGGCGTCGGCGGGGATGCTCGTGAAGCGATTCATCAGGTACGCGCCGGAGTACATGTTGGCCCACGACCCGCCGCTGCCGATGAAGTAGACATGCTTCACGCCGCCCGCCACAGCCTCGGCGGCCAGGGCCTTGATCGTCTCGCCCTGCTCGGCCAGGAACGCGGCGAGATCAGCTTCCAGGCGTGGCGCGGTGAATAGCTCACTGCGCTTGGCCTGTTCAACCAGTTGTCTCAGTTCAGTCATCAGTCACCTGTGCGTCTGTTACGCTTCCGCGCGAATCTGGCGGATCAAGGCGAGCGTCCGCTTGACGATCTCGGCGATGGCGTCGAAATCTCCTGCTTTCACCCATTCGTTACGCACCAGTTGGCTGCCCATGCCCACACAGGCAACCCCGGCGGAGAACCAGCCACGCAGGTTGGCCTCGTCTGGGCTGACGCCGCCGGTCGGCATGATGCGCGACCAGGGGCGCGGACCGCGCACGTCCTTGATGAAGCCCGGCCCGCCCACCGCCGTGCCAGGGAAGGCCTTGACGATCTCGGCGCCCCACTCTTCGGCGCGGGTGATCTCGTTGACCGTCCCGCAGCCGGGGATATAGGCGATCTTGCGCCGGTTGCACAGCCGGGCGACTTCTTCGTTGAAGTTCGGCCCGACGACGAAGTTGGCGCCATGCGCGATGTACATGGCCGCCGTCGGCGCGTCTTCGACCGAACCGACGCCGATGATCAGCGACGGGTGCACCTGGGCGCAGTACTTGATCAGCGGGCTGAAGACCTCGATGGCGAAGTCGCCGCGATTGGTGAACTCCAGCACGCGCCCGCCGCCGGCGGCCAGCGCCCCGGCGACCTTCTTGGCTGTTTCCAGATCGCTGTGATAGAACAGCGGCACCAGCCCATCGTCCAGCACCGTGTTGAGCACGGTCAGGCGATCAAAACGAGCCATGATCTTTCTCCCTTTCCTCATTCGTGTGACGCAGCCAAGTTTGTTAGCCTCACCCCCATCCCCTCAGCCATGTGGTGGAGAGGGGGAATCAGGTCGCTATGTAAGTCCCCTCTCCGCGTGTGGAGAGGGGATGTTCACCTCCGCGCCTGGCACCGCTTTCCCAATCGTCCCCTCTCCGCGTGTGGGGAGGGGATTTGGGGGTGAGGTCTAGGAACGGATCGGCGCCGCCGCGCGATCCAGTTCGGCGAACAGGGCGGGGGTCAGCGTCACGTCGAAGACCTCGGCCACGACCTGGCTCCAGCCGTGCAGGAAGTACACCCACCCGTCTTCCACTTTCACCCCCCGCGACTCGCGCTGGCGCAGTGCCTGGTGCATGAAGTCCAGCTCGCCGCGATAGTTTAGCTCCCAGGCCCAGCCGTTCAGCGGGAACAGCCCCTCGTCGGTGATCGGCGAGCCGGGGCGATCCTTGCCCATGCCCGTCGCGTTGATGACCATCGAGCCGGGCGGCAGGGCGGCCATCAGCGCGTCGTTGGTGCGCGGGTCCTCGTTGAGCACATACTCGAAGGCGATGTCGCTCTCGATCCGCTCGTGAATCTCGCGCAGCGCGTCCAGGCGTGGCTGGCTGCGATTGACGGCGATGAATTTGGCCGGGCGGTCGGCAGCGTCGGGACGCTCGGTCAGGTAGACGCTAATCGCCACCGCCGAGCCGCCCGCGCCCAGGCAGAGCACGTGCCCGCCGGTGCGCCCCCAGTAGCCCGGCTCGACGAACGCTTCCCAGGACAGCCCGGACGTGATTGGGTCTTTAGCGTGACCGCGCAGCTTGCCATTGCGCTTGGAGATGCACGATATCTCGCCGCACAGTTCAGCGTAGGGGTCCAGGTAGTCGAACAGGTCGTGCGTCGCCTCCAGCAGGTCAATCTTGTGCGTTGTGACCAGCGCCCCCATCGAGAGCGGATCGTGCTTGATGTGCTCGACGATAGCCCGGTAATGCTCCGCCGGGGCGTGGAGCGGCGCATCGTAGCCGTCAATCTGCGCGCCCAGCCCCAGCACGTCGGACCACTTGGGGAACACCTTCATGATGGACGACTGGCGCGTCGTCACGCCGACGAAGTACAAGGTCGGCACGCTGCGTGGAACCAGAACATGAGTTTGGTCGGTCATCATTTCTCCTCTTGGCCCGGCGCGCGCCATACGAGCCGCCGGGCAATGTTGCCTCCAGTGAGGTCGCGGATAGTAGAAGCAGGCAGTCCTAGCGCGCGCAGGCGCGGCAGGATCCGCTCCGGCAGGAACAACAGCCCCGGCCCACCGCCGTAGTGCCGCCACATCTCGGCCAGGGCCATGTCCAGGCAGATGGCGATGTGACTGCCCAGGCCGTCGGCCACCAGCGTGGCCAGCAGCGGCCACGTCGTGCGGTCGGGATCGTATTTGGGGCGGGCGAAGGTGTCGTAGCCGAGCAACGCGCCCGCCCGCGCCAGTTCGCGATGCAGCCCGCCGTCGGGCCGCTTGTCCACATGGCAGAAATAGAGCCGCTCCGCTGGCACGCGCCGGTCAGCGAAGAAAGGCGGCAGCGCCTCGACATTGGCCCCGCGCTCGGTATGGAAGAGGATCAGCGCGCCCGTTTGCCGTGACGCTTCGGCGGCGGCTTCCATCAGGATGCGCGTCTGCCCCTCGATGGCGCCCTCGTAGCCGATCTTGATCGTCGCCGCGCGCACCGCCCCCCCGGACTCGCGCGTCCCGACGGTCAGCTCCTCGACAAAGTAGGCGGCGGCTTTCTCGGCAGAGGCCGACCACAACCAGCAGTCCGGCGCGTAGTATTTGCGCTGGTGCGCGCCGGTCGTCGCCGTGATGCGCACGCCCGTCGCCGCCGAGAGGCGCGCCAACGCCCGCGTGTCGCGTCCGGCATTGCCTGGCTGGCAGTCCACGAGCAGCGTGCCACCCGCCGCGCGGAAGTCGCTTAGCTCGGCGCGAATGGCCGCTTCGTCGTGCAGATCGAGCCGCGCCGCCGGGTCTACGCCATCCGGCGGTTGAATCCAGGCGTGGGCGTGCCCGTCGGCCAGCCCCACTTCGGCGGCCAGGAGCGGCCCCGTCACTGTCTGGATGAAGGATTCGTCGCTCACAACCCTGCCTCGGCAATCTGGTCGTAGACAGGCAACAGCGCCTGGTACGCCGCCTCGAAGATCGGGAAGAGTCTGGCGTAGGCGGCCTGCGCTGCCGGGTCGGGCTGCAAGGTCTCGGCGATGGCGTTCATCGTCTGGCTCATGCGGAAGTCCTGGTACAGCCCCACGCCAATGCCGCCTGCCAGCGCCGCGCCCATCGAGGTTGCCTCCTCCAGGATGGCCAGGCGCTGCACTGGCACGCCATAGATGTCGGCCATAAGCTGGTTCCAGAAGCGCCCACGCGCCCCGCCGCCGATGACGCGCATGGCGTCAATGCGCGCCCCCTGCGAGGTGAACGCTTCGAGGATGACGCGCAGGTTCATCGTCACGCCCTCCAGCACAGCGCGGACCATGTCGCCGCGCGTGTGGCGCACGGTGAGGCCGATGAACGCGCCGCGCGCGCGGGGATTCCAGCGCGGGCTGCGCTCGCCCAGCAGGTAGGGCAGAAAGACCAGGCCGTTCGCGCCGGGCGGCGACTTCTGCGCGTTGAGATTCATCAGCTCGTAAGCGCTCAGGCCGAGCGCGCCCGCCGCCTCGCGCTCCAGCGGGGCAAGCTGGTCGCGCGTCCACTGGTACGAGCCGCCGGCCATTTGCATCGTGCCGCACGGGCTGTACATGCCCGGCACCAGGTGCGCCCAGGTGAAGGTGCGGTAGCCCGCGTCGTAGATGGGCCGGCGCGTCGCCAGGGCGATCCACGACGACGAGCCGACGTAGTTGTAGGCTGCGCCCTCGTCCACCACGCCCGCCCCCGCCGCCGCGCACATGCCGTCGCCGCCGCCGATGACCACCGGCGTCCCGGCGGGCAGCCCGACTTCCTCGGCAACCTGCGGCAGAATCTCGCCCACCACGTCAATCGAGCGGCGCAGCGCCGGTAGCTTGTCCGCGTCTAGCCCGGCGGCCTCGATGATGCGCCCCGACCAATCCCAAGAATCCAGATCGTAGAGGTTCATGCCAGAGGCGTCGGTCGGCTCGGTGACGAACTGCCCGGTCAGGCGGGCGACGATGGCATCCTTGGCGTGGACGAACTTGTGCGTGGCAGCGTAGACGTCCGGCTGGTTGTCGCGCAGCCACAGGATCTTGCTCAGCGAGTACGACGCGCTGAGCCGGTGCCCGGTGATGCGGTAGACCTCCGCCGGATCAAGCCGCTCGCCAAGCCAGCGTTCCTGCGGCACGGCGCGCTGATCCGCCCAGATGATGGCATTGCGCAGCGGGCGCGCCGCGCGATCGAGGGCCACGGCGCCCATCATCTGCCCGCTGAAGGTGACCGCCGCCACATCTGCCCCGCGGACCTTCGTCTCGCGCAGCAGTTCCTGCGTGGACGTGCAGACCGCGCGCCACCAGTCTTCCGGGTTCTGCTCGGCCCAGCCGGTGTGGGCGAACTCGGTTTCATAGCCGTAGAAGGCGCTGCCGATCAGGGCGCCGTCCCCATCGTACAGGGTCGCCTTGTTGCCCGTCGTGCCCAGGTCATGGGCGATGATGTATCTGGTCATGCGTCTCCCCTTCACAAGCAGACTGCCCAATCAGCCGAGGATCTGGTTGAACTCGACCTTCTCGCCGTCCGGCCCGCGCACGGTGAAGTATTTGCAGCCCTTGTCCCAGAAGGGCAGGAAGACCGGCGCCTCTTCGAGCGGGGTCAGCCCGGCAGCCCGCGCCGCTTCCCACGCCGCTTCGATGTCAGCCACGTTCAGCGCCAGGTGATCCACGTGCCCGTCGCCCCGCGCCGCGATCTGCGCCCTCTCTGCCCCGGCCAACTGGTACAGCTCCACGACAAAGCCGTTCAGATCCATCATCGCCACCTCGATCGCCCCGCCTTCTGACGGCAGCGTCGTCTCGAAGACAGCGCGGAATCCCAGGCGCTCGTAGAACTCGCGCGACCGGCTGATGTCGGTGACAGGTAGACCGAGATGCTGAAAGCCCTGCACATTCGCCGCGAACATGATCCCCCTCTCCTCTCAACACATTAACTCAGGTGTCACACCTGGCATGCAGGGTCGCTGCTCTGCTGCGCCCGTGTAGACTTCCGAAGTCTCGCAGACTTCGGAAGTCTGGTCTCCGCGCCCGCGCCGGTTTGCCTCACCCCCAGCCTTGCTGCGCTCGGTTTGTCCCCTCTCCAACGTGGCGGCGAGGCCCGCGTCAGTGGGCCGAGCGGGGGTGAGGCCAGTAGGGCGTATTGCCATACGCCCCTACCCGTAGCGCGGGTTGGGCACCAGCGTCGGGGCGCCGTCGCGCTCGACCAGGATCGAGGCGAAGCCGCGCTCGGCGATGGTTTTGTAGTCGTAGCCCGCGTCCGCCGGATAGACGGCCAGGAAGACGAAGTTCTCCGCCCCCGTGTTGATCGTGCGGTGACCCCAGTAGGGCGGGACGTAAGCCGCTACGCCGGGCGCCATGCGCTGCAAGCTCACCTCACCCTCCGGCGTTTGCAGCAGCAGGCAGCCCTCGCCCAGCAGCCCGTAGTACAGCTCGGCGCATTCGCCTTTGGCGTGATAATGACCTTTGGTCATGAAGTACTCGTCGCCGACTTTGCCAGGGCGGATGATCGTCGTCGAATAGAGCAGATGCCCCGCCTCCTTTGGGTTCTGCGCCGCCTCGTAGACTTCATAGACCAGAGGATTGGCGCTCATCAGGGCGTACTCGGCGGCGGGGTCGGCGT
>JBBIHG010000036.1:0-19600 GCA_037447125.1 Chloroflexota bacterium | reverse complement strand
TCATAGACCAGAGGATTGGCGCTCATCAGGGCGTACTCGGCGGCGGGGTCGGCGTACAATCCGCGCATGTCGGACAGGCGGCGTTGCTGGACCAGCGGTGCAGCCGGGATCGTGCCATCGTGCAGGTTGACCAGGTGGGTGAAAGGGGTCATATAGGTGTTCATGGACACATCCTCATTTCAGGGCGGCGGGGTTGAGCACAAACTCGCATGGCTCGCCGTTGAGCACGGCGACCAGATTCTGCGCAGACATGAAAGCCATACGCGCGACGGATTCGGCGGTAGTGCTGCCCATGTGCAGCGTGGCGATGAAATTGTCCAGCGCCAGCAGCGGGCTGTCCGCTGGCGGCTCGTGGCGAAAGACATCGCTGGCTGCGCCGGCCAGCTTGCCGGAGAGGAGCGCATCGTGCAGCGCCGCCTCGTCCACCAGCTCACCGCGCGCCGTGTTGACCAGGTAGGCCCCATCGCGCATCTGGGCAAGGCGCTCCGCATTGATCAGGTTCTCCGTTTCGGGCGTCACCGCGCAATGCAGCGAGACGATGTGCGCCTGCTTGAGCAACGTATCGAGGTCCACCAGGCGGACGCCCTCCACTTCACCCTGCACATACGGGTCGTAGGCCACGGCGCGCATCCCCAGCGCAACAGCGCGCACGGCCACCTCGCGGCCAATCGCCCCCAGCCCGATCAGGCCGAGCGTCTTGCCGGTCAGCTCCCAGCCCTGCGCCCGCTGCCAGACGCCACTACGGGCGTTGGCAGCCACCTGCGGGATGCGCCGGGCCAGGCTGAAGATCAGCCCGATGGCCAGCTCGGCGACGGCGATGCGGTTGGCGCCGGGCGTGGTCGTGACGGCGATGTCGCGCGCGGTCGCTGCCTCCAGGTCCACCTTGTCGTAGCCGGCCCCGTAGCGCGAGATGACGCGCAGCCGGTCGGCGGCGGCGATGACCGAGGCGTCGCAGGCGTCCAGGCCCAGAATCACGCCGTCGTAGCCGGGGATGAGCGCGGCCAGCTCTGTCGCGCTCAATGGGTGATCGGGCGGGCGCAGATCAACGGTACAGCCATTTTTGCTCAGGTATTCATGGTGTGGCCCGTCCGTCGTGCAGAACGACCGCGCGGTGACCAGCACACGGAATGTCATCCGATCCCCCTTGTTCGCTGCGCTCAGCAGCCTGGACATGCCCGAATGGGTGTGTGCAAAGGTTGTCACCCAATCGCCTGTCGCGGGGGTGAGGTAAACCAGGGCGCGGCAAAGCACGCACCCTGCCCGAACGAATTGGTTGCAACCTGCACGAGTTTAGTCTATAATACACCATAAGCACTTGTAATGACAAGATGACAGGTCGCCACTTTTGAGGTTCGCGATCAACCGCAGCAGCGGCATCCCTTACTACATCCAGGTGCGCGACATCCTGCGTGAGCACCTGCAGGCGGGCACCTGGCAGCCCGGCGAGCGCCTGCCGAGCGAGCCGGAGCTGTGCCGTATGTTCGCCGTCAGCCGCCCGGTGATCCGCCAGGCGCTCAACGACCTGGCCCAGCACGGCCTGGTGGCGCGTTTGAAGGGCAAAGGCACGTTCGTCGCCCCGCCGAAGATCACCGAGAGCCTGGTGCAGAAGCTGACCGGCTTCTACCAGGACATGGTCGAGCAGGGTTACACGCCGACGGCGCGCGTCCTGCGCCAGGAACTGGTGCCGGCTGGCGTGCGCGTCGGCGAGCGCCTGCGCATCGCGCCGGAGACGCCGGTCATCGTCATCGAGCGCCTGCGCTTCATCCAGGACGAGCCGATCCAGCTTGTGACCAGCCACATCCCGCACGCCGTGTGCCCGGCCTTGCTGGAAGTTGATCTGTCCCGGCGATCGCTGTACGCATTCCTGGATGAGGCGGGCGCAATTGTCATCGCGCGGGGGCACCGCTCGGTGGAGGCTGTCGCCGCTAACAAGTACGAAGCTGAGATGCTCCAGGTGAAGAAGGGTGCGCCGCTGATCCTGCTCGACAGCGTGAGCTACCTGAGCGATGGCACGCCCGTCGAATACTATCACGCGCTGCATCGCGGCGACCGCACGCGCTTCGAAGTCGAGCTGCTGCGCGTCCGCGCCCCAGGCGATCCGCAGGCCGTTCTGGACGAGCAGGTGACTTCGATGAACCTGGGCAGCGGGGTGGTCTATCGCCAGAAAGCCCGCCCCGCTGAGCATGGGTGAACAGGGTTGGCGAGGTGTTCGCCTCTGCGCGACAATCGTTTTACAGCAGGATGATTATCGTATACACTGAATCTGTGACCCGGCTGAGCAAAGAACATTTTAACGCCAGGTGGTGGCGCCCTCGTGTACACACGCGCTTTCCGCCATCACATCTGTTATCCTGTGCGCTGGCACCACCGCCACCCGCTACCACGAAAGGAGGACATGCGCAGAGATACTCGCCCGATTCTCTCGTGAACCCAAGCTCGAACCCGTCTCACTTAGTTTGCAGGTAGTATACCGGAGGAAGCTTTACAATGAGCAAGAGATTCGTCGTGTTTCTGATCATCGTCGCCCTGGTTGTGGGTGTCGTGCCCACCGCCGTCGCCCAGGATAAGCCGTTCCAGGGCCAGAAGGTGGTGGTAGTGACCCAGGAAGGGCGCTCCATCGGCGGCCCGGTGGAAGACTACGCCCCCGAATGGGAAGCGCTGACCGGCGGCGATGTCGAGCTGCAGCAGTTCGCCTGGGGCGACCTGTTCGAGAAGACCATCACCGCGCTTTCGACCGGGACGGGCGCGTATGACGTGCTGATCTTCCCCGCCCCCTGGTCGGGCGACTACATGGCCCCCGGCTATCTGGAGCCGATCCCCCAGGAAATCCTCGACGCGGTGGATATGGACGACGTCATCCCGCTCTACCGCGAGCGCATCATCGCCTGGGGTCCCACCATCTACGCCCTGCCCTATGACGGTGACTCGCACATGCTCTACTACCGCAAGGACCTGGTGGATGGCGACGAGTACGCGGCTGACTTCGAGGCCGAGTACGGCTATCCGCTGGCCGAGCCGGTGAGCTGGAGCCAGTACTACGACATCGCCGAGTTCTTCAATGGCAAGGAAGTCGAGACTGCGGGCACGATGGCCCCTATCTACGGCGTGATGGAAGCGCAGAAGCGCAACACGCAAGCCTTCTACGTCTACTTCTCGCACGCCGCCGGCTACGGCAAGATCCCTGGCAATCCCTGCTTCTTCTTTAGCTGCGACGACATGACCCCCCAGGTCAACAACCCCGGCTGGGTCAAGGCGCTCGAGGACTTCATGCTGAGCACGAAGCTCGGCCCGCCGGAGCAGATCAACTGGGACGTGGCCGACACGCGCAACTTCTTCCCGACCGGCCTGTCAGTGTTCAACATTGACTGGGGCGATGTGGGCACCATCTCGATTGACGAGAATCTGTCGTTGATCAAGGGCCAGGTGGGCTTCGCCCCGCTGCCTGGCGGCGACCAGTACTGGGACTACGTGGCCGGCGAGTGGATGACGCCGGAAGAGGGCGTGAACACGGCCCCCTTCATCGCCTTCGGTGGCTGGATCATCAGCGTGGCGGCGGATAGCGACGTGAAGGAAGCGGCGCTGGACTTCGCGGCCTTCATGGCCCGTCCTGAGCTGGTCAAGGTCCTGGCCGTCACCGGCGGCACGGGCATCAACCCCGCCCGTTACAGCCAGTTCGAGGCCCTCGATCTGTGGATCGACGCGGGCTTCGACGAGGAAAGCGCCAGGGACTACCTGGACGCCATCCTGACCGGCATCGCCCACCCGAACGCCGTGCTCGACCTGCGCATCACCGGCACAGCGGAGTACCAGCAGACCCTGGATGTGGAGATCACCCGCGCCATCGCCGGCGAGATCAGCGCCCAGGAAGCGCTGGACAACGCCGCCGCCGCGTGGAACGAGATCACCGACCGCCTGGGTCGCGAGAGCCAGCTCGCCCAGTACCGCAGTTCGGTCGGCTGGACTGGCTAAGCCTGTTCGCAATCGCGGGCACCGCGGACAACCACGTAGGGGCGTATCGCGATACGCCCCTACGGCCTGCTGCTGGCATGCCTGTGTGCAGTGCGTGCAAGGCAATCCGAAAGCAAGCGCCACATCACCTGTATCCGATGTGGCGCTTTGCGCTATAATGGGCGCAGCTTTCGGTCTGCTCGGCGGGCCAACGGGGTTGGTCTGGGCGGGTTCCTGGTGTTCATTTCAACTCAACAGGGCTTCAAGGGAGAAGTAAAGTCAGGAGAACTTTGCGAAGTCTAGCGGTTTACCTCACCCCCAGCCTCGCTTCGCTCGGCTTGCTCCCTCTCCATGCATGGAGAGGGAGCGGCGAGGCGCGCCAGCGCCGAGCGGGGGTGAGGTAAACCGGGGCACAGCAGCTCGCTTCTTCAATTCTTTACCTGAGCTTACTGAGGAGAGTGCGCCTTGCAGCGATTCCAGCGATCCAAGAGGCAACCCGGGTCCAGCAAGCATCCGGAGGTCCTCGAATCCACGCGAGAAGACCGCGTGATGAAGCGTATCTTCCTGTCTCCGGCGGTCATCGTGTTGCTCTCGCTCTCGATCTTCCCCCTCTTCTGGTCGCTCAGCATCAGCTTCACCGACATTCTGCGCGGCGGCTCCACCACCGCCCGCGAGGCGGAGTTGAGTGGGATCGAGCCGGCAGGCTTCTTGGGGATGGACTTCAGCGTCACGCTGCGCAACTACGACCGCCTGTTTGACGACCAACGCCTGCACACGGCGGCGCGCAACACCATGTACTACGTCTTTGTCGGTGTGACCGTGCAGTTCATCGTGGGCATGGGGCTGGCCCTGGTGCTTCACCAGAACTTCATTGGGCGCAAGGTGGTGCGGGTGATCTTCCTGATGCCGATGATGACCATGCCCGTTGTGGTGGCCTACGCGGGGCGCATGATGTTCGACTCCTACCGCTCGCCCATCGCCGACCTGTGGCGGCGCGTGATTCCCTTGTGGGAAGATGTGCCGCTGATCGGCTCCCGCCTGGACCCGGTCATTCCCTGGCTGACCGATGGGAGCTGGGCGCGCGCCTCGATTGTGTTGATGGATAGCTGGCAGTGGATCCCCTTCGTGACGCTGATTCTGCTGGCCGGGATGCAGGCTATCCCCGACGACATCTACGAGGCGGCCTGTGTGGACGGGGCGTCGTCGTGGCAGATGTTCTGGCGCATCACGTTCCCCATCTTGCTGCCCCTCTCAGTGACGGTCATCCTGATCCGGGGACTGGAGATCTTCAAGATCATTGACGTGATTGTGGTGACCACCGGCGGCGGGCCGGGGTCGGCCACCGAGTCGCTGACCATGTATATCTACAAGACAGCGCTCACCTTCGGCAACTACGGCTACGCGGCGGCAATCTCGTTCATGCTGCTGGTGCTGGTGATCATCTTCGCCACCGTTTTCCTGGCGGTGGCGCGCCGCGCCGCGCCGCGCGCAGTTTAGGGAGAGAGCTATGAAGCGCCGAACACTGGGGCAATCCCTTCTGCTCTACGCGGTAGTGCTCTTCTGGTGTTTTATCGTGCTCTTTCCCTTCTACTGGCTGGGCACAACGGCATTCAAGCGCCAGTTGGACGTGCTGCGGCAGCCCAGGTACATCCCTTACTACGACTTCGAGCCGACGGCCGAACACTGGGACTACCTGCTCAACATGCGGCGCGATGTGACCTGGCGCCACTTCCGCAACAGCCTGATCGCCGCGTCCGGGGCCACCGTGGGTGCCGTGTTCGTGGGGGCGATGGCCGGTTATGGGCTGTCGCGCTTCCGCTACCACTGGCGCAGGCTCAACTGGCGCAACGACAACATCGCCTTCTGGATCATCTCGCAGCGCTTCTTGCCGCCAGCGTTGTTCGTCGTGCCGTTCCTGATCGCCTATGCCAGGCTGGGGGCGATTGACACCCACATTGGGCTGATCATCGCTTACACCATGTTCAACATCCCGTTCGCCGTCTGGATCATGCGCGACTTCTTCGACGGCCTGCCCGTGGACCTGGAGGAGAGCGCCCGTGTGGACGGCGCCTCGCGCTGGACGGCCTTCGTGCGCATCGTGCTGCCACTGAGCGCGCCGGGCCTGGCCTCGGTGTCCATTTTCTCGTTCGTCTTCTCATGGAACGAGTACCTCTACGCGCTGATGCTGACCAACTTCAACGCCATCACCATGCCCGTCTACATCGCCGGGCAGAACACCCAACGCGGCGTGGAATGGTGGTACATCTCGGCGCTGGCCATCACCGCCGTGCTGCCGGTGATCCTCGTGGGCCTGCTGCTGGAGCGCTTCATCACGCGCGGGCTGGTCGCCGGCGCGATCAAGGGGTAATGGGGTCATTTGAGAAGTTGTCTCCCCCCACCCCAAGCCCCTCCCCCACAAGGAGGGAGGGGCTTAGGGTCTACGATCTTCTCCCTTCCCCCACGAGGGGGGAAGGGCCAGGGATGGGGGGACAAAGGCGCTCGCGGCTTGTTCACGGACCTATTGGCAGGAGCGTTGCCGGGCTGCGCCCTGCCGTTGGCTATAATCTGTCAGGTTCTCAGCACCGCACGGTGAGGGTTTGTCAACACGATGAGTATCTTTCTGGATTCGGCGCAGATTGACGAGATCAAACGCGCCCAGCAGCTCGGCTTCGTCGAGGGCGTGACCACCAACCCGGCGCACATCGCGCGCACCGGTCGCCCCGGCCTGGAAGTGCTGGCCGAGATCGTGGACCTCTACGACGGCCCGGTGTTCTACCAGGTGACCGCCGATTCGCTGGCCGGGCGGCTCGACCAGGCCTGGGAAGCCCACGAACTGCGCCCGGACAAGGTCGTGATCAAGGTTCCGGGGACGACGGAGAATATGCGGCTGGTCGCCCAGCTCAGCGAGGCCGGCGTCGAGTGCCTGGTCACGGCGATAGCCAGCCCGGCCCAGGCGTACCTGGCCGCCCAGGTGCATGCCGAGTACGTCGCGCCCTACGTCAACCGGCTCACCCGGCAGCTTGGCGATGGCATCGCCATCGTGCGCGACATGGTGCGCATCCTCAACGGCACGCAGACACAGGTGCTGGCCGCCAGCCTCAAGACGATGGACGAGGTCGTCGCCACCCTGCTGGCCGGCGCGCACCACGTCACCCTGCCACTCGACCTGATCCTGGCCCTGGGCGAGCATCCTTTCACCCAGCAAGCCATCGAGGAATTCAACGCCGCCATGCAGACCGCCGGCTGACCGCCGCGCGCCTAAGCGCAACGTGAGAGCCTGCACCGCAAGCGGGGACAGGCGGCTCCGCGCTGGTTACGTGAGGGCGACGAGCGCCTGCAACAAGCCGTCGGCCGGCTCGCCCTTGCTCACGAAGGCATCAGCGCCGGCCCTCAGCGCCGTCTGGCGCATCTCCGGCTTGACGCTGAGGGCCAGGATGTTCACACCGGGAAAACGGGCGCGAATCGTCGCTAACGTGGCCTTCTGCGCCACCGCCAGCTCCCAGTCCATCAGCAGCAGATCGGGCCGCAGCCGGGCGATGATGTCGGGCAGGCTGTCCAGCGTGTCGAGAATGCCCACTACTTCCAGCGGCGCCGCGTGCTGCCGTTGCAGCAGCACGCGCAGCGCGTCGCGCACATCGGGATGGGCCTCAATCACCAGGACGCGCCTGGCGTCGGCCAGCGCCGGCGAGGCGCTCACCTGGCGGGACAACCCGCCCTGCCGTACCTTCCTGTTCATCGCCACGCCCACGACCCTTCTCGGCGGGCGATGCCCTGCCGTTCGGCGGCCAGCTCAGCGATGGTGTTGATCAGCCGGTCGTAGCTCCAGCCCGCCGCCCGCGCTTGCAGCCACAAATCGCTCAGGTCGGGGTTGAGGCCGGGCAGCGTGTTGATCTCCAGGATATACGGTTCGCCGTCCGCCGCGTCAATGCGGAAATCCACGCGCGACACGTCCTTGCAGTCCAGCACGCGGAAGACGTTGCCAGCCAGCACTTTCAGCCGGTGCTCCAGCGCCGGGTCAATCTGCGCCGGGCAGAGATAGATGTCGAACGTCTCGGCCCACTCCGTCTTGATCCGGTTGGTGTAGAGCCGGTCTTCGGACTGGGCGAAGTAGGTCAGGTCAATCTCCATCGGCGGCAGGAAGGTCAGGCCAATGGGCAGCGCGTCTGCCAACGCGCCCTCGGCGATGCGCCGGTCCGCCGGGTCGAGATTGCCGATCATGCCCACCGTGATCTCGCGCCCTTCGATGTAGCGCTCGACCAGGATCGGCTGCTGGTACAAGCCGATCTGCTTTTCCACCTGGGCGCGCAGCTCGTCCGCCGTGCGCACGATGCACTCGGCGCTGATGCCCATGCTCGTCCCCTCACGGCTGGGCTTGACGAACATCGGGAAGCGCAGGTCGCCGCGCGTGCCGAGCAGGTCAGCGCCCAACGGTGCGTCGGCCCCCTCGAAGACCTGGAACTCCGGCGTGGGCAGGCCGTGATACTTCAGCAAGCGCTTGGTCGTCGGCTTGTCGAGGGCCACGGCCAGGGTGAGTACCTTGCTGCCAGTATACGGGATGCGCAGCATCTCCAGGATGCCCGGAATCTGCGACTCGCGCCCGTCGCCGAAGTGACTCTCGGCGATGTTGAAGCACAGGTCCGGCTGGTAGGCGCGCAGGCGCTCGATGACATCGTACGGCGCGTGGATACTCGCCTCGACGAACTCCGCTTCATGCCCGCCGTTGCGTAGCGCCTCGACAATGGCCTCGGCGGTGCGCGGGCTGTCCAGGTCGTCCCACTGGTCGTCGGGCATGCCCTCCCAGCGGGGAGCGTTCTTCTTCAGGTTGGCCAGGACTGCGATCCGCATCGGACTAGGCTTCTCCGTGGGGGTGCGCTTTGCCGTTGCGGCGCTTGTCGTGACCGTTCCCGTTGCCGTTACCATTGCCGCTGCCGTTAGGCTTGTCGCCGTTCGCGTGGCCATTGCCGGGCTGCGCGGCCTGCGGCTCCGTGCCCAACGCCTCGCCCATGTGGAAGCGCTGCCACTTCTGCTCGTCCGCGTTCAGACGGTGCTGAATGCCATCGCGACGGTGAGTCTCGTCGAAGCCTTCCGGTTTCAGCGCGCTGATCCGCCCGTCCAGCAAGCCGGAGACGCCTGCCTGCCCCGCTTCCGAACGATGCGCGGCCTGGCGGTCGAGGTGATCAATGGCGTGCGGGTCGTAGTCCAGTGGCTCGTCATAGGTGGTGATGTAGCCCTCGTAGTTGCGCAGCACGACCTTGCCCGGCCCCTGGCTGATCAGGTACTGCGGCATGACCGGAATCTTGCCGCCGCCGCCCGGCGCATCCACGACATAGGTGGGGACGGCGTAGCCGCTGGTGTGCCCGCGCAGCCCCTCGATGATCTCGACGCCCTTGGCCACCGTCGTGCGGAAGTGCCCGGCACCCTTGACCAGGTCGCACTGGTAGAGGTAGTAGGGGCGGACGCGGTTGCGCACCAGCTTGTGCACCAGCTCGCGCTGGATGTTGACGCTGTCGTTGATGCCGGCCAGCAGCACGCTCTGGTTGCCCAGGGGGATGCCCGCGCGGGCCAGCTTGTCGAGCGCCTGGCTCAGTTCCGGCGTGATCTCCTTGGGGTGGTTGACGTGAATGTTCAGCCACAGCGGGTGGTAGCGGCCCAGCATCTCGGCGAACTCGTCGGTGATGCGCTGCGGCAGAAAGACCGGCACGCGGCTGCCGATGCGAATGATCTCGATGTGCTCGATGGCGCGCAGGCTGGACAGGATGTATTCCAGCACTTTGGGGGCCAGGGTGAGCGGGTCACCGCCGCTGAGCAGCACGTCACGCACCTGCGGCGTGCGGCGCAGGTAATCAAGCTGCAAGTCGAATTCGGCGCGGCTGAAGTTCGCGCCGGCGTTGCCGACGATACGGCTGCGCGTGCAGTAGCGGCAGTAGCTGGCGCACTGCGTGGTCAGCAGCATCAACACGCGGTCCGGGTAGCGATGCACCAGGCCGGGCACCGGGCTGTGCCGGTCTTCGGCCAGGCTGTCTTCCATCATGCCCTCGAACGCCTGCAACTCGCGCCCCAGCGGAATCACCTGGCGGCGCACCGGGCAGCGCGGATCATCGGGGCCTATCAGGCTGGCGAAGTACGGCGTGATGTCCACCCGGAAGCGGTTTTCGGCGGTCAGTCCTTCGATTTCTTCGGGGGTCAGGGTGATGATCTGAGCCAGATCGTCCAGCGTATTCAGGCGGTGGGCTAGCTGCCAGCGCCAGTCGTTCCATTGTTCGTCGGGGACATCTGCCCAGATGGCCGGTCGTGGCGTGGCGGCCAGGACCGGCATACCTGCTGGAGGTTCCGCGATAGCGCTCGCGGAAGCAGGGCCGGGAGGCTCCTCAGTCTCAACTATGCGGGTCTCTTCCATCGTGTGTATCTCCCTCATCCCGTTGCGCTAATTCCCCTCAATTGACGGCTCGCGGCCAGGCAGCCATCAGCAGTTGTGCCACATCCGCCCGCAGGCGCTCTGTGGCACAATCACCGTGATCATAGCTGAGAATGCGCCCAGCGGTATTGGCCACTCGCCTGATTTGTCATTGGCCAGATGGCCGATGCGAGGCCCTGCGCAGGGGAAGAAGATGAGAGACTTCCGAAGTCTCCGAAGACTTCGGAAGTCTGGTCGCGGGCCGGGCGCGGCACTTTCCCCTACAGCGCGGCACGTAGGGGCACCGCTCTGCTGCACCCTTGTTGGGGCGTATGGCCATACGCCCCAACGAACCGCACGCGGATCAGGGCGTATGTGTAGGGGCGGGTTTGAAACCCGCCCCTACAGGAACGCCTGCAGGCCGCCCCGAATGGCACTCGCTCTAAGTGAGAAGAGCGGCGCTCACACCGCCACGAGCTTGTGCTCGACGGCCAGGGCCACCGCCTCGGTGCGGGTGCTCACGCCCAGCTTAGCCAGGATGTTGCTCACGTGCACCTTGACCGTCGAGCGGCTGACCACCAGCCGGTCGGCGATCTCGACGTTGTTCAGCCCCTTGACCATCAGCGCCAGCACCTCGCGCTCGCGCTCGGTCAGGTCGTGACCCACGCGCGCGGCCTCGGTCTGCGTCTGGATCAGGGCTTGCAGCGCCTCCGGGGCCATGGTCGGCACGCCGGCGGCTGCGGCGCGGATGGCGCGGGCCAGCTCGTCCGACGACACATTCTTGTACAGGAAGCCCAGCGCCCCGGCCCGGATCGCCTCCTGGACCAGTTCCTGCTCCTTGAAGCTGGTCAGGGCGATGATCTGCGTGGCCGGGCACAGGCGGCGAATGGCGCGCGTGGCCGCCGGGCCGTCCATGCCCGGCATGACCATGTCCATCAGCACCACGTCCGGGCAGACGCGCTCGCATAGCCGGATCGCTTCCTCGCCGCTGTCCGCCTCGCCCACATTGTCCAGGTCGCGGTGCACCAGCAAGAAGGCGGCCAGGCCGGTGCGAACCATCTCGTGATCGTCCACGATCAGCACGCGAATAGTGCGCGGCTGGCTCATGCTCTCTCCTCCGCCTCGGACTCGCCCCACAGCACGCTGACGTGCGTGCCCACGCCCTCCTGGCTGGCGATGTCCAGCGCCGCCCCGATGGACGCCGCCCGCTCGCGCATGATGTGCAGCCCGAAATGATCGGGCGGCACGTGCTGCGGGTCGAAGCCCTGTCCATCATCCTCCACAGCCAGCCAGACCAGCGCTGGGCTCGTCGTCAGGGTCACGCGCAGCGCCCTGGCCCGCGCGTGCTTGACGACGTTGTGCAGCGCCTCCTGCGCGATGCGGTAGAGCGCCATCTGAATCTCAGCGGGGTAGACATGCTGGCCGCCATCGGCGACGAACTGCACGTCCAGCCGAGTCCGCCCGGTGATCGCCTCCACAAGCTGGCGGACCAAGTCGCGCAGCGGCGTCTCCAGCAGGGCGCTGGGACGCAGCTCCAGCAGCAGCGTGCGCATCTCGGCCAGGGCACCGCGCGTCAGGCGGCGCAGATCGGCCACGCGCTGATAGAACTCGTCGGGATTCTCCTGCAAAAGCTGCGGCAGCACCTCGGCGATGAGGTTGGCCGAGAAAAGCGTCTGCGTGACCGCATCGTGCAGCTCGCGGGCCAGGCGCTGCCGCTCGGCCAGCGTCGCGGCCTGCTCGGATTGCTGGCGCAGGCGCGCGTTGGCGATGGCCAGCGCCACCTGGTCACCGAAGGCGGAGGCCAGCTCAATGTCTTCCGGGGCGAGGTCCAGCGGCTCGGCGTAGTAGAGCACCAGGCTGCCGTACATCTCATCGCGCATCCACAGCGGCACGGCCAGCACGGCGCGGTAGCGCTTCATCAGGTTGAGCAGCAGATCATAGCGCCGCCGGTCGCCCAACTGCTCATAGGCGGGCAGCACCGAGCGCATGTCCGGCACGTAGATGGGCCGGTACTCGGCGACCGCCGTGCCAATGGCCCCCACCCCCAGCGGCACCTGCATGCGGGCCACGTAGTCGGGGGGCAGCGCGCGCGCTGCTTCCAGGTCGAGCACATCATCGCGCAGGCGGAAGATGGCCACCGCGCCCGCTTTGAGCAGGCGTTGCGCCTCGACCAGGATGAACTCCAGAATCTCGCCCGCCGGACGCGCGGAGTTGAGCACATCGAGTATGCCGCGCAGCCCCTCGGCGATCAGACGCTTCTCGTGCTCATTGCGGATGAGCCGCTGGTAGCGCTGAAGCTGCTCGGTCACGTCGCGCATGGTGATCAGCAGGTGCGGTGTGCTGAGGTGATCGAAGGGCACGCTGCGCAGCTCCACCGAGACAGGCGTGCCATCCTTGCGCACCAGGTTGAGCGACACCGCCGGCCCCTGGCGGATCGCTTCCAGCACTGGTGTAGGGTCGTCTTCGTCCGGCAGGGCCAGGAACGCGCTCAGCGGCAGGCCGATCAGCTCGTCGCGGGCGCAGCCGAGCATCCGGCACAGCGCCGGGTTGACGGCGAGCACATGCCCGTCCAGCGCGGCCACGACGACGCCATCGGGCAGCTCGTCGAAGATCTGCTGGTGGAGCCTGGAGAGAGCAGGAACCGAGACAGGCATGGGCAGCGCTTTCACGGGTGCGCGCAGGCACAGGTACTCACGCCCTCGATCATAGCACACCCAGGCGGGGGCGAGAAGCGCGCACCCCGCCGGACTCCATCCAAAGCCCGCTTGTGCGAAATACACAAACGCCCGGTCTGTTGCTCAATCCGGGCCGTTTCGAGCGGATTCGCGTGCTTTTTCCCGGCATAGTGGCTGAATTCGAGTGCTCTGTTTGGGCATAGTGCCCAGCAGGGCCGTGCTCTTTCCCTTGTGACGCATTGCACACGGGGAACTTTGTGCGTTTTGCCGTTCCCAAGTGCGCTCCAACTCCGTACTATGGATACTGTTGGCGACGAGCTTGCGGGGCGTGTAGCCATACGCCCTTATAGAACACAGCGGAGCGACTTCTGCGACGCGGCGCGTGGGGGATGTGCCAACAACCTGCCAGCGGGTCACCCAGGAGATTGGGTGACCGTTCTCATTACGCTGCGGGCCAGCCTCGCCGCGCAACCTAAGACTCACGACCCTGTCTCAAGACTCTTGTTGCTCAACTTGACCAGATGTCACCGTGAGAGGGGATCTGCCATGTCTCTGGCTCCTATCCGCACCGACACCTCACCGCACTCACCCGATGGACCGGAGCACGACGCCTGCGCCCTGATCATGAGCGTGCGCAAGCGCGGCGAAAGCACCTACGGCACCCTCAAGCGCGCCCTCGGCGCGCTGGCCCACATGGGTCACCGCACCGGCTTTGTCGAAGGAGAGGGCGATGGCGCCGGCGTGCAGACGGACATCCCCCGCCGGCTGTGGGCCAGGGTGCTCAGCCAGGTGGGGCTGCGCGCTTCGCTGGCGACCGATCCCGGCTTCTGGGTGGGGCATGTGTTCATCCCCCGCCAGATTGACCTGGACACGGCGCGCGACGTGATCAACGCCCACTTCAGCGCCGCAGGGCTGAGCCTCCTCATCGAGCGACCGGGGCGCGTCCTGCCGGAGGCGCTGGGTCGTCACGCCCGCGACAGCGCGCCGGTCTTCTGGCAGATCGCCGGACACGCCGACGTGCCGGACCTGGAAGCGCGTCTGCTGGCCGTGCGCACGGAGCTGGAGGAGGCGCTGCAACTGCACTTCGCCTCGCTCAGCGCCTCGACGGTCGTCTACAAGGCGCGCGGCTCGGTGGAGATGCTCACCCAGTTCTACCCCGACCTGCACGACCGCGAGTACCACACGGCGATTGTGCTCTGCCACGCCCGCTACTCAACCAACACCGTCTCTACCTTCGAGCGCGTGCAGCCTTTCGCCCTGCTTGGCCACAACGGGGAGATCAACACCATCAGCCGCTTCCGCCAGGAAGCCGGGCAACTTGGCGTGCATCTGGCCCTGGGCAATTCGGATTCGCAGGACGTAGATCGCGTCCTGCACGCGCTGTGCGTGGACTACGGGCTGGACCCGGTCGAGGCCATCGAGCTGATCTTCCCGCCCGTGCCGCACGAAGTCGAAGCCATGCCCGCCGCCCTGCGCGCCGTCTACCGGCGCATGCGCCACGCCTTTGGCCCGTTCGCCCAGGGACCGGCGGCGGTCGTCGCCCGCCATGGCGACACCGTTGTGGCCAGCGTGGACGCGCTGGGGCTGCGCCCGCTGTGGCTGGTCGAGACCGAGAAGGAGTATTACCTGTCGTCGGAGCGCGGCGTCATTCCGCTGGAGACGATGGTCTGCGACGCGCGCCCGCTGGCTCCCGGCGAAAAGGTGGCTCTGCGCGTCCAGCGCGGGCAGTCGGTAGCCGTGCTCGACCACGCCGCCATGCGCGCCGCGGTGATGAATGAGTCTTTCCAGCGCGAAGCGCCGCAGTTCGCCGAGCGCTACTGGCGCGGCTGGGACCAGATCACGCCCGGCGGGCCGCGATCCACGACGGGCGGCAAGGGGCCGCTGCCCGCAGCGGCGCCGGGCGCGCCGCTCGTGGAAACTCAGGTGGCCGAGCGCCCAGCCCCGCTGCCGCTGGTCGCCGCCATGCCCTGGCGGGGGGCGGCGCCGTTGCGCGCTGTGGATACGACTGTGCTGGCGGCGGCGGGCTGGAACCGCGAGCACGTGGCCGAGATTGAGGCGCTGGCTGCCGAAGGCAAGGAATTAGTCGGCTCGCTGGGCCACGACGGGCCGTTGGCGGCGCTCAGCCAGGAGCGCGTCAACCTGGCCGACGCCTTCAAAGAGACAGTGGCGGTGGTAACCAACCCGGCGATTGACCGCGAGCGCGAAGCGGAGGTGTTCTCCACGCGGACGTTGGTCGGCGCGCGGCCGGCGATCGGGCAGGCCCCCCAGCCCGCCGACACGCTGATCGAGCTGGAGACGCCGCTGCTGCCCGGCGGGCATCCAGCCCTGGGCGGGGCGGAGACGGCGGGCGAAGTCGCCGGCGCGCTGGGCACGCTGACCCTCGACGACCTGATCGCCCAGTTCGGCGAGCGGTGCGCCTGGTTCACGGTCGGTCTCTACGACGGCGAGGACGTCAGCGCCGCGCTCAACCGGCTGGCTGGCGGAGCCGTGACGGCAGTGCGCGCGGGCGCGCAGTGCCTGGTGCTGGACGATACCGAGACGCTCGAAGCGGGCCTGGGCTGGCTCGACCCGCACCTGGCCGCGCGCGTCGTGGACGCGGCCCTGCGCGGCGCAGAAGACACGCCCAACCTCCGCCGGCGGGTGGGCATCGTCGTGCGCAGCGCGGGCGTGCGCACCCTGCACGACCTGGCCCTGCTGATCGGCTTCGGCGCGGACGCGGTCAACCCCTACGCGCTGCTGATCGTCGGCGTCGGGGCGCACAAAGCGAGCACGACTGCCTCCGACGAGCACGACCTGGCCGAACGCCAGCGCCGATTGTTGAGCACCCTGTCCGGCGGGCTGGAGAAGGTCATCTCGACCATTGGTTGCCACGAGCTGCGCGGCTATGGGACGGTGTGCAGCGCCATCGGCCTGGCGCCCAGCCTGGCCGACACGCTCGGCGTGCCCAACTACTTCGGCAGCGAGCGCGCCGGTTTCACCTGGGCGCGGCTGAACGACGAGGCGCGAGCGCGGGCCGCCGAGCTGCGCGGCGAGGCGCGTGCCCAACTGGCTCGCGTGGACCGCCTGTATCCCAAGTTCTGGAAGAAGGTCGAGGCGCTGGCCAACGGCGAGATCACCCTCGACGAGTACAACGCCGCTTACCGCGAGCTGACCGAGAAGCTGCCCGTCTCGCTGCGCCATGTGCTCGGCGTGAGGGCTGGCGCGTCCAGCGTGGACCCCGCCGACGTGGATTTGCGCGTCGGCGAGCACGACCTGCCCATGTTGATCAGCGCCATGTCCTTCGGGTCGCAGGGCGAGCTGTCCTACCGCGCCTATGCTGGCGCCGCCGTGCGCCTGAACATCCTGTGCATCAACGGCGAGGGCGGCGAGCTGCCCGACCTGCTGGATGGCTCGATCAAGCGCAACCGGGGCCAGCAGGTAGCGTCGGGGCGCTTTGGCGTCAACGCGCGCTTCCTCAATTCGTGCAGCGTGATCGAGATCAAGATCGGGCAGGGGGCCAAGCCGGGCGAAGGTGGAATGCTGCCCGCACACAAGGTCACCCCCCAGGTGGCCGAAGCCCGCCGCACCAGCCCCTACGTGACGCTCATCTCCCCCTCCAACAACCACGACATCTACTCCATCGAAGACCTGGCCCAACTGATCGAAGAGCTGAAGACGGTGAACCCTCAGGCGCGGGTGTCGGTCAAGATGCCGGTCGTGCCCGGCATTGGCGTGATCGCCGTCGGCGTGGCCAAAGCGGGCGCGGACATCATCACCCTCAGCGGCTACGACGGCGGCACGGGCGCAGCGCGCAAGCACGCCCTGCAATACGCCGGGCTGCCGGCGGAGATCGGCGTGGTGCAGGTGCATCGCGCCCTGATCGACTCCGGGCTGCGCCACCGCGTCGAGCTGTGGGCCGATGGCGGGGTCAAGACCGGCTCCGACGCCTTCAAGCTGATTCTGCTCGGCGCCAACCGCGTCGGCCTGGCGACGATGGCCATGGTGGCTATGGGCTGCACCATCTGCCGCAAGTGCAACGAGGGCACCTGTCATGTGGGCATCACCACCCACATCAAGACGGTCGAGGAGGCCGAGTCATTGGGCGTCAGGCACTTCGAGCCGCGCGACGCTCAACACGCCGTGGATAGCATCGTCCGCGTTTTCAGCGCGCTCGGCGACGACCTGCGCCGCCTGACGGCGGCGATGGGCGCGACGCGCCTGCAGGACCTGGTCGGGCGAGCGGACCTGCTGGAACAGGTTGCCGCCCACAACCGCCTCGATCTCTCTGCGCTGTTCGCCTACACGCCGGTCAAGGCCCGCCCCCCGGCGGAGATCGGCGTGGGCCGCCGCCTGACGCGCCCGCGCAACACCCTGACGCGGATGTTGACCGACGTAGTCGTCGAGGCGATCAGCGATGGCGAGCGCGAAGTCACCTACCACGATGACGTGATGGCTCACGACCGCGCTCTGGGATCGCACCTGGCCGGGGAAGTGGTGCGCCGCCCTGACCTGTGGGAGCGCATGGACGCGGTGCACCTCAAGTTCAGCCCCTCGTCGGTGGCCGGCAACGGCTTCGCCGCCTGGACGACCGACCGGCTCGATGTGCTGATCGAGGGCGGCGCGCAGGACGGCGCGGCTAAAGGGGCCAACGGCGGGCGCGTGGCGATCATGAAGGGCGTCAATCACAACGGTCTGCGCCTGGATGGGGGCGTGGGCAAGGGCTTCGCCTATGGCGCGCAGCGCGGCGTGCTGATCGTGCAGGGCGACGCCGACTCGCGCGCCTGTGTGCGGCTCTCCGGCGCGGACGTGATCTTCGGCGGTGAGCTGCGCGGCCCCCTGGACGACTCGGCGGGCGTCAGCGCGACGGCGGCCAACCTCAAGGGCTTCGCCTGCGAGTACATGACCTCAGGCCGCGTGCTGATCCTGGGCGATCCGGGGCCGTATGCTTTTGCCGGCATGACCGGCGGCGTGGTCTACCAGCATCTCAGCCGTGAGCTGGGGCTGGACGAGGCGGCCATCGAGCGGCGCATCGCCCGCGGCGCAGCGGTGACGCTCGCCCCCCTGGACGAGGCCGACTTCCCCCAGGTGCGCGAGCTGCTCGACCACTACCTGGCCGCACTGGAACAGACCGCCCAGTACGACGTGGCCGACCGCATCCGGGCGCTGCGCCAACGGGCGACGCTACGCGACCGCTTCGTCAAGGTGGTGCCGCAGGGCGCGCGCTGACCTCACCCCTAGCCTCGCTACGCTCGGCTCGCCCCCCTCCAACGTGGAGAGGGAGCCGCGAGGCCCGCGTCAGTGGGCCGGGCGGGGGTGAGGTAAGCCAGGGCCCGGCGTTCTGCCTCACCGGTTTTGCACACCCCCTCATCCCACCCGCTTGGCAGGGCGGCGAAGCTGCTGTAAGCTCAGGGTACGAGAAACATAAGCGCAAGGAGACCGCCATGACCGCCCGACTGTGCCTGCTCATCGCCGTGCTGCTGATGCTCCTGCCCGGCGCAAGTGCCCTCGCCCAGGAGGACCCGCCCCCTCACCCGCTGCTGGCGATGCTGGCCGGCGTGCCGCAGAGCGCCATCCCCGCCGACAGCGGCTGGGCGACCGTCCGCTACGCCGACTACGCGGCGCTGTACGAAGCCGAGGGAATCGCCGCCCTGCGCGATGCCGGCGACCCGGAGGCGCTGATGAACAATGTGCCGCTCCCCGGAATGCTGATGCGCATTGTCGCCGGCCCGGAAGCGCTGAGCTACCTCCTCACCAGCACGGGCCAGATGGCCGCTGCGGTCGGGTTCGAGTGGCTGCTCGACGTGGACCGCAGCCTGGAGTTCGGCGACCCGCCGGATGTGGGGCTGCTGCTGGGCGGCGATCTCGACGCGGCGGCCATTGGCGCGGCGCTGCAAGCCCGCGACTTCAGCCAGGCGGACGTGAGCGGGGTGACCGTCTGGCACCGCTTCGACGACCTGGCCGTCTCGCTGCTGGACCGCGACACCGCCGACCCCTTCGGCGGGCACCTGGGCGCGGCGGCGCGCGTCGCTCTGCTGCCCGACATGCTCGCCAACGCGCGCAGTTGGGGGCTGATCGAGGCGATCATCGGCGCTACCCAGGGCGCGCAGCCCTCCCTGGCCGACGATGCGGCCTATCGCGCCCTGGCCGGGGCGATCACCGCGCCCGACGGCCTGCTCATCCAGGCGCTGTTCTTCGGCGGAGACCCCGCGTCGTTGGGCGTGACGGCCCCCGCCGCAGACCTCGGCCCGCTGCCGCCGTATGCGCTGGCCGCGCTGGCCGACCGCCAGGAGGGAAACGACCAGGTGCACCTGATCGGGCTGGTCTACGCCGACGCGCCGACCGCCCAGGCCGCCGCCGACGCGCTGGCCGGGCGCCTGGCGGACTTCCGGCTGTCCACGCATCCCGACGATGTGCTCGTCGAGGACTTCGGCGCGACGGTGAGCGCCTCGGTGATCGAGGGCGAGGCGGACGGGCCGGCTGTGGCCCTGGTCGAGGCGCGCTACCCGCTGCCCACCGCGCGCACCGACGCGGAGACGGGGCGCTTCCTGAGCGCCGGGCGGCTCTATGGCCTGTGGGTGCAGGCGATCATGCGCCGCGAGTTCAC
>JBBIHG010000035.1:25935-31866 GCA_037447125.1 Chloroflexota bacterium | reverse complement strand
CAGGTGCTTTCCATTATCGGGGCACTTCCAGCATAATTTCTGTGGTTGTACTTAGGGCGTGTGCTGCACTTCTGTCAGGTAGACGCCCATCCATCCCCCAACCCCTTCCCCCACGCAAGCGGAGGGAAGGGGAGCAGGCCCGCCGCATTCCTCCCTTCCCCCCTTGTGGGGAAGGGCCGGGGATGGGGGACAAGCGCTGGGGCTGCCCTCCCACGTGCGCAATATCGCTCGTCAGGCCCGGTAGGCGAGGTGCGCGAACTGGTCGGGATAGCGGCTATGCAGCGTGTAGTCGGCCACTTCATGCCCATGCCGGAAGAGTAGCTCGAACTCAGCGTCTGTCAGGCGGCGGATCGTCGTGGGAAACAGCGCCGCGCGCGTGGCGTCTTCGGCGCTCAGGCAGGTCTGGCAGAGGGCAGTCACATCGGCCTGGCGACCTGCCGCCTGCAACACCGCCGCGCACGAATTGCCGATGGTCAGGATCACCCCCTGATCGCCGTGGTTCTTGATGCGCTCCATGATGGCCCGCGCGCGCAGCGAGCGGATCTGGTCCATCATCACGCCGGTGATGATGCGCAGGAAGACGCCCCTCACCCGGTATTTCTCGACCGTCGGCTTGCCCGAGCCATCGCTGACGATGAGGAAGTCCAGCCCCTGACGCCAGCCGCTCTCAAAATCGTGCATCCCCTCCAGCCCGTGGTTATCGTACACGCCACCATCCCACAGGTGCACCCGCTTGAACGCTGGCTCCACAGGCTCGGTCTTGCCCCGAACGTCCTGCTCGCCGCCGTCCATCCCGGACTCTTCCGGGGTGGGTTGGCGATAGCGTAACCAGCGATGGCGGGTGGTGTCCATCACCAGGGGGCCGATCAAGCCAGGGAACCCCGCCGACGCCGCCAGCGCATCGCCAAGGGGCACATCCGTGTCGTTGCTGTACCCGAAGACGTAGTCGCCCATGCGAAAGCGCTCGAAGCGCCAGTTCTTGCCCGTCTCGTAGCACGTGGCGTTGATCATCCAGCGCGGGTGCGCGGGCAGCTCGCGCAGCGCGATCGAGACGCCCCAGTGCTTCTGCAGCAGCGCCGAGAGATCGTCCGCCTTGGTCTCGAAGATGCCCCATGGCCTGCGCAGCAGGCGCCACAGCAGCCCGGCAGTGAAGTCGTCGCCCAGCAAGTGCTGGCGCGCCTGGGGCAGTACTGACTCCAGGTACGCCTGGCTGGAAGGCCAGCGGAACCCGTTGAGCGCATACACCAGCCCGACGCACAGGCTGCCGCCGGACACGGTCGAGAGGTAGGCCGTCTCCTCCAGACGGTCTTCCCTGGCGAGCCGCGCCAGCACGCCCAGATGGTAGACAGTCGCGCGGAAACCTCCGCCTGATAGGGCCAGTCCCAGCTTCATGCGATGTCCTCCCTGCACCGTCCAGTGCCACGCCGGGCCGCTCCAGAGAGCGAAGACGGTGTCTTTCATCTGATGATTAAGTATAGCATAGAGTCAGCGGAGGATGCAGCCGGGTCTGCGAAATCTCCAATTGGGGACTGGGAGTCCGCCACGCCGATTCGCGGCGGCAAGCGGCTCGTGCCCTGGCCTGAAGAGCGCCGCGGTCCCCTCCCTGGCTGCGATCTCAAAGCGTCCGGCTATCCCTCCCCGCTACTCCGGTCTATACTATCCTCACTCGGCAGCCCAGGGGCCTTCCCAGCGCCCTGATCGGGGGTACCCATGAAACCGCGCGAGCGCGTCCAGGCCGTATTGCGCCATCAGCAGCCCGACCGCCTGCCCAGGATGGTCAACTTCTACCCCTGGTCGTTCCCGCAGCATCCGGACCGCGAGGCGAGCGAGCTCTTCGACTGCGAGATTCGCTTTGTTTCCGCGGACGCACCGGGCCAGCAGGCCAGCTTCCTGCGCTACCTGGAATCCCTGCCAGACGATGTCTATGTCGGCTCGCGGCCCATTCTGAAGACGTACCACGACTGGGGCTACCACCCGGAGGTCGAGCGCGACGCGCCGCTCGGCGGGGCGGAGACCATCGCCCAGGTCGCCGCCGCGCCGCTGCCGGACTTCATGCAGCAGCTTGACCCTGACGGGCTGCGCCGCACCGTCGAGCATCACCAGGGGCAGGGCTACGCGGTGATGGCCTCGCCGCCCCATCTCGGCGGGGAGTTATTTGAGACGGCCTGGCGGCTGCGCGGCTTCGAGCAGTTCATGATCGATCTGGTCGAGAACCCGCCGCTGGTGGACTACTTGCTGGAACAGCTCACCGCCATGCACCTCACCCTGGCGCTGGCCCTTACCAGAGCGGGCATTGACATCCTGGCCCTGGACGACGACGTGGCCGAGCCGACCCGCATGTTGATCAGCCCGGAGACCTGGCGGCGCACCTTCAAGCCGTGCGTCCGCGCCATCATCGCCGCCTGCCGCGCCGTCAACCCCGACCTGTTCATCTTCTGGCACAGCGACGGCAACATCGAGCCGATCATCCCCGACCTGATCGAGATCGGCGTGGATGTGCTCAACCCCGTGCAGCCTGACGTGATGGACCCCGCCCGGCTCAAGCGCCAGTACGGCGACCGGCTCGCCTTCTGGGGGACGGTCGGCACGCCTCAGCGCTGGGCCTGGGGCACGCCAGAAGACATCCGGCGCGAAGTCTTCGAGCGGATCATGACCGTGGGGGCCGGCGGCGGGCTGATCCTCAGCCCTGCCTACGATCTGGAGCCGGAGTTCCGCTGGGAGAACGTGACGGCCTTCTTCCAGGCCGCCGACATCTGGGGCGCGGACTACCCCTGAGGGAGACCACGCACTTCTCAACCCCGACCCCTGGCCCCGGCAGCAGCTCAGGGGCGGACGGGCATCAAGGGTGCTTGGGGTCGAGAGCCGCGCGCAACTTTACCTCACCCCCGTCTCGGCGCTGGCGCGCCTCGACAACCCCCTCTCCATGCATGGAGAGGGGAAAGGCCGAGCGCAGCGAGGCCAGGGGGTGAGGTAAAGCCTCACGATCTCGGCAGATAGAGGGCCATCGCCGGGCAGGTCGCCTGCACCGCCTGCTGTAGCGTCAGGTTATCCCACTTACCAGTGACCAGCGCCAGATTGCCCTGCGCGTTGCGGCAGGTACCCGTGCCCACCGCCGAAGCATAGAGCGCCAGGGTCACACTCAGGCGCGGCGCGGCGAACGAGGTCCCGCTCACCAGGCCATATTCGCTCACGTATTCGCCGGGCATCATCACCTCGCCGTAGTTCGAGAGGCGCGTCTGCTTGCCCGGCTTGTCCGGGTCGGCGGTGAGCAGCGGCGTGTCGTTCTTCTTGTCCCAGGCGCTGGGGGCATGATAGCCCTGCCCGGCGCTGGCGCTCACGCTGACGACCTGCCCCCAGGCGGCGGGCCAGAAGGGGAAGTCCAGCCCGAAGTTACCCGCCGAGGCGACCGGGATCAGCGCCGGGCCGCGCCCGGCGAGTAAAGCCTGGATCGGGTCCAGATCGGTGGCCTGCTGCGCCCGCTGCGACATCGCCGGAAACACCGTCCCGTTGTAGAAGACGACCGCGCGCTGGAACAGGCTGCGGTGACGGTTGAGGTCTTTGGCCGTGCGCGCGTCCAGCAACTGCCCGCCGAAGTCGGCAAACGCCTGGAGGTACTCGCAGGGGATGATGGCGAAGCTCATGTTGGCGAGGTAGACATCGGCGGGGTTCTCGTCCAGCGCCTCGGCCAGCCGGTCGGCGGCCTCAGCCGTCGTCACGCCCTGGATGTCCACCGGCACCAGCGAGATGAAGCCCTCCGCCCCGGCCTCGCTGATCAACTCCTCCAACTGCGCGTAGACCAGCTCGCCGTGCGGCACGGGGATCGGGTCGGCGGAGACGCCGCGCACGGCGAACGCCTGCCCTTCCAGGCTGACCGCGCACGCCTCATCGGCGGCGTAGGAGCCGGGGGCTAGGCTTGCCCCGCTGAAGTCATCCACGACCAGGATGACGACTTCATAGGTACCCTGGGCGCGGGCGGTAGCCGCCCCGCCCCACAGGGCCAGCGCGCCAAGCACGGCGGCCAGCAACAGTCTGAGCGCAACGAAAGGAGTATTCCTGAAGCTGTTCATCACGTGCCATCCCTTCTCTCACTACCCAGCAATGATCTATTCCAGCGGATAGCCGGCAGCCTGCATGTACGCTTCGGCCTCGTGCACCTTGGCGTGCATCCCGCCCTCGCGGAAAAGGGCCAGAGCCTCGGCGAAACAGCGTTCCGCCTGGGAGCGATCGCCCAACCGGTGATAGTCCTCGCCCATAGACTGCCGGGCGTGCGCCTGCCAGATGCGGTTATCCTGTCCCTGAGCGATCTCCAGTGCCCGCTGGTGGTGAGCGAGCGCAGCGGCGAACTCGCCTAGCTCGTGCTCAGCCGAGCCGAGGTTGAGCAGCGCGAAGAAGTGCGCCTCATCGTCGCCCATCTGCCCGGCCAGCGCCGCTTCTTCGGCGAAGCAGCGGCGGGCGGTGGCGTAATCGCGCCCCGCCTGGGCGTGATAGCCCTGGTGTTCCAGCACAAAGGCGCGCAGGTAGCCGTCATCCAGCTCGCGGGCGATCTGCTCGGCCTGGTCGAAGGCGCTGGCCGCGTCATCCGCACCCAGGTCCGCGCGCACCTTGCCCAGCGCGCACAGCAGCAGCGCCTGGCGGTCGCGCAGGCCGAGGGCGCGGGCCAGGTCGAGCGCCCCCTGGTAGCAGCGCAGGGCGTTGGGCAGATCGCCCCGGTCATAGTAAGTGTTGCCGCGCTTGCCCAGCAGGTAGTGCCGCGTCTGGTCGTGCTCAGCGCCCAGCCCCTCTGCCGCGGCAATGGCTGCGTCGAGCAGGCGCAGAAACGCCGGCGTATGGCCGCGCGCCGACAGGTACGGTCCGGCCAGCGCACCCACGATCTCGATCAGGGCCGGCCGGTCGCCGTGCTCGCGCGCATAATCCGCCGCGCCCAGCAGGTTACCTAGCTCCGCCTCCAACGCCTCCGGATCGGTCTCGTGGGCCAGGGTGTAGGTGCGGCAGGCGGCGACCGCCGGACTCCGGTCGCGGCCTCCCTGGACGGCGATGGTCGCGGCGTAGCTGAAGGCCAGGTCGTGCACGCGGTAGACGCTCCGCTGACCCCGCTCGGCCAGGCCGCGCCGTTGCAGCCTGGTCAGCGCCTCGGTGACGGCGGCTTCGTCGCGCCCCATGCAGCGGGCCATCAATTCGGGCGTGGCGCCGGGCGCGAACAGCACGCCGAAGGAGAGGAAGACAGCGCGGGCTTCCTCGTCCAGCGCGAAAAGGCTCGCGTTCAGCAGCTCGGTGATGCTCGTCCGACCTTCCTCGGCGAAAGCGCCAGGCATAGCCAGCGCGTGGGGCGCGGCGGCGATGCGCCGCAGCAGTTCGCGCGGGCTGATGCGATCCACCTTCAGCGTCTTACCGGCCACTTCCAGGGCAAAGGCATGGTAACCAAGCTGCCGGGCCAGCTCGGCGGCCCCATCGTCCTGCGCACAGTCTTCCCCCGCGTAGTAACTGAGCAGGGCCAGCGCTTCTGCGGGCGGCAGCTTGCCGATCTCGATGATCTGGTCGAGGGCGTAGCGGTGCTGCGACGTGACCAGTACCGGCGTCCGGCGCGGCACCGCCTTGAGCGCCTGGTGCAGGGCCGGGCCGTCCCACACGTCATCCAGCACCACAAGCGACACGCCGGACTCCTCCAGCAGGCGGCGCACCGCCTTGAGCCTGTCCGCTTCGGCGGCGTTGGCGACGGTTTGATAGCCATCGAGCGGGCGGGCCAATGCCTGCAACGTGGCCTCGGCCTTCTCGCCGCCGGTGTGCAGCCAGAGCACCGCGCCCTTGCCGTCGTCCACCCAGCCAGCGGCGATCGTGGCCGCCAGCGCCGATTTGCCCATGCCGCTGAACCCTTGCAACAGCACGCGCCCGCCATCGTCCAGCAGGGCGCGGGCGCGGCGCAGCGTCTCCCCC
>JBBIHG010000035.1:14134-25835 GCA_037447125.1 Chloroflexota bacterium | reverse complement strand
CAGCACGCGCCCGCCATCGTCCAGCAGGGCGCGGGCGCGGCGCAGCGTCTCCCCCCGCCCCACCAGACGCCCCGGCAGGTGGGGCACGTCGTCGCTGCTCTCCACCAGGATGGCGCTTGTCGCCCCAGGCCGCCGGGCCAGCCGGTCTTGCAACCACACAGCGACAGACTGCCGCACCTGCGCGCAGAGGTCTTCGACGCTGCGGAACCACTTGGGCGTGATGCCAGTGATCACGTCGCTCTGCGCCTCAAGAAACGCTTTCAGGCGCAGATCGCGCTGGTCGGCGCGCACGTCCTTGACATAGATGTGGCGGTCAATAGCCCACTGGGTGGCATGCTGGAACTCATCCACCGTCCATTCGCCGTACTCGTTCCAGAACAGGCCGATGTACAGCGCCGACGCCTTGAGCGCGTCCAGGTACACGTCGCGGATCGGCCTGTCGGCGGCGGGCGCGTCGTCCTCAAAGACCCACGGTCGCAGGGCCACCAGGTCGCCGCCCAGCGTGGGCAACAGGGCGTGCAGAGCCTGGCGTTCGGGGGCCAGCTCTTGCATCCGCGAGCTGATGAACACGTACAGTTCGGTCGTCATGGGTGCAAACTGCCGCTTTCCGATGGGCGGGCCGCCCTCCGTAAGAACCCGCTTCCTACATCCATTATAACCAAATCGGGGTCAGCCAGGCTTCCGCGCTCTGGCCAGTGGGCGTGGGCAAGGGTGCCAGGGAAGCGCGTGAAACCAGCGTGTGGGGGTGTGCCTACGGTCGCGCCTTGCGTAGCGACCAGCGCCACAGGGTGTCAATGGCGATTTCGCGCAGCAGCAGCGTGCCGGCGGTGTACAGCACGGCGTGACCCAGGTCCATGTCCACAATGTAGCCGACCATCGGCCCCAACACGGCCACCGCCAGCATATGGGTGACATCCGACAGTCTGGTCGCGCCCACTTGCAGCGCCAGCAGTGCCGCGGCCAGCACGAATTCCGCGATCCACACCAGCAGCACGGCGGCGGTCGAACTGGCGAAGGCCGCGCGCATCGAAGTGGACGACGCGCTGGCAGTGGTCGCTGCGACGACCATCAGCAGGTATTGCTGGGTGCGGTCAATGACGAAGGCGATGCCGCTGGCTATGGGCAGCACGAGCGCCGCCCCACAGAGGAAGAAGATCGGTAGCTGGTCGAGACGGGTGAGGCTGGTGGGGATCAGCACCAGGCTGACGAAGCCAACTCCTGCCGCCAGCAAGGCGAGCAGCGCAGCCATCACGATGATCAGGTAACGAATCCACCACAGCGCGCCGCCTACCTTGCCCAGCAGCACGCTCTCCACACCAGATGGCGTGGCCAGCAGCACGTCCCAGCGCCCTTTGGCGCGCTCCTCGACGACGATCGGCCCCAGGGCGGCACTGGTCATGACGACCAGCAGCAACAGGGCGAGCAGCAGCCACACCCACAACGTGCCCAGGTAGAGCGACACCACCGCCCAGCCGAAGCTCAGCGCCCCGACCAGGCCCAGCGTCAGGCCAGGAAAGGCCGCAATACGACGCGCCAGCCCATACCAGACGGGCTGGCGGTTGATGTCACGCAGGAAGACAGGATTCTCGAAGGCGTCCCAGAAGGCGAGCGAGTGGACGAAGAGCTTCCAGGAACTCAGCGCCGGCAGCCTGAGCGCAACGTGTCTCCAGCTCACGTCCAGCCCGCCATGGAACTCAGCCCCAGGCGGGGCGCCGGCTCATTTGTTAGCTTCCGAGGCGCGCGGATCGAGCGCATCGCGCAGCCCGTCGCCCAGGAAGTTGAAAGCGAACATCATGAAGAACAGGGCCAGCGCCGGGAAGATCGCCTGGTTCGGATAGCTCTTGATGGCCTGCGCTCCTTCGGAGATCATGCTGCCCCAGCTTGGCGTGGGCGGGTTAACACCCAGGCCGATGAAGCTGAGGAATGCCTCCAGCGAGATGTAGCGCGGGATGGCCAGGCTTTCGCGCACGACGACCGGCCCCATGATGTTGGGCAGCACATGGCGGAAGATGATCGCCGAGTCGCGCACGCCGATGGACCGCGCCGCTTCGACGAACTCCTTCTCGCGCAAAGAGAGCACCTGCCCGCGCGCCAGGCGCGCCGTATCCATCCACGAGGTAATGCCAACGCCGATGAAAATGAACAGCATCCCGCCGAAGGCCGCGTCAATCTTGTTCAGGCGGTAGGCCAGCGTCCCGACCTCGCTCTGGGTGAAGCTGGCGCGGAAGAAAGCCATCATCAGGATGATCAGCAGCAGCGTGGGGAAGGCATACATGATGTCCACGAAGCGCATCATGAAGTTATCCACCCGGCCACCGACATAGCCAGAGACCATCCCGAAGACAGTGCCCACCAGCAGGCTGGTCAGCGGGCCGATGAAGGCCACCGCCAGCGAGATGCGCGCCCCGAAGATGATGCGCGTCCACAGATCGCGCCCCAGCGCGTCTGTGCCCAGGAGGTAGTCGTTGTTGACGCGGACATAGCCCATCTCCTCGCCAATCGGTTTCATCTTGGGGAAGACGTCATTCACCCACGTGGGCGCGGTGTTGATCGCCGTGTAGTTCTGCTCTGAGTAGGTGTACTTGGTCAGGTAGGGCGCGAAGACGGCTATCAATATGAAGACAATGATCACCGCCAGACCCACAATCGCCGCCCGATGGCGAACCAGGCGCCGCCCGGCGTCCGCCCACGGGCCGCGGCTGCGCTCAAGCTCTTTGCCCAGTTGTACAGTCCCAGGGAGCGGCTGAGTCACCTGCTCCGATGTCTTGGTGGTCATGATCGTGCTCCCCCCTGGTTAGTCAAAGCGAATGCGCGGATCCAGCCAGACGTAAGTCAGATCCACGATGAAATTGGCAACAACGATGAAGAAGGCGAAGAGCAACGTCGTGCCCATGATCGTTGCGTAATCGCGCTGGTTGATGCTGATGATGAAGTACTGGCCCAGGCCGGGCAGCCCGAAGACCTTCTCCGTAACAAAGGTGCCGGTCAGCAGGACGGCGAAGAGCGGCCCCAGCACGGTCACCACGGGGATCATCGCGTTCTTCATGGCGTGAATGACGACCACCTGCTGGCTACGCAGGCCCTTGGCCCGCGCTGTGCGAATGTAGTCCTCATTGAGGACCTGCAGCAGGCTGGCGCGCGTCAGGCGGGCCAGCAGCGCCGACTGGGCAAAACCCAGCGAGACCGCGGGCATGACGAGCTGCTCGAAGCCGCCCCAGCCAGATGTGGGCAGCCATTTAAGCTCAACCCCGACGACGTACTGCAGCAAGGGACCCAGCACAATAGCCGGGATGGAGACCCCCAGGATAGCCACGCTCATGCTGAAGTAGTCGGCCACCGAGTTCTTGCGCAGCGCGGCTATCGTGCCCAGCGGGATGCCAATGACCATCGCCACCAGCATGGAGGCCAGGCCCAGTTTGAAGGAGACCGGCAGATGGGTCTCGATGATCCCGTTGACCGAGCGTGTCCGGTCGGTGTAGGACGGCCCGAAGTTCATCCAGCGGATCGTGGTCTCGTCTCCAACGGGCAACCTGACATTGAACAGGTAATCGTGGGCGACTGAGAATTTCTTGGGCCCGGTGGTGATGGTGGGGACCAGCAGATCGCTCATGTAGTCTACGTACTGCTTCCAGACGGGGTCATCCAGGTTGTACTTGGCGTTGAGATTGTCCAGGATAGCCTGAGGCAGCTTTTTCTCGCGCGCGAATGGCCCGCCAGGGACTTGATGCATCAGGAAGAAGGTGATGATCGAGACCGCGAAGATGACGAGCAGCAAGCCCAAGAGACTGCGTGTGAAGTACTGTAGCATGTGTCCTCTCCCGCCGTCGCCCACATCCGGCGACAGGCTGAACGCCTGCCCAACCCGCCGGGCGACCGTTTGCCAGCCGGTCACCGGCCCCGTCTCTCACCCAGCTAACTTTCCTGGCCAGTTCACTATGCCGGGCTGTTCTTATACCTTTTCACAAGTCCTGCACGGTCTCTAATACTATCTATCCGCGAATTTGCCCGCGCAGGAGCGCTGCTCTGCGCACTTGTAGGGGCGGGTTTGCAAACCCGCCCCTACAGCGATTGCCGATCATGATCGTCAATTCGCACGAGGGACACTGCTCTGCTGCGCCCAGCAATTCGTGGATAGGTTGTTAACCCCTCAAAAAAACCGGATAGGGGAGAGAGAGCCGGACGGCTCTCTCTCAACACATCCTATGTCACTTGCAGTTCACGGACACCCCAGGCCGTAACTAGCCCTTGATGTCCCACTTGTCGTAACGCTCGATGCCGATGATTGACGGCGACGAGGCGAGATGCGCGCCGATCATGCTGACCTTGGTATAGAAGTAGATGGGCGCTA
Organism: Chloroflexota bacterium; assembly: GCA_037447125.1. Lineage (GTDB taxonomy): Bacteria > Chloroflexota > Anaerolineae > Aggregatilineales > Aggregatilineaceae > UBA2029. The sequence goes on along the minus strand of JBBIHG010000035.1, from coordinate 21,487 downwards.
TGGCCGCATCTTCCCAGGCCAGGATGTGCTCGGCGCGGGCGTAGAGCGGCTTGCGCGCCTCGAAGTCGGTCATCACCTTGGCCTCGTCAAGGATCGCGTCGAACTCCTCACTACCCCAACTGGTGTGGTTGTTGCCCGATGTCGAGCGGAACACATCCCCCAGGAAGTTGTGGGGATCGCCGTAGTCCGCGCACCAACCCAGACGCCAGATCTGCGGCGCGTCCTCATCCAGCGTATCCAGGTAGACCTGCCATTCCTGGTTGGCGATACCCACTTCGATGCCCAGGGTTTCCTTCCACATCTGCTGGATGGCCTGGGCGACGATGGCGTGCGCCTCGCTGGTGTTGTGCATCACGGTGATAGGCGGGATAGTGGCCAGGGTGTTGCCGGTCTCCTGGAAGTAGAGCTCCAGCTCCTGCTTGGCCAGTTCCGGATCGCTGCGCACGCCCAGGTCGGGGAATTCTTCCTGGGTGGGCGAAGCGGCGAAGTTGGGCCGTGAGAAGAAGCCGGCCGGCTGCTCGCCGCGACCCAGCACAGCCTCAGTCAGCGTCTCGCGGTCAATGGCCAGCGAGAGCGCGCGGCGCATGTGGACGTTGTCCACCGGCTCCTTGGTCACGTTGAAGCCGTAGTAGTAGGTGCAGTCACGCGAGCCGACGTACACCTCGTCGGGACGCTCAATCCTCAGGCGAGGCAGGTCGGCCAGCGGCACTTCTTCGATCGTGTCCACTTCACCGGCCTCGAAGGCAGCCAGCGCTGCCGAGGCATCTAGGAAGCGCACCTCAATGGCGTCGAGCGCGGGCACCGGGTGGCTCTCAGTGCCGGGCCAGAAGGGGTTCTTGATGATCTCGGTACGCGAGCCAGGCTCGTGAGCCTTGAGCACGAACGTGCCATAGCTGTGGTAGTTGCCGGGCAGCGTCCAGGCGTCGCCGTTCTCTTCAATCGTCCAGCGCGGCTGGGCAGCAAAAAGCCACTCGCCATAGACCTGCAGCAAGAAGCCCGCCGGCTCAGGCGACGTGATCTCCAGCGTGTAGTCGTCCAGCGCCTTAATGTTCACGTCTTCAACGGGTCCCTCGCCGGTGTTGAAGGCCGAGCCGCCTTCAACCCACTCGGCAGGCAGGTAGCCATAGTCAGCCGCCGTGGCCGGATCCATATTGCGCAGCGCGGCATAGACGAAGTCGTGGGCGTTCACGTAGCGGACGGCGCCCGCCTCGTCGGTCACTTCCACGACCGAATCGGTGGCCGCATCGTAGGTCACCCACGGCACGCCTTGCTTGAGGGTAAAGGTGTAGACGCGGCTGTCCTCAGAGACCGTCCAGCTCTCCGCCATGCCGTGCTGCGGGATGCCGGTCGTCTCGTTACGAGGAGCCAACCCGGGGAACATCATGGTGATGAAGGTGTGCGAGGTCGTGTCGGTTGCCAGGGCCACGTCAAACTGGACATTGGTGCCAGCGGCGCCCATAACGACCTTTAGTAGCTTCCCCTGCGCACTCACCGGCGCAAACGCGGTGAGCGCCAACGACAATACGAGTACCATGAGAAGTGTAATGCGGACTTGCTTAGGCATAGAAAATCCTCCTGGCTACTTAAATGCGAATCCATGAACGGTCAAGAGTGCTCAGATTATGACATGGAATTCGCAAGTTGCAAGCATTTTGATGTTCTTCCCGTGCGACTCGCCGAATACAGCCCTCTGCAGCAGGCTCGCAGTGCCAGGGGATGGGGAGTGTCGGAGCAAGACCAGTCGGGTGCATGGATGGGCGCGGCGGGCGCGGTATACTGGACGCACACTGTCCGTCGCCATGAGTTGAGGAGACCAGGGCGGCCCACGGCCGGGGATGGGATGCGGGCATTGGCTGAGCTGAGGCACAAGGTAGGCAGGGGGCTGCGGGCGCTCAACTCGTGGGACGTGCTGCGCGCCCTGTTCCCCTGGCAAGACCCGCCCCCCGCCCGGCTGCCGCTGGCCCGCCGCGAGAAAGTCCGCTTGCTGGCCCTGGCGCGCATCGCCAACCTCATGCACCGCGTGCCCAGCATGGTCTGGGTGGTCGTAGTGGCGCTGTACGTGGCGGCTGTGATCTACTCGCGCGCGGCTCAGGTGCCGCTCTGCCTCAACGCGCTGCTGCTGTTGCTGTTGGCGCCGCTGGCTCTGTTCATCCCCTCGCTGCTGGTGTGGGCGCTCCCGCTCGGCCTGACCCTGGCGCCAATCATCGCCCGCGAGCGCGAGGGCAGCACGTGGGAAGTGCTGCGCGCCACGCCGTACAGCACGGAGGAAATCCTGCTGACCAAGGCGCACGGCGCTCTGCGCTCGCTGCGCGAACGGCTGTGGTGGCTGTGGTACGTGCAGGTCCAGGGCCTGATCGCCAGCCTGCTCATCGGCAGCGGGATCACGCTGGTGTCGGGTGCGCTCCGCGTCTCCAGCGAGGCGTGGGGCAGCTCCGCGCAGAATGTGGTGTGCGTGGCCACCATCGGGCTGGTGCTGGCAGTTGCCGCCGGCTACCTGTTCGATCGGGTGCAGCAGCTTGTTCTGATGATCGTCGCCGCGCTGGCGGCCAGCACAGGGTCGTCGTCGGTGCGCGAGGCGATGACGGCAGCGGTGACGGCGTCGCTGCTGGCCTGGGGAGTGGATGTCATGGTTGGCGTGGCCGTGCTGGCCATCCAACCGGTGGGCGAAGTGCGCGACGTTGGCTTCAGTCTGATCACCATGATCCTGCTCGGCCCCTATGCCGGCTATATGCTGGAGCTGAACCCGTTCGTCATTCTGGCTGCCGCGCTGCTGACCTTCCTGGCACGCAGCATCGCCATCCGCAGGCTGTGGACTGTTGCCCTGCGCGGTGCGGAGAAGTTGTGAGCGTCAGCGCAGACCGGCGCGAAAGAATGAATTTGCATCAACGTTGCATTATGGCGCATGGGTTGGTATAAATAACCCCTCAATCAACATAATGTCTGTAATGTCTGGTGGAGTTGCCCTGGTCGCCGCGAGGCGCCAGGGAGAAAGGCGGCCCTATCGCGAGACCGTGTTTGTATTCCGAGGAACAACTCACCGCAGTGTACTTGCCATACCTTAAGGAGGCACCTGTAATGAAGAGAACACCCATCTTTTTGCTCATCGTAGTCGCCCTGGCCGTGGCCCCGATGTCAGTCTTCGCCCAGGAGCCTGGCAGCGGCGGCCCGATCATCGAAGGCAACTTCGGTGGCTCGGTCAACTTCGGCGCCATGAACCCGCTGCGCAACAACGACACGGCGACGAACAAGATCACGGGCTTCATGTTCCCAACGGTCGTGGGCGCAAGCGGCATCACCCAGGACTACGCCAAGGTCGGTGACGAAGACGTCTTCGGCGCGCTGACCACCGGCTGGACCGTCTCTGACGACGGCCTGGTCTGGACGTTTAAGCTGCGCGAGGACGCCGTCTGGAACGACGGCGTGCCGATCACGGCCACTGACGTCAAGTTCAGCTTCGACGCCATCGCCAGCGGCCAGATCGACGCCCCGCTGTACGGGTACTTCAACTATGTCGCTGAGGGCAACCCCACCGGCGTCAAGGAAATCCGCATCGTTGACGACTACACCTACGAGGCCGTCTTCGAGGTTGCCAGTTGCGAGGCGCTTGGCCTGGCGTCTGGCTTCCGCATCGTCCCGGCCCACGTGTGGGGCTACGACGGTAGCGCGGACTTCGACTTCTCGGTGATGGTCGATCACCCCTTCGACAGCAACCCGTCGGTCGCCTTTGGCCCGTTCGAATTCGCCAGCTTCAGCCCTGGTGAAGCGGTGGCCGTCAAGGCCGTCGCCGACTGGGCGGATGGCGTGGTCATCCCCTCTGGGTTCATCTTCCGCGATGTGCCCGACCAGACCGTGCTGGTTGAGGTCTTCCTGGCCGGCGAGACCAACTATATCGACGGCCCAGCCGTGGCCCGCCGTCCCGACATCCGCGCGGCCGCGAATGTGGTCTCTGTGGACCTGCCCGGCAACTCGTGGGACTATGTCGGCCTGAACCTGGCCGATCCTGACAACCCGCAGCCCGGCCGCGACGCCGATGGCAACATCATCGACCAGGGCCACCACCCGATCTTCGGCGATGTGCGCGTCCGCCGTGCCCTCCAGCACGGGATCAATGTGGAGGACATCGTCAGCGGCGCGGTCTTCGGCGAAGGCTCGGTCATGGCCTCGAGCATGATCCCGACCTCGTGGGCGATGGACCCCGATCTGGCGCCGATCCCCTACGACCCGGAACTGGCCGCCCAGATGCTCGACGAAGCTGGCTGGCCGCTGGGCCCGGACGGCGTGCGCGTCTGCCAGGGCTGCCTCTACGCTGAAGAGGGCACGCCCCTCGAGTTCGAGCTGATCACCAACCAGGGCAACACCCGTCGTGAGGCCATCGGCCAGATCATCCAGGACGAGCTCTACAACCTGGGCATCAATGTCAATTTCCAGGCCATCGACTGGCAGACGCTGCTGGACACGACCTTCGGCGCGCAGACCTTCGACGCCTACATCATCGGCTGGCGGCAGGGCTTCCCCGACTCGCCCGACCAGATCCAGCTCTTTGGCAGCGCCAACGACGACCCGGCCAACCAGGCCAGCAACGCGGTCTCGTACTACAACCCGCGCTTCGAGGAACTCTCGCTGGCCGCCGCCTCGGTGCCCGGCTGCGATCCTGAGGAACGCGCTGTGATCTACTACGAGATCCAGAAGATCCTGCAGGACGACCAGCCCTACTTGTGGCTCTTCGTTCAGAACACCATGTACGCGGCTTCCGACAAGGTGGCGGGCTTCGCGCCTTACGCGAACGCGCCCATGTGGAACGCCCATACCTGGATGGTCGCCAACTAACGACCACTCTGTCTGACGTCCCCTGACCGGCATCTCGCGTGGGATGCCGGTCAGGCCCGTCTGGCGCATCCCGCGAGAGGAGACGTGCAACGAGGCAATGACCAAATTCATCCTGCGGCGGCTCATCCAGGCCATTCCCACCGTGTTCGGCATCACCGTCTTGTCTTTTGCGATCATCACCGCGGCGCCAGGCGATCCCGTGTCGACTCTGACCTTCGGCCCGCGGACGACCATGGCCCAGCGCGTGGCCATGGCCGCTCAGCTTGGCACCAACGACCCGGTCTACAAGCAGTACATTCGCTGGCTGATCGGCAACGACTGGCAGACCTTCCCCAAGATTGACGGGCGCGGCAACCCGGTCCTGGACGCCAACGGCGAACAAATCAGGGAGCGCGGCTCGCAGAAGGGCATCCTGCGCGGCGATTTCGGCAACTCGTTTGTCACCAAACGGCCGGCCCTGGAGCTCATCGTGGAGAAGTTCCCGGCGACCGCCGAATTGGGCGTGCTGTCGCTGTCGATGGGCGTCCTGTTGGGCGTATCCATTGGCGTGCTGGCCGCCGTCCAGCGGGGAGGGCTGTTCGACAACTTCACCCGCGTCATGGCCGTCGTGTTTAGCGCCGTGCCCATCTTCTGGCTAGGGCTGACCCTGCTGCTCATTTTTGGCTCGTGGCTGGGCTGGCTGCCCATGGGGGGGCGCTACTCCACCGATTACTTCCTGACGGGCGAAATCTCCTTCACCGAGCGGATCAAGCACTTGATCTTGCCCGTTGCCGTGCTGTCCACTGGCTGGGTGGCCATCCTGTCGCGCTTCATGCGCGCCTCTACGCTGGACGTGCTCAGCCAGGATTACGTGCGCACGGCTCAGGCCAAGGGCCTGGCCTATCGCCAGATCTGGTTTGTCCATGCTGCGCGCAATGCCCTGATCCCCATCGCTACCATCTTGGGGCCGGCTATTCCCGGCATCATTGGCGGGGCGCTCATCACCGAGACGATCTTCTCCTGGCCGGGCGTTGGCCGCACGACCTATGCAGCAGTCCTCAGTCAGGATTACCCGGTGATCATGTGCGCAGTGATCATTGTCTCGCTGACGACGATCGTCGGTTACCTGCTGTCTGATATTCTGTACGCGCTCATTGACCCGCGCATCCGGCTGGCGTAGGAGAACGAATAATGTCAGCTTCTGAAGCTGCCGTGCTGAACTTGCACGACGAAGATGAATACCGCGGCCAAACACTCCTGCAATTAGCCCTTGTGCGCCTGCGGCGCGACTATCTCACCCTGATCGCGATGGGCGTAATCTTCCTCCTCACCGGGCTGGCCCTCCTTGCCCCCGTCATCTCGGACGCGCTGGACGTGACGTATCGTCGCACGAACCTACAGAACACCTTCGCCGGCATGGGGTCGCCGGGGCACGTCCTGGGAACCGACGATCTGGGGCGCGATCAATTGTCGCGTCTGCTCTACGGGGCGCGAGTCTCCCTAGGAATCGGCTTTTCCGCCGCGCTTGTGTCGCTGATGGTGGGCACCACTGTCGGTGTCGTCGCTGGCTACTACCAGGGCGGCCGGCTGGGTTTCATTGACGACCTGATCATGTGGTTTGTCATCACCCTGAACTCAGTGCCGTCGCTGTTCTTGCTGTTGATCATCTCGGCCATGCTCTCGCCCACGGTGTTCACCCTGATCTTGATCCTGGCCCTGCTCTCATGGACCAGCACCATGCGCTTCGTGCGCGGCGAGACGCTGTCGCACCGCAGCCGCGAGTACATCGTGGCGGCGCAGGCCATCGGCGCCAGCACGCCGCGCATCATGTTCCTGCACATCCTGCCCAACGTCTTCTCGGTGCTGGCCATCAACCTGGCCAGCGACATCGGCGGCTTCATCCTGATCGAGTCGGCGCTGAGCTTCTTGAACCTGGGCGTGCGCCCGCCCACGCCAAGCTGGGGCAACATGCTGATCAATGCCCAGACCTTCTACACCAAGGGCGTGCACCTGGTCATCATCCCCGGCCTGATGATCGTCATCACCGTGCTGTGCCTGTTCCTCATCGGCGATGGCCTGCGCGATGCGTTCGATCCCCAGGCTTCCAAGAAGGTGGCCTGAGGCCTCCCGGCGCGGCGCTGCCAGAAGGCACTCTCTTGGGGGCGTAGACGCTACGTTCCTACTCGGCTCTACTCACCGGCGCGTCCGGCAAATTCTCGCCCGCCTGCCTAGATTCTGGCGGATAGAGCACCATCAGGACAGGCCATGAACCCTCTCAGCGCTGACATCCATCTGCTCGGCGGCTTGCTGGGCGTGATCATCCGCGAGCAGCACGGTGATGACGCCTTCGATACGGTGGAGGCCGTGCGCGCCGCGGCCAAAGCGCGGCGCGCCGACGAGCCGGGCGCTGCGGACGATCTGCTCGCGCGCATCCAGGCCCAGGACCTGCCCGGCAAACGCATCCTGATCAAGGCGTTTAGCAACTACTTCCAGCTCATCAACGCCGCCGAAGACCAGCAGCGCATCCGCGTGCTGCGCCAGCGCGAG
>JBBIHG010000035.1:12670-14034 GCA_037447125.1 Chloroflexota bacterium | reverse complement strand
CAGTCCACCGACGACCTGCCCGCCACGGACGCGCTGTGCGCGGCTGTGACCCGGCAGCGCGGCGGGAGCGCGTTGCGCTACCCCGGCGAACTATATCGCGAGATGCTCGCCATCATTGGGGAAAAGCTGAGCGCAGACAACTATGCCGACGGCAACGAGCTACTGGCCGATCTGCGCCTGCTCGCGGACAGCCTGGCCGCTCACGGCGGGGAGCGCGTCGCCGACGGCGCGCTGAATCGGCTGATCCGCCAGGTAGAGCAATTCGGGCTGCACCTGGTCCCGCTGGAGGTGCGCGACGATGCGCGGGTCTTCGCGGCGGCCATTGATGAGATCCTGCGCGCCTACGAAATCTGCCCGGACTACCTGGCGCTGCCGGAGCCAGACAGGCAGGCGCAGTTGTTGTGCGAGATCGTCAACCCGCGCCCGCTCTTTCCCGTCGAGCCGGCCTTCTCTGCGCCGACGAATCGCATCATCGCCACCTGGCGCATGATCGCCACTGCCCATTCCCGCTACGGCCCGACGGCGATTGACACGGTTATCGCCAGCATGAGCAGCGCGCCCAGCGATGTGCTAACCTTGCTGCTCTTCGCCCGCGAAGTTGGCATCCAGCGCGACGTGAGCCTGGTGCCGCTGTTCGAGACGATAGCCGACCTGCGCGCCGCGCCAGGCGTCGTCCGCGACCTGCTGGCCATGCCCTCCTTCCAGGAGTATCTCGCCGGGCGGGGCAACCACCTGCAGGTGATGCTCGGCTATTCAGACAGCGCCAAAGACGGCGGCTACCTGGCCTCTAACTGGGGGCTGTACGCGGCGCAGGAGCAGCTTGGCGCCGTCTGCGACACGCACGGGGTCACCCTGGAGCTGTTTCACGGGCGGGGCGGCAGCATCGGGCGGGGCGGCGGCCCGACCAACCGCGCCATCCTCGCCCAACCGCCGGGCGCCATGCGCGGGCGGATCAAGATCACCGAGCAGGGCGAGGTCATCGCCCACCGCTACAGCAACGCCGACATCGCCCGCCGCCATCTACACGAGGTGACGCACGCCGCCCTGCTGAGCACCGCCACGCCCCCCCTGACCGGCCTGCGGCCGGCGTGGCGCGAGGCCATGGCCGAGCTTGCCAGCGTGGGCCAAGCCGCCTTCCGCCGCTTCGTCTACGAGACGCCCGGCTTCTTCGACTACTGGCAGCAGGCCACGCCGATCAACGAACTCGCCGAGATGCCCATCGGGTCGCGCCCGGCCAAGCGCGGTCAGGGCGGGTTCGCCCAGGTTCGGGCCATCCCCTGGGTGTTCTCATGGATGCAGAGCCGGGCCATCCTCCCAAGCTGGTACGGCGTCGGCCATGCTTTCGCCACCTATTGCGGCGCGCA
>JBBIHG010000035.1:0-12570 GCA_037447125.1 Chloroflexota bacterium | reverse complement strand
CTCTCCATCGAGCGCCGCAACCCGTACATTGACCCGCTGAACTTCATCCAGGTGGAGCTTCTGCGCGAATTGCGCCAGCTTGACCCGGCAGCGCCCGCCTACCAGGACCTGTGGCAGGCGTTCATGCTCACCGTCAACGGCATTGCCGCCGGCATGAAGAATACGGGGTAGGTGGCCCCTCAGTCCCCCCTAACACAAACGGGCGGCCTGCGGGTCGCCCGTCAGAGTGCACGAAGGCTACCCCCGCCCCCGCGCAGGATTGTCGCGCGTCAGCGCCTAGCTGGGTTGCAGCGTCCCGAAGAAGACCTGCCAGGCCAGCAGCGACTTGGCCACCAGGCTGAGCACGATATACGCCCGCTCGCCGTAGAGATAGTCCTGCCAGCGTCCCACCTTCTTGTACTGCAGCACCATGTTCACGGCGAAGATGTTGAAGAAGACGAACAGCGAGACGTAGATGGCATAGACGAAGTTGGGCACGTTCTCGCCGCTGGTGATCGAGCCGACGAAGTAGATGCCCACCGCTATCCAGGGCACGATCCCCGCCAGCGACCCGAAGATGAACGCCGTCCAATCCGTCTTGGGCGTGGTCTGGTTGTGCAGCTCCATCATCCAGCCGAAGAGGATCATCGTCGCGTTCAGGGCGAAGATGAGCACCAGCGCGCCGATGTCGTACATGCCGAACAGCGCGGCGATGGCCACGATCATGACCGAGGAGCTGAACGAGTACTCGATCCAGCGGGCATAGTTGGCGCCCTTCTTCAGGTTGCGCACATACCACCCATTGACGCCCGGCGCGGCGACCAAGAAATGGGCCAGCGCCGACATGAACAGGAACGACGCGATGAACGGCCCCAACGGCAGGTCAAACGCCGTCTGCGGGTCGGAGACCAGACTGCTGGTCGCCTCGTCGAACTTGAGGAAGTAGGTGTTGATCGGGACGGTGAAGTCGTTGCTGAGCGCGAGCATCAGCACGCCCTGCACGAAATGAAAGACGCCCATCAGGGCATTGAAGCGGCGTAGCTTCTTGTACGGTTGGTCGGTTGCTCCCACCATGACTCATTTCTTCCTGTGTGTTTGGGTAAGTGACCGGCGCAAGGCGAGGCCAGACACAGACAGAGCTGTGTCGCGCGCTGAACCACTGCAGATTATCGGATGGGCGGTCGCGTTTGCCCACAGGAGTTGACGGCAGCAGCAAGGGACGGGCGACCTGTTCCCAGGCCGCCCGATCCGTGGCCGTGAGGATGCCCTGGCGAAAGCGCTCATTGCAGCAGGTTGCCGTCCGCGTTGTAGACATAGCTCACATTCAGGTCGGGCACCAGCCAAACGTCGTGGGGCAAATCCGGCGGCTCGTCGCGGAACAGGCGCACCGAAACCAGCTTGCCGGCCACGCGGACGACGATCAACACTTCGCCGCCCATCGGCTGCACGGCGTAGACCTGCGCCGGGATCGCGCCGGGCGACGGCTCCGTCTGCGGCGACAGATGTTCGGGACGGACGCCCAGGGTGATCGTCTGCCCGTCGGCCAGCTTACCGTCCAGCCGCTCAAAGAGGGCGCGCAGGTCAATTGCTGGCTCCTGCCCGCCCAAGCGCAACACGCCGCGCCTCAGGTCCACCGTGCCCGCCAGCAGATTCATCGGCGGGTTGCCGATAAACGAGGCGACGAAAGTGTTGGCCGGGCGGCGATAGACCTCCAGCGGCGCGCCAATCTGCATGACGCGCCCGTTGTTCATGACCACGATGCGGTCGGCCAGGGCCATCGCCTCGGCCTGGTCGTGGGTCACCAGGATGGCCGACACCCCCAGTTCGCGGAGAATGCGCTGCACATCCTCGCGCACCTGGCGGCGCAGGGCCATATCCAGGTTCGAAAACGGCTCGTCGAGCAGCACGATGTCCGGCTGAGGGGCAAGAGCGCGGGCCAGGGCCACGCGCTGCTGCTGACCGCCGGAGAGCGCGTGTGGGTAGCGCCCGCCCAGGCCATCCAGGCCGACCAGGGCGAGCATTTCCGCGACGCGCTGGCGGCGGTCATCGCGCCCGGCCAGGCCATAGGCGATGTTCTTCTCGACCACCATGTGCGGGAAGAGCGCGTAATCCTGGAAGACCAGACCCACCCGCCGCCGGTGGGCCGGGACGAAGACGCCCGGCCCGCTGACCAGCCGCTCGCCCAGGTGAATCGCGCCATCGTCGGGCCGCTCAAGCCCGGCGATCAGACGCAGTACTGTCGTCTTGCCGCATCCGCTCGGCCCCAGCAAAGCCAGCAACTCGCCGCGCCGCAGGTCAAAGCTCACCGACTGCACGGCGCGCACGCCACCATAAGACTTGCCCAGATCGCGGCAGGCCACCGCGTCACAAGCCGGGGCCGGATCGGGCCTGTGATCAAAGACAGAATCAGTCATCGGGTTCCAGGATGTAGACGAGAGACAGAGCCGAGATCATGACCAGGATCAGCGCCGGAGCCGCCGCCCGCGCATAGAACGCCTCGCTGCTGGCCGACCAGATGCGCGTCGCCAGCGTGTCATAGCCGATGGGAGCCAGCAGCAGCGTGATCGGCAGCTCCTTCACGACAGTCAGAAAGACCAGCGCCACGCCCGCCAACACGCCGGAGCGCATCAGCGGCAGCGTGACGCTGAGCAGCGCGCGCGGGTAGCTGCGCCCCAACGTGAGCGCGCTCTCTTCCAGGTGCGGGTTGACCTGCAGCAGGCTGGCCCGCGCCGGGCCGAGCGCCTGCGGCAAAAAGCGCACCGTATAGGCAAAGATGAGCAGCCCCAGGCTGCGGTAATCAGCCTGCCCGACGTGTGTGCCCAGCCCGTGCAGGACGTTGGCCCCCAGAAAGACAAAGGCCAGCCCCACCACCACGCCCGGTAGGGCATAGCCCAGATACGCGCTGCGCGCCAGCAGGCCCGTCAGCAAGCCAGGGCAGCGCACCTGGAGGAACACGAATGGCAGCGCAGCCACGCCGCTCACCCCAGCCGCCAGCCCCGCCGCGCGCAGCGACCGCTGCAGCGGGGCAAGCATATCGCGCAGCGCCTCGCCCTGTTGCAGACCGTTGACCAGCCACATGACCAGCACGCCCACTGGCGCGACCAGCGCCAGCACCAGTACCAGCCCGCAGAATAGCTGCGCCGCCGCCTGCCAGCGCTCTAGCCGGACACGGCGCGGCGGACGCGATGTCCGCCGGGTGTAGTACGTCCCCCGCCGCTCGGCCAGGGCCACTGCCACCAGTAGCCCCGCCGTCAGGGCGATCAGCACGACGGCCAGCAGCGCCGCCAGCTCCAGGTCAAGGCTCAGCCGCAGGTAGATGGCGCGGGTGAAGACGTTATACTGCATGATCGTCACCGCTCCGAAGTCGCTCAGCGTGTAGAGGGTCACCAACAGCACGCCCGCCATGATGGATGGGAGCAACTGGCGCAACGTGATGTGCCAGAAGGTGGCGAACCGCGAGCGGCCCAGGGTAGCTGACGCCTCTTCCAGCGCCGGGTCCAGCCCGCGCAGGCCGGCGCGCACGCTCAGGAACACGTAGGGATAGGAGCACAGCGTCAGAGCCAGCCACGCCCCCCAGAACCCATAGAGCGCAGGCAGCCGCTCCACACCCAACGGGGCCAGCCATCCCTGCACGATTCCCCGCGGGCCGAGCGCGCTCACCAGGGCCAGCGCCCCCACGTAGGAGGGGATGACCAGGGGCATAGTCAGCAGCACAGTCCACGCTCGCCGCCCCCGCAGATCGCTGCACACTGTCAGCCATGCCGCCGGAATAGCGATCGCGCAGGCCGCCGCCGCGACCGTCGCCATCAGCAGCAGGCTGCGCCCCACGACACGCAGCGTGCCTGAGTGGGTGAGGTAGGTGAGGGCGCGCTCCGGTTCAACCGCCCCGGCGCGGACGATCAGATAGCCTACCGGCAACAGCAACAAGGCCGCCAGCGGCAGGCTGACGGCGAGCAGGATGAAAGCGAAACGGCGTTGAGGCATGAGACAAACTTAGGGCGATTTGACAGGCGGCGCGCCGACCGGCTTACTGAACCAGCACCTCGTCCAGCAGGTCGAGCGTGCCCCTCAGATCGTCCAGATCGCTCAGGTCGAGCACGGGCGTCTCAATCTCGCTCAGCGGCTTGAGGCGCGGGTCGGCATCCAGGCCAATCAGCAGCGGATACTCAAATGTCTGCTCGGCGAAGTAGCTTTGCGCGCTGCGCGAGAGCAGATAGGCAGTGAACTGCTGGGCCAGCGGCTTGTTGTCGGACGAGGCCAGGATGCCCAGCCCGGCCACATTGATCAGGTTGCCGATGTCGTCGCCGGGGAAGTAGTGGTTGGCAACAGGAGCCTCCGGGTTTTCAGCAAGATAGCGGTACGCGTAGTAGTGGTTGGTGAGCGCCGCATCAATCTCGCCGGCAGCGACCGCCGCAACCGCCACCGAGTTGCGTTCATATTGCCGCGCGCCGCCTTCCAGCAGCCCGGTCACAAACGCGCGCGCTGCGTCATCGCCCTCGCTGATGCGAATGGCGGTCAGGTGCGCGAGGAAGGAGGCGTTGGTCGGCGCGAAGCCGAGCCGCCCAGCCCACTCTGGCGCAAGGAAGTCGAACAGGCTGGCAGGCAGATTAGCTTCGTCGAGCGCGTCGGTGTTGTAGGCGACCACACGGGCGCGCCCGCTGATGCCCACCCACAGGCCCTCCGGCGAACGGAAGCGCGGCTCGACGCTGTCCAGGATGTACGCCGGCAGCGGGGCAAGCAAGCCTTCCTTAGCCAGCAGGCCCAGCGCGCCCGCGTCCTGGGCGAAGAAGATGTCGGCGGGGGTGCGCGCCCCCTCTTCCAGAAGGGTCAGCGCCAGGGCGGCTGTGTCGCCGTAGCGCACCTCAACCGCGATCCCCGTGTCGCGCTCGAACTGGGCAATGACCGGCCCGACCAGCTCCTCGCTGCGCCCAGAATAGATGGTTAGGGTGGTGCCCTGCGCTTCGGCAGGCGCGAGCAGATAGCCGGCCCGGTTGTCAGGCAGGGGCAGAACGATGGACAGGAGCGCCGCCACGACGAACATCACAACCAGCACCAGACGGATACGAAGCATGTTCACCTCCACGAGTTATTGCAACTTATTCTCATTTACTGTTATTCTAGAGGAACACTACCCGCCCAACAAGGCCCCTTGGTGTAACCTCACCTTCGCCTGGGGCGCATCCTGATCTTCAAGCGGGTTGAAAGTTGAGCGTAGCGCGTAGCGCGGCGCATTGTGCAACGGCGCGCGAGATGATTATATTTTCACTATAACGATGAGGGAAATTGGGTGGCTGGCCTGACCAGCGGGCAGCCGCGCGCCTGCCACCCTGATCCTGATCCGGCAAAGGAAGACCCGGCATGTGCCCGACCGTCTGGCTCTATCTCGGCGAAATCTACCGCCTGCAAGAGGCGATCCCCTGGCCAACGCTGTCCATGGTGGCGGAGAGCATGAATGTCTCTTTGCAGGCGGCCTCGCGCATGATCCGCCGCATGGTCGAGAACGGGTATATCGAGCACGAGCCGTATCGGGGAGTGCGCCTGACCCCTGCCGGCGAAGCGATCGCCTTGCGCGTCATCCGGCGCCATCGCATCCTGGAAGTCTTTCTGGTGCAGACCATGGGCTTTGGCTGGGAAGAAGTGCACGACATGGTCGAGACGCTGGAGCGCGGCGTGGATGATCGGCTGATCGAGCGCATGTTCGCCATGACCGGCTATCCGGCGCGCTGCCCGCACGGCGAGCCGATCCCCTCCGCAGACGGCGTCATGCCCCTCCTTAACGACAAGCCGCTGGTGGAATGGCCGGAACAGGCAGCGGCCCAGATCAGCCGGGTCAAGACCCACGACCCGGAGAAGCTGCGCTACCTGGCCAGTGTCCGCCTGGTGCCCGGCGTCGCACTAACCGTGCGCCATCGCAGCCCCTTCAACGGGCCAGTCCACCTCGAGTACACCGGCGAGCGGCTGGTGATCGGCAACGAGCTGGCCAGCGAGCTATACGTGCAGTCTGCGGAGGGCGCCCTCTAGGCCAGCGAGCATCGCGCCAGGGCCGCCCGACCGCAAGACAACCCCCTGAATCCGCCGGGCGCAGCACCCCTATGGGGCGATTCGGTCACTGTAGCAGGGCAAGCTTCGCGGCCCGCCCGCGAAATCGCTTCGCCGGGGCGCACTGCGATACGCCCCCGCGACGGAGCGCGGCAGAACAGCGCCCACCCTATCTTCTCTATTTGCGGACGAACGCGGGCCACAAGACGCCACGCGCGCCGGGCGGCTTTTCACGCCACTTTGATCACTTTGCCCGGCTTCAGGCGCAGCACAATGATGTCCAGGTCGGCCCAGTCGGCGACGTCCTGCTCGGCTTTCTCCGCGTCTTCATAATGATGGCACATGCGGCGCACCCACACATCGTCCGGGTCTGGCTCGATGGCGATGTCGCCCTTGATCAGGTAACCCCCGCCGTCGCCCGGCGCGCCGCCAATGGTGACCGCGCCCTTCGGATTCGCCTCGACAAAGGCGACTTTGCGCGTCTCGCGCACGCTGATGAAGACGATGTCCTCACCGTCGCGCATGAACCACACCGGCACCGTATGCGGGTAGCCGTCTGGATCGATCACCGACAGCCGCGCAATGAGCGGCTTATCCAGCAGCGCCCGTGCCGCATCATCAAAGAGCGTCATCTGGCCCCCCCTGTCTCCAGCACCAACGATCCGCGCCTGCACTGAGCAGTATACACGCACCAGCGCCAGAGGGGACAGCGCCGCCTCAGCACCAGGAGGTCGGACGCCAGTCCACCGCTGCGATTGGTTGAGCTTCGTCTGCCACAAAGACGCTGCCCGCGAGCATTCGCGGGCAGCGCGGGGACTCGTGGCCGGTCCTGGGGTGCCTGGCACGGCCTGTTCCACTAGTGCTCATTCTCTTCGGAAATGTGGAAGGGCACGCTGATCACCACGATGTCCTTCATGTGGTGCAGCCTCGCCCGCAGGATCGCCGCTGTCTGGTTGTGCAGCCACTGCGCGGCGATCTCCGCCGAGACGAACTCCGGCACGACCACGGTCACAAGCTGATCGGGGAACTCGACCGTGTTGAGTCGCTCGATGTGCTCGGCCAGCGGGGTCAGGATGTCGCGGTAGTCGTAGTCAATGATCTCCAGCTTGATGCCCTCGGTCAGCAAGGGGAAACGCGCCCAGCGTTGGGCGACGCGCTCGTGCATTTGTGGCGACGTGGAGACGCACACCGCGCGCACGTCGTTAGAGAGGCGCTTGGCGTATTGCAGCGCCAGCAGCGTGCCCTTGTGCACATCGGCGATGGGCACGATGGCCACGTTGGCCACCTCGAGTAATTCACTCTCATTCATGGCGCTCGTGCTCAGAGCAGCAGCAACCTGCTCGTAATGCACATGAATGCGGTCGAACAGGTAGACCAGGAGCGGGATGACCACGGCGACGATCCAGGCGCCTTCCAGGAACTTGGTCGCCACCAGCACGACGAAGACCATAGCGGTGACGGTCGCCCCCACCTGGTTGACATGCTGCTTCCAGCGCCAGTTCTTCTCGTAGTGGATGGTCGTCACCCCGGTGAACAGGGTTTCGCCGGGCTGGAGTGTGCCGACCTTCTGCATCAGACGGCTCATGCCAGCCTGCGACAGGGTGAAGGTCATCATCACGCCCAGCGCGTAGAGCGGCAGCATGGCGATTTCGTTGGCCCCAAAGATGAGCACGACCCCCGACGACGAGAGCGCCAGAGTGATGATGCCCATGCTGAAGACCAGGCGGTCGCCGCGATTCTGCATCCAGCGCGGCATGAAGCCATCTCTGGCCAGGAAGGAGCTGAGCCGCGGGAAGTCCTGGAAACCCGTATTGGCCGCCAGGAACAAGATCAGCGCGGTGAACGCCTGCACCCAGAAGTACAGCAGGCCGCCCCCCGTCACCCGGCGGGTCAACTGCGAGAGAATGCTCTCCGCCTCTTCGGGAACCAACGCCATGGTCGTGGCCAGAAAAGTAATGCCGATGAACAGGGTCATGGCGATGAGGCCCATGGCCACCATGGTCTTGGCTGCGTTCTTCGACTCCGGCGGTTTGAAGGCCTGTACACCGTTGCTGATCGCCTCGATACCGGTCAGGGCCGTACACCCCCCGGCGAACGCGCGCATCAACAGCCAGATGTAAGCCAGGCCCGTCAGGTCCTTCTCCGCAGGCACCGCCTCGTGAAGCTCCGGCAGCGGCGCAGCGCCGAACAGCCCCACATGGCGCACCACACCGATGACGATGACCAGCAGCACCCCACCGACGAAAGCGTAGGTGGGAAAGGCGAAGAGCGTGCCGCTCTCACGCACACCGCGCAGGTTGATCCAGGTGATGAAGCCGATGGCGAACAGGGCGATGAACACCCGATACTCGAACAACTCCGGGAAGGCCGAGGTGATCGCGCGCGCGCCCGCAGACGCGGACACTGACACAGTGAGCATGTAGTCGGTGAGCAGGGCCGCGGCAGCCAGCAGCGAGGGGAAGCGCCCCAGGTTGTCCTTGGCGACGGTATAGGCGCCGCCGCCGTCCGGATAGTGCAGGATCGTCTGGACGTAGCTGAAGACCACCAGCAGCACCAGGGTCGCCACGGCCAGCGCAATGGGCAGCGTCATGGCCAGCGCGCCGCTGCCCAGCACAATCAGCACGTGCATAATCGCTTCGGTTGCGTAGGCGTTGCTGCTGATCGGGTCAGAGGCGAAGATGGCCAGCCCGCGCAACTTGTCGAGCCGCTCGTGGATTTCGCGGCTGGTGGGGAATGGCTTGCCGATCAGCAAGCGTTTGACAGCAGAGAAGGTCATGTTCATGGAAAGCCCCGGACATGCGTCCGCATCGGATAGATGGTCGTATCCCGCTTCTGCAGAACAGGATGAGGTAGGAGGTATTGAGGAGAGTGGTCAGGCCAGCAAGAGACCTCACATGCCAGAGCATCCACAGTGCTGCTGGCCCCGTTGCTAACAGAGTTGCCTGGAACCTCAACGCCTGTGCGCACCGGTGCCCCCTGACGCATTCGCCCACCGCCGGTGCTACGTTGCCACCGCTCGCAGTTGACAGGCTCTTTGCCACCTGGCGCGCCAGAACTATACCCTTATCCAGCCCAGTTATCAAGGGTCTCTTGGGCGGGGGGCAGGGGCGCAAGAAGCGCTCCGTGACGGGGCGAAATACCTGAACCGCTGAGGCATGGCAGAACAAGACTTCCGAAGTCGTCGAAGACTTCGGAAGTCTGTCTTTCGCGTTCTTCTCCGCGCTCTGCGCCTCAGCGGTGATACCCTGCTCCAGAACCGAACTGCCCCTGGACAGGGAACGCCGGCGGGGGGCGAGGCTCACCCTGCCGGGCGTCGCGGATCGTTGGCCACCAGCCAGCGCCACACCCAGGCCATGGACTGCACGTCGGCGCGCTGGTAGGCGCAGGCGCGGGCCAGCGCCGCCTCATCGCCCGACTCCAGCCAGAACTGGTAGTCGAGATAGGCGGCGAACCAGTCGGGGTTCTCCGGCCAGACGAAGCCCAGGTAGGCCGACACGACTTTGATCGAGGTGCTGGGCAGCGGCAGGCTCACCGCGCGCTTGAAGGCGGCGTGCAGGTCGAACATGCGCGGCTCAAGCCGGGCGAGGGCCGCCGCTGGCGCGCTGCCGCGCAGGATGGCCGCGTCGTAGCCCGTCCAGTGGCAGATCGGCCCGCCCTGCGCGGCGACCGCCTCAGCGAGCACCTCCCAGGCTGTATCGCTGTCTGGCACCAGCATGACGCGCTGCCCGTCGGGCAGAGTCAGCGGCTCTGGCAGCTGCACCGGCGCGACCAGGGCGATCTGCGTTTCGCCCGCCGCGTCGCACCAGCCCATGCACCAGGGCACCGTCTTGCCGCGCGCCTCGTAGGTCTCCAGGTCGAACATCCAGCCA
The DNA here is from genome assembly GCA_037447125.1 of Chloroflexota bacterium. GTDB lineage: Bacteria > Chloroflexota > Anaerolineae > Aggregatilineales > Aggregatilineaceae > UBA2029. The sequence goes on along the minus strand of JBBIHG010000035.1, from coordinate 2,683 downwards.
CCCTGCCGCAGGCCGCCGGGCAGCGACCCGTGCCACACGGGCCGCCCCTCAACCCACGCCTGGGCGTTGGCCCGCAGGCGCGGCGCGGTCGCCGGGCCGACGCCGCGCACCTGCAGCAAGTCCTCCGGCGCGCAGGCGGCGAGATCGGCCAGGTGTGCCAGGCCCGCCGCCGCCAGGCCATCGCGCGTCGCCCGCGACACGCCGTAGAGCAGGTCGAGGCTCTGCGTCTGCTCGGCAACCGCCCGGCACGCCGTCTGCCAGGGACAGGTCTTGCAGTGTAGCTCCAGGCGCACGGGCGGCGCTTCGGGCGCGTCGCGGGCGGCAATAGCGCGCAGCAGCGCGTCCATCAGCCGCTCTTCGTCATATTCGTGCGCATCGCGGCGGGCGGGTGCGCCGAGGTCGGTCGCGCCCAACCACAACTCACCGGGCGGCGCGATCCCCTGCACCTGGCGCAACAACCAGGCGTAAAGGTCAAGCTGGGCCCAGTCTGGCGTTTCCGGCTCGCGCCGCCGCTTGATCTCGACCGGCGCGTAAACCAGCATCCCGGCGTGCGCGATGCGCACCAGGCGGTCGGGCCGCCCGCGCACGGTGAAGATGCGGTCGCTCAGGTCGAGCGGGGCGCGATGCTCCAGGCACGCGCCAACAATGCCCGGCACGCCGCGCGCCATCAGGCGGCGCGTCAGGGCCACGCCGTGCGCCCACGACTCGATAGGCAGGTACTCAACCGATGCGCCCACCGCCGCCAGGACGCTCGTCTCGTGCTGCACGCCCAGGGCGAAGGCGCGGGCCGTCTCCGGCGCGGACTCGTCGCGCAGCGCCGGGTCGCCGCGCGCGTCCAGCCAGACACGGCGCGCGCAGATGAGGGCGTGGCGCACATCCTGGGCAGTGATCAGCGGCGAGTCCAGGTCAACGGGCACGGGCGGTCTCCTCCCGGCATAATCGTAGCAGGTCGCGCCGTCGCTGCCAACGCGAGGGGCGGGCGGAGTCCGTCCAATGGAGCGTTGCTCTGCTGCGCCCTCGTAGGGGCGTATGGCGATACGCCCGAAGCTCACCCCCACTCGGCGCTAACGCGCCTGGTTGCCCCCTCTCCGCCGGAGGCTATAAGCTTTACCCACAAGCGCCCCCAGCCCCCGGCCCCTTCCCCCACACGAGAGAAAGGCAGCGCTCTTGGGCGAATAGCACAATGTGCACCCGATCCATTTATGGTAGATTGGCCGAACAGCATGGCCCCCTGGCATCTTTCAAACTCCCCTTGCCTTTGGCCAGCCCACAGGAACTTTCGCCGCCACAATACTAAGGAGCATTTATGTCCAAATCGGCCAGGTCGTCAGACGAAACGCACCAACGGTTCAACCCCTTCGCCATGGCTCAAGCCCAGCTTGATGCCGCCGCCGAGCTATTGCAGCTCGATCCGTCCATTCATGCCCTGCTGCGCGAGCCGCTGCGCGAGATGCAGGTGACCCTGCCAGTACGCATGGATGATGGCACAGTCAAGATCTTCAAAGGCTTCCGCGTCCAGTACAACGATGCGCGCGGGCCGACGAAGGGCGGCCTGCGCTATCATCCTGACGAGACGATTGATCTCGTCCGCGCCCTGGCCGCCTGGATGACCTGGAAGTGCGCCGTCGTTGATCTCCCCTTGGGCGGCGCCAAGGGCGGGATTGCCTGCAACCCGCGCGAGCTGTCGCCGGGAGAATTGGAGCGCCTCAGCCGCGCCTACGTGCGCCAGGTCGGGCGCATCCTGGGAGCCGAGAGCGATGTCCCGGCCCCAGACATGTACACCAATGCCCAGGTCATGGCCTGGATGGTTGACGAATTCTCCGTGCTGCGGGGCTATAACGAATTCGGCATGATCACCGGCAAGCCGCTGGCCCTGGGCGGATCGAAGGTGCGTGAAGATGCGACCGCGCGCGGCGGCATGTACTGCGTCCGCGAGGCAGCCCGCGCCCTCGGCATAAACACCCAGGGGAAGAAGATGGCCATTCAGGGCTTCGGCAACGCCGGGCAACATGCCGCCCTGTTGGGCCAGGAATTGCTGGGCGTGGTGGTGGTGGCCGTCTCTGATTCCAGGGGAGGCATCTACGCCGCAGACGGCCTCGACCCGCGCAAAGTGATCGCTCACAAGCGAGTCACCGGCTCGGTCGTTGATTTCCCCGGCGCGCAGCCGATCTCTAATGAGGACCTGCTATGCCTGGAAGTGGACATCCTGGTGCCGGCGGCGCTGGAAAACGTGATCAATGCCCGCAATGCGCCGCAGATCAAAGCCACCATCAGCGCCGAACTGGCCAACGGCCCAACCACGCCCGAAGCCGACGACATCCTGCATGCCAGGGGCGTCTATGTGATCCCCGATTTCCTGTGCAACGCAGGCGGCGTCACTGTCTCGTACTTCGAGATGGTGCAGAACGCCTATATCTATTACTGGGACGAGGAAACAGTCAAAGCCCGGCTCGACGCCAAGATGACCGCCGCTTTCCATGAGGTGCACGAGCTGGCCATGCGCCTGGGAGTTCATAACCGGCTGGCTGCCTATTGCGTCGCCGTGCAGCGCGTGGCCGACGCAGTCCGCCTGCGCGGCTGGGCCTAGTGCACGTTGGCGGAAGTCAACCAGCGGTTGTTCGATGATTTACCCCACCCTAAATCCCTCCCCGCCAGCAGGGAGGGACTTGAGTCTGCTCCCCCT
>JBBIHG010000034.1:0-32283 GCA_037447125.1 Chloroflexota bacterium | reverse complement strand
ATGACGGCCTCCTCAAGCTGACCATAAACACTGTTCCCATGATAGCACAGTTCTGCAAGTGGGCCGCGCTATCTCTTGCACGGTCAGGCCCGCTGCCAGATTGTCCGGAGTCACGGAGACAATAATGCGAGTGCCCATGATACACGCCTGGACATGGCAAATCGCTGGATCGGTGGTGATGTAACCGCGTCAACTCATCCGCCCACTCCTCAAGAAAAGCGCCTGGTGAACTGCTGGCAGCCGACGGATCATCGGCTCCTGGCCTGCGGCCCCTTTACAGGCTGGGACTTCTCCTCCATAGTAGCTTAGAATCACTGCACCGTATCTGGAGAGCCACAGCCCATGCTACCCTTCGCGCAACGCCCGCGCCGCTCACGACCCCGCCGCCCTGCGGCCAATTCCGCCGTTCCCCGGCGAAATGGCGTCCCGCCGCGCCCGGTGGTGCCACCTGTCGCGCAGCCGCAGGCGCATCCGGCCCCGCGCCGTCGGCGGCGAGCGCGCCGGCTGAGTCCACGCGGCCTGCTGTTGGTGAGCGCGGCGCTCACCCTGATGGCGACGAGCGCCTGCCTGCTGGCGCTGGTGGCGGGCCTGGGCCTGCTGATCGGCTCCGGGCAGGTGCTGCCGGGCGTCAGCGCAGCGGGCGTGAACCTGGGCGGCATGTCCGAGAGCGAAGCGGCGGGGGCATTGGCCGCTGCCTGGGAAGCGGACGGGCTGCGCCTGCGCGACGGCACGCGCGTCTGGGCCGTTGACCCGGCGGCGCTGGGCGTCAAGCTGGACGCCGACGCGACGGCGGCATCGGCGCACGCCTGGGGCCGCTCGCAGGGCGGGCTGACGGGCGTCTTTGAGGCGCTGGCGGGCGGCGTGGACGTGGCCCCCGTCGTGCGCGTTGACCTGGCGATGCTGAGCGCCTACCTGGAAGGCGCGCGGGCGGGCATAGACCTGCCGCCGGTCAATGCCGGCGTGCGTCTGGTGGATGGGCGCGCAGTCGCCAGCCCTGCGGCGGACGGACGGGCGCTGGACGTGGCGGCGACGGTCGCCCGCATGAGCGCGGACGCGCCGGGCGAGCTGGCCGACGGGGCGCTCGATCTGGTCATGGTGCCGGTCGGCCCGGCGATCCGCGACGCCTCACCGCTGCTCGCCCAGGCCAACGCTCTGCTCGCCAGCCCGTTCGAGCTGCGCGGCTACGACCCGATCCGCGACGAATGGCATATCTGGAGTGCGCCGCCGGAGGTGTGGGCGGCGTGGCTGAGCGCCGAGCCGGACGCGAGCAGCGCGACCGGGCTGCGCCTGGCAGCCAATCCCGGTGCGGCGCGGGCGTTCGCCGAGGCCAGCGCGCGCTTCGCCGACGAGCGTTACGTGGACGCCGAGGAAGCGTTCGGTACCATCCAGCGGGCGCTGGCCCAGAGCGCGGCGCGGGCCACCGTGCGCGTGCGGCACGGGGAGACAGTGTACGAAGTGCGCGGGGGGCAGACCCTGGCGGCCATTGCCGAGGAGATCGGCATCCCCTACCCGTACATTCAGGCGGCCAACCCTGGCGTCAACACCGACGCGCTGTCGGTCGGCCAGCGCCTGACCATCCCCTCGCCGGACATCCTGGCCCCGCTGGAGCCGGTGCCACACAAGCGCATCATCGTCAGCCGCAGCCAGCAGCGCCTGTGGGTCTATGAGAACGGGCAGGTCGTCTTCGACTGGGTGATCTCGACCGGCCTGCCGACCAGCCCGACGGCGCTGGGCGTCTTCCAGGTGCAGACGCACGATCCCAACGCTTACGCCGCCCAGTGGAACCTGTACATGCCGCATTTCATGGGCTTCTACCATCCCGGGCCGAACATGGAGTTGTGGAACGGCTTTCACGGCTTCCCGACGCGCGGCGGGGGCTACCTGCTGTGGACGGGCGACCTGGGCCGCCCGGTGACCTACGGCTGCGTGCTGCTCAGCCTGGAAAACGCCGCCGCCCTCTACCAGTGGGCGGAGGACGGCGTGATCGTCGAAGTGCGCGGGTGATGACTCGCACTGCCAATATGGAACCTTGAAGAAGGTGGCCGTCCTGCTTTCTATCTCTATCTTCCGGCCAAGATGCGGGCCAGCCTCTGCACAACCCTGAAGGGGACCGCGCCAGCCGTCACCTGGCTCACCGTGCCGGCAGTGAGAAGATCGAGGCTGGGGCAGTACAAGAGCCAGGCGCTGGAAGCACCGGTATGGCCGATCACTTCCGGCATCTTCACAAACGGCGAAAGAAGGGGCGGTATCTTGTAACGCATCATGCCCAGGCCGTACTCCATGGGCCAGCCAGGGGCCACCCGGCTGATCAGGAAGCCGAACCTGTTCCAGTTGCTTCTCATCAGTTCGGCTGTAGACGGCCTGGCAAAGACCTCGCCACTGATAAGCGCCCGCATGAAAGAGAGAAGATCATCGGCAGTGCTGTTCAGATCGCGAAAAGAGACCATGGCCAAAGGGATATTATCAAGAGGCTGATCCTTGAACCAGGTTGTGGCAACCGGCGGAACCACCTCAGCAGGAGTTATGCCGGGGTGGAAGGTCTTCTTGAGGTTCAGGGGTTTGTAGATCATCTCCCCGAAAGCGGCATGAACCGGCATGCCGCTGACTGCTTCGATAATGGCCATCAGCAGTTGGAAGTTCGTATCTGAATAGCGCGCCTTCTTTTTACGGGTCTCCAGCGGCTGAGGAGGGAAGAGGGGCTTCTGCGCCTTCTGCACGATCTCGATGCTATCGGCAATGGACCATGAACGGTCTCCATCTTCGAGAACGAGATCAACCAGGTTCTTCCCGCCTTCGAGCTTGATCTCCAGGTAGTCTGGGAGGCCCGAAGTGTGACTGAGCAGATGCCGGATCGTTATTCTGTCGCTGTGATCGACTCCCTCTCTTGTACGGTGCAGTCCGTCAACCATGCCTTTGGGCAGGTGAGCGGCAATCGGATCGTCGAGTGATAGGCGTCCATCCTCCCACAGTCTGAGGATTGCCGTGGCGATATACATTTTTGTGACGCTGGCAATCCAGAACGGCGTGTCAACCGTCATGGCTGTGCCGTCAGGGTACGCCTGGCCCGCGGCGCCGGCCCAGCGGAATGAACCGTTCAGACTCTCGACGGCAATGACGGCGTGGTGAACCCCTTTGGTCTTGAGCAATCTCTGGAGCAGTGCCTCAAGCTGCTGGCCCACTTCCGTATGCGCCTGGCCTGTCATATCCCACTCCCATTCACCGTCCTGCGACGCCTGTCAGGATATCCCAGGATCATATTTGAGTCGCAACAAGCGCTAGCCACCCAGCAACCACCCGCGTCAGTACTCCGGCGCGGTGAAGAGTTCCAGCTCGTCGGGCGGCCAGTAGCGTACGCGGGCGACGCCTTTGATCGCGCTGCGCTGCACCGGCCCGAACGAGTGGCTGTCCAGACTGTGACTGCGGTTGTCGCCGAGCACGAAGTACTCGTCCGGCCCCAGTTCCCAGGTGCCGTTGCACGAGCGAGATGTGCAGAACTCCGCCACATGCGGCTCTTCGAGCAGCCGCCCGTTGACATAGACGCGGCCCTCGCGCAGGGCGATGATCTCGCCCGGCAGTCCGATCACCCGCTTGATCAGCAGCTCGTGATCGCGCGGGGAATCGAGCACGACCACATCCCCGCGCGACGGCCCGCCGAGCAGCATGGTCACGCGGTCTACGATCACGCGCTCGCTGGTAGAGAAGGTCGGCTCCATGCTGGCCCCGTCCACCACGTAGCGCGGCAGCAGCGTGTCCATGCTCAGCCGCACGAACATGACGATCAGCACGAGCTGGAAGATCTCCCTCAGCAGCGACTGCGCGCGCCGCGAGGGTTTATCCGGCTCTTGCGCTGCCATCCCGCCCGATGGCGAGGGCAGGTCTGGTCTATCCCATGCGTCCATGTGTGAGAGTCCTGACTGGTGCCATCAAACGCCCCTATTGTACAGTGAATCCTCGCTCACTGACCTCTTTTCAGCGAACTCTCATGTTCATAGCGGCTGTGCAGCGCTGACGGTACAATCTGCGCCGTATCGCGGCGAATGGCGGCGCGTCTGCGCGCCACGATGGGAGTGAGGCCATGCGCATTCTGGTGACGGGCGGGGCGGGGTATGTCGGCTCGGCGGCGGCGGCCTATTTCCTGGCGGCGGGCCACCACGTGACCGTCTACGATAGTCTGGTGAAGGGTCACCGTGCGGCCATCTCTGAAGGCGCTGCCTTCGTGCGTGGCGACGTGGGCGACGCGGGCGCGCTGGACACCCTCATGCAGATGGGCGGCTTCGATGCGGTGGCCCATTTCGCCGCGTTCATCGAAGCGGGTGAGTCCATGCAGCAGCCCGGCAAGTACTTCCGCAACAACGTGGTCAACACGCAGACGCTGCTCGACGCCATTCTCCGCCATGGCGTGCGCCGCTTCCTGTTCTCGTCCAGCGCGGGCGTCTATGCCAGCAAGAGCGCGCCCCTGGCCGAGGAGGATCCCGTCAGCCCGGCCAGCGTCTACGGCGAGACCAAGCTGATGATCGAGCGCATGTTGGACTGGTATCACCGCCAGGCGGGCCTGCAATACGCCGCGCTGCGCTATTTCAACGCCTGTGGGGCCATGCTCGACAGCGCGGGCCAGCCCGTGCGCGGCGAAGACCACGACCCGGAGACGCACGTCATCCCCCTGGCCCTGCAGGTGCCGCTGGGCAAGCGCGACGCCTTCTACATCTTCGGGACCGATTACAATACACCGGACGGCACGTGCATCCGCGACTACGTGCACATCGAAGACCTGGCTTCGGCGCACGTGCTGGCGCTGGAAGCGCTTGGCGTGCAGCGCGACCACATGATCTACAACCTGGGCAACGGGCGCGGCTACACCGTGCGCCAGGTGGCCGACATCGCCCGCGAAGTGACGGGGGTGGACTTCCCGGTGATCGAGACCGACCGCCGCCCCGGTGACGCGGATATGCTGGTCGCCTCATCGGAGCGGATCAACGACGAATTGGGCTGGGAGCCGCGCTTCCCCGACCTGCGCGAGATCATCGCCTCGGCCTGGGCCTGGCATTCGGCGCGGCCCCACGGCTACGGCGACAGATGCTGACAAGGCTTCTGAACAGGATTCTGACCCCCCGCCCCAAACCCCTCTCCCACAAGGGGGGAAGGGCTTAGAAGCCGCGCTGGTCTCCCTTCCCCCCGCGTGGGGAAGGGCCGGGGATGGGGAGCGAATCAGGCGGCTGGTGAGTGAACAGGCGTCCGATGCATATCGCCTTCAACGGCTGGTTCTGGGATCAGCCGCACACGGGCAGCGGCCAATACCTGCGCCACCTGCTGGCTGCGCTGCACCAACGCGCGCCCGAACACCGCCTGACGCTGGTCATCCCCGCGCGCGTGACCACGCTGGAAGCCCTGCCGCCCCAGGTGGACGTGCTGCCCATGCCTCTGCGCTTCGGCGGTCACACCGGCAAAGTGTGGTTCGAGCAGCACTTGTTCCCGCGCGCCGTCGCCCGCCTTCGGGCCGACATCGCCCATGTGCCCTACTGGGGGCCGCCGCTGCGCTCGCCCGCCCCGTTGGTCTGCACCGTCCTGGACGTGATCCCGCTGATGGTGTCCGAATACAATGCCGGGTTGCGCAACCGCCTCTACACCAGCCTGGTGCGCGCGGCGGCGCGCGGCGCGGACCACCTGCTGACCCTCTCCGCCGAGGGCCAGCGCCAGATTGCGGCGCGGATCGGCGTCCCGGCGGAACAGGTGACGGTTACGCCGCTGGCCGCTGGCGAGGAATTCCATCCGGAGCCAGGGGCCACGCGCGACGGCGAGGTGCGCGCCCGCTACGGCCTGGACGACGTAGACGACTTCGTGCTCTATCTGGGCGCGTATGCCATCCACAAGAACGTGCGCCAGCTTCTGGCCGCCTACACCTACGTGGCCCAAGGGCTGGGGCCGGATGTGCCGCTGGCCCTGGCCGGGCACACGCCCGCCGCCTGGGGCATGCCGCGCTTCCCCGATCTGCCCGCCTACATTGAGGAGTTGGGCCTGACCCCTTACGTGCGCTGGATCGGCCCGGTGAACGAGGTGGACAAGCCGGCGCTCTACCGGCTGGCCAGCGTCTTCGCCTTCCCCAGCCTGCTGGAGGGCTTCGGGCTGGGGCCGCTAGAGGCGATGGCCAGCGGCACGCCGGTGGTCGCCTGCGAAGCGTCCTCCATCCCCGAAGTGGCCGGCGACGCCGCCTTCCTGGTCGTGCCGGGCGACAGCCGGGCGATGGGCGGGGCCATCCTCTCGCTGCTCACCCAGCCGGAGCACGCCGCGCTGCTGCGCGACCGGGGTCTGGCCCGGGCCCGCGCCTTTAGCTGGCGGGCGACGGCGGAGGGCACGCTCGCCGCCTACGAGCAGGTTCTCCGCGCCCGCTGAGATGCGTCTTTCTCTCGAAGAACAGCCTCACCACAGAGACGCAGAGGGCGCAGAGAGTTTTGAAGGCACGTCACTCCTGTTGCGCTCCCCTGATCTCTTGCGTTCTTCTCGGCGCTCTCCGCGCCTTAGCGGTGAAAAATCCTCTCTCCCCTGGTGGGCAGATCGGGCGGCGCGCGCGTACAATCTCCTCATTGTGCGCGGAGAGCGCTGCGGTCGCGGGGCGCGGTGGGGGTTAGTGGGCTGGCGAGGAAGCCACGATGAAGCGATGGGTTGGAATAGTGGCGGTGGTTATGCTGGGCGGGACGCTGATCGCGCTCGTGCTCAACGCTGCCGGCGTCATCGTCCGGGACAGGAGCGCGCGGGAGCCAGGTGAGGAAGACGACGTGACGTACACCTATTCGGGGAAGACGAACGCGCCGGACTTCCCCGCCGGCGCTGAGTGGATCAACACCTCCGCGCCGGTGAGCATGGCCGACCTGCGCGGCAAAATCGTGCTGCTGGACTTCTGGACATATGGTTGCATTAACTGCATCCATATCATCCCCGACCTTAAGCGGCTGGAGGCCGAATACCCCGAAGCGCTGGTGGTGATCGGCGTGCACTCGGCCAAGTTCACCAACGAGGGCGAGACGGAGAACATCCGCCGCATCGTGCGCCGCTACGAGGTTGAACATCCGGTGATCAACGACCGCGACTTCATCACCTGGCAGCAGTACGGCGTGCGCGCCTGGCCGACGTTCGTGGTGGTTGACCCCTTGGGCAAGGTCGTCGGGCAGCTTTCCGGCGAGCCGCTCTACCCGCGCATCCAGCCGGTGATCGAGACGATGGCCCGCGAGTACGGCGCGACGGGCGCGATCAGCCCCGCGCCGCTGGCCCAGTGGCAGCCGGAGATGGCCCGCGACGATCACACCGCGCCGCTCCGCTTCCCCGGCAAGGTGCTGGCCGACGCGGCGGGCAATCGCCTGTTCATCAGCGACAGCAACAACAACCGCATTGTCGTCGCCGCACTGGACACATTCGAAGTGCTCGACGTGGTCGGCGCGGGCGAGGCCGGGCTGCGCGACGGCGATTACGCGACCGCCCGCTTCTCCCGTCCCCAGGGCTTGACGCTCGACGGGGACACGCTTTATGTGGCCGACACCCAGAATCACGCTATCCGCGTCGTGGACCTGGCCGCGCGGGCCGTGACGACTGTCGCCGGGACGGGCGTGCAGGGCTTCGAGCGCGACGCCAGCGGCCCTGGCCCAGAGATCGCGCTCAGCTCCCCCTGGGACGTGGTCGCCCACGCGGGCAAGGTGTATATTGCGATGGCCGGGTCGCACCAGTTGTGGGTCTATGACAGCGCCAGCGGCCAGGTCGGGCCATATGCCGGGACGGGGCGCGAAGCCTTGCTGGACGGGCCGCTGCGCCAGGCGGCCATGAACCAGCCGAGCGGCATTGACAGCGACGGGACGGTGCTCTACTTCGCCGACGCCGAGGCCAGCGCCATCCGCACGGCAGACCTCGACCCCGACGGCGAGGTGCGCACCATCGTCGGCGTCGGCCTGTTCGACTTCGGCGACGTGGATGGGACAGGCGACAAGGTACGCTTGCAGCACGCCCTGGGCGTGACGGTTGCTGATGATGGCCTGCTCTACGTGGCCGACACCTACAATAACAAGATCAAGCGCATCAATCCGACCACGCGCGAGAGCGTCACCTTCCTGGGCACGGGCGAGCCGGGATTCGCCGACGGGGGCGAGGCGCTGTTCTACGAGCCGGGCGGCATTGACTACGCGGACGGCAAGCTGTACATCGCCGACACGAACAACCACGCCATCCGCGTGGCCGACCTGGCGACGGGCGTCGTCAGCACGGTGACATTCCCCAACGTTGAGCGGCTGGGCGGCGCGGGCGCTGTGTCCGTCGCGCCGGGCGGCCTGACCGGGGGTGCGTTCGCCGCGGAGGATACGCTGCTGCTGGCTCCGCAGACAGTCGCCGCCGGGCCGGGCACCGTGCGTATCCAGGTGACCATGCCCGATGGCTACAAGCTCAACGGCCTGGCCCCCTTCACGGCCATCTTCCCCGATGACCCGGTGGCCCAGGTTCCCGCGGACTCGCGCGACGTCCGCATCACCCTGCCAGAGCTACCGGTCGAGGTGCCGGTCACCTTCGCGGTGGGGCAGACCGATCTGGCGCTCGACCTGACGGTGTACTGGTGCGAGGCGATCAACGAGACGCTGTGTTTCGTAGATCGGACGACGCTGGTCGTGCCGCTGACCGTGCTGCCCGACGGCGACGCGCACGAAGTCACGTTCGGGCGCGCGCTGGTGCCGCCGGTGGTGCAGGATACGCTGGGGTAGTAGGGCGGGGCGCAGAAAGAGAGACTTCCGAAGTTTCCAAAACGTCGGAAGTCTGGCGGGGGCGTGTGGCGACACGCCCCTTTTTGCTTACGGGGTAGCGCAGACCGGTCGCTGACCGCTGGCGGTGGGTCGCTGCGCTCAGTTGGACGGATTCTGCGCGGCCAGGGCCACCGGCTCGGCGACGACGACCAGCCGGCCCAGGTAGGTCTCGGTGTCGAAGTCCCAGTCGGTGCAGGTGATCAGGGTGATGCGCGACACGCCGTTCTGGGCCAGCCAGGAGACATCGTAGGGGCCCACATACTCGATCTGCGTGACGCGATACCGCTGCTCGCGGGCCCCCTCGCGCAGCACCACCAGATCGCCCAGCTTCGCCTCGAAGAGGTAGGCGAAGGGGCCGGGGGCGCCGGTGAAGCTCTCGACGTGGCCGGCCAGGACGATGTTCCCCCCGGCGCCGTCCAGCCAGGCCGTGCCGACCAGGTGCCCGACCGAGTCGCCCAGGTGGCGCGTCTCCCAGGTGCCGCGCACGCGCCCGGCGGGGATGATCGGCGCGCCGACGGACGCCGCCGGGAACATGATCTGACGGACGGGGGCGGTCCTGTCGGGTGTGGGCGTGGGCAGCACGTCCTCGGGACGCAGGCCCTGCGGGGGCGGCGTGCGTGGGGGTGTGGCAGTAGCGGAGGGAGTGGGCAGCAGCGCCGTGCTGAGCCGCCAGACGGCGAAGGCGAGCACGATCAGTTCAACGCTGAGCATGGTGCAACTCAGCCGCGTGAAACGCAGCCAGCGCTTCTTCGGCGAACCGATCACGGTCACTCCCCCACGGTGCGAGTGCGTACAGATTAGCGCACGTACCGGCCCGGCGCAACCGTGACTGGTAGGACTACAGAATAGCGTGATCCATTCAGCGACCACCCCCATCCCCCGGCCCCAGTCTATACACCCCAAAATGAGGGAAGGGGAGAATGATGCGCGAGCCATTCCCCTCCCTCCGCGCAGCGTGGGGGAGGGGTTAGGGGTGGGGGGCCAACGGCGATCACGTTATTTTGCGGAGCTGCCCCGTGACTGGGTGGCCGGGCGAATTGGCAGCGGAGCGCATCCTATGGACAATCTGAGGAGCCTGATTTCGGAATTGCATTGGGAGAATGGCGACCATGAAGATCGGCATTGTTGGCAGCGGTGCGGTGGGCGCGACGACAGCCTATGCGCTGGTCATGCAGGGCATAGGCCGCGAGATCGTGCTGGTTGACCTCAATCAGGCGCGCGCCCAGGCCGAGGCGGACGATATCCTGCACGCCGTGCCGTTCGCGCATCCTCTGCAGGTGCGCGCCGGCGACTACCCGGAACTGACAGGGACGAAAGTCGTCATCCTCACTGCCGGGGTGAGCCAGCGTCCCGGCGAGACACGCCTGCAATTGCTCGAGCGCAACGCGACTGTGTTCCGCAGCATCACGCCGCAGGTGCTGACTTACGCGCCGGAGGCGGTGCTGATCGTGGCCACGAATCCGGTGGATGTGATGACTCACCTGACCGCGAGATACGCGGCGGATTTTGGGCTTGCGAGCCAGCAGGTGATCGGCTCCGGCACCACACTCGACACGGCCCGCTTCCGCGCGCTGCTTGGGCGTCACCTTGGCGTTGATCCACACCATGTGCACGCCTATGTGCTGGGCGAGCATGGCGACTCGGAGGTGCTGGCCTGGTCGGAGGTCGGCATCGGCGGGATTCCTTTGCCAGAGTTCTGCGTAGCCCAGGGCGGCGAAGTCACGGCTCAAGTGAAGGCGCAAATTGACGAGCAGGTGCGCAAGGCGGCCTACCGCATCATCGAGGGCAAAGGGGCCACCTACTACGGCATTGGCAGCGCCCTGGCGCGCATTGTCAATGTCATTCTGCGCGATCAGCGGGCGATTCTGACAGTATGCACACCCCAGCAGGAAGTCGCCGGCGTGCGAGATGTGACGGTCTCTCTGCCCAACCTGGTCGGCGGGGCGGGAGTCATCTCGACCTGTCTCTTTCCCTTGAGCGAGGACGAATTCGCCGGTCTGCGAGCCAGTGCCCAGATCGTGCGCGAGGCGATCACCAGCCTGGACGCTGCCTCAGCATAAGCAGCCGGGTGGCCTGGACATCCCTCAGATGGCGGCTTGCGGGGCATGGGTGCCCCCGGCTGGCTGATGACCGTTGCGGCGCACCCCGACATGCTCGTCCACCCTGGGCTGGATCTCGGCGTGCAGCAGCTCAGCCAGGACGAGCAGGTGATTCAGCCGGCGACTGTCGGGACGGGTCGGCTCGCCGAGGCGCCCGTTCTCTATGGCGCTCTGCAGCATCTGCAGCGCGTCTAGGGCGCTGCGGAGACGATGCTGGGCGCTGACCAGGTCTTCCCAGAGAATGCCGTTCACGGCGCTAGACATTGGCGGAGGCTCCCCTTAGGGCATAGTGCATTCTGCATAGCCCTGACTCTATCCGCCAGAGATGGCGCTGACATCGTGCGAAGGTCACGAGCCGGCGCTGGCCGGACTCAGACAGATTGCACAGGGCAGGGGCAACGTGGGGAAACAAAACGCTCCCTCACGGTGAGTGGGAGAGCGGCTGAAGCAAGAGTCGGGGCGCCCGGATTTGAACCGGGGGCCTCTTGCACCCCATGCAAGCGCGCTAGCCAAGCTGCGCCACGCCCCGTCTGCTTGACTTCCAATGGTAGCCGGTAGGGGGGCAGATGTCAAGGATTGGTTTGAGCGTCTCCCCTGGCGCTTTGCCCGACCTGCCCGCCTGTGACTGCATCCATGTGTTCCAGGGAGACACTCGCTCAACGGCCATTCGACGCACTGCCCTCCTCGCGGATGAAGCGTTCGGCCATCTCCACCAGCTCGCGATTGCCCATGAACACCGGCACGCGCTGGTGCAGGCTCTCCGGCTGGATGGAGAGGATGTCGCGCGCGCCATCCGAGGCATACCCCCCGGCCTGCGCGGCGATGAAGGCCAGCGGCTGCGCCTCATAGGTCAGGCGCAGCTTGCCGCCGGGCTGCTCGGCGTCGGCGGGATAGAGGAAAACGCCGCCGCGCAGCAGGTTGCGGTGGAAGTCGGCGATCAGGCTGCCGATATAGCGCAGGTCAAGGGGCGGGCGCGCGTCACCGCCCAGACCCTGCAGCCAGGCCACATAGCGCTGGACGGCGGGCGCCCAGCGGCTCTGCCGTCCCTGGTTGACGCTGTAATACCTGGCAGGGGAGGGGATGCGGATGTCCGGGTGGCTGAGCAGGAATTCGCCAATGGTCGGGTCCAGGGTGAAGCCGTGCACGCCGTGACCCGTGCTGTAGACCATCATCGTGCTCGACCCGTAGATGACATAGGCAGCGGCGACCAGCCGCGAGCCGGGCTGGAGGACGTCTGCCAGCGTGCCACGGCCTTCGCCGGGCGTGATCTTGCGGTGAATGGCGAAGATGGTGCCGACGGGCGAATTGACGTCAATGTTGGATGAGCCGTCCAGCGGGTCGTAGATGAGCACGTAGTAGCCTGGCGGGTAGCGCTCCGGGATCAGCAGCAGCCCGTCGTGCTCCTCCGAGGCCATGACGCAGACGCGCCCCGTGTGGTCGTTCATACGGAAGATAACCTGGTCGGCGTAGATGTCCAGCTTCTGCTGCGTCTCGTCGTGGACGTTGTGCATGGCTGTCGCGCCCAGCACGTCGGCGATGCCGGCGCGCGTGGTCTCGCGGGCGATCAGCTTGGCCGCCAGGGCGATGTCGTAGAGCAGGCTGGTCAGGCGACCTGTCGCGCCGGGATGCTGTTCTTGATTCTCGAGAATGTGGCGCTCGATGGTCAGCAGAGCGGATGACAGCGAGGGCATGGGCCTGTTCCTCCGAATCGCGCTGGCTCAGCGAGCCAGGGCGCGCTGCGCCTGCCCACAATTGTGGCACAGACCAGCCAGAAAACAACAGCGGCACACAGGGTTGGCCGTGTGCCGCCGGGATGCGCACAGGATGCGCGAGCTAGCCGATCGGGAGGATGTCTCCGAGCAGGTTGTTGTACGTCGGGTCTTCGGGGATGCGCTTCAGCCAGTCGTCGCTGCGATTGATCGTGGCGGCGGCTTTCTGCTCGTCCAGCCAGTCCGTGTACTGCTGCTGGCGGCGGGTGTTCAGATCGCTTTCCGTCAGGGGGCGAATCTCGCGGGCGTGCACCTGGATGATGTGGTACCCGAACTCCGTCTCAATGGGGCCAATCACTTCGCCGATGGTGGCGTTCAGAACCGCGTCCTTGAAAGCGGCGACGAAGCCATCGGGGCTAGACCAGCCAAGCTCGCCGCCGCTCGTCGCGCTGGCGTCGTCCGAGACAGCTTTGGCCAGGTCGGCGAACGGCTCGCCGTCCTGCAGCGCGGCCAGGGCTGCCTCAGCACGAGCCAGGGCCGCTGTCTTTTCCTCGTCGGTGGGAGGCAGAGTCTGTCCCGCGGGGAGATCGGGGTTGAACTTGAACAAGATATGCCGGGCGTTGACCTGTAGCTCCTCTGGCGACAGGTCTTTGGTCAGCTCCTCGATGATGGCGGTGCGCAGTGCCTCATAGTAGAAGAGATCGCGCACGGCCCCGCGCTCAACACCGACGGCTTTCCTGGCGTCCTTGTAGAAGTCGCCGGTGGCGCTCTCAAGCGTGGCGGCCACGGCTGACGGCTCCAGCGTGGGAAATGGTGAGGGCTCGAGCGTCGCGGTAGGCGGCACGGTCGGCGTGGGGCTTGGACCGGGCGTTGCTTCCTCAGTCGGCGCGGCAGTGGGCAGCGGAGTGGCCGTCGAGGTGGGGCGCGGCGTGGGCGAGACGAGCGGCGTCGGTGTGATCGTTGGCTCGGTGGTCGGCGTGGGCGTCTCGTCGGACGGCACGGTCAGGCCCATCGTCTGGGCCATGTACTCCTCGACCCGCGCGTCCACGGCGGCCTCGTCCACCGTCACGCCCAGCGCGACGGCGGCCTGCTTGATCACCAGCTCCTCTTCCATGTCTTCCAGCACCTGGCTGCCGATGATCTGGGGGCGGCGCAGATCGTTGATCTGCTGGCTAGCGTATTGCTGGATGGCCTCCAGGTTGCCGCCGGTGAGCATGTAGAACTCGCGGATCTGCTCCGCTGTCAGCCAGCGCATGAGACGCACGCGGTCTTCAAAGTCGCGCGTGGCGATCTCTTCGCCGTTCACGGTGGAGATAGCCTGGCGGGGCCGGATGAACTGCTCGTAGACCAGCGCGCTCAGCAGCACGACGAGGCTAATGGCAATGAGCACCGCGGTGACGGTGAGGATGCGGCGTTGCCACTGCCGGTCGCGTTCAGCGCGAGACCGGTATTCCTGGCGGCGCTTGAGGTCCGCATCGGTCACACGGTGCGTGCGGGGTCCGCCGGTAGTGCCTTTCTTAGCCATATAAGACTATTCTCCTCCAATGACGAAATCGCTGAACGTGGGTCTGCCGGGCGCAGTTGCGGCCTGGAGCGCAGCCCTGAGAGATGCGCAGCCAGGCCGGCATAGCCCTCTAAACGAGAAGGCGACAGGCGCGCTGCCCCAACCACAGGACCCTAACCGCGCGTCTGCTCATCGGTGAAGGGCAGCAGGGCCAGATGGCGCGCGCGCTTGATCTGGCGGGCCAGCAGGCGCTGGTTCTTCGACGTCAGGCCGGTCTGGCGGCGGGGCCGAATCTTGGCGCGCTCGGTGATGAAGCGCCGCAAAGTCTCGACGTCCTTGTAGTTCGGCACCGTGTTGCTGGCGTGGAAGTAGTCTTCTTTGCGACGGCGCCCGCGACGGGGGCCACCGCGCTCGCGCGACGAACCCTCATCCTGTTCCATGTCTAGGGCATCGTCGTCTTCGATGTCATTCAGGTTTCTTCTGTCGGCCACCTGAAGGTCTCCTTGTTTCGCTCTGATTGGCTGCGTGTCTGGTCAGGCAGGCGCGAGGCCCGCCACTCATGTTCGCTTAGGGTTAGAAGGGGAAGCTGCTCTTGTCCTCTTCGTCGGGTGGCTCACCGTCGTGCATTTCCTGAGCCGGATGGCGGTCGCCAAGCAGGATCATCTCGTTGGCGACAAGCTCGGTGCGGAAATGGCGCGTGCCGTGGTCGTCTTCCCAGCCGCGTGTCTGCAGACGGCCCTCGACGTACACTTGCTGGCCCTTGGCCAGATGGGTCTTGCAGATTTCGGCGAGGTTGCCCCAGGCCACGACATTGAACCACTCGGTCTCTTCGCGGCGGTCGCCGTCGGACGAGGTCCAGGTGCGGCTGGTCGCCACGCTGAAACTGGCCACGGGCCGGCCACTGGGGGTGTAGCGCAGTTCAGGATCGCGCCCCAGGCAGCCGATGATCATCACTTTGTTCAGCCCACGCCCCATGGCAGCCAACTCCTCTGACGGCCGGCTCGCGCCAGCATGTGCCGCCTACTCGTCCAGACGGACGACGAGGTGGCGGATGATGCGGTCGCTGAGCAGCAGATTGCGCTCCAACTCATTGATCTGGACGGGCGGGAAGTCCATCTGCACAAAGACGTAGTAGCCCTCGCGGAAGTCGTCAATCGTGTAGGCAAGCCGGCGGCGGCCCCAGTAGTCCACGTTGGTGACCTGGCCTCCGAACCCCTCGATCCAGCCCTTGACGGTGTTGATGACCGACTGCGTGTCAGCCTCAGACACGTTGCTGGGGATGATGAATCCCAACTCGTATGCGCGGTTCATGTGTGGGAGTATCTCCTTTCCCTGGGTTTGCCCGACAGCAACGGCAGGCGCCGGGCTGACGAGCGGAAAGTCGCCCCTCTTGTCGGGGTGTGGGGCGAACAAGCGCGTAGTATAGTACCGCAGGCAGTCGCCTTTGGCAAGGCTTGATTCGGGCGGGGGAGTAGATAAGGTCGCGGACACTCGAAATCTCTGAGGCGAGTTGGGTACTGGGGGAACCGCCGCCAGATGCATCAGCGCCAGGTCCCCCAGTACCCGGACTCACGTCCGAGCTTCCGTATGCCCATGACTCCATCTATCCCCCCCGAGACTCTCCTGCGTCCAGCTCCAGAATCCTGGTACAATGGCAGCAGAGAGCAGGGACGGCACGGATATGGTCGAGCACCCGCGCCCTGACGGACAGCCGCTCAGCGCGGAGGAATTGAGCGCCCTGTTTGGGTTCGAGCCGGACGCGCTGCCTGCCAACCGCGCTGGGCGGCTGAGCGACCGCCAGCGCCAGGATTTGCTGTATCGCTGCATCGGCCATCTGCTGCACGGACTGGTCATGCTGATGCTCGGCGCAGCCCTGATCGCGCTGGTTCGTCCCCTGGCTCGGACGGGGTGGGAATGCGCGCTGTGGATCGGCGTCTGCGTGCTGTGGCTGGTGCTTGGCGCGCTCTGGCTGGCGGCGGTGCGCGACGTGGCCCGTCCCCAGGTCCGCGTAGCGACCGGGCCGCTGCGCCGCTCCGGCGACGCGGCGCATCCGGCGCTTCTCGCGGGCGAGGTGCTGCTGCGCCTGTCCTACCGGCGCTGGAAGCGGCTGCCGGAAGCGTTCCCCGGTCGCTACCGCGCCTACTACGGGCCAGCTCGCGACCTGCTGAGCGTTGAGCCGGCCTTTGAGGACCTGGAGACGTGATCGATCACCCGCCCGCCGCCCCCAGCGTTGACCTGTCCGTCCTCATCGTCTCGTGGAACGTGCGCGATTTGCTGAGCGCCTGCCTGCAAACTATCGCCGCCAGCCCGCTGATGCTCATCGCGCCGGATGGCAGCGCGCAGGGCAACGGCCCGCTGTGCGCCGAGGTCGTCGTTGTGGATTCGGCCAGCACGGACGGCACGCCATCCATGATCACGGAGCAGTTCCCCTGGGTGCACCTGCTCGCTCAGAGCGAGAACATCGGCTTCACGCGCGGCAACAACCTGGCTCTGGCCGGGGCGCGCGGGCGTCACCGGCTGCTGCTGAACCCCGATACGGTGGTTCACGATGACGCGCTGCCCGCGCTGGTCGCCTATCTGGACACGCACCCGGCGGTGGGCATCGCCGGGCCGCGCGTGCTCAACGCCGACGGCAGCACCCAGTCCACGCGCCGCCGTTTCCCCACGGCGCTGACCGCGTTTTTTGAGAGCACCTGGTTGCAAGGGTACGCGCCACGCCGCCTGCTCGACCGCTTCTACGTCGCCGACCTGCCCGATGATGGCGTCTACGAAGTGGACTGGGTGCAGGGCTGCGCGCTGATCGCCCGCCGCGCGGTCTACGAGCAGATCGGCGGGCTGGACGAGGGCTATGTCATGTTCTCCGAAGAACTGGACTGGTGCCGCCGCGCCAAAGAAGCCGGCTGGCGCGTGGCCTATGTGGGCACGGCACGCATCACCCATTACGGCGGCCAGAGCACGACCCAGGTGGAAACGCGCAAGCACATTCACTTCCAACAGAGCAAGCTGCGCTATTTCCGCACTTATCACGGGCGCGGGCTGGCTCTTGCACTGCGCCTGTTCCTGCTGCTAAGCTACGGGCTGCAGATCGCGCTCGAAGGTGCGAAGGCCGCGCTCGGCCACAGGCGCGAGCTGCGCCGCGCGCGCATCCGCACCTACTGGGCGGTGGTCCGCGCGCTGGCCGGGGTTGGGCCGGGCGAGCAGTTCGCCCGGTGATGGAGATCGGGGAGCGACCATGCGCATCGGGCAGATCACCGGCGAATACCCACCCATGCAAGGCGGCGTGGGCGCATTCACCCAGGAACTGGCGCGCGCCCTGACCGCGCTTGGTCACGAGGTGTACGTCTTCACCGATCACCGCGCCGCCGCCGCTGCCGATGGCTCCGCGCAGGTCACCGCCGACGCCCATTCGTGGGGCTGGGGTACGCTCAGCCGCATCCGCCGCTGGGCGCAGGCCCAGAAGCTGGACGTGGTCAACATTCAGTATCAGACCGCCGCCTTCAACATGGCCGCGTTCGTCCATGTCTTGCCGATGCGCCTCGACAGCGCGCGCGTGGTGACCACGTTTCACGACCTGCTCGTGCCCTACCTGTTCCCGAAGGCCGGGCCGCTGCGCTATCAGGCTGTGCTGACCCTCGCGCGCAGTAGCGACGGCGTCATCGTCACCAACCGGGGAGACGAGCAGCGCCTCTCGTCCGAGAAAGCCATCGCCAGTCTGTGCCACATCCCCATCGGCTCCAACATCCGCCCGGAGCTGGCCCCCGACTACAATCGTTCCGTCTGGCGAGCGGCGCTTGGCTTCCAGCCGGACGACATCATCGTCGGCTATTTCGGCTTCCTCAACGCCTCCAAGGGCATTGACACGCTGCTGCAGGCCCTGCGCATCACCCGCAACAACAGCCTGCCCGTCAAACTGCTGATGATCGGTGGGCGCACGGGCACCAGCGACCCGGCCAACATCGTCTACGCCCGCGAGGTTGACGCCATGGTCGAGGACCTTGACCTGCTCGAGCACATCCGCTGGACCGGCTTCGTGGATAGTGCCGCCGTCAGCGGCCACCTGACCGCCTGCGACATCGTCGCCCTGCCGTTCCGCGATGGAGTCTCCTTCCGCCGCGGGAGCCTGATGGCGGCCCTGGCTCACGGTTGCCCGATCATCAGCACCCACCCACAGGTAGACGTGCCGGAGCTGCTCGAGGATGTTCACATGCGCCTCATCCCGCCGGACTCGCCGACGGCCCTGGCCATCGCCATCGAAGACCTGGCCGACAATCCGGATCTGCGCGAAGAGATGGGGAACAACACCCGCGAACTGTCCGAGCGCTTCACCTGGGAGACCATCGCCGCCCAGACCGCCGCCTACTACGCCCAAGTCCTGGACGCGCCACGCTGACCGCTCGCCTCGCGGAGCATGAGCCAGTCGGTCGTGTCTGGCAGCCCTAAGAAACTTTTGCCGGCGCGCTCCCGTATCTTAAAATAGACATAGACTCCATCTTGCCCTGACGCTCTAAAGTGGATGATGAGGGGCTGATTAATTGCCACAGCATGGCACAGGGGGAATATCGTTATGGTGGCCGATCGAGTTGCTCTGGGTGATGAATGGCGCGTGAAACCGATCACTGTGGAAGTGGATCGCGCGCCGGTGCAGCGTGTTGTTCTGGTCACCGAGGCGTTCTTGCCCAAGGTGGATGGCGTGAGCAAGCTGACCACGCTCACTGCTCGCCATCATCTGAACATGGGCCGCCAGGTGCTGATCTACGCGCCCAGCCTCACCATCGGCAGCCTGCGCACTCCTTCCCATCTGGACGGGGCGCGCGTGGTCGCCGTGCCTTCGCTGCACCCACCCCTGGTGCCCCCCGAATCACGCTTTGGCTTCCCCTACCTGCGCCTGGGTGAGCTGTGGCGCTTCCAGCCCGATCTCATCCATCTCTTCAGCCCGGCGGCACTGGCCTGGACCGGCGTGCACTATGTGCGCTATCACAGCGTGCCCCTCATCGCCAACTATCAGACCGACCTGCCCGGCTATACTCACCGCTACGGCGTCGGGGGCCTGGAGGGCCTGGCCTGGGCTTATGTCCGCCATCTGCACAACAAGGCCACGCTGACCCTGGTGCCCACCCAACATAATCTGCGCGAGCTGCGCGAACGTGGCTTCCAGCGCTTACGCCTGTGGCAGCGCGGCGCGGACACGGCCTGCTTCAGCCCCGCCCATCGCTCGGCGGAAATGCGTCGGCGGCTGCTGGGCGGTCGCCCCGCCGATAGCTTGCTGGTGCTCTACGTTGGGCGGTTGGCCCGCGAGAAGCGCGTGGACCTGCTGCGCAAGGTGGCCGATCTGGATGGCGTCGCGCTGGCCATCGTTGGCGATGGCCCCCTGCGCGGCGAACTGGAGCGCATGTACGCCGGGCGCGCTACTTTCACCGGCTACCTGACGGGAGCCGACCTTTCCGCCGCCTACGCCAGCGCGGACGTCTTCGGCTTCACCGGTCCCAACGAGGTGGCGGGGCAGGTCGTCATTGAGGCGATGGCTTCGGGGTTGCCCGTCCTGCTGCCCAACTCCGGCGGCATCGTGGACTATGTGACACACGGGATCAACGGCCACATCTGTGCGCTGGACCCGGCGGAGTACGCCCGCTATGTGCGCCTGCTGCGCGACTATCCCGACCGGCGGCGGGCCATGGCCCGCGAAGCCAGAGCGTTCGCCGGAAAGGTGTCGTGGGAAGACACAATGATCAGCCTTGAGCACCTGTACATCGAGGCTGTGCAGAGCGCCGCTAGTGCAACGGGCATCCGCAGCCGCCTGCGCCGCACCGTGCGCTCGGCGGGCGGCGCGCTGACGACGCGCTTCGGGCGAACGGAGTAGCGCGCTGTCCCGTCATCCCCCTGGCTAACCCGCGTTCAATCCGGTACACTCCGCCGCTGAATTCGCGCAGCATCACAGCCCGCAAGCGGATGCCTATGCCCCCTCTCATTGGCCGCCAGCGCCCACTGCTGGCGCTCATCCTGGGCGGCTATATGATCCTGGCCGTCACCTACAGCCTGGTCGCGCCCCTCTTCGAGGCGTCCGACGAGCTGTGGCATTATCCCATGGTCAAATATGTGGCCGATCACGGCTTCGGCCTGCCGGTGCAAGACCCGGCCAACCCCGGCCCCTGGCGGCAGGAAGGCGGCCAGCCCCCGCTCTACTACTGCCTGGGCGCGGCGCTCACCCGCTGGATTGACACAACAGATATGGACACCGCCCGCCGCATCAATCCGCACGCGGACATCGGCGTAGTCGTGCCGGACGGCAACGCCAATATGGTCGTCCATGACGCTGAGCGCGAGGCATTCCCCTGGCGCGGCACGGCCCTGGCCATGCGCCTGGTGCGCTTCCTTTCTGTGCTCATGGGCCTGGGCACCGTGCTGCTGACCTATCTGTTGGGTCGCGAGCTTTTCCCGGCAACCCCGGCCATCGCCCTAGCCGCTGCCGCCTTCACTGCCTTCAACCCGATGTTCTTGTTCATCAGCGGGGTGATCAACAACGACAACCTCTCCACCCTGCTGGCCAGCGCCCTGCTGCTGTTGATCGTCCGGCTGGTCCGGCGTTGGGACGACCCGCCGCCGCTGCGGGCCTATGCCTGGCTCGGCATCCTGGCCGGGCTGGGGATGCTGGCCAAGTACCAGATTGGCCTCATGCTGCCGCTAGTCGCCCTGGCCCTGCTGGTCATCTCCTGGCGCGCCCGCGACTGGCGCCCGCTCGTCCTCGGCGGGCTGATCTCCGGCGGGCTGACTGTGCTCATCGCCGGCTGGTGGTACTGGCGCAACTACGACCTGTATGGCGACGCGACCGGGATCAATGTCTTCCTCGACATCGTGGGACGGCGCGCCGTCCCCGCCGATCTGCGCCAGCTCTGGACCGAGCGCGAGACGTTCATGATGGCCTTCTGGGGCTTCTTCGGCGGGGTGAATGTGCCCATGCGCGATGGGGTCTACGCCCTGTTCAACCTGCTGGCCGGGGCCAGCGCCCTGGGGCTGCTGGTAGCCCCGGCCCGCGAAGCTGTGCTGCACATCCGCACGCGCACCTGCCCGCTCGACCGCTCGCTCTACGCCGCGCGTGCGCTGACTGTTGTCTGGGCAGCAGTTGTTTTCGTCTCGCTGCTGATCTGGACGCGCCAGACGTGGGCCTCGCAGGGGCGGCTGTGGTTCAGCGCCATCGCCGCGCTCAACGTCTGGCTGGCTGCGGGCATCGCCGCCTGGCTGCCGCGCGCGTCGAAGGCGCAGGCGGCGGGCCTGGGCACCGCCGCGCTGCTTTTCGCCGCGATTGCCGCGCTGCAACCATGGGCGACCATCCGCCCGGCCTACACCCTTGACCAGGCCGCGACCTGGCCCTTCACCACGTTGGAGCGCGGCGCGCACCTGGCGGCGTGCTTCCGCGAGCCGGACGCCGTGCAGGAAGCGCTGTGCCTCGCCTACCAGCGCGTTGACGGAGCGCTTCAGCCCGGCGACACCCTATACCTCTCTCCGGCCATGACCGCCAAAGCGCCCCTGACCCGCGACTGGAGCCTGTTCGTGCATCTGGTCAACGCTGACGGCACCATCGAGGCGCAGCGCGACGTGTACCCCGGCGGGGGTCTGCTGGCGACCTCCGACCTGCAAGGCGGGGACTCCTGGAACAACCTGGTCGCCGTGCCCATCGCGGAGACGGTCTACGCCCCGCAGACACTCGATGTCTGGCTCGGTTTCTATGACCTGCACACCCTCGAGCGCATGGTTCCTCTCGGCACGGACGCCGACTCGCAGACGGATCGCCTGTGGCTGGGGCGCGTCACGCTGGAGCCGCCGCCGGGCGCCTTCCCCAACCCCGTGGACGCCGACTTCGGCGGGCAGATCATCCTGCGCGGCTACGAGATCACGCAGCGGGCGTTGAAGCCCGGCGAGAGCACGACCGTCACTCTGCACTGGGAGGCGCGCCGGCGGCTGGAGACGGACTACGTGATCTCCGTACAGATCATTGACCCCGACCCGGCCCGCCTGATCAAAGTCGCCCAGCTTGATGCCCCGCCCGATCCGCCGGTCACCACCTGGACGCCCGGCGCGCCCGTCGCCGAGGCGCGGGAGCTGACCATCACCGCGGACGCACCGCCGGGCCGCTACCGGCTGCTGGTGCGCGTCTACCCGGCGGGCGACCCGGCGGGGGCGCTGCGCGTGCGCGGAGGAGCGGGCGCGCAGTCGGTGGACTACGTCTGGCTAAGCTGGCTTCAGGTGGAATGATGCGCGCGCGGCAACTTGTCACGGCTGACCGGGCGTGGATCGGGGTGGCGCTGGCCCTGGTCGTCCTGCTCACGGTGGCCTACTGGGACTATACCCAGGACGACGTGTTCATTACCTTCGCCTACAGCCGCAACATCGCCACCGGCGAGGGCTTTGTCTTCAACCCTGGCGAGCGCGTGCAGGGCACAACCACCCCCCTCTACGCGCTGCTCATGGCCGCCGTCTACGCCGTCACGCCCGACCTGCTGCACGCCGGTAACCTGCTCAGTGGCCTGTTCGCCCTGGCGACCATTGCCCTGCTGGTGATGGCGTTGCGGCCCGCGCTCTCCCGTCCGGCAGGGAGCGCGCTGGCGATCACCCTCGCCGCCTCGCCGCTCGTCTATGTCAGCTTCGGCATGGAAACGCTGTTCTACTGCGCGATCCTGGCGGGCGCTTTCTGGCTGTGGGCGCGCGGACGGCGCGCGGCATCGTTGTTGGCCGCCGCCGCGCTCACCTGGACGCGCGCCGATGGCCTGGTGCTGGCCGCGACGCTCGGCCTGCTGGCCGCCGCCGACGCCCTGGGCGACCTTCGCGCCGGACGCGGCGATCTCCGGCGCTCCCTGATTCCAGTGATCCGGCTGGCGTTGGTCTACCTGGGCGGCATCGCGCCCTGGTTTCTCTTCGCCTGGGCCTATTTCGGCGCGCCCCTGCCGCAGACCTTCAGCGCCAAAGAGGAGCTCTGGCAGGGCGTCAAGTTCTGGGACGATGGCGTGGGCTGGTGGCGCTCGTTCTACGGCAACAATCCGCTGTCGCTGCTGGCCGTCCCCCTGATCGTGTTGGGTGCGTGGCGCGCCGGGCGAACGCCGGGCCTGCGTCCGCTGGCCCTCTGGCCGGCGCTCTACTTCACCGGCTACCTGGCGCTGAACGTGACCGCCTTCTGGTACTACACGCCGCTGCTCGTCGTCCTGGCTGCTCTGGCCGCGCTTGGCGGCGACTCGCTGGCCCGTCGCCTGGTGCGGGCGGGCTGGCGACGGTTACTGGTGGCGGGGATGGCCGGGCTGCTGGTGCTGGTCAGCGCGGCGCTGGCGATTCTGCGCGCCTGGGATTACCACGCCCCGCCGCCGCGGATGACGACTTACCGGCTGGTGGGCGAGTGGATCGCCACCCACACCAATCCCGACGCCACGCTGTTAGTCAAGGACCTGGGCATCGTGGGCTATTACGCCCAGCGCCACACCCGCGATTCCTTCGGGCTGATCGTGCCCGATCTGCACGCCGTCAGTGATGCCTACGCCGTCGCCAAGTACAAGACCGATCTGGTCGTCACCACCCAGTACTGGGAGATGCAGCGCCTCGTCGCCGAGGACTGGTTCCGCTATCACTACGCACCGCTGGTCCAGTTCAGCGCGCCCGGCGACGCGGAATTCAGCCCGATGACTGTCTTCCGCCGCCGCCTCGACCTGGCGCCGCCCGATGCGCTCCCTCAGGGCTTCGACCTGCCGCTGACCTGCACGGTGACGCTGGAGCGCGGCGAGGCGCTGCCCGCCGAAACGCGCGCCCGCCTGCGCGACGAATCCGGCGCGGTGATCGGCGAAGCAGCGCATCCATTTCTGTGGGACCAGTACCCCGCCAGTCATGCGCTGGGCGGCGAGGCGCTCGTCGAGCAGATCGCGCTGCCGCTGGACGCCCCGCCAGGCCGCTACACCTGGGAACTGGCCTGCGGCGAACAGACGCTGAGCGGCCCGATCCTGGTGGAGCCAGTGACCAGCGCGCCCGGCTATGCGCCCCTCGACATGCCCGTGATGTGGGGCCAGTTCGCCCAATTGCGCGGCGTCGCCCTGCCACGCGGCGCGGAGATGTGGGCGGGCGGCTCGCTGGCGGTCGTCTTGCACTGGGGAGCGCTCGGCGCGGCAGAGCAGGATTACAGCGTCTTCCTGCACCTGGCCGACTCAGGCGGGCGAGTCCGGGCGCAGGCCGATGGCACGCCGCGCAACGGGGCGCGGCCGGCGTCGGGCTGGACGAGCGGTGAGATCATCGTGGACGTGCGCCAGATCATGCTCCCGCCCGACCTGTCCCCCGGTGAGTACGCCCTGGTCACTGGCTGGTACGATTGGCAGACAGGTGTGCGCGTGCCGCTGCCCGGTCAGCCGGACGACGCGCTGGTCCTGCCCCTTCACGTGACCAACCGCTGGCCCGGCGGCAGCGGCCTGCCCTAGCTGGGCCTCGCGCGCCGCCCAACCGCCGCCACGCCGATTCGCGCTATAATGGCCTCAGCAACCTGATTGCCAGGAGACCACCCGTGATCCGCCTTCACCGCCGACTGCCAGCGCGCGCCACAGGGCCAGCCGCCGTAGCGGTCGCCGTGCTCACGGCGCTGTGGGCGCTGTTCTTCTGGCGGCTGCTAACCCCTGCCGAAGGCGATCGCGCCCTCTTCGCCCCCGGCGATTTCCCCGTGCACTTCTACGCCTTCAGCAGCTACCAGTCAGACCGCCTGTGGGACGGCGAGGTGCCCCTCTGGAACCCCTACAACTACGGCGGGGAGCCATTCGCCGCCAACACTCAGTTCGCCGTCTGGTACCCGCCACGCTGGATGGCGCTGCTGCTGGCCGGGCCGGATGGCTGGCGCATCGAGTCGCACCAGATGGAGGTCGCCGTCCACTACTGGCTGGCCAGCGTGACCATGTTCCTGCTGCTGCGCGCGCTGGTGCGGCGGCCCGCCGCCGCCCTGCTGGGCAGCCTGATCTGGACCTACGGCGGCTACCTGACCGGCTACCCGATGCTCCAGCCGAGTATCGCCGAGGGCCTGGCCTGGCTGCCGCTGGCCCTGCTTGGCGCGCACCTGAGCCTCACCGCCCCGCGCTGGCGAGCGCGCGGGATTCTGTTGGCGGGCGGGGCGCTGGCCCTGACCTTCCTGGCCGGGCATCCCCAGACGACGACCTATGCCGCCTACCTGGCCCTGGTCTATCTCGCCTTCACTGGCTGGCGGCTGGGGCTGCGCCTGGACAGCATCATCTGGCGCGGCGCGCTCCTGGGGGGCGTCAGCGCGGGGCTGGCTGCCGTGCAGCTACTGCCCGCCTACGAGCTGATGCAACGCTCCTACCGCGCTGAGAACTTCCATTACCTCGACAAGGCGGCGGGGTTCACTTTCACTGAGCTTGTGCAGGTGATCTGGCCGCGCCTGTTCGACGCCCACTGGTGGCCGCTCTATCCCGGCGTCTTGGCCCTGCTGCTGGTGGCCCTGGCCTTCCTGCGACCGGGGCGCGCCTCGGTTTTCTGGCTGGGGGTGATTGCCGTCGGGCTGTGGCTGACGGTCGGCGGCGCCAGCGTCGTCTACGATGTCTTCTACGTGCTCGCGCCCGGCTGGAGCATCTTCCGCCAGCAGGAACGGGCGGCGGCGCTGGTCGCCTTCGGCGTCGCCGTGGTAGCCGCCTACGAGCTGGACCAGTTGCTCGGCCCCTATCGCGCTGCCTTCCGCGCCGACCTGCGCCGCCTGACCTGGCTGGCGCGGGGCCATCTGGCCGTCGCCGCCGTCGCCTTCCTGGTGATGGTGCTCGCTGCCCTGCTGCGCGACGGCGACCCGCAGGCGGCAGCGCCCAACGCGCTCGGCTTCGTCCTGGGGATCAGCCTGCTGGCCAATGGCTGGCTGACCTGGTGGGCACGATCCCACGCCGCCCAGCGGCGCGCGCTGGCCGCCCTGGGTCTGGGAACCATCCTCGTCCTCGACCTGTTCTCGCTGGGCATGAGTTCGCCCAACTTCGTCGAAGATAGAAGCGAGAACCGCGTCGCCGAGCCGGACCACCTCGAGCTGCTGCAGCGCGAAGTCGAGGACATCGCCTGGCACGTGGACGGCGCGGCGGGCATCCAGAGTCACGGCATGTACTGGCGCATCCCCGACATCTTCGGCGCGGTGCCTTTCCAGCTTGGCGCGCCGGAGGAGCTACGCCGCATCCGCGTGGATCGCCGCTGGGAGGTCTTCGCCGTGCGCTACGCCACGATGATCGCCGATGTGCCCGACAACGTGCCGGTGCGCGTCGTGGGTGAGGGCGTCAACTACGACGGCGAGGACTACACGCTCTACGAGCTAGAGAACCCGCGCCCGTTTGCCCACCTGGTCTACCAGGCCCGCGTCTCGGACGACGGGCAGGACGGTGCGCGGGAGATCATGCTCGAGCCGTGGATTGACCTGCGCGAGATTGGCGTGGTCAGCGAGCCGCTGCCCTTCGCGCTGCCCGGTGAGCGCCCGCCCGATGCCGAAGTGCGCGCCTTCAAGATGGTCATGCCAGAGTACCTGGAGATGGAAGTGGGCACCAGCGCGCCCGCCCTGCTGACCGTCGCCCTGGCCAATTACCCCGGCTGGCGGGCCGAGATCAATGGCGAGCGAGCGGAGATCGTGGATACTTACGCCGGGCTGATCGGGGTGCCAGTGCCAGCCGGCGCGGAGCAGAAAGTGACGCTGCGTTTCATGCCGGGGTCATTGATCGCCGGGGGCGCGATTTCTGTGGCGACGCTCGCCGGCCTAGTTGTCTATCTGATCGCCGACGCGCTGCGCAACCGCCGCCGGACTCGCTCCAGGGCGGTGTCGCCGCGTTCTTGACCTGCGCGTGATAAGTCCTTCTGGGTCTGCGCCCAGGGAGGAGAAGCTGCGATGTTCACAACGTCTGAGCCGACTTCGCCGCTGTTCATCGGCCTCCTGCTCGCCGTATTGGTCAACATCGTGCTGGCCTGGAGCGGGTTGGTGCGAGGCCAGCTTCTGAATATGTCCACCAGCGAGCGCGGAGCCAGGCTAGCGGGCGTGTTCTTCCTGCTGTCGCTGGCGATGGTCTTCGTCTCGTACTACTACTACACCTATTCCGGCGAGCTGCGCGGGTCGTCGGCGCTGCTGGTCGCCGGGGTGCTGTTCATCGCCGGTTTCGTCGTCGCCGAGCGCATACCTGAGTGATCCGTCCTGCTGGCAAAACCATCATGCGCGACACGCTCCTCTACTCCTCCGACCGCCGCTCCGCCGCCATCCTTGTCGGCGCGACGCTGGGTTTGGGCGGCGGACTGCTGGCCCTGCTGGTCGTGCTGCTCGGCCCGGTGATGGCCTTCGGCATGGTGCTCGGCCTGGCGACCGCCGTCTACGTGCTGACCAGCCTGCACGGCGCGCTGATCGTCATGGTCGCTGTGATCGCGCTCCTCCCCTTCGGCAAGGTGCCGGTCCCCTTCTCGCCCTCGCCCACCTTCCTCAACGGGGCGCTGGGTGGCTTCCTGTTGGTCTACCTGCTGGGCTGGATGAGCGGGCAGCGCCGCCTGCTGCGCACCGTCCCGGTCGCGGCCTTCGCCCTTATCTTCGCTGGGCTGGTCCTCTTCGCCTACTTGATGGGCCTGCGCCACGCGCCGCTGGAGCTGCGCACGATGCGCACGGTGGCCGAGACGGTCGCCGGGCTGCTGCTCATCCCCGTGCTGGTGGACGTCATGCGCGACACGCAGCGTTTGCGCCGCGTCGTGGCGGCGACCATGCTCCTGGGCGGGCTGTCCGCGCTGGTGGGCATCGTGTTGTGGGCGCTGCCCGACCCCAGCGCCGAAGCTCTGCTCAATCGGCTGGGCCGTTTCGAGTACCCGGTCGGTGGCGTGTTGCGCTACCGCCAGGAATATGGCAGCGTGCTCAACGAGCGGGCCATCGGCACCTGGATCGACCCCAATGCTTTCGGCGGTTTACTGCTGATGATCGGCGCGCTGACCACTCCGCAGGCGTTCAGCGCCCGGCCTGTGCTGCCGCGTCCGGCTGCGCTGGGAACGCTCGGCCTGGTCGTCCTCGCCTTGTTTCTGACCGACTCGCGCGGCTCGATGCTGTCGCTGGGCGCGGCGTTCGTCTTCATCGCCGTATTGCGCTACCGCAAGCTGCTGCTGATTATGGCTCTGGCCGTGGTCATCGCCTTCTTCCTGCCAGTGACCCAACGCTACCTTGACAAGATCGAGGCAGGCCTGACCATCCAGGACATCGAGACACAGATGCGTTTCGGCGAGTACAAGGACGCGCTGGCGCTGATCGGTCGCCATCCGGCCATTGGCGTGGGTTTTTCCGGCACGCCGGAAATTGATCTGTATTTGGGCGTGGCCAATACCTACCTGACTATTGCCTCGCACATGGGGCTGGTGGGGTTGGCCAGCTACCTGCTGATGATGGGCAGCGCCTTTGCCTACAGCGCCGCCCACTACCGGGCCATCCGCGCCGCGCCCCTGCTCGACGATGTCTGGCTGGGTCTGGCGGGGGGACTGGTCGGCGTGCTGGCGGGAAGCATCTTCGATCACTTCTACTTCAAGATAGACCTCTTCCAGGCGACGATGACTCTTGTCTGGCTGCTGCTCGGCCTGACGCTGGCCGCCGTTCGCCTGGCCGCCGAGCAGGCCGAGCGCGCGCCTGCGTAAGCAGCGCAACCGCATCGGATCACTGGCGCTGAGCCTCACCCCCAGCCGAGCGCAGCGAGGCTGGGGGTGAGGTAAACAGGATGCACGCGCCGCCCACTGACACGCGCCCTGCAAACAGGGCTTCCGAAATCGTGCGGACTGACTTCGGAAGCTTGTGGCAAAGCACCTGCCTGAGAGCCAGACTCGCCAGTGGCCGTCACCCGCCGAGCGCGAACCCACCCAGGATGACCGCGAACACCTCGGCGTACAACCGGTCAAAGTCAGCGTCGGGAGCCTCGATCCAGAACGTGACATCCTGGCCGCCGATGCCTGTCAGGGTGAAGAACGCCCCGGCCATCTTGACCGCGCCGTCATAGGTGAAGACGACGACATGCCACTCGCGCCCACCGATATAGAACGGCTCCGAAGCCAGGATTTCCAGGTTCTGGACGCCAGCCTGGAGCTGCCCCACCCAGTTCTGGGCCAGTGCGGCATTGGTCTGGCCCGTTCCCGCTGCCGTCTGCAGGGCGACGAACACGCTCTCGTCCCCTGGTGGCCCGTAAAGCAACCACTCGTCGCTTTGTTCGGACGTCCAGTTCGCCGGCACAGGGAACGACAGCAGTCCGCCCGCCGTGCTCACCGTCTGCCACTCGCTATCCCCGGCGACCGCGCCCACGTCGAAGAAGTTGATGCTGCTCACCAGCGCCTGCAGCGCCTGTTGGGCCGGGGCCGGGTTGGCCGCGGGCGCATCCAGGTCGAAAGCGTAACCGACGTTCTGGCTGGGCACATAGATGGCGATGACCACCCCCACGCGCGCCTCGCCGTTAAACGAGTAGGTGTAGTCCGTCACGTAGGCCGGTAGCCCGCTGATGTCCACCTGACGCTGCTGCTGAATCTGCAGGTCCGTGAGCTGGTTCCAGCTCGCGCGGATGGCCGCATCGGTCTCTTCGGCGGAAGACACGTCGGTGTAGGGATACAGGCTGAGCAGCGTGCCGGTCGCCTCTTCACCGGTGAACAGACGCTCGCCGTCCGGCGTGAAGCGCGGGCGTATCCAGTTCGAGGGATACAGGAAGTTGACGCCATAGGTCAGGTCGGTATAGCCGCGCAGCGCGGGGTTCAACCCTTCGTTGCTGACCTCGATGATGACCTCGCTCAGGTTATTGGCGCCGGCCACGTTCTCGGCCACGAAACTGATCGCGTACCGCCCCGATGGCGCGGGCACCTTGGAGAAGGTGATGGACTGCGCGCTGGTTAGGCGCAGAGTCTCTCCGAAGCTGGTGCTGGCCAGCTCGTTGTTCGCGTCGAGAGTCAGCCACTGCGGCTGGAAGGTGTCGCCGGACATGACGTTGATCTGGAAGGGCTGCAGATTGCCGGTGGCCGTCTCGTTCAGCCCCCACAGCGCGGTGGACTGCCGCTGGGTGAGGTCGAACAGAAGCTGCGCCTGGAGCGGCGGATCGCCGCTGACCGGCGTGTACAGGCCATTGACCAGCGCCACGCTTGGATTGTCGCTGTTAGGGATCAGCAGCGCGTAGGTGGACGTGGTCCCGTCAGTGAGCACGGGCACTTCGGCATCCCACGTGAACGTGCGCTGTGTCACGCCGTCCGACCAGTCCGTGATCGTCTCGCCGCTGGGGGTAGTCGTCCGCGAGACGAGGTAGTCATAGTCCAGCACGACGCGCTCGTCCTCGCTGCGGATCTGGGTCACGGCGTAGTTGACGCGCAGAATATCGCGCCCCGACACCTCCATCGAAACGACTGCCGGCTGGTAGATGCTGGCCACATCGGGATACACGCTGAGGATCGCCACGCCCGGCGCGCTCTCAACCGTCGCCACGGCTGTGCCGTGAAAGACATCCAGGAACTGCACCCAGCGGGCCAGCGAAGCAGGCGCTTCCCTGGGATAGCGCTCGTTGTTCGCGTTCAGCTTGTAGGTCTTCTGCGTCTGAGGGAAGTAGATTGACACGCCGTTCGACCCAGCGAGGGCCTCAACGTGGTCCTCATAGACCACGAACTGGCGCACGGCCTCCACAACGTTGGTTGCCGACTGGGTGATCTCCGGCGCGGGCGCGATGTCCGCCAGCAGCTCCATGAAGCGGTACAGGTCCACGGACGACCAGTAGCCCTGCACCTGGGGGTCGTCGAAGCCGCCGTACTGGATCGTGTTGTTGCGCGCCACACCGATGGGACTGAGCGCTTGCTGAGGGTTGGCGGCGATGGTATCCACGAACTGGTTGACGGCATCCATCAGCGGCGCGCTGCGGCTGAGGTCCACCGCAGCCAGGCCGTACACATCCTGGTCGCCCACGACCTCGCGCAGGAAGTACATGAAGTAGTCCACCACATGCTGGCCGAGCTGCGCGCCATCCATGGCCGGATTGCGGACGAGTTCGTCGAGGAAGACGTAGAACCAGCCCGCGCCAGGTTCGTTCTCCTGCGACGCGATCCCATAGCGGGCGATAGGCGCCATCGCCTGGTAGATCTCAAGCTGGCCCATCAGACACATGTCGAAGCCGATCACTTCGAACTGGCCAATGCCCGTCTCGGCGACGACGCGCTCCACGGCAGCGACCGTCTCTGGCAGGGTGATATCGCTGCCCGAGGTCTCGTCGCTGGAATGGCTAATCCACCCGCCACCGTGATCCCACAGCACGAGCATGTACTTGTTGGCCCGGTAGGTGTTGATGCCCCAGATGGCAAAGTCAGCAATCGTCTCAGCGCTGCCGCTGTCAAGATCGCCGAGGCTGGTCACCACAGGCGAGGTGATCTTCTGTGGATCGTCATCCTGCTGGATGTAGTAGCGGCGCGTCTCCGACCAGTCACCGTCCAGCGTCACGTAGTCGGGCGAGCGGTCTATCTGCACGACGATGTTTACCTGCGGCGACGAGCCCACTGCCTCCATCTCATTGAGATCGGCCAGCCCCGCCAGCTCCAGATTGTTGTCGGCGGCAATATGCACCAGCACCGTCCACTCGGCCACAGTCTGCGCCTGCTGGGCCGGGTCTACCGCTGGCCGCGGCGCGCGTGTGTTCGTCCAATCCGCCAGCCAGGCGGCGGACCGCTCGTAAAGGGATGCAAGCTCAGCAGGAGCGATGTGCGCCCGCGGGGCGCGGCCGGCCTCTGGCCTGTCCACGGCCTGCTCGGCGGCCCCCACTGCCGGGTATGTGGGCACCAGCAGCATCACTACCCACAGCACTACCCAAATACCCCGGATCGTTCGTCTCATGTGCGCCATTCGTCTTGTCTCCTTGCCGCTCTCGCAGGTCTCTAGCGATCGGTTTGCTAAGAGATTACTACAGATTGCACCAAACCGAAAACCCGTGATACTCCCGGCGTCCACAAATGGTTTCTTGAGCATTCACCGGAACGCATCCCCAACCAGGTGCGCACTGGCCTGCACACGAGATCGCCTCTTGTCCCCGGCCTAAATCGGGCCCAGATTCCGACCGCAGCACAATCAGCTCCGCGGTCGCGGTTGTGCCAGGATTGTGAGGCCGGACGCAGGGCACGCCTCAGGGGGAAGTGGGGCGATCACAGTCTTAGAGGGTGTATGGTAAGCTCCCCCTCATCCCCCGACCCCTTCTCCCTCCAGG
>JBBIHG010000033.1:0-33731 GCA_037447125.1 Chloroflexota bacterium | reverse complement strand
GCGCTCCTGTGCTCCGCACTCGCTGCTTCCTGTCACTATGCTGTTGTTAAGGGGCACCGAGACAAAAGCCCGGCTTTCGCCGGTCAAGACACTTCATTCAGCTCACCAACAGCCACCGAATTCCGTGTCTCTTGCCTCCCGGTCCGCAGTGGGCCAAACTCGTTACATAGCCCACTTGCACTCTCGCGAACGCACCCTTATCCTATCACAGAACCGGGGCACTGGCAAGAGCCAACGCGAAACTCGCAAGTTGCCGTTCAACCTTCGCCACGTCTTCAGGGCTGAACAGACCAGCATTATAGCGACATCCCAGGGGGAGTCAAGGCTCAGTTTCGCCCTGCTCCCGGCAACCACACCTCCTATACCCGAACCAGCTTCAGCACAAGTCCGACCGCCTCAGGGACACTGGCCCGGACTTGCGCCGTGCACTCCTCTCGAAATGTCCAGACGTCCTGCACCTCGATCGCCACGATGTCTATGTCCTCGTCAGCCGGCACCTGCGCGCCATAGCGGCGCAGCACCCGCAGGGCAGTGACGAGATTCGTGTCATGCGCCGAGGCTATGTTCAGCGTCCCTGGCAGATCGCCCAACTTCAGCTCGTGGACTGTACCAGGAGGCGCATTCCCCGTCATGACCGCGTCAACGATCACCGCACGCTCGTAGCCGATGAGCATCTCCGCCAGCGACAGCCCGCCCACACACGCCTCCGTGACATGCACTGAGTCCTGAGCGGACGGGCTGCCGCCGTGCCATAGGCCATCCAGCGCTTGGCGTATCTGTTCGGCTACCTGCCACCCGATGCCATCATCGCAGAGTATCGGGTTGCCCAAGCCGATGACCACAGTGCCGCCAGACTGTCCGGCCATCCTTACGACTCCCTACTCAGGCCGTGCCAGCAGTTCTGGCGTGACATACTGGCTCGCATGGTGAGTCACTTCACCCTGATGGTCGCGCACGATCAGCTCAAGGGGCATCTGCCCCGGAAGGGTATGAGTCGCGCACGACAGACACGGATCGTAGGCGCGGAACGCCATCTCAATCTTGTTCAGAATACCGTCATTCGCCTGACCGTTCTGGATCAGGGCCTCCGCCGCCTTGCGAATGCTCATGTACATGGGAGCGTAGTTGTTGGTTGTCCCGACGATCAGGTTAGCCTTCTGCAGGATGCCCTTCTCGTCCGTGACGTAATGGTGCGTCAGCGTACCACGCGGCGCTTCGACAATCCCTACGCCTTCTGATGGCGTCGCCTTGGGAATGGCGCGGACGTTGGGGCTGGCAACTTCCGGGTCTTCGGCCAGCTCAAGCATGTGTTCGGCAGCGTACAACAACTCGATCACGCGCGCCCAGTGCGTTGCCAGCGTGTGGTGCACAGGCTTGCCGCCGAGTGTCTCATACATACGCTCATACTCGGCCTGTGCCAGCGGAGTCGACAGGCCGTCCGCCGCATTGAGCCGCGAGAGCGGTGTGGCGCAGTAGACTCCGCTGTCCTTACCGTCTACGAAGCCCTTCCAGCCGACCTTCTTCAGATAGGGGAACTTGAGGTACGACCAGGGTTCGACTCGCTCGGCGACGTACTCACGGTACTCGTTCGGCGCGTACTTGCAGTGTTCGGCCCCATCTGGCCCCACCACGCGCACCTTGCCATCGTAGAAGTTGACATGATTGTTGCCGTCAACCAGCCCCATGTAGTACGTCTTCTGTGTGTAGCCGGCGCTGGTGATCAGGTCCACATAGGCCGTGTTCTTCAGGACAACGTCATGGAACAGGCTGATCGTGAACTGGCCGAACTCGACATTCTTGCGCGCGATGGCGATGATCTCCTCGCGCTGCTCATCAGTGATCGGATGGCTCATCCCGCCAGGGATCGCTGCCACCGGATGCACGGGGCGCCCGCCGATCATTTCGATCACGTGGTGATTGCGCTTGCGCGTGTCAATCACCTGCCCGCCGATCTCCAGCCCCACCTTGGCGATGACGCCCAGGATGTTGCGCTCAGCAGCGGGAGCATCCGGCCCCACGACGAAGTCCGGCCCACCCAGCGCGTAGAAGTGCGTCGTGTGGTCGGTGACGTAGAAGGCCATGTACAGCAGCTCGCGCAGCTTCTTGCCCGCTGGCGGCACTTCGACCTTGTAGACCGCGTCGCACGCTTTGGCCGCGGCCATCAGATGCGCCTCAGGACACACTCCGCAGATGCGGCTGGTCAGAAACGGCATCTCTTCGACCGGGCGGCCCACACAGAACACTTCGAACCCGCGCAGCTCAGGGACCTGGAAGTAGCAGTTGTCCACATTGCCCTGTGCGTCCAGGAAGATCTCGATCTTGCCGTGCCCTTCGAGACGGGTGATTGGGTCAATGGAAATGCGTGTCATCGTCGTCCTCCTGGGCTACGCTGGCTCGCGCTGGGCGGTCTCACCGACCAGTTGCCGCTTGCCGTCACCGCGTGCCTTGCGGCGAAGCAGGGAATCGGGCAGATGGAAACGATAGAAGTACCCGGCAGGATCGGGCAGCGTGTCCAGGATCGCTTCGGCCTCTTCGGCGCTCATCGCGTCAATAACCGAGGCGATGCCGGTGAGGATCTTCGCCCCGTGATCGAACACGCCCTCGTTCGGGCCGTAGCAACCGCGGCAGCCGAAGCCCACCTGCGGGCACTTGGCGCCACAGCCGGAGCGTGTGGCGATCCCGGCGCAGAACAGCCCCTGCTCCAGCAGGCAGATGTCTGGATCGGGGATGATCTCCTGCGGGCGATAGAAGCGCTTAATCTTCTTCTCATTCTTCTGGCGCGGGCACTCGTCGCACACAGTCACATCCGGACCGATCACCGATCCCGGTGGCGGCAGCTCGCCCGACACAATCGCGTTGACTGCGATCTCGATGGACGAGGCCTCCGGCGGGCAACCCGGCAGGAAGTAGTCCACCGGCACCACCTGCGCCAGCGTCTTGACCGTATTCCAGAAGCCGGGCAGTCTCAGCTCGCCTTCCGGCACGCCAGTGCTCTTCTGCGGCACGACGCCGTCCGGGTTGACCGTGCTGGGTGAGTCGAAGTAGATCCACTGGAACATGGCTTCACGATCGGCGAAGTTGGCCAGGCCGGGCATGGATCCGCCGAAGGAGCACGCGCCGAAAGCGACCAGCACCTTCGACTTCCGGCGCAGCAGGTGCGCCATGTGCGCGTTCTCGTCATTGCGAATCGCGCCGTTGAACAGGCACACGTCAATCTCGCCGTCTTCCATGGCCTCGACATCGGCGTACTTGAAGTCCATCACGCACGGCCAGAAGACAATGTCAAACGCCTCGGCCACGTTCAGAATCTTCTCGTGCAGCCCCAGCACCGCGATCTCACAGCCGCCGCAAGACGAGGCCCAGTACAGCGCCAGCTTCGGTTTCTGGTTACTCATGGACCGCCTCCTCTACAGCATACGGGTCCTCGTTGGGCCAGTTGCGCGTCCAGTCCAGCGGGCCAAGCTGCTTGATCTGCTCGGTCACTCGCGCCACCGTCTGAGCGAACTGCACGCCTTCGGCAGCGGACGCCCAGTGAAGCTGCACGCGCTCGTCCTCTATGCCCAGTTGGCGCAACGTGCGCCGCAGCAGGGCAAAGCGGCGGATGGCTTTGTAGTTGCCATCCTGGTAGTGGCACTGCCCAGGATGGCAGCCCATGATCAGCACACCATCGGCGCCCTTCTGCAGCGCGCGCAGCACGAAGGTTGGATCCAGACGTCCCGTGCACATGATCCGGATATCGCGCAGTGTCGCTGGATAGCCCATCCGCGAGGTCCCGGCCAGGTCAGCCGCACGATAGGAGCACCAGTTGCACAAGAAGCCCACGATGACCGGCGTGAATGTTCCGTTATCACTCATCGCATCATGCTCCTCATCACACTGCTTCGACGACGGGCCGGTCGGATAGGACACCAACCAGGATGCCATCAATCTCAGCCATCAACTGGTCGAAGGTGAAGTGCGCCCCGGTAATGACCTGGCTCGGACAGGCGGCCACACAGGTGCCGCAGCCCTTGCACAACGCAGGATTCACCCGCGACACGCTCAGCTCTTCGATGAAGTCAATCGCGTGGTACGGGCACATGTTGTTGCAGATGCGGCAGCCGGAGCAGCGCTCTTCATCAATGGAAGCGCGGATCGGCTCCAGCGACACTTCGCGCTGGCTGATGGTGCCTAGCACGCGGGCCGCTGCGGCAGCACCCTGGGCCACGCTGTCCGGAATGTCCTTAGCACCCTGACACGCGCCGGCGATGAACACGCCTTCTGTCACCGTCGCGACCGGGTCGAGTTTGGGGTGCCGCTCGGTGAAAAAGCCCGTGTCGCCGCAGCTCACGCCGAACATGTAGCCAACCGCCTGGGCATCAGCGCGTGGTTCCAGCCCGGCTGCCAGAATCGCCATGTCCACCGGGACTCTGCGCGGCCCACCGATCAGCGTATCTTCGCAGACCACGATCAGCTTGCCCTCTTCCTCTGGGCTGCGCGCCACATCGGTGATCTCTGACACTTTGCCGCGAATGAACTGCGCCCCCTCTTCCAAGATGCGGTGGTAGAACTCTTCGTACCCTTTGTGGGTGGGGCGCATGTCAATGTAGAAGTTGTAGACCTGCGCGCCTGTTTTCTCCATAACCAGATGGGCGAACTTGAGCGACGCCATGCAGCAGATCGCCGAGCAGTGCGTGTTGTAGTTGCGGTCGCGGCTGCCCACGCAGTGAATGATCGCCACGGACTTGGGCGTCGTCTCGCCATCGCGCAGCACGACCTTGCCCTCAGTCGGGCCCGCTGCGTTCGTCAGGCGCTCGAACTCCAGGCTGGTGAACACATTCTCCAGTCGCCCATAGCCATACTGCGGAATACGCCGCGCATCGAACAGCTTGAAGCCGGTCGCCAGGATCACATTGCCCACTTCCAGCTCGACGATCTCATCTTCCATGTCGAAGCGGATGGCATTCGTCGGGCAGACCTTCTCGCACATGCGGCATTTGCCGGTCTTGTAGTACGTGCAGTTCTCCACATCAATAACCGGGTACTTGGGCACTGCCTGCGGGAAGGGCCGATAGATCGCCTTGCGATAGCCAAGCCCCGCCTCAAACACGGTGTCAACCAGCCGGATTGGGCACTTCTCCCAGCACGAGCCGCAGCCGGTGCACAGGTCCTCATCCACCTTGCGCGCCTTCTTGCACACCTGCACAGTGAAGTTGCCCACATAGCCATCCACCCGCTCCACCTCGCTGTACGATAGCAGGGTGATGTTGGGGTGTGCGCCCACGTCGAACATCTTCGGCGTCAGGATGCATGCCGAGCAGTCAAGCGTCGGGAAAGTCTTGTCGAACATGGCCATGTGCCCGCCAATGCTCGGTTCGCGCTCAACGACATAGACATGGTAACCGGCGTCAGCGATCTCCAGCGCTGCCTGAATGCCGGCGACCCCGCCCCCCACGACGAGCGTCTCAGGCCGGATAGAAACCTTCATTGGTTCTAGCGGCTCGTGGTGTACCACGCGATGCACCGCCGCGCTAACCAGCGCCTTGGACTTGTTGGTGGCGCCGTCGCGGTCGTGCGCGTGCACCCATGAAGCGTGCTCGCGGATGTTGGCCATCTCGAACAGATACGGGTTCAGGCCGGCCCGTGCGCACGTATTGCGAAAGGTTTTCTCGTGCATGTGCGGCGAGCACGAGGCGACCACCACGTGAGTCAGGTCGAACTCCTTGATGTCCTGCTCGATCTGCTCCTGGCCGGTGCTGGCGCATAGGAACTTGTTGTCGCGCGAGACAATGACGTTCGGCAGGCCCATCGCCCACTCGGCGACATGCTCCACGTCCACCGTCCCGGCGATGTTATGTCCGCAATGACAGACGTATACTC
This sequence comes from Chloroflexota bacterium, assembly GCA_037447125.1. Classification (GTDB taxonomy): domain Bacteria; phylum Chloroflexota; class Anaerolineae; order Aggregatilineales; family Aggregatilineaceae; genus UBA2029. The sequence continues at coordinate 27,872 of JBBIHG010000033.1, read as the reverse complement.
CAACTCTTGGTTCGCTCACAGTGCCCTCCTATTCTGGCATGGCAGGCATGGGCAGCGCGTTCTTCGGACGCCTTGCAGGCGTAGCGCGCGGCGGCGGCACGTCCTGGATTTTGTCCAGCACAGGCCGGGCATCCACGAATTCCTGGCCGAAGCCGAGTTCCTTCGGCGGCAGCCCCAGCGCCAGGCCGAGCACCTGCGTGAAGTAGAGCACCGGCATACGGTAGTCCGTCTCAAAGTAGCGGTTGGCCGCGTCCTGGTACACGTCCAGGTTGAGCTGGCACATCGGGCAGATTGTGACAATGGTATCCGCCCCGCTCTTGGCTGCGTTCTGGACGATCCGGTGGATCATGTCAAACGCCGTCTCTTCGCTGATCTGGGTCATGTGCCCGCCGCAGCAGAATGTCTTAAGGGCAAATGGCGCCGCCTGTGCGCCCAGGGCCTCGAGCATAGCATCCATGGCCGTCGGCTGCTCGGTGCTGTCAAAGACACTGTCGGGCCGCGCCACGAGGCATCCGTAGTAGGGTGCCAGCTTAAGCCCGTAGAGGGGCCGCCGCGTGCGCTCTTTGAGCCGATCATGACCGATGTCGGTGATCACCATCTCCAGCAGGTGCCGGACCTTGACCGAACCCGGCTCGTAGTGCAACTTACCGGCAGCAAGCGCCTGGTTGACACGCTCGCCCAGCCTGGGGTAGCGCCCCATGTTCTTGTCGGTCTTGTGCAGATTGAGGAAACACGCGCTGCAGGGAACGACGAGCTCGGTCGCCCCCTGGTCCGCCGCGCGGGCCAGGTTGCGCGCCACCAGCGAATAAGCCGGCAGCCGGTTCACCGAGAAGTACTCAGTCGCCCCGCAGCAGTTCCAGTCATCTACTTCGACCAGTTCAAATCCCAGCGCGCGCGCCACGGCCTCGGTGGATTGCTGGTAGGCGTGAGTGCGATGCTGCAGCGAACAGCCCGGATAGTACGGGTAGCGGGTCGCGGTCATGCCTCCACCTCCTTGGCGGCGATGGCCTTCGCTTCGGCCAGGATCGCCTGCAGTTGATCCGTCTCGCGGATGCTCTTCGGGCGGAGCGGCAGCCGGTTGCGCTTCAGCATCCCCACACCCATCAGTCCCAGCTTGACTATCTGCTGAGGGTGATGGAAGAGGTGATAGCGCGTCGCCAGACCAGCCTCGAAGCTGCGCCCGCGCTGCTCCACAAAGCCGATGAATGTCTCAGAGAACTTGGCCGCATGAGGATGATCGTAGCGCCCGGCGCGGATCGCCATCTCTTTGAGGGTGTACATTAAGTCAGTAATGGGAATCTGCTGGGGGCAGCGAGTCGTGCAGGCATAGCATGAGACGCAGTACCAGGGCGTGTTACTGCTCAAGACTTCGTCCTCCATGCCTGCACTGATCATAGCGAAGAGCGCACGCGGCGTGTGGTCCATGTCCGCCCCAGACGGACACGATCCGCCACACGATCCGCATTGCAGGCACTTGGCGAGCAGGTCTCCTCCTGGTGTAGCCTCCACAACCCGGTCAAAGAACGTGTGTTCTTCTCGCGTTGTCAAGGGAAGCCTACCTCCTTGGCCATAGGGCCACCACACAATACGAGCCGGTCTGCCAAGAGCCTGTCCCGATGGATTCGCCGCTGCTCAGGACAGCCCGTGCTCGTCCCCAGACGTTTATTCCGACTGGCACCAGAACCATTCACTTTATGCGGATAGCCTTCTCCTCCCCCTGTTTGAGAATTATGCTTAGCACTCTGTAAGTTAGCTTATCAGACACATGTACAGGCACTGGCCTGCCCGATCCACATTGTAGCAACCGCCGACGAGAGGGGTCTATCAGCCAGACCGACTAGTTCGGTCGCGGGCCTGGTCGTTATGGACTATGCCCCTGAACCCAGCGCATCACGAAGCGCTGTCGAAATCCACCAGCCCATGAGTCACGCTGTAGACGGCGACCTGCAGGCGGTTGCTTAGGTTGAGCTTGTGGTAAACGCTGCCCAGGTGGTTGCGAACCGTGTTCTCAGATATCTCCAGCAGGGCGCCAATGCGCTTGTTGGTCATGCCGCGCGCCACCAGCCCAAGCACCTCGTACTCGCGCGCCGTGAGTCTGGGATTGGGCGAAGCGTGCAAGCACAGCGTGCAATTGCTCACCGCCAGCCGCTTCATGAGCACGGCCATGGTAGCCGGTGTCATGGCCGCCTCCCCACGCATCAGCCCGCGGACGTGGGCAAACAACTCGTCCGGTGTGATGCTCTTCTGCAGGTAACCATCCGCGCCAGCCAACACGCACCCCAGCAACGTGTCGGGATCGCAGTCTGCCGTGAGCACGATCAGTCGAACATCGGGCACCTGCTTTTTGACTGCCCGCACCAGCGTTGGACCGTCACACTCGTTGATCTCGATGTCGAACAACATGACATCAGGCTCCAGGGTTTTGGCCAGGCGAATGCCCTCCAGGCAGTCCTCCGCCTCACCCACCACCGTCACATCCGGCTGGGAGTCCAACAGGCGGGCGATCCCGCTGCGGAACAGGGCGTTCGCATCGATCAGCAGCACTCGCGTTCTGCCCGAACTCTCACCCATGAGAAGCACACCTGTCTCACCACCTGGTCCGATCTTCCTACATGACACCCTGCTGGACGGGAGAACCGACTCGCCAAGGCTGGTCAAGTTGGATCATCTTCAAGTATAGGAAGTTCGCGCCCCGTCCGAACCCGCCACTCAGCACCTCAGTTGGCGACAAATGCCACATATAGTCCGGCGGCGCTCCGCCCTGGCGCTTTGGCGCCGACAAAAAGAAGACGCGATGAGCGTTCGCCCATCGCGTGCTTACACCTTGCCGTCCCGCGTGACACTACTGCTTCTTGCGCAGCCAGTGCTCAGCGAAGAGCTGCCACTCCAGCGAATCGGTCGTCTTGTACTCGTACAGCCCAACCCCCTTCACCAGCCTGGCACCCTCGCCAGCGCGCTTGATCCCCTCTTGCACTCCACGCGCGGCGGCGCGGACGTCCTCGACCGCCGGATCATGCTCCGGTGCAGCCTCGTACGTGGGCAGAGCAACGATCAAGTTCGGTGGGCGTTCCAGTCCCGCGAACGCCTCCACATAGCTCATCACCTGATAGGCGACCCACGTCTCATAGGCCGCGGGCTCCTTCAGCCCGCTGGCGTGAGCCATGATAACCGCCTCCTCCACACCTAACAGCCCCACCCGCTGTTTGTAATCCACATCCCAGGTTAGTTCGGGCGCGCCTGCCGTGCTGGCCGGCACATCTGGGTCTGCTGGGATGCGGTCAGGCGGCACCGTCGCCGAGAGCACTGCTTCCTCGCCAATGGCGTCGCCCAACGAGCGCAGCAGCCCGACATAAGACTCGCTCTGGTTCACAACCCCCAAACCATTGAGCTGCGCGCCGTCAAACCCCCATTCGCGCACACTCGTGCGAGCCAGGGCCACTGCCTGCTCGCGCTGGTCCGCATTGGCGATCTGCTCACCGGTCATGCGCAGCCACAGCAGAATCTCGATTTTCGGATAGGCCTGGCGCAGGGCCTCAGCGAACTGCTCGGCATGTTCGCCATAGAGCAGGGTCCCATCCGAGAGCCACGCTGCCGCTTCCACATACACGCGGTCAATCCTGTGATCGGCCAGACGCTCGCCCAGGCTCTGCACCGCATCGGGGCTGAACGGTGCGCTGGTCCATTGAAATTCCAGCCACGTCCGGTTGCGAGCGGGTGTCTCTTCCTCGTCAAACGCGGGCAGGACAACCTGCGTGATCAGCAGGATGAGCAGAATCACCCCGGCGACCACTGCCCCCACCCGGAGCGGGTAGCCCGTCCACGAGGCCGCCGAGCCTGTGCGCACATGGCCGCGACTTGAGCGCAATCTGGACCGCCGATAGTAGCGCACGCTGCCACTCCCCTTTCCGCGCAGGTATCCTGCTTACTCACCGCTGGTCGTATCCGGCTCTCCGTCCGCCGGGAACTCGAATTCGGGCACGCGCAGGTTCACGCCCAGGGCCAGCAAAGCCTCGGCCTGAACCGCCCACATCGCAGTCTGCCCGGCTGGCGTATCATGATCGTAGCCCAGCAAATGCAGCGTGCCATGAACCACCGCCAGCAACAGCTCGTCGGCCACCGCATGTCCTTCACGCGCAGCCTGGCGCTGAATGGTTGGCAGGGCCAGGATTACATCGCCAAGATACGGCGGCTCTTCGCCCCCCGGCGAGTCCGCCTTGCCCGTGGGGAACGACAGCGCATCGGTCGGGGCGTCAACCTGCCGGTACTGGCGATTCAGCCGGCGGACAGTCTCGTCGTCGGTCACCACGATGCTCAGGCCCGCTTCGGCGGCGATACCATGCCGGTCAAGGACCCACTGCACGGCCTGTCTCAGCCGGGGCACCGGCGGCCGCTCAGCCGGCGCCACCTGCTGAATCACGTCAACCGAGCGTCTGGCCATCGCCCGCGCCCTCTCTTGCCGCTTTGGGATCACCCGCCGTGTCCGTTTTCCTGGCAGCCTGACCCGCATTCCGCGCCGGCGGGTGTTCCCCACCGCGCTTGCCCGGCTCTGCCGGGTCCGGCGCCTTCTCAGCTACCTTGTCCTTCGGCGCATTCCCGTCAGACGATGTCTGTGCCGGCGCGGGTTTCGCCGCAGCGCTGGTGGCGACGGCGGGCAGCGCCTTCTGCGATGGCGTGCCTGGGTAGGCGATGCGTGGGTGAAAGATTCCCTGCAGGGCGGTCAGGAACGCCTCGCGAAGCGCGTGCAGATCATTGAGCGTCAGCCCGCTCTCATCGAGTTGTCCCTTGGCCAGCCGCTCGCTGAAGATGTAGTTGACCGCCTCCTCGATGTCCTCCTTGGACTGTGGGCGACGCGCCCGCACGCTGCTCTCGCACCCATCGGCAAGCATCATGATCGCCGTTTCGCGCGTTTGCGGGCGCGGCCCAGGATAGGTGAACTCGCTGCTGGCAACCTCTTCAGGGTTGCCTGCCAGTTCCTGCGCCTTCCGGTAGAAGTAAAGAGCCTGCGTTGTCCCGTGATGCTCCGCGATGAACTCGCGAATGCGGTGCGGCAGGCGATACTGGCGCCCCAGGCGCAGCCCCTCTGTGACATGCCCGATGATGATGCGTGCGCTTTGCAGGGGGTCGCCCAGCATATCGTGCGGATTCACGCCATCGGCCTGGTTCTCCACGAAGAAATGCGGGTTGAGAATCTTCCCCACATCATGGTACATCGCGGCCACGCGCACCAGCGGAGCGTTGGCGTTCACACGCTGCGCGCCCAACTCGGCCAGGTTGGCTACTTGCAGGCTGTGCTGGTAGGTTCCCGGCGCCTCGCGCAGCAGCCGCTGCAACAGCGGGTGACTGGGCTGCATCAGCTCGACAATCTTCAGGCTGGTGGGAATGTTGAGGACATTGCTGATGACATACAGTCCCACGAGACCTACCGCCGCTGAGAGTAGCCCATTGACCAGCGAACCGATCACCTGCGAGAGCACGATAACGGGATCCGGTGTGCTCTCGCTGCGCAGCGCAAAGAACAGCGCCGTGGCCACCCCGCAGGCAGCAACGCCCAGGCCGGCGACGAAATAGGCGTTGAAGCGCTCAGTGCGATCCAGGCTGAGCACACCGACGGTCCCCGCCAGCCCGATCAGCACTGCGAATTCCAGCGAGTCGCCAGTGACCAGACCAGCCATGCCCGCGAAGACCACGCTGATCAGGATGGCGAACTGATGCCCGACTAATGTGGCCGCCAGCAATGACAGCGCCGCTGCCGGGAAGAAGTACGGCTGGACCCTGTCATTCGCGCCAATGAGATTAACGCTGCCCAGGAAGAGCAGGAAGACGGCGCCGAGCACGGCGAGCAGTGGTGTATTGAGAAACGCCTTCGGATAGAACTTCCGCAGATACGCCCCCAGCACGACGGCGACCAGAGTCATCACCAGCAGCGCCCCGGCAAAGCGCTCCAACCGCCGGCGGGCCGGCTGCAGCAAGCCGAACTGCTCCAGCGCCTCGATGTGCGCTGCTGTCGCCAACTCGCCCGCCCGGACGATCATCTGCCCCTGGGCGAACGAGCGCACCTCCACCGGCACATTCTCGGCGGCCTGGAGCTGAGCCTGGTGGGTCAGTTCCTCATTGAAATACGTGTTGACGCGGATGAGATCGGAGACAATGCCGGTGATGATCTGAACCTCGGCCTCGCTGTAGCTCGCGCTGATCAGGTTAGGCAGATCATCGCGCCTGGCCTGGATGTTGTCCTCGCGCACCTCGCCGCTCAGAACGCGCTCCAGGAGACGCATCACCTGCGCGTCGAGGTCGCGCCACCGGTCGTTGTCGTCAATGGCCAGCAGCGCGCTGATCGTCGAGGGCGGCAATTCGAGGTCCGTGATGGCGGCGATATCGGCCTCTGCCTGAGCGGGAGTGGCGAAATCGTCGTAGCGCACGTTCTCAATGAAGTCAAGAATCGCGCGCGCACGTTGGAGCTGCTCGTTGCGGACGGAGGGATCGGGCGGATCGTAGATCGGGCGCACTGCCGCGATCTCGGCCTCGCGCTTGGCCTGCCACAGCACGTCACTCTCGTATTTCAGGCTGCGCGGTGCCAGGATGTCGTGAGGCGAGACATCACCGACCTCCAGCGCGACCTTCACACCGGAGGGAAAGAGCACGTCCGCGGCGATGATCAGCGTCCCGCTGAGCACAAACGCCAGCAACCCCAGCGCATAGACGCTTTTGCGCAGCGTCAGGTGCAGGCTGTCCTGGTTGCGGAGACCATTCGCATCAGCTTCTACGGCTTGCATCGCCCTGCCCGCTCACCCCCAGCGGGCGTCAGGACGCCCGCTCATCGGCCGGGAGTAATTGACTGCCATGGTGCCAGTGCGCGCTATCACACGCGGTAGGCCGGCCATCTAGCCCAGCAGGTCGCGCACGATGCTGTTGACCAGCTTGCCGTCGGCCTGCCCTTTGACACGGGCCATCACCACCTTCATGACCTGCCCCATGTCCTTTGGGGTGGTCGCCCCTACCTCGGCGATGGCCTCGCACACGATTGGCTCCAGCTCGGCACGACCAAGCTGGCGCGGCAGGTAGGATTCAATGAGGTCCAGCTCGTACTGCTCTTGCGCGGCCAGATCTGTCCGCCCCGCGGCAGTCATCTCAGCAATGGCTTCGCGGCGTTTCTTGGCCTCGCTCATCAGGATTGTCAGTGCATCATCCACCGACAGCTCTACACGCCGGTCCACTTCCACCTGCTTGAAGGCAGCCATCAGCAGACGCAGCGCTTCGCGTCGCCGGGTATCGCCCGCCCGCATCGCCTCTTTCAAGTCCGCCTGAATCTGTTCTTTGGGATGCACAACGCCCCCCTTGCTACACCTGCGAACCGCCCCGCATTATAGCGGCCGCCGGACCTTCTTGCCAATTCAGCGGCGCGGCGTCGTTAGGTCAGCCGGGCGGCCAGGTCATGCGTCTGCCCCCTAGTAGATGCAAGTGAATGTGGTGCACCGACTGGCCCCCGTCACGCCCCTGGTTCAGCACCAGCCGGTAGCCGGATTCGGCGATCCCTTCGCGCTCTGCTACCTGGGCGGCCATCGCCACCAGGTGCCCTATCAGCGGGGCGTTGTCGCCGTTGACCGACAGCGGACCGCCAATATGGACGCGCGGGATGATCAGGATGTGGACTGGTGCCTGCGGGTTGATGTCGCGAAAGGCGACCGCCAGTTCGTCCTCATAAACGATCCTCGCCGGCTGCTGTCTGGCAGCGATCTGGCAGAACACGCACATCATTCGCTCACCTCAAACTCGCTACTGTTCTCAGCACTTGTCTGCTGCGGCCACTCGCCCACCAGAGTCTGATCCTCCACTCGTGTCAGCCGGATGGGGGTAATCTGGTTAGTCAGGACTTCGGGCGCGGTCAGGCTCACTCGCAAGTAGTTGTCTGTCAGCCCTGCGTTGTGGAATCCATCCGCAGATGCTCCCACCACCTGCTCCCACAGCACGGGCATCACCTGCCCAACGAAGCGCCCAGCGAATCGCCGCCCGCCCTCGTCAGAGAGAGACAGCATCCGCGCGCTGCGCTCCCGCTTTGCGGGTTCGGGCACCTGCCCGGCCATGCGCGCCGCTGCCGTGCCGGGCCGCGCCGAGTAGCGGAACACGTGCAGCTTCATGAAGTCCATCTCGCGAGCGAAGGCATAGCTGGCCTCAAACTCGTCGTCCGTTTCGCCAGGGAAGCCCACAATAATATCAGTGCTGATGCCCAGGCCGGGAATGCGGGTGCGCGCTGCGGCCACCAACTCGCCGAACGCAGCCTGTCGGGTATGGCGAGCCATGCGCCGCAGGGTGGCATCGCAGCCACTTTGCAGCGGCAGGTGCAGATGCCGACACAGTCGCGGATCGTCCCACAGGCGGAAGAACTCAGGCGGGATGTCCCATGGCTCCAGCGACGACAGCCGTAGCCGCGCGATGGTCGTGCGGCGCAGCACTTCCCGCACGAGTTTCGCGAGACCAGCGCGATTGCCCCAGTCGTGCCCATAGGAGCCCAGGTGTACGCCGGTCAGCACTGCCTCCTGGTAGCCCATCGCGGCGAGTTGCGCGATCTCGGCGATCACTTCTTCCGGGGAGCGGCTGCGTCCTGGGCCGCGCGCGATGGTCGTCACGCAGAACGCGCAGCGGTTATCGCAACCATCCTGTACCTTGACGAACGCCCGCGTGCGGCCCAGGGCCCCAGGCCGAGACTCGCGGGCCAACGGCTCGCGATCGAACGGCGCGACCTCGCCCGCCGGACCCAGCACGAGCGGCAGCAGACGCTCTTTGTCCAGGTTGTCCACCACCCGCTCAACACCGGGCAGCGCCGCCACCGCCGTGGGCGCCAGGTGGGCATAGCAGCCGGTCGCCACGATCGGAACCCCAGGATTCGCCCGATTCATGCGGCGAATCAGGGTACGGCTGGTCCGCGCTGCCTCGCCCGTCACCGCGCACGTGTTGACCACGCACAGATCGGCATCCTCCACCGTCGCCGCCAGCACGTGCCCGGCGCGCTCGAATTGCCGGCCCAGCGTCTCGATCTCGCTCTGGTTCAGCCGGCAACCCGTGGACTCCAAATAGACGCGCATCACCCGCTCACTCCGCCGACTGGTCTGGTCCGACGATCAACAGGTCGTCGAAGGCGACTGTGACCGCGCTGCCGTCAATCGTCCCGGCCGCTAGGGCGATACGCCCCTGAGGATAGTCCGCGTCACGGTAAAGCTCCGTTGGCTCATCGGTCAGGCACACGCCCGGTCCTTCTCCGTAGGCCCACATGCTGGTCTGGTTGTCGCCCTTCAGGCAGAGTTGCATCGGCTCCCCATTGACGAAGAAACGGAACTGATCTCCCTGCCCGATCACGCGCATTTCATTGGGCGCATGGCCCAGCCGGATCGCGCTGGTTATCCCCCAGTCGCTGATCTTCTCCTGGACGCCGCCACGCACCTTCTTCAGCGAGTAGTACCCATCGGCAGTGATGCAGAATATGAGGAAGTTACGCTCGTCGCGGTAGCGAAAGGCAACGCAGTACTGGTTCTGATCTGCGGGGCCATCCAGCAGACGCGCGGTCACGCGCAGGTCAAAGTCGCTGAACTTACGGTCGAGTACCGACCAGACCACTTCGTCCGGCGTGCCTGCCCCGTAGCGGATGACCAGGGCGAGATCGGACTCCGGGGCGGGCGCTGCGCCGACAGCAGCGCCAGTCACCGCCTCCACCTGGACCGAGTCACGCCCCAGGTAGAGATCCCACTCGTCGTTGAACCAATCGAACGACGTCGCGTATAGCAGCTCTCCCGGCTGCGGGCGTGGCACGGGCAGCTCATACAGCCAGTCAGTCGCCACAGCCAACCCCAGCCCCAGACCCAGCGCGGCGACCAGCCCCAGGCCGGCCAGCATCCACCCCAAGCGGCGTAGCGCCACAACAGCGCCCTGGTCGCGCGCACTGAACAATCGCCGGAAGGCTGGGCGCGTCGTCGCCAGCCAATACCACGCCGCCAGCAACCCCTGGACCACGAGCACAACCGCCACTGCGCGCACGCCCAGGCTCAGGTTACTCAGCAGTTGGGCGATCACTCCCGATCCGGTCGCCCGGCCAGTCTGCCACCAGACGATCACCCCCACGGGCAGGCTGAGCAGCAGCAGGGTTGCCGCCAGCCGCGCCGATGCCGGTGCGCCCCGCCGCCGTCCCCCTAATGCGTCCACAGCCCGCCATTGCAGCACGCTCGCCAGGGCCAGCAACACCGCCCCGGCCATCTGCGCCTGGATATCCTGCTCGTAGATGCCCCCTGGGCGCGTGATGCGCAGGCCGCGCGTGACGGTCACCCGCTCGAATTCCAGCGCGAAAAGGTAGGCTATGATCGCCAGCGCGCCCGCCAACAGAACAACCCCGGCTGCCGCGAAGTGTACGCGCATCACCCGCAGGGTCCAGCGGGCCCAGCCTGGCTCGCGCTCAGCGTCCGCCACCCGGTGGAACGGCTCAATCTGCTCGATCAAGCTTCTTACCCCTCTCGAGAGGGCAGCGCGATCACCGCGAAGTCGTCGAAAGTCACGTCCACGTAGCCGCGCCCCGCCCTGGCCATCACACCCAGAGCACCGCCGCCCAGTAGCTGGCCCAGGGCTATCTCTCCGACCGGGACATCGTCCAGGAAGACCTCCAGAGCGTCGTCCCGCACGTCAGCGCGCAGCATCACCGGCCCCGTGACCCGCTCGCCAGCGGTCTGTGAGAACTCCGCTGGTGTCAGGTCGAACCAGTCGCCCCCCTGGTAGTGCAGCACGCGCACATCGCCTCCCCGACTGATCGCCACTGCCAGAAAGCCGCCCTCTCCGTCGTAGTCCAGGACGAGGCCGGACAGTCCATCATCGCCCCCCTCCCTGAAACGCACCACCACCTGCGCCCGGAACGCATCCGGCACCAGGCGGAAGTCCGGCAGCGACCAGGCGGCCACGCCCGGCGACACCACCCGGATGCGTAGAGCCTGGTCGCGGTAGGCGACCACTGCCTTGGCAGACTCGGCCTCGGTCCACCGCCCGCTGTAGGTGGCGAAATCATCGGCGAACAGCAGGATTCCCGGCGCCGCCGGTGTGAGGGTCTGCGATGAGAGCACGCCCGCTGCCATGGCCGGGCGGTTCACGCCGTCACAGAGAACGCAGGCCATGCAGATCAACGCCAATCCGGCGATCAGCCCGGCCCACGTCCAAGCGGCCCCAGGCTCGGCCGGCCACGCGGAGCGCAGTCCGCCGCTTGAGATGCTATCACTATGGCTCATCACGACTCGGATTGTAACACAGGGCGGAAGACTGTCGAGCACCGGTTCGGGGGGGCAGTGTCTGGCGGCTACCGGGCGCTCTCACGGGCGGCCAGCCGTGGCCATGAGCGGCAAATGCTACGTAAGGTGATCGGCAGGCGGCGCCAGGGATCGCCTGACCGTCAGCGCCGCTGGCCGGGTCACACTTCCAGGCGCAGGGCGCTCATCACGGCGCGCCCAACATCCTCGACCTTGAACGGCTTGATCAGGTAGCCCTGCACGCCTTGCAGCTTGCCCATCAACCGGTTGGCTGGATCACCATAGGCAGTGATGACCAGGACGACCGGGCCGGCACCATCCTGAGACCCCGCGCGCATCTCTTCCAGCAACCGCCAGCCGGTGATGTCGGGCAGTGCGATGTCCAGCAGCACAAGATCGGGCTTCTGGCTGTGGAACGCCTCAAGCGCACGCTGCCCATCGGCAGCGTGCCAGACCTCGAAACCCATCCTCTCCAGGATCCTCTGCAGAATCATCGCCAATTCAACCATGTCTTCGATGATCAGGATCCGGTACCCAGCATCGCCGGGGGGCGTCGTGCCTCGCACATCAATCAGACTGCCGTCGGAGTTATCTCCAGACGGATCGGGCCGATCACTCATGTCAGCATCCCTTGTGCCCGCCTCACAACAGTCCGCGTCATTATAGCACGGCACAGCGTCGCCTGCGCACCCTTCACGCCAGGTCTTGTCCCTCTTCACGATCCTTGAGCCGCTTTTCAACGATGCCCTCAAAGGGATCGGTCCCGGGCTTGACCAGCACGTCGCGCGTGCGCCCGCCGGGCTTTGGCTCGCCCACAATACCCAGCTCGTGCAGCAGGTCCACAATGCGTGCGGCGCGGGGGTAGCCCAGGCCAAGCCGCCGCTGAATGAGCGAAGCGGACGCCTCACCTTCCTCGATGACCAGGGCGATGGCCTCCTCGAGCATGGGATCAGTCTCGGCTAGCACTTCACGGCGGGTCATGCCGCGCTCCCAGGGGCCAATGGCGACCGGCTCCGCCGCGCCTGCCGCGATCTGCTCGGCATGCCACCGCCTCCAATGCTCCACCACAGTGCTCACCTCCTCATCAGATATATAACACCCCTGAATGCGCTGCGGCCCGGCCGCATCGGGCGCCAGATAGAGCATGTCGCCGCGGCCCATGAGCGTCTCAGCTCCAGACGTATCCAGAATCACCCTGGAGTCGATTCCGGAAGCCACGGCAAACGAGATGCGCGCCGGGAAGTTCGCCTTGATCAGCCCGGTGATGACATCTACACTGGGCCGTTGAGTGGCCACCATCAGATGAATGCCCACCGCGCGAGCCATCTGCGCCAGCCGCGTCAGCGCCCGCTCAGTCTCGTCGGGACGCTGCATCATCAGGTCACCGATCTCGTCAATGATGATCACGATATGCGGCAACTGCTCGTCGGCGCGGCGGCGCCCTAGCCCCGCGTTGTAAACGTCAATATTGCGCGCGGCCTCTGCCTCCAGCAACCGGTAGCGGCGGTCCATCTCCCGCGTGGCCCAGCGCAGCACGCCGATAATACGGTCAAGCTCCGTCTCCACCGGCCCCAGCAGGTGCGGCAGCCCATTGAACCGGCTCAGCTCAACCATCTTGGGATCAAGCAGCACCAGTCGCAACTTGTCCGGCATATTGTTGAGCACAAAGGCCGTCGTCATCGCCGCCAGCATGATGGACTTGCCCGACCCGGTTGTCCCGGCAATGAGCAGATGCGGCATCGTCGCCAGGTCGGCCACGAACGCCGCCCCCGCCGCGTCACGTCCCAGCGGGAGCGCCAGGGGCCGGTTGCGGACCTTGTAGAACGTCTCCGATTCGAGCACCGGGCGCAGCGCGACCGTGCTCGGCTGGCGGTTGGGCACTTCCACGCCCACATACGACTCGCCGGGCACTGGGGCCTGGATACGCAGCCGCCTGGCTGAGAGCGCCAGCGCCAGGTCGCCATTAAGGTTGGTGATCTCGCTGACGCGCACGCGGTTGACCACTCGCTCACCTTCCTCAGTCGTCTGCTCGGTGAGCGGCGAGACCGCGTACTGCGTGACGGTCGGCCCCACCTTGACGTCAATCACCTCTGTGTCAACATCGAACTCCAGCAGCGTGTTACGGATGATGCGCGCGTTGGCGTTGATCTCCTCGGCAGTGGGGATGTTGAGCTCCAGATCGTTGAGCAACTCCAATGGGGGAAGGTTCACATCGCGCTTGCCGACCTTCCTCACTTCACGGAAATCCTCTACCGTGAAGACGCGCCCTCCCTGATCCGTCGGCGCCCGCCGCAGGCGCCCGCGCACGCCGTTGAGCGGCATGTCCGGAGCGAGTTCGCGTGGCACAACGGAGTCCCGCTCGCCGGGTCCACCTGGCGACACCAGACTCCGGCCATTGGCGGCGCCCAGCCGGTCGCGCGTCCGATCAATGAGTTCCTGCCGTTCCGCTTCGGTCAGGGGGAAGTTGACCGACGCCGACGGCGGAGGATCATCCTCCTCGTCTGAATCGGCATCTCCGCTGCCAGCGCCCGGCAGGGCATCGCGTGATCCTGCGGATGGCGAGAGGGGCGCTCTGCGGCCAGAACTGCGCCGCCCTTCTGGTAGACGTTCGCCTGCCGCTGCGCGCTCAGGAGTGTGCCCGTCTCCTGAGCGCGTTCCTTGTGCAAGCCCGCTGGCTATGCTCGCAGCGGCCCCGCCGTTCCCGTCTCCCAGCCGATCCAGGCCGCGCTCAATTCGCTCGCGCGCCCACTGCGCCGCGAGGAGCAGGTGCTGCACGCGCAGTCGCAGTGCCAGGATCAGGCCGACGACCAGAAAGGCAATAAAGATGATCACCATGAACTGCCAGCCAGCGCCAACCTGGGCCACCAGAGCGGTCAGCAGCCAGCCCAGGTAGCCGCCGCCACCGCCTTCGCTGGCCAGCGCCCGCGGATCGGGATCGTCAGCCCACAGATGCAACAAGGCCGCCAAGGCCGCGAAGCCCATCTCCAGGCCCAGGATACGCACCCAGCCGACACGGACCGTGCGCCCAAACTTGGGCATGAGCACGAGCACGCCCGCCAGCAGCAACCCCAGCGCCACGGCATAGGCGGCCTCGCCGACAAGCTGGCGCAACGTCCCGGACAGCGTGACCGCCAGCGGCGCCTCGGACGAAGTGTTGAGCAGTGCGTTGAGCGTCACCACGCCCAGCACGATCAGCAGCAGCGCGCCAATCTCATCGCTCCACGGCGGCAGCTTCTGAGCCAGGCCCCGCCAGAAAGCGGGATCGGCAGCGCGGGCGGAGACCACGCGAGCGCGCAGGCGTGCTTGCTGGACGAGACTGGGGCGCTTCTGGATGGTCGGGCGCACACGCGGACGATTCGCTGGCGGCGACCCACCCTTGCCCGCCGACGTCCCCTGGCCAGCGCCCCGCGCCGCCAGGACCTTGTTCTCCGGCTTGCCCGCGGACTTGGCCTGCGACCGCTGTGCCTCACCGCGACGCGGCTGCGACCCCTGGGCTCCCTTCGCCCCACGTGGCGGCGTCCGCTTCTCAAACGTAGAACGACCGCCAGTGGCGGCCTTCTGCCGTACCATCCGACTCGTGTCCTTCACCTGCCAACATCCAACTGGCCGATTCATGGCGAGCTATCCCATCAGGCGCGTCACTTCATTCTAGCACTGGTGTTCTAGCTCTGCAAAGAACATCGTTACCCCGCAGAGCCAACTGCCTATTGGTCTTGAAGCGATGGATTGGTTAAGATACCCGGCGCACCCACCAAGGAGCACTCTGTGTCGGAGCACATTTGCATTGCCCCTTCCATTCTCGCGGCGGATTTCACCCGCCTGGGCGCGCAAATCGCCGAAGCCGAGACCGGTGGCGCCGATTCCATCCATGTTGACGTCATGGATGGCCGCTTCGTGCCGAACATCACGATGGGGCCGCTCGTTGTGGCCGCCGCCCGGCGCGCAACCGCGCTCCCCCTGGACGTGCATCTCATGATCGTCGAGCCAGAGCGACACCTCGCTGCCTTCGCCGAGGCCGGCGCCGATATAATCACCGTCCACGTGGAGGCGTGCCCGCACCTGCACCGCGTCGTCCAGCAGATTCGCGAGCTGGGTGCAAGACCGGCGGTCGCGCTCAATCCGCATACTCCCGCGGTGCTGATCGAGGAGATTCTGCCGGATGTGGACATGGTGCTGGTCATGACGGTCAACCCTGGGTTCGGCGGGCAGCAGTTCATCGCGGCGACCCTGGGCAAGATCAGTCGGATTCGCCAGATGATCACCCGGCTTGGCCATCCCATAGACGTGCAAGTGGACGGCGGAATCGACCGCTCGACGGCTCCGCTCGTCGCCGCTCACGGCGCCAACATACTGGTGGCCGGCACTTCGATCTTCGCTGCTGCCGAGGAAATTGGCAACGCGATCGCTGCTCTTCGGGCGGCGGCACATGGGACGTGACAGCAAACGAAAAAGCCAGCGAAAGCTGGCTCTTGGCGACGCTCGCGGCGCAGCAAATGCAGACTACTTCGTACTGATCTTGGCGTCCTTACCCAGCGTGCGGATGCACCGGGTGCACAGGGTCTTGCTCACCAGGCGGCCACTTTCAAACACCTGGACACGCTGGATGTTTGGCCGGAACTGCCGCTTGGTCCTGCGGTTCGAATGGCTGACATTCTGTCCGAATTGCGGCCCTTTGCCGCACACTTCACACTTTGCCATTGGAGTGCCTCGCGAAGGTCTGTTCAAACAAGCGGCCGTCATGCTACCATAGAGCGGAGCACAATGCAAGGGCTATCATGGATTTGTGACGGGACAAGCGCATGACTACCAACGAAACGCCTCGCGGCTCTATTGAGATATCGCCTTCGGCGATCGCCACGCTCGCCAGCCATGCCGCTTTGCAGACCTACGGCGTCGTCGGCATGGCTTCGCCCAACCTGGCGTCGGATATTGCAGCCAGCTTGACCCGAGACCCCAATCGCGGGATTGCCGTTCGCCTGGACGGCGCTCATGTGGTCATTGATGTTTACGTCATCATCGAATATGGCACGCGAATCGCTTCTGTGGCCAACAGTCTGATCAACAGCGTGCGCTACGCGGTGGAGCAGGCCACTGGCCTGCCAGTGGGCCAGGTCAATGTGCACGTCCAGGGCCTGCGTGTGAGCAGAACGGAATGAGGGTGTGACGACCGCCATGGCAGACCAAGCAGCTTCCTCTTCCACCGGGTCAACCACCTGCGATGGTCAGACTCTCAAGCGTCTCGCCCAGGCAGGCCGCGACTGGCTCGATCAGCATCATGCCATCGTCAACCAGCTTAATGTGTTTCCTGTCCCCGATGGCGACACCGGCACCAACATGCTGATGACCATGCGCAACGCCATCAAGGAAGTTGAGGCCCAGCCCAGTGACCATGTGGGCCAGGTTGCGGCGCAGATCGCCCACGGGGCGATGATGGGCTCGCGCGGCAATTCCGGCACGATCTTGTCGCAGCTGTGGCAGGGCTTCGCTCATGCGCTCAAGGACCAGAAGACGCTGACGCCGGAACTGCTCGCCAAAGGACTGCGCGAAGCGTCCGACACTGCCTATCGTGGCGTCATCAAGCCGGTCGAGGGCACGATCCTGACCGTGGCCCGCGAAGCCGGAGAGGCGGCCCAAGACTCGCTGCGCGACACCCAGGACATGATCGATATCTTGCGCCGCGTGGTCGTCCGGGCCAAGGACGCGCTGGCGCGCACGCCGGAGATGCTGCCCATCCTGCAGAAGGCCGGTGTCGTGGACTCCGGGGGCAGTGGGTTAGTGTACATCCTCGAAGGGATGCTCCTGTATCTTCAGGGGGAAGAGGTCCAGATGGAAGAGACAGCGGCAACCGAAGTGCAAGACCTGGCCGTGGCCCTCGCCCCGGAAGACGAGCTCGGCTACGGATACGACGTCCAGTTCATCCTCAAAGGCGACAATCTCGACGTGAACACGGTGCGCGCCGCGCTTGACCAGATGGGCTGGTCCACGCTGGTGGTCGGCAGCCGCGACGCGATCAAAGTTCATGTCCATGTGCACGATCCCGGCATCCCGCTCAGCTACGCCGTGAGCCTGGGTGCGCTCAGCGACATCGTCGTTGAGAACATGCAGGAGCAGTACCAGGATTATGTTCGCGAGCGGAGCGCTGCGGAGGCACCCCCACCGGCCCAGCCAGCGGGCACACAGGCCGAGTTCCCGCCAATTGAGCTGGAACAAAACGACATCGGCATCGTCAGCGTGGCCTCAGGGGACGGCCTGGCCCGCGTCTTCCGCCAGCTAGGGGCAGCCGAGCTGGTCATGGGGGGACAGACCAACAACCCCAGCACCCAGGAAATTCTGGACGCCATCCAGCGTGTGCCAACGCGCGAAGTTGTCTTGCTGCCTAACAACAAGAACATCATCCTGGCTGCCGAACAGGCCGCGCGCCTGGCCACTGGCCAGACGGTCGTCGTCATCCCCACCCGAAGCATGCCACAGGGCATCAGCGCCCTGCTGCCTTACGATCCCAAAGGCGACTTGCAGGCAGTGACCAGAGCGATGCTCGAGGCCAAGGACAACGTCGTCACTGGCGAGATCACCACCGCCACGCGCAGTGTCGAGATGAATGGCGTCAAGGTCGCTGCGGGCCAGATCATCGGGCTGGTTGACGGGGCGCTGACCGTAGCCGGCGATGACCTCAGCGCTGTGCTGCGCTCGGTGCTGGAGCACATGTGCGCGAATGCCTGTGAACTGGTCACCCTGTACTACGGCAACGGCGTCCAGGCTGCAGAAGCCCAGCGGATCGCGGACGAGCTGAGCGCCCTGCATCCCGACCGCGATTTCGAGGTGGTCTATGGTGGCCAGGCTCATTATCACTACATCTTGAGCGCGGAATAGGCGCGAGTGGGGCCGTCCACCGCGTGGAGGAAACAGCAGCGTTGGGCAAAGTACGAATCGTCACCGACAGTACCGCGCAGTTCCTGGACCGGTCTGTTATCGATCGCTTCGGGATCACTGTGGTTCCGCTGTCAATAGCTATTGGCTCGCGCATCTACCGAGAGGGGCTTGATATCGACACCGCGAGATTCCTGCACCTCGCCCAGCACAGTGACACTCCGGCCAGGCTCATCGCGCCCAGCACGGATGACTTCGCCGCGGCCTTTCGTCGTCTCAACCAGGAGACAGATCAGATTCTGGCTCTGCTCATGTCGCGTCGCTTGAGCGAGACCTGGGATAACGCTCTGCGCGCCAGCAAGACACTGCTGGGACGCTGCGAGATCGTCCCCCTCGACTCGATGACGCTCTCAGTCGGTCTGGCTGTGCTTGTGGAGAAGGCAGCGCGGGTGGCTGACGCTGGCGCTTCGCTCGATGATGTGGTCCACCAGGCCCGATCGCAACTGGACCATGTCTATTCGGTATTTTACGTCAATGCCCTTACCTACCTACGCCACACGGGGTTGCTCAGCGAGGCGCAGACCATCCTGGGCACAATGCTGGATATCAAGCCCTTCCTCACCATTGAGGACGGCGAGCTGGTGCCTATGGAGAAGGTTCGCACCCAGGGCCAGGCGATTGACAAGATCGTCGAGTTCGTGGCGGAATTCTCTACGCTCGAACAGGTGGTCATTCTGCACAGTTCGCCCCACCCTACTGAGCGCACGCGCCTGCTGCAGGAGCATTTGGCGGCTGAACTACCCCGCGCCTCCTTCCCACTGGCCATGTACCAGCCCAGCCTTGCTACATTGATTGGTCCAGACGGCGTCGGCGTCGTCGTCTATGAAGACCCACACGCCGAGGGTGCCCTGCTGTGAAGCCTGTTCTCGTCATGACCGACAGCACCTGCGATCTACCACAAAGCTGGATCGCCCGCTACGATATTCGTGTCGTGCCCACCTACGTGCACTTCGGGCTGGAAAGCCTGGCCGACGACGGGGTGCAACTGACGCGGCACGACTTCTATCGCCGGCTGTCCACCGCCTCCGAACTGCCCAAAACGTCCGCGCCGCCACCCGGCCAGGTGCTCGACACGATGAACCAGGCTCTCGCCGATGCGGGACATGTCATCGCGATCACCGCCCCGGCCAAGCTCAGCGCCATCTTCAACACCTTCCATGTGGCAGCCGAGCAAAGCAGTGCGCCGGGGCGCGTCACGCTGATTGACGCAGGCACGGTGAGCATGGGGCTGGGTTGGTTGGTCATGCTGGCAGCCGAACGCGCCGAGGCGGGTGCCTCCCCCGCTGCCATCGCCGCCGAGGTGCGCGCCGCCGTCCCCAATGCCGATCTCTGGGCCGCCCTAGACACCCTTGAGTATGTGCGCCGCAGTGGTCGCGTGGGCTGGGCAACTGCACTGGTGGGCGAACTATTCCACATCAGGCCAGTCATCCGCCTATACGATGGCGTGGTCTCTTCGGTCACCCGAACGCGCACGGCCCAGCGTTCTCTCACCATCCTGGTCGAGCTGGCGCACAGTGCCGCGCCCCTCGATCGCCTGGCCGTGATGCATTCGAATCACCCCCAAGGGGGGCAGCAGCTCGCCGAAGCGTTGTCCGGTATCATACCGGCGTCCGAGATCCCGATCATGGATATTACGCCAGTGCTCGGCGTCCATGTCGGGCCGAGAGCGCTTGGCCTGGCCGTCCTACGCAGATCGCAACCAGAAAGATAGTCCTATGCCGTCCGCGCTTGAAACACTGGTCAAGATTCTGAAGCTTGAGCAGGAGACTGGCTTTCACAACACCGCCGTCATTGGCGGCCTGGGATCGTTTGCCGGCAACTGGGAGCGCGACGCCCGCCAGCAGGCCAAACGGCCTGAGCATCACCAGCTCATTGATGAGTTGGTGCCGCTGCTGCATGACTACGACAGCCAGAGCAGTGTGGAGGCGCGGCACGATGCCATCCGCTATATGCTGGGACGCATCACCGGGCGCATCCAGCCGGAACGCCGGGCGCAACAGGATACGCCTCCGCCGTTCCCGGCTAGCGCCCACGGCCCGGCTGAGACGCGCCAGCCTCCCGTCGAGCGCAGCGAGTCGCTTGGCGGCATGCAGGAGCCGGCCAGCGGCGCGGCGAGCGCACCGTCACCAGCCCCACGTGAAGAACCGGCGCGGCCTCGTCCCCTGCCTCCGCGGCGCGGGCGCCGCCCGGCGCTGCCTCCGCATGAAGCTGCCGCCAGGCTAGCCGCGCTGCAAACGCCCATTGTGGCTCTGCACCGGGTCGGCGACAAGATGGCCGAGAAGCTGAACCGCCTGGGTATCAACACCGTGGGCGATCTGTTGTTCACCTTCCCGCGCCGCTACGACGACTACACCTGTATGCGCACCCTCAACCGGCTGGTGCCCGGCGAGACAGTGACTGTGGTCGCCGCCATCCGCAGCGTCACCCGCAAGCAGGGACGCGGCGGTCGCCCCTACCTCTCCGTCGTGTTGGAGGACGGCACTGGCGTGTTGCAGGTTGTGTTCTTTGGGCAGCTATGGCTGCAACGCCAGTTCAAGCGCGGCAGTATGATCGTCGCCAGCGGCAAGGTCGAGCGCTTCCGCAGTGAAGCGATGATGACCAACCCGGAATGGGAGCTTCTGGAACGCGAGCACCTGCATACGAATCGTATCGTGCCCGTCTACCCACTCACCAAGGGGCTGTCGGCGCGGACAATGCGCCGGATCGCGCGCCAGGCGCTGTCTGATTATGCCCACGACATCCCGGATTACCTGCCCGAGGCTGTCCTGGAGCGTACTGAACTGCCCGACCTGGCTTGGGCTCTTGAGCAGGCGCACTTCCCAGACTCGCACGACTATCTTGCCCTCGCGCGCCGACGCCTCAGCTTCGACGAGCTGTTCGTGTTCCAGATGGCGGTCATGGCCGCGCGGCGCGACTGGCAGTCAGTCCCCGGCCAGCCACTGGCTGTGCCGGATGAGTGGCTGGAGGCGGCGCTCGCTGCGCTCCCCTTCCCGCTCACCGCCGCGCAGCATCGCGCGCTGGACGACATCCACCGCGACATTGTGCGCGACGTGCCAATGAATCGCCTGTTGCAGGGTGATGTCGGGTCCGGCAAGACCGCTGTGGCCGCGCTGGCCATGGCCATCGCCGTGCAGAATGGCAAACAGGCCGCGCTGATGGCTCCGACGAGCATCCTGGCTGAGCAGCATAGCCGCACTCTCGCCGGACTGCTGCGCGCCCTGCCCGGCTGCGAACACCTGCAAATCCGCCTGCTGACAGGCAGCACGCCCGCCGGCGAACGCGATGAAATCTATGCCGGCCTGGCAGACGGTGCCGTGCAGGCGGTCATCGGCACGCACGCCCTCATCCAGGGTGGTGTGACCTTCCGCGATCTGGGTCTGGTCATCATTGACGAGCAGCATCGTTTTGGCGTGGCACAGCGGGGCAGCCTGCGTGGCAAGGGCTTCAACCCGCACGTACTGGTCATGACGGCGACGCCCATCCCGCGCACGCTCGCCCTGACATTGTATGCCGACCTGGACCTGAGCATCATAGACGAGCTGCCCCCAGGCCGGTCGCCCGTCGAGACGCGAGTCGTGCGCCCGTCCGAGCGAGAGCGGGTCTACAGCTTCATCCGCGCCCAGCTTGAGAAAGGACGCCAGGCATTCGTCGTCTATCCGCTGGTCGAAACAACCGAAGCGGGAGAGGACGGTCAGGCGGCTGTTGAGGAGCATGAGCGACTGCAAGCTGAGGTCTTCCCGAACTACCGCGCGGGACTGCTGCACGGGCGCATGACGCCCTCCGAGAAAGACGCCGTCATGCACGCTTTCGCGGGTGGGGAACTACATATACTGGTCGCCACATCGGTCATCGAAGTCGGTATTGACGTGCCCAATGCCAGCGTGATGCTGATCGAGCACGCCGACCGCTTTGGGCTGGCCCAGCTCCACCAGTTTCGGGGCCGCGTCGGGCGTGGCGAGCACCGCTCGTACTGCCTGCTGATCACTGAGACGCCTTCCGGCGACGCCATCGAACGGCTGGCCGCCATGGAAGAGACGACTGACGGGTTCAAGCTGGCCGAGATCGACTGGCGGCTGCGCGGCGCGGGCGACCTGCTGGGCATCCGCCAGAGCGGCGCTCACTATTTCCGCCTGGCCGATGTGATGAATCCCCGCCTGGTAGAGCTGGCTCAGCGCGAGGCGCGCACGGTCTACGCAGATGACCCGCTGCTGGCCCGTCCGGAGCACCGCCTACTCGCCCAGCGCGTCCAGGCCCTGGCCGAAGACCAGGGCGACATCAGTTGAGGCCCGGCCCCCAGGGGTCGCCACCAACGACAAGAAGGACATCATGCGCCATAACCACATCTGCTGTGCCATCTTCCCTGGCTCGTTCAACCCGGTGCATTACGGCCACGTTGACATCGCCAAGCGTGCGCTGCGCATGTTCGACGAAGTGGTCGTTGCCGTCTACGTGCATCCGGGCAAGGCCAGTCTGTTCTCCGGCGAAGAGCGAGTCGCCCTGGTGCGCGAGTCGCTCAACGACGAGCCTCGCGTCCGAGTTGCGTCCTACAGCAAATTGACTGTAGACTATGCGCGAGAGGTCGGCGCCCATGCGATCGTGCGCGGGTTGCGCGTGTTCTCTGACTTCGAGCTGGAATTCCGCATGGCCCTGGCGAACCGCCGGCTGGCGCCGGATATCGAGATCGTGACCTTTATCGCCGCCGAGGAGCACCTGCACATCAGCTCGAGCACGATTCGTGAGATCGCGTCGTTGGGGGGGGATGTATCTTCGATGACGCCGCCGCATGTGGTTGCGGCCCTCAGGCGGCGTTTCGAAGAGCTTAGGGCACAGGGATCCAACTCCTCCTATATGGTCAGCATAGACGGTTAGGAACGCACCGGGCTTAGGAGGCGACAGATGGATATTCAGCACTTGGTAGATCGCCTGGAGGACCTGATTGACGAGGGACGGCATGTGCCGTTCAGCAAGTTCACGCTCATTGACGAGGAGCGCGCTCTGGAGATCATTGACCAGATGCGTATCTCGGTGCCGGAGCAAATCGAGAAGGCGTCGCGCCTGATCAACCAGCGCAACCGTCTTCTGGCCCAGGCCAACGAAGAGGCAAACCGTGTCGTGAGCCTCGCCCAGGAACGCAGCGAAGAGATGGTCAACCGTGATGCCATCGCCCAAAAGGCGCGCAGCCAGGCTCAGAATATTCTTGAACAGGCGCGCCACGAGGCGGACAACATCCGTGCCGACGCCGACACTTACGTGATCGAGGTGCTCAAACAGCTCGAAGAGCAGCTCATGCACAACTTGAGCGTGGCGCGCAATGGCATCGCCAAAATCCTGGAAGAGCGCAAGGCCAGCCGTGCCGCGCGGGCAGTCAGCGAGCCGGCCGGTCGGTCTGTCGCCGCGCCCGTGGAGAACCTGGTCGAAGTGCCGGCCGAGCGCAGCCACGACTAGCCACCGCTCTGGCGGCTCACCTGCAATGGACCCGTTCTCCGCTCGCCAGAGAGCGAGCGTCTTAGCCTTGACATGCCTGTGAAGGCAGCCTATAATTCTGCCCGTTGCCCGGCCTGAACGCCGGACATGCGCATGTCTAAGGAGATTTTCAATGGGTCCGCTGCCCAAGCGAAAAACGTCCAAGACCCGCCGCGACAAGCGGCGTTCGCACGACCATCTGACGCCCCAGCACCTGGTCATCTGCGATGAGTGCGGCAAGTACAAGCCTGCCCATCAGGTCTGCCCGCACTGCGGCATGTACCGTGGCCGTGAAGTGCTGCCGGTCGCCGAAGAGGAGTAGAACGCCCGGCAGCGGAGGTGTCGCTGCTTCGGTAATGCTGGGGCCGTGCCTTGACTTGCACGGCTCTTTGCATTCTGAGGCACGGTATACTGCCCGTCCGCGCGTGACCAGTTCACGAAGACCCTGGAGGATACCTCAAATGATCAACTGGCGGTCTGCCGCGCTCGTCTTCCCTGGCCAGGGATCGCAGGAAGTCGGCATGGGTGCCGACCTGGTCGCTGCCTTCCCCCAGGCACGCGCGACCTTTGCCCAGGCCGACGATGTACTTGGCCTCTCTCTCAGCGACATCTGCTTTCACGGGCCGGCGGAACTGCTCAACGACACCCTGAACACGCAGCCGGCGCTGTTCGTCATGGGCATTGCCCTGCTGCGCGTGCTTCAGGAGGTGCTGGGCGATTCCTTTCGTCCAGCGTGTGCCGTCGGGCACAGCCTCGGCGAGTTCACAGCCCTCACCGCCGCCGGCGCGATGAGTTTTGAGGAGGGCCTCCTACTCGTCCGCGAGCGCGGGCGGCTGATGCAGGAAGCCAGCCGCCGGGCGCCGGGTGCCATGGCCGCCGTGCTGGGCCTGGAGACTGCTGTGCTCGCCGCCATTTGCGATGAAGCGAGCGCCCACACCGGCCACCCGCTCGTCATCGCCAACGATAATTGCCCCGGCCAGATCGTCATCTCGGGCGACAAGCCGACTCTCGAACTGGCCATACCCCTCATCGAGCGGGCCGGGGCCAAGCGTGTGGTCCCGCTGGCCGTCAGCGTAGCCTCTCACTCCCCGCTGATGCAGAGCATCACCGCCGATTTCGCCCAGGCCCTGGCTGCCACGCCTCTGAACAGCCCTCAGCTTCCGGTGATCGGCAACGTGGGTGCCGCGCCGCTGGAATCGGCTGAGGCCATCCGCGCCGAGTTGGGCGCGCAACTGGTCTCCACCGTGCGCTGGACAGAGTCCGTGGAAGTGATGCGCGTGCGTGGCATCGAGACCTTCATTGAGCTGGGGCCGAAGGATGTGCTATCGGGACTGATCAAGCGTATTGACCGCGCGACCAAGCGCTACACGCTCAACTCTGCGGAGAGCGTCCGGTCCTTCCTCAGCGAAGCAAGTCCTGGAGCGTGATTGGGCAATATGCCCTATATCTTTTCACCTGCCCCAGCAGATCATCTAGATGCGCTGCCAGATCGTTTTGCCTTTTGTGAACAATGCACAAACGAGACGGTGGGCTCCCTTCCTCACGCCACTATAATCAACGTGTACCGTCGTTGCATACAGGAGCGTCATCATGGAAGACAAGGCCCTCGCCATCATCGAGACGGCGAAAGCAGAGGGTGTGAAGTTCATTGACCTGCAGTTCACCGACATCTTCGGCACGACCAAGAGCGTGACCCTCCAGGATGTGGGGCTTCCGGAGGCGCTTGAGCGCGGGGTGTGGTTCGACGGGTCTTCGATCCAGGGCTTCGCTCGCATCCAGGAATCGGACATGTTCCTGCGCCCCGACCCCGTCACCTTTCGCGTTCTGCCCTGGACTCTAGATGACCCGATGGGACGTCGCGCGCGCATTATCTGCGACGTCTACAATCCTGACGGTAGTCCCTTCGAAGGCGACCCGCGCTACGCCCTCAAGCGCGCCATCGCCCACGCCGAGAAGCTCGGCCTCGTCTACAACACGGGACCGGAGCTGGAGTTCTTCCTCTTCCGCGAGAACGGTCGCGAGGCCGTCCCCCACGATGTCGGCGGCTACTTCGACTTCTCGCCTGGTGACGAGGCCCAGCGCGTGCGCAGCGACATCACCCGCGCCCTGCTGGCCCTGCGCATCCATGTGGAGATGGCCCACCACGAGGTTGCTATCGGCCAGCACGAGATTGATTTCCGCTATGAGCAGGCGCTCCACGCCGCCGACAACTCCGTGACCTTCAAGTATACAGTCAAGGGCATCGCGGCCAAGCATGGTCTCATCGCCACCTTCATGCCCAAGCCGGTCTTCGGTATCAATGGCAGCGGCATGCACGTCCACCAGAGTCTGATGGACAGCAAGACCGGCGAGACCAGGATGTACGACCCTTCCGGCGTCTTCAACCTGTCCCAGATCGCGCGCCAGTTCGTCGCCGGCCAGCTTGCCCACGCGCGCGCTCTGGCCGCCGTCGTCGCCCCAACGGTCAACAGCTACAAGCGCCTCACCCCTGGATACGAAGCGCCCGTCTACGTATGCTGGGCCCAGCGCAACCGCTCAGCGCTGGTGCGCGTGCCGCGCTACTCGCCCGGCCGCGAGAACAGCACGCGCGTCGAGCTGCGCTTCCCGGACCCAAGCTGCAACCCCTATCTCGCCTTCGCCGTGATGCTCGAGGCCGGTCTGGACGGGATCGAGCGTGGTCTTGAGCCTCCTGCGCCTGTGTCTGACGACGTCTTCCACTGGACCACGGCTGAGCGTGAAGCCAATGGCGTTGACGTGCTGCCGGGTACCCTCGAGGAAGCGCTGGACGAACTGGCCAAGGATGATGTGGTGCGCAAGGCGCTCGGCGAGCACATCTACAACGTCTACGAACCGGCCAAGCGCATGGAATGGGATGAGTACCGCATCCACGTGACCCGCTGGGAGGTCAACCGCTACATGCACACCGCCTAGCGGCTCCGCAGCCGCCGAACGTCACACACAGGGGGCGGCCCTCGGTCGAGCCAGGGTTGCCCCCTGCCCATCCGCCTGCTATCATGGCGAAATACCACCTGTCGCGTCCCATTCATCAGGAGGCTTCATGGACTCCAGCAGTGCCCGGCACAAAGCGACTGCCGCCCGGCAGGGACCCGTGCCCATCGCGATTGTCACCGTCAGCGACACGCGCACGCCCGACGACGACGTGAACGGCGCTTACCTTCGCGAGCAGATCGCCGCCGCTGGCCATCGCGTCGTCGCCTACCGCATCATCAAGGATGAAGCAGAGCAGGTCCTGGCTGTGCTGGACGAGTTGGCCGAGGGAGAGGCCCGGCTGATCCTGTTCAACGGCGGCACAGGCATCTCCCCGCGCGACCGCACCTACGACGCCTTGAGTCGCAAGCTGGAGAAGGTCCTGCCGGGCTTCGGCGAGCTTTTCCGTATGCTCAGCTACGAACAGGTGGGCGCCGCGGCCATGCTTTCCCGCGCCACTGCTGGCGTCTACCGCGACAAAGTCATCATCTCCACGCCGGGGTCACCCGCCGCCGTCCAGCTTGCCTGGGAGAAGCTCATCGCGCCAGAACTGGCCCACCTGGCCTGGGAAGTCATCCGCTAGGCACCCGGCCACGGGCAGCGCAGGCGAAAACCATTGACGCGCCCGCGTCCGCTGCTATAATAGGCGGCTAGTTCGGCGACGTAGCTCAGCGGTAGAGCAGGGGACTCATAAGCCCTGGGTCGTGTGTTCAAATCACACCGTCGCCACTGTCTGCACTCGGCATCACGCCGAGTTTTCTTTTGCCCCTCCCCCCACTTGTCTGGCGCACCGGTGATGGCGTACACTACATGCAGAGGACAATCGTGAGGATGGGAGCGCTAGCCATGCCCAAGCGACCGGAGATTCTGGATCAGCAGGCGCTCGAAGAAGCCCTGCGCAGCGTGGGGTGCCCCGACTCTTGTATTGCGCCCACAGTGAGCAATTACCGGCTGTTCGTCCCCCTGGTGCTATCGGCGTTGGGCCGCGAGCGCATCTACGACCTGGTCTGCGCAGCGCGCACTGATCTTGGCCTGGGCCAGCAGGGCGCCGCCTGGCGCGCCTCGATCAAGTACATCGTCGCCTGGGCCGAAGGCGAGATCGAGTCCTACAAGCAGCGCCGCGACCTGGAAAGCGTAGCCGAGCCGGCAGAGAACTGCGCGGGCCAGCTCAAGCTGCTCTAGTGCACGTTGGCGGAAGTCCACCAGTGGCTGTTCGATGGT